>CAZSQK010000057.1:0-49639 GCA_964608645.1 uncultured Solibacteraceae bacterium | reverse complement strand
AGGCCATGGCGAGCATCAGCGCCGCGTGGCGGATCATCCTGATTCTCATGCGCATTCTCCTCCAGCCGATGGTAAGACAAGGGGGGCTCAAAGGCAAAGGGCTGAAGGCTCAGGGCAGGCTCTTCAGCTTTTCGCCCTCAGCCCTTAGGAACGTTTTTCATAGCGCTGTAGAAACTCGATATCCGCAGTGCCCGATGAAATTTCGGCATTCAGCGGGCGTGAAGAGGCCGAGCGCGACAGCGATCAAGTCGCAGACGTGGTCAAATGTTCGGGGCCGCGCCGCGCGTATGAACGCTTTCAGTTTCGCAAAGGCCAGTTCGATCGGATTGAAATCCGGACTGTAGGGCGGCAAGAAGCGGAGGTGGGCACCGACGGCTTCGATCGTCGCGCGCACGGCGGGTTGTTTGTGGACGGCGAGGTTGTCGAGCACCACCACATCGCCCGGCCGAAGCGTCGGAATCAGGATTTGATTGACGTAGGCGAGAAACGTCGCGTTGTCGATCGGCCATTGAACACGGCCGCGGCGCCGAAGCCGTCCAACCGCACCGCCGCGACCACTGTGTGGGTCTCCCAATGCCCGCAGGGGGTGTGATCACGGAGCCGGGTGCCGATCGGACTGCGCCCGTACCGGCGCAGCAGATCCGTCGTCACCCCACATTCATCCAGGAAGACGTACTGGCGCGTGTCCCGCAGTGGCTGCCAGGCCCGCCACTGCCGTCGTGCGGCCGCGACATCAGGTCGTCGCTGTTCGTCGGCGTGTACCGTTTTTTTTGAGCGTAAATCCCAAGCGGTCGATCGTGCGCCACAGCGTGCTGAGGGCCACGGTTGTCGGCAACGCGGCACGCAGATCCGTCAGCGTCGCATCCGGGTGGGCCACGCGCGCGCGACCCGCTGGCGCAGGTCCATCGAATAGGGGGCCATGGCACCTCCCGCGACAGAGGTACCACGGCGGCGGTACTACGTACAAGGGAAAAACGCTTTAGATTTGCGGCATCGGCGGCTTGGTAGTGGCCCAGCTTGGCCGGAAGGCGGGGCATTTCGACAAGTTGGGGAGTTCACAACGGCTGATCGGAAAAGGTGTCTCCTATCGGCTGCCGCTGGCGGACCCGCCAAAGCCGTATGGACGCTGCCACCCAGAATAGAATCACTGCCGCAACGAAGAACGCGCCACGGTGCTGCGCCCACGGTAATCGTTGTGCACGGTAACTCATGTGGCTGTTGCCAAGGCGGTACGTCTCTGCCATCCACGACCAAACCTCGCCCGCTATTGTGCAGCCGACTCCCGAAACCAGCGAACAGAAAACAGCCATCACCAGTGAAGGACCCCAGCCATCCTCCGCAGGTGCATAACGCCTCCACATCGCGCCACAGGCAAACCAGGAGCCGATCAGATAGAGCAGGGCGAAAGGCAGAGTCACGGCCAAATCGATGTAAGTCCGGTTGTGCCCAAGAGAGGCTTCCACGTCTTCCGGCGCCACGCCATGCTGTTTGGCAATCTGAGCAAAGAGCGAATTCATGCATGCATCTCTGGCTGCATCGTATGCTTCACCCGAGACGTAAAACGGGGTTCGGAGCCCGTGGTGGGTGTCGGCATAGCGAATTGCGAGATCCTCGGCCAATTCCGCGTCTTCGCTGAGATGTCGTCCGCCGGCTCGGTGGCCGGCTACTTCCATGGGCCACCGGCAATCGCTATTGCGGCCCTGCCGGCGCAGACAGCCGGTTGTGCAGAGGGCGAAACAGAGTACGACGGCCAGTCGCACAATTGTCCGTTTAGCCGGCCGGCGTGGGGGAGACGACCAATGCGCTTCCAACGATTTCGATTAACGAATCGCCAGGAATCCACTCAACAGCCATGCAGGCGCGGGACGGAGCTTTGCCGGGGCTGAAGTAAGTCCCGTAGATTTTGTTCAATGCGTCGTACTGCGCTTTATGGGCATCGAACCGGGCTTTGCCCGTTGGCATCGGGACATTATCGGCGTGAGGAAGGCAGAGAAAAATCTCCAGATGAAGGATGCTGTCCATCGTGCAGCCTGCGCGCTCAAGCGATTTCTTCAGCGCATCCATTGTTCGAGTGACGTGCTTCTCGAACGGGTCCGTTACGAGAATGTGATCGTCTTTGGGGTAGCCGTCATTGGAACCAGTGCCGGAAAAATAATAGATTCCATTGTGTGTGTGGTTGCTGCGGCGAGACCGATCTCCAGCAGGGCTGGCCGATGGCGTCGCTCCAGATGGAGGCTGCTGAGCGAAAAGAATCGGCGCGCCGGTCACGGCCGTCAGTGTCGCCAACTTATTGAAGTACCAGCGTCGAGTGTTGATCTTCATAAAGGAACTCCTTCATTGATGCTCTTGATCCACAAGTCTGTGAGGTGATGGTGGCAGAGCTGATCCATGGAATACGTTTACCATATGGGGGATCCCAAGCGGGCTCTATTGTTTCTTCAAGGGCTGCACAGGAAACGGTTGGGCATCATTCTGGAGAGCGCGTAATCTGTTTAAACGCAAGCCTCGTCGGAGGAATCTGTGGGTCATGGGAGGCCGGCAACCGGACGAGTTCCTCAAATGTAAGGAGCCTGATGCGGGAGAAATCCGCCTCAGGGTCTGGCGGATAGAATTGCCCAGGAATTGGGAACTGCGGGATCATCACCCATGAAAGTAAGCGCGTCGCGGCGGTAACAGGCCAAGCCCGCCCTGGCTGCGCGTATTGTAAGGGTCTCCAGAGGGTCACCTGTTCGAAGATTGAAGGTTACATACTGAGCAGTGTCCGACCCCTCGTCGCCAACCGGAAGCCTGCGCGCAACTAGCGTGTCTTCGAATACATGGGGAGCGCTGAATTCAAAATGCGGGCCCTTCAACGAAATGGTTTTAATGAGCCGCCCGCTGTCAGATAGCTGAAAGATCGGGTCGGCGCTGGAACCGCGGAGGACGTAGATTGAACCGTTCGATTTCAAAGCCGCTGGTCTGACGACCCTCGTAGCCCGTACGCTCTTGCCAAGCATCGGCTTAGTGCCAGCGCCATTCAGCTCCAGCTTTGGACCCGGCGTGCCGCTTTCACTGAAGAGTTGGGACACGATTTGCAAGAAGCCATCATGGTAAAGCCGGCCAACGATCAGATAGCCACCGTTGTCGAGGACGGCGATACCGGTCGGAAGAAAATCGGAACTACGAATACCTAACCGGGTTCGGCCGACGAGGTGGGCTCCGCGATCGTAGCGGATCACGAAAGTGTCGCCAATAGATTTAGGCTCATCCTCAGCGGAGTATTTGAGAACTTGGCGTACGAGCAGGTGGACATCGCCGTTCGGTTCAACCGTGAACTCAATGATGTCGCCATTCTTGACTTCCGGCACATTGTCAATTGAGTACTGGACAGTCGTTCTCGCGTCAGGTTCGATCCGGAAAACGAGCCTTGTAGCGCTTCCATATTTCCGGTTCACCGGCGCAAGGATATTGCCGGCGGAATCACAGCTCATCTCCTTGAGACCACCGAACGCTACATCGTCGTTCAATGCCTCAGGTAGCGGAACCTTCCGAACAACGGTTAACTGGCGTTGGCCTTGAGCCAGCAGGCAGGGTATTGAAAGTGCTGCGAGTGCTGCCACACGCGACACACGGTTCCGTATCGTCACGAGAACTTCTTTGTATCACCCGGCTGCCGCGAAAACCAGAGGATCTCGGAACTCGCGGTCACGACGCGGTTATTCTGATAGTCTTTCGACCCCGGTTTTGCCATGCTGCAACTCGTCACGATTCTAAACCATTGCCATCAAAAACTGCTCTCCAGCGGCGTCGTCGAAGGTCTGAACAACAGGGCCAAAGTCACCACGAGAAAATCCTACGGCTTTCGCACCTATCGAGTCATCGAACTCGCCCTCTATCACTCGCTTGGCAAGCTCCCCGAACCGGAGTCTACCCACGATTTCTTCTGACGAATCAAACGCAAAAGGGGGCAGGCGCACTCGCGCCTGCCCCTGGAACTGCCTGCGGAACCCTACCAGATCACCCGCATGCCGATCTGCAGACGCCGCGCATTGGTCCCATCCGGGAAGCCCTGCGACGCTGTGCCCTGCCCGACGTTCGACTGGTACGTCAGCGTGGGCACGCCGGCGGTGAGCGCATACACGTACATGCGGCTGTTCACGCTGGTGAAGTAGCGGTGGTTCAGGACGTTGAACGCGTCGAAGGTGAACATCGCCTTGACCCGCTCGCCGATCGGGAACAGCTTCGACAGCCGCGCGTCGATCTTGGAGGCGGGGCCGACATCCAGACTGTTGATCGGCAGGAACGGAACCCGCCCGCCCAAACCGCTGCTGGTGTAGCCGTTCAAGGTGCCGTTGTTCGCCGACGTGAACCCGGTGGGCGCGGGTGTCGTGCCCACCTGAACCGTCGGGGTCGCATGCGGCGAGGAATTGGCGAACGCCAGAACGGCGAGTTGCCAGTTGTTGATCATGTACCGCGCCGCCGCGTTCCCGTTCCGGATGATCGTGGGCTGCCAGACCGCGCTCACGCCGAAACGCTGCCGGATGTCGAGGTTGGATGTGCCTTTCTCCCCGTGATAGTCGCCCGGAACATACGACTGCGGACCGCCGCTGGCGAAAATGTTGGGGGTTCCGGCGCCGCCCTGACCCTGGTCGATCGCATGGGACCAGGTGTAGGAAACGGAGCCGGTGAACGACTTCGCCATCCGCTTGTTCAACTGCAGCGCCAGGCCGTTGTACCAGCTATTCAAGCCCGCGTCCACGATGTTGATGCGCGCGTAGCGCGGATCGACCCGGTTCTGCCGAACGTAGATCGGAGTGGTGTACGAGCCGGTCTGCGTGCCCGACGCGTCGTTGATGCGATACGTGATCGACGAAACGGGCGCGCCGATGTTGATATCCTGCACGGACGTGAGGTGAAGGCCGCGGCTCCAGATGTAGGACGCGGTGAAGGACAGCGTCTTGGCGAGCTGGCGCTCGATAGCGATATCGGCCTGCTGCGTGTAGGGCGTCCGGAAATCGGCGGCGGGAATGTTCAGGCTGACGGAGCCGGCCGGCGGATTGAACGCGCCGGTGTTGGGAAGCACATTGGGAAACACCGGGCCGTTCGCCTTGTCGCCGGCATTCGAGGAGTTGAGCGAGATCGACTTCTGATAGAGACCGTTGCCCAGGAAGAACGTATTGATCAGGCCGCCCGGGTAGCGTCCATAGAAGATACCGTAGCCGCCGCGAACGACGGTCTTCGATTGGTCGTCCAGCGAGTACGCAAAGCCGATGCGCGGAGCAAATTCCTTGCCGTAGGACGGAATGCGGCCGGTGGCCGGATAGTCCGGATTGGTGACGGTGGGCTGGGGCAGCTTCGAGTAGTCGTAGCGGAGGCCGAGATTCAGAGTCAGCCGCGCGGAGGCCTTGAACTGGTCCTGCGCAAACAGGCTGAAATCCGTGATGAACAGATCGACTTCCGGATTGCCGATGGTCTGGGTGAACGTGGACCAGTCTTTGGCGCCGGTGGTGTTGCCCGAGAAATCCAGAGCGAGGGCGGTCCAATTGGGGAACGTGTAGGTGCCCGTCCGGTTGAACAGCAGGTTGGTATAGTCCTCGGTGCGGGTGATATCGCCGCCGAGTTTCAGGGTATGGCGGCCCCGCGTCCAGGTCAGCGTGTCGGCATACTGGAAGCGGTTCTCACTGGGGTTGGTGCGGGGATAATCGGTCGCGGTGCCCAGGTTGCTCTGCCCCGTCACGTTGATGCCGAGAAAACCGATGCCCGGAATGGCGAGCTTGTCGTTGGGGTAATCGAACTGCTTGTCCTTGAACCAGCCGAAGCGGAATTCGTTCACCATGCTGTTGGATGGAATCGCGGTCCACGTAAACCGTCCGTACTTGGAGCGCACCGAGGAGTTCACGTTGTTCCCGACGCCGTTGCCGTTGTTCAATACGGCCTGCGTCTGGAGCCCGTTGGGAGAAACCCAGCGGAGCAGGTTCAGGCTGGCGCTGAACGCGTTGCGGTCGGTGGGGCGCCAGTCCAGTTTGCCGAAGCCCAGATCCTGGTTGGCGGTGCGGTCCAACGTCTGGAACTGCCGGTCGGTGAAGTGGCGCGCGGCGTCGCACTGCGCGGCGCTCGCCGTGCAGGTCGCAATGAAGTTGCCGTTGGTGTCGAAGACCGAGCTGCCGGCGGCGGTCATGGACGCGATGAGCGGAAACGTGCGCCGCATGGCTTCGTAATTGAAGAAATAGAAGAGACGGTCCCTGACGACCTTGCCGCCGGCGCTGACGCCGATCTGGTTGCGCTTCTCCAGGGGGTTAATCGTCGCGAATGTGTCTTTGGCGTTGAAATCCTGGTTGCGGAAGAACCAGTAGCCCGTGCCGTGGAACGAGTTCGATCCGCTGCGCGTGACCGTGTTGACGACGCCGCCAGTGGCGCGGCCGAACTCGGCGGAGTAGTTATTCGAGACGACCTGAAACTCCTGCACGGCGTCCTGCGAAATCTGCGAGGTGATGCGGGTGCGGCCGGCGTTCTCGTTGTAGTATTGCTCGGTCGTGTCGTTGCCGTCGGTGAGGAACGAGTTGCCTCCGGCGATGCCGCGGAAGGAAACCAGTCCGAAGGTCCCGTCCGGCACCACGGCGGGCGAGAGCAGCACGAAGGAGTCGACACGGCGCCCGTTGATGGGCAGGTCCTGAATCTGCGTCGTGTCAATCACCTGGGAAACATCGGTCTTGGTGGAATCGACGATGGGAGCGGTCGCCTCCACCTGGACCTGCGTGGCTGCGCCGGCGACGCTGAGCGACACCGACAGGTCGACAACCTGTCCGACCTGGAGAGTCAGGTCCTTGACTTCGTAGGGACTGAATCCCTGCTTGGTGACGGTCACGACGTATCCCGGAGCAGGAACCAATGACGGAGCGGCGAAGATGCCCGCCTCTGTCGTTTGAACGGTCCGGTGGATGCCTTTGGCGTCGTTGGCCACCACCACTTGAGCGCCGGGGACGGACGCGCCCGACGCATCGCGAACACTACCCGTAATCGAGCCGACGCCGGCTACCTGTGCGTATGCGCCTGCGCAGAATGCGAGCGCGGAAACACTCACCGCGAACAGTTTGTTCATGTCTTAACCTCTCAAAACCCTGATACCTCAGCATAACAAAGGGTAGGGTTACGGGGGGTGAACACGGGATAAATGACTCGTTAATTCAGGGACCGGGTGGACAGGACGGGTGCCCGGCGACGCCCGTCCCACGGGTGTAGCCGATCAAAAGGAGAAACGGGCGCTGACCTGCATGCGGCGCGCCTGCGTTCCATCGGGGAAGCCGGCGTCGGCCGACGGCTGTCCGAACAGCGGCGTCGGCTTGATCACCAACCCTGCCTCCTGGAAGGCCTGGGAGTTGGAATTGGAGGTCGCCGTCCAGGTGTTGGCCACATTGAACGCCTCGAATTTCAGGGTCAGTTTGACGCGTTCGCTCAGCGGCAGTATTTTCGCGATGCTGGCGTCCGAGTTGTACCGGGCGGGATAGTACTGGCTGTACAGCGGCCAGAAAGGCACGCGGCTGCTCAGACCGGATCCGTTCAACGACCGGTTCGCCATGTTGGCGACCGGCGTGTCCGTCACGTTGATCGTGACGACGTAAGGCCGGCCCGATTGCAGGGTGGTGAGGCTGGTCAACTGCCAGTTGTTCACGACGTACTTGAAGAACGCCCCGCTCCGGTTCGTGAACTTCGGCTCCCAAACCCACGAGAGCACGAAGCGGTGCCGCTGGTCGAGCGCGCCGCTGCTCTTGTCCGCTTTGTAGTTGCCGTTGTACGTCCAATAGCTGTTGCTGCTGACGAACAGATTGTTGGTGCTGCCGCCGAAGCTCTGGCCGTCGTCGATCTCATGCGACCAGGTGTAGGAAAGCTGCCCCGTGAACCCGTGTGTGAAGCGCTTGCGGGCCTGCACGGCGAGCGCGTTGTAGTAGCTGTTCACGCCGTTTTCCACCTGGTACACGCCGTTATAGCGGGTATCGGGACGCTTTCCGATATAGACCGGGGTGGTGTAGGAGCCGACCGGGTTATTGGCGGCGTCGACGATGGAATAGGTGGCGGTCGGGCCCACATCGTAGAAATTCAAGTCGCGGACGCCATAAAGCTGAATGCCGCGGCTCCAGATGTAAGACACGTTCAGGGAAACGTCGCGTCCGATTTGCTGCTGGATCCCCAGGTTGCCCTGTTCCGCGTACGGGGTCTTGAGGTTGGGCGCGGCGAACTGAATCGACGTAGCCGAGACGCTGGCCCCGGTGGGCGCCGCAGGGAGAATGTTCGGATAAACCGGTCCGGCCGCGAATTGCGGCGCCTGCGTGGAACTGAGGCTCATGGACTGCTGATAAACCGCATTGTTCTTGAACAGGTTGGAGATGGTCGCGCCGGGGAAGCGGGCGTGCGAGAGTCCATAACCGGCCTGCAGGACGGTCTTGTCGTTCAGACGGTAATTGAGGCCGACGCGCGGGGCAAAGTCGTTCTTCGTCGAGTGGATAACGCCGGTCTGCGGGTAGTCCTTATTGACGATGGGCGGCTGCGGGAGTTGGTTGTACTCCCAACGGACGCCCAGCGTGAGGTTGAGCCGGTTGCTGACGCGCCACTGGTCCTGCGCGTAGAAGGCATAGTCCTTGATGGTGAAGTCCGCCAGCGGATTGCCGAATGTCTGGGCATACGAATTCCAGTGCTTCCCCACATTGCTGGTGGCGAGATTCGGGCTGCTGTAGTCAAGCGCGAAGTTGGTGACCGTCTGGTAATTGTACGAGCCGTTGGCGTTCGAAATGAAATAGTCGAAATCCTCCGTGGACGCCATGTCGAAACCGAACTTGAGGGAGTGCCGCCCCTTGATCCACGTGAGGTTATCGGCGAACTGGAAACGCTGTTCGTTGGGCTCGACGCGGGGCAGGTAATTGGTTGACCCGATGGCCTGTCCGTTGACGCTGAGAACGAGGTAGCCGAGATTCGGCGCCAGCAGGGCGTCGTCGAACGTGTCGGCCTGCCGGTCCGTGAACCAGCCGAACCGCGCCTCATTGGTGATGGTGTTGGTCGGAATCGCGATCCAGCTCAGCTTGCCGTTGCGGACACGCACCACGTCGTCGCCATTGCTGGTGATCTGGCTGCCGCTGGTGACCGTCGCCGCCGTCTGGATGCCGTTCGGCGACACCATGTGCTGGTAATTGAAACTCGCCGTGAAGTGATTGCGGTCGGTGGCGAAATAGTCGAGTTTGCCGAACCCGATGTCCTGCGCCACGCGCCGCGGGAGGAGGCCGAAGAAGCGCGGCAGGAGGCTGTTGATGGCGGAGCACTGGGCGGGCGTGGCCGGCGCCCCGCACCCAACCCATGTCTGGGCGTTGGTGTCGATGACTCCGTTGCGAATCAGGCTGCCCAGCAGCGGGAAATTGCGGCGCGTCACTTCCGTTCCCAGGAAGTAAAAGAGCTTGTCTTTCTTGATCGCGCCCCCGACGGTGCCGCCCGTCTGGTGCCTCCACTCGCCGGGAGCGAAGGTGGCGAAGGGGTCGCGGGCGTTCAGCGTGCGATTGCGGAAAAACCAGAAGCCGCCGCCGTGGACCTGGTTGGTCCCGCTCTTGGTAATGGTGTTGACGACGCCGCCCATGACGCGGCCATATTCGGCGCTGGCGTTGGCCGGGATGACCTGAAATTCCTGCACCGTGTCCTGGGAGATCTGGGAGGCGATGCGGGTGCGGCCGGCGTTCTCGTTGTAATACTGCTCGGTGGTGTCGTTGCCGTCGACCAGGAACGCGTTCCCTGCGGCGACGCCGCGGAAGGTCAGGAGACCGAAGGTGCCGTCATTCGTGACGGCGGGCTGCAGCAACACGAAGGAGTCGACACGGCGGCCGTTGATCGGCAGGTCGGTGATCGCCTTCGTGTCGACGACACCGGAAACGTCGGTCTTGGTGTCTTCCACCAGGGGCGCGGCCGCGCTCACCTCGACCGAAGTCGCGGCGCTGGCAATCGTCAGAGCGATTTTCAGGGCGAGATTGCTGCCCACGTTCAGCTCGATATCTTTTACCTCGTAGGTGTTGAAACCGTTGGCCGTCACGGTCACGCCGTAGCCGCCCGACGGGGTGAGCCCGGGCGCGGCGAACGCTCCGGTCTCGTTCGTTTGGAGATTCCGTTTCAGTCCTTTGCCGGAATTGGAGACGACGACCGTCGCGCCCGGCACGGCGGCTCCGGATGCGTCATGGACGGTTCCGGAAATGGCGGCCAGTCCGGCGCCAACCTGGGCGAACGCTCCGGTGGCACAAAAGAGCAGAAAAGCTAGGGCAGACGTTGTTTTCATGCGACGAGACCTCTTGGAGTCTTTGAAGCCGAGGATAACAGAATTAAGGCTACAATTGTATGTAAATTGACGCATTTTGCGTCGATTTTGGGCCCAAAATGCGTCAAATTGGCGCCTTTTCAGGGCATGAGACACTGATTTTTGGATGGGCGACTTACGAACCAACCTGCAGGCGGTCCGGGAGCGGATGGCCGGCGCCGCCGGGCGGGCCAAACGGGATCCGGCGGGAATCACACTGCTGGCCGTGACGAAGATCTTTCCCGCCGACGCGATCCGCGAGGCCTACGGCCTGGGGCTCCGCGATTTCGGCGAGAACTACGTCCAGGAATTCGAAGGCAAAGCGCCCGCAGTCGCGGACCTGACCGGCGCGCGGTTTCACCTGATCGGGCATCTGCAATCGAACAAGTCGAAGAAGGCGGTGGAGTTGTTTCAGGTGGTGCAAACGGTCGACAGCGCCAAACTGGCGCGCCGTTTGAACGAGGGCGGGCGCGCGTTGGACGTGATGCTGGAGGTCAAACTGTCCGCGGAAGAGGCCAAGAGCGGCGCCGATCCCGCGGAACTGCCGGAATTGATCGAGGCGGTCCGCGGCTGTCCCCACCTGCGATTGCTGGGGCTGATGACGATGCCGCCCTGGTCGGACGACCCCGAGGCGTCCCGGCCGTATTTTCGGAGACTGCGCGAACTGGGGGAAGAGCACGGGTTGGACCAGCTTTCGATGGGGATGTCGCACGATCTCGAGACGGCCATCGAGGAGGGTTCGACCTGCGTGCGGGTTGGGACGGCGCTCTTCGGGAAACGGAAGAAGGCGTGAGCGCGGACCGGCCGCAATGACCGTCGGGTTTTACTCGCCGATGCCGCCGGCGCGGACGGGAGTCGCGGACTATGCCGCGGCGCTGCTGGCGGGGTTGCGCGAGCACGGACCGGTCGAACTTGCGCCGCGGCGGTGCGACGCGCCGCTGTACCACATCGGCAACAACGGTCTGCACGCCGCCATTTACGAGCGGGCGCTGGAGCATCCCGGAGTGGTCGTCCTTCACGACGCGGTCCTGCACCACTTCCTGCTCGGACAACTCGACGAAACGCGCTATGTCGAAGAGTTCGTGTTCAACTACGGCGAATGGAATCGCAGCCTGGCGCGGGAATTATGGCGGGGAAGGGCGGCGGCGGGAGCGGAGCGGCGGTATTTCGACTACCCGATGCTGCGGCGCATCGCCGGGCGCGCCGGCGCCGTTGTGGTGCAAAAACCGGCGGCGTCGCGGGTGGTTCGGGAGCACGCGCCGGGGGCGCGGGTGGAAGGGGTTCCGGACCTGTTAGCTCAGCCCGCGCTGCCGGCGGACGCGGAGATGGCGCGCTATCGCCAGCGGATCGGCGTGGGACCGGAGCGGTTTCTCTTCGGCGTATTCGGCTACCTGCGCGAATCGAAGCGGCTGCTGGCGGTGCTCGACGCCTTCCGGTCGATTGGCGGCAACGCGTCGCTGCTGGTGGCCGGCGAGTTCGTCTCCACCGACCTGGAGCGCGCGGTCGCGCCGCTGCTGGGCCAGGCGGGCGTGGTGCGCCTGCCGCATCTTGCGGAGCGCGAGTTCTGGACGGCGGCGTCCGCGGTCGACGCGTGCATCAACCTGCGTTATCCCGGCGCGGGGGAAACGTCCGGGATCGCCATCCGCCTGATGGGGATCGGGAAACCCGTGATGGTGACGGAATCGGAGGAGTGCTCGCGGTTTCCGGAGGACGCCTGCATTCGCATCGCGCCGGGCGCGACGGAACGGGAGTCCCTGCGGCAGCACATGGTTTTGCTAACATCGATGAACGAGGCGGCCAGAGCCATCGGCCAACGGGGGGCCGGGCACATCCGGAGCCGCCATCAGGTGAACGGGATTTCCGAACGGTATTGGCGGCTCTTGTGCGAATTGGGTGGCTAGTTTTGGGGTGCGCGGCGGCGTTCGCGGCGAAGAAACCGGCGCAGAAGATCTATGCGCGGATTCCGATGCGCGACGGCGTGAAACTGGCCGCCAACATCTTCCTGCCCGCGGGAGAGCACGGGCGGCTGCCCACCATTCTTGAGCGGACGCCGTACGGAAAGGGCGAGGAAATTGGGCCGAACCATGCGGCCTTCGTGGAGCATGGGTATGCCGTGGTGGTGGAGGACGTGCGCGGACGCTACGAATCGCAGGGAGCGTTCGACCCGCTGCGGCAGGAAGGCGCCGACGGCGACGACACCCTCAATTGGATCGCGCGCCAGCCGTGGTCGGACGGCAATGTGGGGATGGTGGGCGGCTCGTATCGCGGGATCGTGCAGTGGAAGGCGGCGCTCGCCGGCAACCCGCACCTGAAGGCGATTTTTCCCGTGGTTTCCGGGTACGACGACTATCGCGACCGCTATTATTCTCCCGGCGGCGCGATGAAGCTGGGGCATCGTCTGGGCTGGATGTCGGAGAATTTGAAAGCGCCGGGGTTCCGTCCGGACTTTTCCAAGTTCGTGCTGCACCTGCCGCTGCGGACTTCGGATGTGGCGGCGACGGGCTGGACGTGGCAGATGTTTCGCGACGTGACGGCCCACCCCGCATTCGACTCGTTCTGGCGCGCCATCAGCGTAAAAGAGCATCTGGACAAGATTCGCGTGCCGGTGTTTGCCATCGGCGGGTGGTATGACAACTACGCGCAGAGCGATCTGGAGGCGTACGCCGCGCTGCACAAGTCGTCGGGTCTCAACCGCGTGCTGATCGGGCCGTGGCCGCACAACATGTCGTCTCCGTTCGCGGACACCGATTTCGGACCCGACCATGGAGCGCCGGTCCGGTCGCTGCAACTGGAATGGTTCGACCAGTGGCTGATGCACAAAGACACCGCCCTGGTGTCGCAGCCGCCGCTGAAGATTTTCGTGATGGGGGCCAACAAGTGGCGCGAGGAGCGCGAGTGGCCGCCCAAGGATGCCCGTCCGCGGCGCTTCTTCCTGGAAAGCGGAGGGCGCGCCAATACCCTTGACGGCGATGGAGTCCTGGCGGAGAAGACCCCCGTCCATGGCGCGGAGGATCACTTTGTTTTCGATCCGCACGACCCGGCGCCCACCCGCGGCGGGGCGGTCTGTTGCAATCCGAAAGTGTTCCCGTGGGGGCCCATGGATCAGCGTCCCGTAGAGCATCGTAAGGATGTGCTCGTGTACACGACGGCCCCGTTGAAGCAGGACCTCGAAGTGATCGGACCGGTGGAGGTGGTGCTGTACGTGGCGACGAGCGCGCGCGACACGGATTTCACCGCCAAGCTGGTGGACGTCTTCCCGGACGGTTATGCGCGCAATCTGACCGATGGGATTCTGCGCTTGCGGTACAGGAAGTCGCTGGAAGCCCCGGAACTGTTAAAGCCCGGCGAGGTGTATCGGGTGACGGTGGATGCCGGCGTGACGGGCAATGTCTTCCTCAAGGGGCATCGGGTGCGGGTGGAGATCTCGAGCAGCAATTTCCCGCGGTTCGACCGGAACCCGAACACCGGCGGCCCGGTCGCGGATGAGACGAAACTTCTCAAGGCGAATCAGACCGTCTACCACGGCAAGGAACACCCCTCGCAGTTAGTCTTAATGGTCTCCCCCGGCAAAGCCTAGGTGGAGTAGGCCTCCCGGCTTGCGTTCAAAAGACGCGCCCCATCAGTTGCTACCCGTGGCGGAGGTCGCGTTTTTCACGTACTTGTTGAACCACGCGAACTTCTCCCAGAGGACGTGTTCGACGGTTTCCTTGGCGCGATAGCCGTGCGCTTCGAAGGGCAGGAACACGAGGCGCACGATGCCGCCGTTGCCGCGGATGGCCTGGTACATGCGGTCGGACTGGATGGGAAAGGTGCCGTCGTTATCATCCGCCTCGCCATGGATGAGGAGGATCGGCGTCTTGATCTTGTCGGCGTACATGAACGGGGACATCTTGAGGTAGACCTCCGGCGCCTGCCACAGGGTGCGGCGCTCGCTCTGAAATCCGAAGGGCGTCAAGGTGCGATTGTGCGCGCCACTTTCGGCGACGCCGGCTTTGAAGAGGTCGCAGTGGGCGAGCAGGTTGGCGGTCATGAAACCGCCGTAGCTGTGGCCGCCGACGCCGACTCGCGCGGGATCGGTCACGCCCATTTCGGTCGCCTTGTCGATGGCTGCTTTGGCGTCGGCGACGATCTGATCGATGTAGGTGTTGTTGACCGCGTCGGGGTCGCTGCCGACCACCGGCATGGCCGCGTTGTCGAGCACCGCGAAGCCGTCGAGCGCGTGGAAGATCTGGGAATAGCCGGTCACTTCCGTGAAGCGTTTGGAGGAGCCGCTGACCTGGCCGGCAGTGTCGGCGTCGCCAAACTCGCGGGGGTATGCCCAGATGATGGTCGGGAGACGCGTGCCGGGTTTGTAGTCCGGCGGCAGGTAGAGATCGAAGGAGAGAGGCACTCCGTCGGGGCGTTTATAGGTGACGAGCTGCTTCGTCATCTTGCGGAAGATCGGCTGGGGATCGGGAAACCTGGTGACGGCGATCATCTGTCCGCCGGCGGCGCGCAGGTAGTAATTCGGAGGCTCGGTGGGACTCTCGCGGCGGGTGAGGAATTTGGCGGCGTGGTCGTCCAGCAGCGCGGCGACGGTTTCGTAGTGGTCGTCGTCGCAGCGGAAGAGGCGCTCGGACTGTTTCGACGCCAGATTGAAGCGGTCGAGGAACGGATGGTCGCCGGCGGGCGTTGCGCCGAGGCCGGTGAGGTACAGATTGTCGCCGTCCTGGAGCAGCACGCTCTGGCCATTCGCGGTGGGCTTGAGGACCGGGTTGCCGGGATCGCGATAGCGGTCCTGGCTATTGCGGCTCCAGATGAGCTTCGGCGCCGCGGCCGGATTATCGAGATCGATCTGGAAGGTGCGTACGCGGCGGGTCTTGCGCTCGGAGTCTTCGACCAGGGCCAGGCCACCTTTGGCGGCGAACTGCCAGCCAGAGAAGCGCTGCTCGATCTTGATGACTTCGCGGGCGTCGCCGGTGAACGGCGCCTTGAGGGTCATGAGGCGGTCGCGATGCGGAACGTTGTTCTTGAGGTCCCCGCCGTCGAGGGCTTCGACCCAGACGACGGTGGCGGCCTCGCTGGGCCGCCACTGGATGCTGCGCGGCCCGACCGCGACGCCATTGATCGGCACCTTGTCCTCGAGCGGCTGGCTGGCGATTTTGTGCAGCACCTTGCCGGCGCGGTCCCAAACTTCGACCTCTTTGGGGAAGTCGCGGTATTGATGCAGGTAAGAGAACGGCCGGTGAATGGTGGTGACCAGCAGGTTCCTGCCGTCGGGCGAGACGTGCGCGGCTTGAATGATGGCGGCCTTGCCGACGGGTGTGACCTTCGAAGTCGCGAGATCGACGGTGGCGAGCTGGGAGGTGGCGTAGTATTCCCAGAGATCCTCGTCATGCGGCGTTTGCAGCATGTCCTCGTGCGTGACGACGGGAGCGGCGCCGCCGAGGCTTTCCTGCACGTGCGGTCCATTGGGAACCGCGGCTTCGGCCGGAGCGGGGCCGCGCGCGGGTTTCACCGTATGGACCAACAGACCCTTGCTGTCGGGCAGCCACTGTACGGCACCAGCCCCGCCGGCGCCGCCGATGGAGCCGCCGCGTCCGCCGCCGCCGGCCGCGGGAGGGTTCATGACTTCGTTGACGCGAACGCCTTCGATGCGGCGGGTCTTTCCGGTCGCGGTGTCGCCGACCCAGAGCTCGATCCCTGCGGCGGTGGTGTTGGTGAAGGCGAAGTGGGCGCCGTCGGGGCTCCACCGTCCGCCGCCGAACTTCGGATTGGGAGGCAGTTCGACTTTGATCTCGACGCCTTCGGGCAGTTTGCGCAGGGTGAGAGAGCTGTTGAAGGTGGTGTTATGCAGCCCGTTGGTTTTGGGATTGATGCGCTGTCCAGCGAGCCGCAGCATCGGCTGGGAGAGCTCGGCGATGGACGGATTCCGCACGGCGCGGGCCTGCAGAGCGTGCGTGCGCGTCGGGCTGATGGAGAGGACGGGCGTCGCCGGCGCGTTGAGAGCGTCGAGCACCGCCTTGGGAGGTTTCTGGTAGGACTCGGCGGCGAGCGCCACCGAGAAGGCTGCGAGGATCAGAATCGAAGCATTTGCCGCGGGTTTCATAGAATAGGGCAATGGTAGGCAACGGCGAGGGGAAAGTCAAAGGCGTCGGATTGACTTGGGGCATCGCGCCGCGCTATTTTGCGAGTAGCCCTTCCGAGACGGCGCGGTAGCCAAGTGGTAAGGCAAAGGTCTGCAAAACCTTTATTCGTCGGTTCGATCCCGACCCGCGCCTCCAAGCAAAAGTTCTTTCCTTTCAACAAATTGTGCAAATGAGAAATCCTGCCTGTTCAGGATTTTGTACGTACAGTCTTTTAGAGGGAAGATGCTCACGCCGTATCGTCGCCATAACAAACCTGCAAGATCAAAAGCAGCGCACTCAACAAATGTTCCTGTGCCCTCTGGTGCGTTGGAGTCCTCACGAACGCTTGACACAATGAAGTGGATCGTCGGGTTGATCGGTCTGAGCAACCTCGGCCTTGGCGTCGTCGGGCTGCTCAAAGGAAAAGCGGAATCAAAAGAAAAAGGTTGATTGTCTCGACAACGAGTTAGAAACCGAAAGAAGTGGGCGAGCTAATTCCGCTTTTTGCGCTTAGATGTGGCTACGGTGTTCACGCGCTTCCGCCAATCGATCGTTACCAAGTGGCCAGCGTCAAACTTGAAGCCGGGTGGATGGTAAAAGAGCCGATATTCCTCCGTCGTGCCGTCCTTGTTTTGAAGCTTTAGGGGGTTGTGCGACTGAAGGATTGGTCCAAGCGCCAGAAGGAGCTTAAACCCGCCGACGGTAAATATTCCAGCGATCATACCACCGCTCTGCGTGGGGTCATGGAGTCGCATGAAAGTGATTCGCTGCTCTCCGGTTACTGCGTTCCTCTGTTGACCGATGAAGTACAGGCCGCTTTGCGGAGGGAATGACTCTTTTCCAAAAGCCCGTCGCACGAGTTCAGGAGGGATTCGCGTGTTGAAGTTTGCGAGAAGCTCGATGTTGATCAACGTCTTCAGAAGCCAACGCTCGAACATGTGGCCACGAACGACGCTCTTCTTTCTGGGATTGTCGCTTGCTGCGTTCGTAAGGGCGTCAAATGTCCACGTTCCTGCTTGATCGACCGAAGACAAGTTGTTGTTGTGATACCGGCAAAGGATGTTGGCAGAAAAGTCGTTCTTGTGGAGAACGACCGGTTGCCCGGCTTGGAACGGGAACCCCTCTATCAAGACCTGTGGCTCCGGAAGAGTAGACTTCGTTAGGATGTGTTCTCGACTGTGGTCGGTCGAGCATCCGCCCAAACACGCCGCCCAACAAAAAGGTGTGGGTGATTGAGGAATCATTTCCGTTTCGCTGTTGCCCATCTCTTTCGCTGTGCCTCTGCGATTCGAGCGCGGCCTACTGCGGAAATCCGCCGCTTGGCACGCTTGCGCGGAGTGAGCATGTTGTCGGGAACGTCAGATTGACTAACCTTGCCGAGACGCTTGCGGATGTCTTTGATTGCAATGTTGATCGTGGCGAGTTGATATTGGTATCCAACTAATGCCGCTTCGCGTAGTTGATGATCGCGCCGTGCCATTAAAGGCGATTATACCGAAGCTTGAGAAGCCTTCCTGTTTCGCTCCGCGCTCAAAGACGTTGAGAAGTCTCCGAACACTTCCGTGAGTTCGTTAAACCCCCGAGGATGTTTCCAATGCGGGATGCTTTTCTTTCGCACGGCGCCAAGTGGGCTGAAACTGCCGCAATACGATGGCGAGGATGACCATAATTACTGCGTTGGTAAACGGCGGAAGCGACAGCTTGCCACAAGTACAAAACCAAAGAGGATATGAGTTTGGCAAGGCGGGCGCCGAATCCTGACTCGCGGCGCCATGTTAATCTGTTCGCTCAATGAGACGTTGGCGCGCCACTCTCGTTCTCGCGACGTGCGCTATTGTTCGTGGGACCGAATCCAGTGTGCCATGCGAAGGCGTCGATCTAATCAATGCGTATGCTGCCCGTATCGATAGGGACCTGGAGCGCATGAAGGTGCGGACGTTTATCGAAACATACCCGCAGCAGAAGCCCGTCTGGCGCGAGGTCAAGGCATTGGGTGACGGTGGCGGCGCCGCGGCTGCTGTCTACATGGACGACGCTGGCATCCCGGTCGCTGCCTTCTTCACCATCCAGACGGAATCGGGCGATTGGATCCTTTATGCGGACTATTACTTCCGTCCTGATGGAAGCCTAGCCAAGAGGCACGAACGCCTGAATACGTTTCACGGAAATGCCGCCGTGATTCGCGACGCATTTTTTGGCTGCCGCGGCGAAGTCCATCGACGCACCAGCCGCCACCTAGATCTTCAAACCAAGAAGGAGAAGAGGCCTGCCCCGGAGTTCGTCGATGAGCACGCGCCGCTCTTTCAGCGCATCCAGGATCTGCCTTTCTCCTCGGCGCTCAAGCACAAGAACTGAGGGAGGAGGACGGCTTAGGACGGCTTCGGTCTCGTGTACGCCACCAACTTACGCGTCTGTGGAAAAACGTCGTCTTGAAATTCCCCGCCGATCTGCTTTGATGAGGGCATGAACTTCTACCGGAACGGCAAGCTCATAGGCCAGGGAAGTGCAGACAGAAGATTCGTCAGACTGTCAAGCGCCAAGCCGATCAAGATATTTCATAACTACCGTTGCGCCTATCATTCGCCGCTGCGCGGCGTCGAAGGTAATCAGCGTTAGTTAGTCGATCGAGACTTCGGCTCGTGGATGAATCGAGCTTTGGCTACACCCACTCCGGATCAAGCGCCGCACCAACCCGTCAAGATTCGAGTCAATGTGGTCTCGAAGCGATGTAAGTTGTTTGATCGGTGTGACGACCCACATCGCGAACTGAAGACCCCATCTCCACTTGACCAGCACAAATCGGAATCCCGCTTTATACAGTTTGTCCCGCAACGTGGCCAACCAGCCGGCGACTGGTGCGGCCGCCGCCGCAGATCCTTTGTCGTGGACGACGCTCACTCCGTCCGTCACGATAGGCGCCGCCACAGCAAGCGTGCTTTTCTCGGGACCCGTGCCGGGCAATGTTGGACTATACCAAGTTAGTGTAGAAGTACCCGCAGCAGCTCCAAAGGGTGGAGCGGCGCCTCGGCGCGAATGAGTTTTGTGGGCGTGAAGATTGGCTACCAACCCTAGCAGCGGGCCCTCATTTGGCGAGCGTTCTGTCCACGAGGAAACCAGCCAAACGCCGGGCGAATTCGACGAAGAGTTCGCGATAGCTCATGTACGGCAGGTAGAGCATGCCGGCGAGATCGCTGGCCGTTGTGATCGGCTCGTGCCGGTTGTTGACCTTTACGGTGCGCTTCTTGCCGTAGTTGAAATAGAAATACGGCTTTCTCATGCCGATTGCCGCGTCGAGTTCGATGAGCACGTTGGGCCGGACCTCGGTCTCGCGATCGTCGAAGATGGAGAAATCGGCAGCGCGGATTCGTTCCAGGATCGTCTCGAATACCGGACCGTTCGGCATGTCGGAATCGGAGTAGACCGGTCTGATGCCGTAAGGACGAACCACGATCTGCAGGTTGTGGCGCAGGTTCCCGGTTACCGCTGGAGTGAATCGATGTCCGACAAATACGCGCAGCTTTCGGACGGATCGAATCCTCCTGTTCACGGCCATGACAGTGGGAAATTCGTGGCCGTTGAGCTCGCGCAGGTTGGCCATCCAGAACTCGTGACCGCCCAGCCGGGCACGCTCGCCGGTCAGGAGCGTGCGCGCAAACCCGCCCGCATATGCGGGATCGCGCAGACGGCGCACATTTCGCTCTGCGATCTCGTTGTACTGGTTAAGATGGTCGATCCAGGCTGCAACCTGCCCGCGAACGTCTGTTAGTCGCGACACTGGTTATTCCGCGGAAATTGCGACGAGTTCCTTCGCCTCGGCGGGCGAGAGTCCTTCAAGAATGAGGTTGCGCTCCAGGACCTTCTTCCAACTCTCGCGGCGACCGGACCGCTTGGCCCCAACGGACTTGCGCGCAAGCTTTCGCCGGTGCGTGCCGTTCGTTGTTGCTGTCTTGCGGGCCATGGTGGGTCTCCTGACTTCTACTTTGTCACACTCTCGGGCATCCGGCAAAGGGCGGCGAATCCGGAGCGCAAGCGGCTCCGATTTGAGCAGGTCCAAACGATTCAGCGGCTTGCGCGGACAGGGATCAAATTCCGTCCCAATCCGTCCCGGGAGAAGGAGCCGCATGATGCCTATCGACAGTCACTCTCTTCCGCCGGCATAAGGATACGTGCGCGCGAAAGGGCGATCCCTATTGGAAGAAATGCCCCTGCCCGATATGGATACGCGCCGTCCTCGGCTGCAAAGCGGTCAAGGAAGTGTTGCGCCTCCGGGAGCGCGGAGATTGCAAGCCAGTTCCTCCAAAAGGGCTCGCCCGTGCTGACCGAAGGGCGGCTCGAAACGCGGAAATGGACGGACAAGCAGGGCGTCGAGCATAAGCCCACGCCGTACCCTGAGATTGGGCCATTGGTAAGGAAGACACTGGGCGCACGCCATCAAAGGAACGAACCCACCGAGACCATTGACAGACTTGTCCCGAATTGTATACTGTAATAGTGGACTAGCACACAATACATGACATTCTTTCGCTTGAATGCTTCGTCCGGCGTTCCGCTCTATGTTCAATTAATGGAGCAAGTCAAACACGCAGTCGAAACAGGCGCTTTGCGCCCCGGCGATCAGCTGCCGACGATCCGCGCTCTTGCACAGGAATTAGTCATGAATTCGAATACTGTGGTGCGGGCCTACCGCGAACTTGAACATGAGGGCATCGTGGAACTGCGGCATGGTTTGGGCGCTTTTATCAGCCCGTCGGTCTCGGCGAGGGGGAAGGTGATGCGACAGGCACAGAACATCGTGGAATCGGCGATCGAGCGCCTCCGGTCTCTGGGTGTCACGGAGCCGGAGGTCCGAAGACTATTTGAGAGCGAACTTTCCGTAACTCAGGCGGGCAGGCTGAGCGGGAGAAAGTCATGAGCGATTTGATCATCGAGACGACCGGTCTACGGAGGGCCTTCGGTAGCCACGTGGCCGTCGATGGGCTGGACCTCAAGGTGTCCCAAGGGAGTATCTTTGGCTTTCTCGGCCGGAACGGCGCCGGCAAGACGACCACGATTCGGCTGCTGCTCGGCTTTCTGAAAGCCGGGGGTGGCGAGGTCCGAGTGATCAACGAAGTGGTTACCGGACCTGAGGGAAATCCCGACCTACGGCGGCGCATCGGCTATGTCTCCGAAAACAAGCACCTGTATCCATACATGACCGTGCAGCAAATCATCCGCTTCACACGGCCGTTCTTTCCCGAGTGGCGTAGCGATCTGGAGCGGCGCTATCTGGACATGTTCCATCTGCCGCCCGACCGCAAGGTCTCAGGTCTCTCCAAGGGTATGCGGACAAGCCTGATGCTGCTGCTGGCAATGTCGCATCGAGCTGAACTTCTGATTCTGGACGAGCCCATCGAGGGACTGGACCCAGCGGTGATCGAGACGTTGTTAAAGGAACTCGTTGCTCTGACTGCGACTGAGGGCGCCACAGTCTTCTTTTCTTCGCATCAGCTCGCGGAAGTCGAACAGATCGCGGACCACATTGCCATTATCGATCGTGGGCGTGCAGTAGTGCAGGGCGCGTTGGACGATTTGAAGCTGCAATACCAACGGCTGCGCGTCGTTTTCGAAAGGGAGCCCGCTCCGATTTCGTGGCTGGCGGGGGCGGACCACGTGCGGCAGGAAGGGAGAACGGTTTCTATCCTGGCGAGCCGCAATGTAGAGGCAATCGTGGAACAGGCGCGTTCGTTTCCAGGCGCTTCTGTGGAACGGTTCCCCGTGAGCCTCAAAGAGATCTTCCTGGAACACGTGCGGAGTAACTGACGTGCTGCTGATGAAAGGGTGGATGGAAACGCGATGGCGCATCCTGGGCCTGGCCGTCTGCCTGCTGATCGCCCTGCGGCTGAACTACCGGAACGCGGCGGGCGCCCGCGTCCTCACGACGGCGTGGTTCATGCTGACCTTCCTTGCCGTCTTGCTCGGCGGCTCGGGCGTGAACTCCCAGGCGCCGCTGGGCCTCTCGGAGGGCATTGCGGGATCGACCCAATTCACGATTTCGCTCCCTGTTCCGAGGCTTCGGCTGTTAGCGATCCGGGCCGCAGTCGGGTTGGTGGAGACGGCGGCGGTGACGGCCCTGACGGCGTTCCTCATCTGGGGCCTGTTTCCGGCCGCGCGTGAAGCCACAACGCCCGCCGATTTCGCCAGGCTTGTCCTGACCACAATCCTGTTTCTAACCGCGCCCTGTTGCGCGCATGTCTTCTTCTCCACATGGTCGGAAGAACCGTTTTCGCTTGCATACGCCAGCGGCAGCCTGATCCTGCTGCTTCTGCTTTGCCATCATCTCTCTCCCGGCGTGGACATCATCCGCGCGTTTGGCGAGGCGTCGCCGTTAGACACTCACCAACTGCCGTGGTCGCAACTGACACCCTCCGTTGTTGCGGCCGCGATCCTGCTATTCGCGGCCGGTCTGGTTGTACGAAGGCGCGAGTATTAATGCTCGAGGAATCACCATGAAGATCGCTGTTCCCCATAACGGTTGGCGAGTGGCTGAAGTGCTTGCGATGAAGGGCTGGCTGGAAACGCGCTGGCGCCTGATCGGCCTGATTGGCATGCCGGCGATTCTTCTTGCTCTCAAATACAGCGGCAGAGGCGACCCTCGGACGGCCGGCGCCGTGCTCTGGTTGATGGGGCTCAGTCTCTCTGGCGCGATGATGCTGATGGCGGGCTCAGGGGTGAAGTCGCAAGCGCCAACCCACATTAGCTTTCCAGAAGGCCTCGCAGGATCCACGCAGTTCACCATCTCCCTACCGGTAAGCCGAAAGCTGCTGGTTTTCGTGCGAGCAGGCGTCGGATTGTTTGAGAGCTTTGTCGCCACTACATTCTTCGCCGTGGCCGTATGGGAATTGTTTCCCTCCGTCTCGAGGAGCATCGCGCCAGCGGATTTCGTGAGGCTCGTTTTGACCACACTCCTTTGGCTGCCTGTGCCATATTGCGCGGCTCTCCTCTTTCAGGCGTTCCTGGTTGAACCGTTGAACTTCTTTCCGGCGGGCTACGGGTTGACGTTCCTTTTGTGGCTGCTCCACAAGATCTCCCCCGCCGTTGATGTCGTCCGCGCCTTCGGCGCTGCGTCTCCCCTACTGACCCACCGGTTGCCTATCTCCCAGTTGGCAACGGCGGTGCTTGTGGCCGTTACTCTCTTCCTCGTGGCGGTTTGGAGCGTGCAGAGGCGCGAGTACTGACCTTGGCCGATCACACCGGGCCGAAGGAGATGTCGCGGACTTGGGACGAAGCCCCTCAGCTTCGACGAACCTTCGCATTTCAACGGATGGTTGTCACAACTCCCTGCCCGGTACGATCACCGCCTTGCCCGATTGCAGCCCCCGAACGGTCTGCAGCGCTTCGTTCGCCTGATCCAGCGGGAAACGGTGAGTCACCTGCCGTTCGAAGAGCTGCTTGTACTTCGGTTGTTCCAGCAGGCGCAGGGCGCGGTCAACGTGGCGCGGTTCGAATCCCCAACTTCCCGCGAGGCGGAGCTGTTTGCGCGTAATTGTGTGCGGGTTGAAGTTGACGTTTCCGGCATCGGCATATTGCCCCAGCACGAGGTATGCGCCGCCGTCCCGGCAGAGTTCCACGCCCTCGGGAACCGCCGCCGGATGGCCCACACATTCGATCACTAGGTCGGCTCCGAAGCCGCCGGTCGAATCCATGACTCGCTGGCGTCGCGCTTCGACCGGATTTTCCTCATCGATAGAGATGACCTCGTCTGCGCCGAATGCCAGCGCCTGTTCGAGCCTGTGCGCGGGCCCTCCGATGGCGATCACTTTGGCTGCGCCGGATCGATGCGCGATGGCTACCGCGGCCATCCCTACCGGCCCGACACCCTGCACGACGACAATATCGTCCAGCATTACCGGCATCCGTTCCAGACCATGGAGGGCGGTGGTCAGCCCGCATCCGGCGCCCACCACCGCTTCGCTGCTTACCGAATCGGGGACGCGGAAGATGGCCGTCCCGGCGCGCAGCAGGATGCGCTCCGCATAACCGCCACGCAGGTGCGGCGCCTCGTCGGCGCAATACGAGATTCCGTAGGCGCGACGGGCGACACACCGCGTGGGCTGACGCTTGAGACGGCAGTAATAGCACTCGCCGCAGACGATAGAACTGGCCCAAGTCACGCGGTCGCCTTCGGTCAGCGGGGCTCCGCGCCAGTCCACCGTGGGGCCGGCGCCGAGCGCTTCAATGCGCCCAACCGTTTCGTGTCCGAGGATCACCGGGATCGGTATCTTGAGCTGCCCGAGCCACAGATGGACGTCCGTGCCGCAGATCCCCGCGGCGTCGACGCGCACCAACACCTCGCCCGGCCCTACTTCGCGCGGAGTCGGATATTCCCGGATTTCCAGCGGCTCCTGGAAACGCACCAGCACCGCTGCCCTGCTTCCCGATTCGTTCAAAAAACCCCTCCTCATGTGACGCGCGACTATTTCCCTTTCGGCAGCGTGTAGTACTCGAACATGTTTTTCCAGGTGAACTCCGCGCCGGGCTGAATATCGATCGCGATGTAAGGCTCCACCGCGAGCACCGTCCGGATGGACCACAGCAGCCCACGGACGAGCGGGCGATCGCCGGTGATTCTCAAGCCCGCGCCCAGCTTCCGGTTTTCGATGACGATTTCGGTGTCCGCGGCGCTGTCGCCGAAGCCCTGGATCGGCACCGCGAGTTGATCTTCGCCGGAAAGCGGCTTCATAAAGACAATCTGGTTGCCGCGGATTTCCGCGAGTTCCTTGTTGGGCGGGCGGGTCGCTTGAATTTGGAACGGCACGCGGAACGTGAAGTCGGGTCCAGGCGCCTGGCGGTCGAGCACGACAAAATTGTGGTTGTATACCGTGCTCTGGATGGCGCGCTTGCCGGTGTTTTTCAGGCTTTGCTCGATCACCATCTCGGGCTTGCCGGTTGCCAGACGCACCCGCTTGCGGTAGACGTACCCGTAGCCCGAACTCGGGTCTGCCAGCTCCTGCGTGAACTCGATCGAATCGCGTTGCTGCGTTACCGACCACTTGCCGGAATCCACTACCTCATACGGAAAATAGCGGTTGTAGTTTCCCTCGACCTTTCGCAGCACACCCACGCCGATCTTGATAAAGGTCCCGCCGGGCTTGGCCTCGTCCCATCCCAGCGGTGTCTGGAACTCATTCACGGGTCCGGCAAGGGCGCTACAGGGTCCGGACACAATCTCCGGTCCCTGGTGGACCCAGTTGATCACTTTGGGATCGATCCTGTCGTACCACGTTCCGTAAAAGTCGTGACCCTTGTACTGAAGGCTGTACACAGCTCCGGACCAGTCGAAACGGGTGGAACGATAGTATCCGTTCTTTGCATCCGGCAGGTAGATCTTTGCCGTGATCTGCCCGTTCGAAATCTGGGCTTGCGGAAAGTCTGCCGCGCAGACTGGCGTCAAGGTGATGGCGAGAGTCGCCAACAGGACGGCGGCTAGAGCAGCCGGTTTAGTATCGAGCATTGATCCACCTCTGTACATAATCGGCCCAGTTCCTGGTGACGTTCGAATACTGCCCTGGAGTTTTTTCGCAAGCCGTACATGGCGTGATCCCGTGCGTAGCGCCTTCGATGACCACGAAATCCTTGTCTTTGCCGGCGGCCATCTCATAATGGATCTCGTTGTCGCGAATGAAATAGTGGCCGCCCATAGCGGTGATCAGAACCGGCGCCGCAATGCTCTGCAGCGCGCACGGTGTGGAGTTGTTGCTGGAGCACCAGTCGATTCCGTCCATCGAATCGGTTGCGCGGATGGCATTGGCGCTTAAGAAAGAGCGGACGGTCAGCAGCCGCGTCCCGCCGTTGAAGGAGGCGTTCTGCGCGGGCGTAATGCGTCCCGCCGGGCGCACACTCTCGACGATTTGCGTGACGATGCTTCCATCATTTCGAAGGAGTTTCTGTGGTTTGCTCGTGCTGTGGTGAATGCTGGGGTCCAGTTCCATCAGGCGTGCGCCTTCGCCTCGCACCACCAGGAATACATCGTCATCCGGATACGGCGACCCGTCCCGCTGCATTTGCTGCATTTTCTGAAGAGCCGAAGCAATCAGGCGGCTCATGCGCTCGGCTTGAGCCCTGAAGTACCGTTGTTTGAATTCGGCCGAATAGGACGATGCGCCGCTCGGGTTATAGCCATTCCGTGGATTAAAGGGATCGAGATCGGCGCGGATCTGGCGCGGGTCGCCGTCGGCGACGAGAGCCGGATTCAGGCTGCGGATGCCGTTTACGGAATTGCCCGGGTGAGCGTCTACCAGGATCATGCCGTCGGCCTTGGGCAGTTTCGCGAGATTGTCGCCGCACTGCGCAAGCTTGTTCGGCCCTTGGCAGTACGATGGCCCCTTCTCTGCGACGGCCTGATAAAAGGTCATCGCCGGGCCCCCGCCGCTGTGCCCGAACAGCAGGACCTTCGTGATGCCGGTTTGCCGCCGAAGGAACTCGATCCCGCTGCGCACGTCCAGAGCGTTGTCTTCCCACCGGACCGCAGCTTCGTTATTGTCGGAGCGAGGATTCATCGCCAGCACCAGGAAGCCGCGCCTCGAAAGCTCCCTCGCGCCGATGTGCGAGAGGAAGTTCGACGTGCGATGAATGAGCAGGATTGCGACGTGCGGCGCAGGACCGGAATCGGGTTTGTAGAGTGCGCCTTTGACGGTGCTGGGCGTGAATTGGATGTAGGCAGGATTCGATTGAGCGAAGGCGATCGCGCCTGCGAGAAGGAGAAGCGTGCAAGAGGCGGCTTTCATGATTTCAACGACTCAGAATTGCGGGGCGAAGGCAAGCAGGACATTCCCTGGCGCCCCGTTTTGAAATCCGACGTATCCCGAACCGACGAACACCATGCCATTGGCGATGGTGGGGCCGCCTGCCCCGATGGAACCGCCTTTCGCAGCCACTCCGTTGACGGTCTTGAACTCCTGCGCCGTGTCAAATTCCCAAATTGGACTACCATCCTCAGGCGAGACGGCGCGCAAGATGCCGTCCATTCCACCCGCAAAGAACACGCCGGGAATGACGCTGACTGCGGCAACAATGCCGCGGTGAGTTGCCATAGACTCGGGGTTCTTCAACGGCCGGAACCACTTTTCGACGCCCGTCGCCAGGTCCATCGCGATTAGTCCGTTGCCTAGATGCAGACCAAAGTAGATCGTGTTTCGATCGACGGCGCCGCCGAATACGGTCTCGCCCGCGCCGCCCCCGATGCCCCTGGCGATGTCCTGTTCCCAAATCGTGGCGCCGTTCTTGTCGGGGTCGAGGGCCCGCACGACGGCCTGTTTCGGCGAAGCGATGATTACGGTGCGTCCATCGGGCAGAGTCGCCAGGTTGGGAGAGGCTGCGTAGTCCCAGTCCGGTCCGGTCTTCTCCACGCAGTTCTCCGGTGGATACGGAGGCTGGTTGCCGCGGCCGCCGCCGGGAAAGGCGCCGGGCGGCCGCTGCATGGCTGCCCGGCCGGGGACCGCCTGCACGCAGCCTCCATGCCAAATATCATTCGGAAACGCCTGCTGCCACCACAGGATCTTGCCGGTATCCATGCTCATCGCCATGATCGAATCGGCCGTCGTCGCAGGCTCGGAGAAGGCATTGCCGGTTCCGAAGTACAGCGCGCGCCGCCGGGTGTCCACGATCGGCGCCGTCCACACTCCGGAGCCGGATGGCCCCATATAGTCGATGCCGGCCGAGTTTCTCTTGATGACCTTCGGCTCCTGCGGAATGGTGTAGCTCTTCCAGACCTGCTTCCCGGTCTCCGAATCGAGCGCCACGATAGAGCCTCGGAAGGTGCAGCAGATGTGCGACGGGCTGCGCGATTCATCTTCCTCGAGCGAAGCCAGTGGGACATACAGCCGGTTCTCGTACAGCCTCGGGTTCCCGGTCACGCGAGCCAGAGGATGATTCTCCGTGGAGACTCTCCAAATCAGCTCCCCCGTGGAAGCATCGAGCGCGTAGGCGTTGCCGCGGATATCGCCGAAGAACGCCGCGATCCTGGCCGAGCCCGGCTTCAACGGCCCGATGGTGACTCCGCTGCGAACCACCGCGGCCGAATGATACGACCAGTGGATGCAGCCGGTGGCCGCGTCAAGCGAATACACGTAACCCGCATTGCTGCTGACGAAGACACTCCCATCCGCCACGGTTTGTCCATAGAGCGCGGTCGCGCCGGGGAATCCGAACGCCCACTTGAGTCTCAGCCGCGACACCTTGCCCGCGGTCAGCCCCGCGCCTTTTGCCGGTTGGAACCTGGTGTTGGAGAGATCGCCCCAACCATTCCAGGCGGGCGCGCTCATGTCCTTCACCGGCGGATGCGTGGCGCAGCCGTTGGGCATGTTCTTCATGTCGCCGGCATCTTCTCTGTCGAGTTTCCGGCCGCCCATGTACTCGGCCAACAGGCGCTTGTCGGCATCGCTCAGGGAGGCAGCGTTGTCCTTCATCGAACCCGTGGTGATGGCCGCGTAGATGCGCTCTGGAGACATCTGCTTGATGGTGGCCTCGGTGGGCGCGTGCTCCACCGGCGTGATGCCGTGACATCTTGTGCAGTTGTTCTTGAACAGGTTGACGCCCGTGCTTTCGGACAGACGCTGCGCCGAGAGGAACGGCGTCGAGACCAGGATCAGCGTCAAAGAGACGCACGGAGTCGGGTACGGTAAGCGCATACAGACGTCCAGGAGTCTATATCAAGCGCCAAGGGCCGTCAACCCATATCGCCGCCTTATGGCACGTGCGTCCGGAGAAACCGCGATGCGACGCCGGCCTGCACCACCGATCCGTCTCCGACCAGCCAAACTTCGCCGCGCTGGAACGGCGCGCCGTCGATCCGGCCCGCACCCTCGATGCAGATCCACAGATGGCACTGGCGCGGCTCGGGCCGGCGCTCCTCTCCGGCCGCCATGGAGACCGGCTCCGTCACGAAATGTTTCGAACGGACGACGCCGTCCGGGACGGCGCCCGGATGCACGCCGAGGTCGGAAATGGCCGCTGCCTGTTCCAGGTGCAACTCGCGGGGCCGGCCATAATCGTACAGCCGGTAGGTGACATCCGAGTTCTGCTGGATCTCGCACAAAACGATTCCCGCGCCGATGGCGTGCACCGTGTGCGCGACGGTGAAGTACGTCTCGCCGGCGCGCACCGGGACCCAGTTCACGAGCCGCTCGATCTCACCCGACCGCGCGGACTCCACCAGCCGCTCGCGCGTGATCGGCTCGCGAAATCCCAACGCGATGGTCGCGCCGGGCTCGGCCTCCAGGATGTGCCACATTTCGGTCTTGCCGCGAGGACCGTCCTCGCCGTCGTCGGGATGCACCTGCACCGAAAGCCTCTCCGACGTAAAAATCAGCTTCACCAGCAACGGCAGTTCCCGATCGGCGAGATACCAGGCCTCGCCGATCGGCTCGTCCGCATCGGGAAACCAAGGGGAAAGCCGCTTTCGTCCCCACACCTTCGCGCGCAGGGAGGGCGTAAGACGGATTGCCTGGGCGCTCACGAGTTCTTCACGACGAACTGGTGAATTCGATCCAGGCCGCGCTCGAGTTCCGTCATCGACGTGGCATACGAGATGCGCACATGCTTGCCGGTCCCAAACGCCTCGCCCGGCACCACCGCCACGTGGGCCTCGGCCAGCAGCCTCTCGGAAAGCTGCAGGGTGTCCGCAATTCCGTTCCTGCCGAGCAGCACCGAGAGATTCGGATAGGCGTAGAACGCCCCGCGAGGCTCGGCGCACGTCACGCCCGGTATGGCGCGCAGCCGCGCCACCACGAAGTCGCGGCGCTTCCGGTACTCGGCCAGCATGACCCCGACCGAATCCTGCGGCCCGCGCAACGCTTCCACCGCCGCCTTCTGCGAGATCGAAGTCGGATTCGACGTCGAGTGGCTCTGCAGCTTGGTCATCGCTCCCACCACTGCCGCGGGCACGAGCCCGAAGCCGATTCGCCAGCCGGTCATCGCGTACGTCTTCGAGAGAGACCCCGCCACCAGCACCGTCTCCTTGGCGCCGGGCAGCGACGCGATCGAGAAGGGCTCGCTGTCATACAGGAACTTGCAATAGCACTCGTCGGTCATCAGGTAGATGCCGCGCGACGACGTCAGTTTGAAGATCTTTTCGAACTCGTCGCGATCGATCACCGCGCCGCTGGGATTCGACGGTGAATTGATGATCACGATCCGCGTGCGCGGCGTGAGGGCAGGCTCGATCATCGTCGCCGTCAGGGTGAAGCCCTGCGACTCGTCGGTGTCGACGAAGACGCACTTGCCGCCCGCGTAATTCACCACGTCCTTGTATGTCACCCAGTACGGCGCCGGGATTACGACCTCGTCGCCGGGATTCACCAGCGCCTGCGTGAGGTTGAAGATGACGTGTTTGCCGCCGACGGTCACCAGGCACTCCGCGGGTTTGTAGTCCGTGCCGAAGTCCAGCGCGTGCCGCTCGCAGATCGCCTTCTTCAGCTCCGCGGTGCCGCCCGCGGGCGTGTACTTGGTGAAGTTCTGTTCGAGCGCGCGGATAGCCGCCTGCTTGATGTTATCGGGCGTGGGAAAATCGGGCTCGCCTGCCCCGAAATCCACGACGTCCACGCCCTCGCTGCGAAGGCGTTCCGCGTCCGACGCCACTTTCATCGTGGAGGAGACGGAGATGGAAGAGATACGATTTGCGATTGCGCTAGCGACTGCCTGCTGCATGCGTTATGGTAAAGCCCCTTTCGTCTGGAAATGCGGCATCCGGCGCCGGAGCCGATCCTCGACCGAGGGCGGCACCAGCCCGGAGATGTTCCCGCCGAGCCCAAAAACTTCCTTGACCAGCCGCGAACTGATAAACGAATACACCTCGTTCGCCATTAAGAAAACCGTTTCGATGTCCGGCCGCAACCGCCGGTTCATCAATGCCATCTGTAGCTCGTACTCATAGTCCGATATGGCGCGAATGCCGCGCAGCAGCACGGTCGCCTGCTGCGCCGCGGCGTGTTCCACCAGCAGGCCTTCGAACGAATCCACCGCCACGTTCGGATAAACCTGCACCACCTCCTGGAGCATCTCCGTTCGCTCCTCGACGGAGAAGAGCGGCTCCTTCGAATCGTTCCGCAGAATCGACACCACCAGCCGGTCGAACATCCGCGAACCGCGCTGGATCAGATCGAGGTGCCCGTTGGTAATCGGGTCGAACGATCCCGGATAGATGGCAATCACCCATTGATTTTAGCGGAATCCCGATTGCCACGGGATGCGCGGCGCCCCATACTATGCTCGAATGCTCCGGCCGGCCGCTATCCTCGCCCTGCTGCTGTCCGCCTCCGCCGGTCTTGCGGCGGACGATCTGCCGCCCGGAATCCTGCTTCTGTCGCGCATCAAACGCCATGTCCGTGAACAGCTCGAGCGCCTGCCCGACTATACCTGCCTCGAAACCGCGGTCCGCTATCGCCGCAAAGCCGGCGAGAAGCCGCGCGCCGAGCCTTCCGACGTCGTGATCCTCGAGGTGCTCTACGCGGGAGACAAAGAGCTCTACGGGTCGCCGGGCGCGCGCGACTTTCTTCACGATAACCCTACCGCATTCACCGCCGGCGGCATGTCCGGCAACGGCGTCTTCGCGCTCCACCTGCGCACCCTGTTCGTCCACGACAACGCGATGTTCCAATACCGCGGCGAGGAGGGCGTCGCGGGCCGCCGCGCCGTCCGGTACGATTACCGCGTCCCCCTGATGCTGAGCGGTTTCACCATTTACCTCGAGTACAGCCACGGAACCGTCTCGACGAAAGGGTCGATCTGGGCCGACCCGGACACGCTCGATCTTTTGCGTCTCGAAGTGCGGGCGGATGATATTCCGGTCAACCTGCCGCTGGTTTCCGCGGCGCAGACTGTCGATTACGAGCGCACGCGGATCGGCGCCCGCGAAGTCATGCTGCCGCAAAGCGCCATCATGGAAATCCTGCAGACCAACGGCGAGGAGAGCCGCAATTTCATCGAGTACACGCACTGCCGTTCGTTCGCCGTCGAGAGCAGCGTCTCGTTCGATGAGCCGGCTGTCCCCGCGGCCAGCGACAGGGCCCTTCCGCGCGTCGACCCGCCGCCGGTGCCGTCCGGGCTCCTCGTGCCCATCGAACTGACGACGCCCATTAGCGGCGGCCAGGCGATTGGCGCACTGATCGAGGGCCGGGTTGCGGCCGCCGTGATGGAGAAGGGCAGACTCGCGATCCCGGCCGGCGCGGCCGTCCGCGGCCGCATTCGCCGTCTGGAACATGACGGCGCTTATCTGGTCGTCGGACTGGAATTCACGGAGATTCAAACCCCCGCCGGTCCGGCGCGCTTCTACGCCAACCTGCAAGATCTCGACAAACGCAGCAGCGTCAAGTTGTCGATTGAGACCACGGCGCCCGAGGAACGGCTGTATCTCCGTTACCTTCCCGGTGTCGCCTCGTTCTTCGTCAGCGGTTCGCCGCAGGTCCTGCCGAAGGGCTTCCGGACGATCTGGAAGACGACTTCCCCGCGATCTGCCACTCGGTAAACGGCGACCGCTTCCCGCGGATCCGCACATTCAGACAGTAGGGCGCCCCCGATGCGAAAGCGCGCCGCACGGCCGGCCGCACCTGATCGACCCGTTCGACGGTTTCCCCGCCGCCCCCGAATCCTTGCATGACGACGTCGTATCGCGCCGCCTGCAACTCGCATGCGACCGTCTCGGAATTGCCCGTTGCGGCGGACTGCAACTCGCGTTCCAACCCCCACCCCGCGTCGTTGCCGACGATGAGCACGAACGGCAGCTTGTGCCGCACCGCGCTGTCCATCTCCGCGATGTAAAAGCCGAGCGCTCCGTCTCCGGTGATGGCGGCCACGGGACGGCCCGGATGCGCCATTTGCAGGGCCAGGGCGTTCGGCAGCGACGCCCCGATCGTTCCCAGCGGCCCCAGCCGCAGCCACCCGCCGCCCTGCCGCGCCGGCAGGATCGCCCGGCCCCAGTGCGCGAAGTCGCCGCCGTCCCAGGAATACAGGACATCCGGCGGCAGCGCCTCGCGCAATTCATGAAAAAACGCTGCGGGATGCATGGGGGCGCCGGCATCGAACGTCGCGAGGCGCGCCCGCCAGTCCTCGCGCAATCCGCGGAGGCGCTCGAGCCACGGCAGAGGAGGCCAGGGAGTGGGGCCGGCCGCCCCGGTCAGGGCCTCCAACGCCGTGCGGGCGTCGGCATGAATGGCGGCGTCGAGCCGCCGGTTGAGCCCCAGTTCCTCCTCGTGGCAATCGATCTGAATGAACTTCGCAGCGGGTGGGAACAGCCGGGCGCCGCCGAGCGCCAGCCGGTAATCGATTCGCTTGCCGATCACGAGAAAAAGATCCGCCTCGCGAAACGCCGTGTGGACCGCGTAGTTCAGAGCGGGGTCCGCGTAGCCCATGACAAGCGGGTGCTCGTCCGGGACCACGCCGCGCGCCATCGTGATCGTATACAGCGGCAGCGACGTCTGCTCGATCCATCGCCGCAGCGCATCCTCCGCCCGCGACCACCATACGCCCGACCCCGCGATCACCACCGGACGCTCCGCCGCCCGCAGCAGTTCGATCGCGTGCTCCACACCAGGCACGCCCATCGCCTCCGCGGCCGGGATTTGCGCCGGACGGGCGCCGGATCCTGCCTCCTGCAGGAACAAATCCACCGGGATCGTCAGGTGCACCGCGCCTTTCCGTCCCGCGTCCGCGATCCGGTGCGCGCGCTCCAGGTAAAACGGGATCTGCGCCGCGTTGGGAGGCGCCGCCGCCCATTTGACCACCGGTCGCGCCATCCCGACCTGATCGATGTCCTGGAACGCCTGCCGGTCCGCCAGCGTGCTCGCCCGGCTTCCGCTTACCGCAATCAGAGGGCTCCCCGCGAGTTGCGCCGTGGCGATCCCCGTCAGCGAATTGGTGTGTCCCGGTCCTCCCGTCACCAACGACAGCGCGGGACGGCGATGCAGCCGCGCCCAGGCGTCCGCCGCATGCGTCACGCCCGATTCGTGGCGCAGGTCGACGATCCGGATGCCGGCTCGCGCCGCCGCGGCCAGCACCTCGTTCAGATGGTCGCCCACCAGCGTGAAGATCGTGTCGATCCCCAACTGTGCGCTTGCTTCCACGAACAGCTCCGCGCCGTTTGGCATAGAACCGCCATGCTACTACACTGGGGACTTGTGGCTGAACGAAGAATCTTAGTGACCGGCGGCGCCGGATACATCGGCTCGCACACGGTTCGTCTGTTGCTCGAGCAGGGCTACGATGTCGCGGTGGTGGACGACCTCTCCAAAGGTCACAAGCACAACGTCCCATCCCACCGGCTCTTCAAATTGAACCTGCGCCAAACCGATGCGCTCTCCGAATTGATGCGCCAGCGCCGGCCCGAAGCCGTGATCCATTTCGCGGCGTTCATCGCCGTCGGCGAGTCCATGCGGGAGCCCGGACGTTATTTCGATAACAACGTCTGCGGATCGCTCTCACTCCTCAACGCGATGGTCGCCAACGGCGTCAAGCACCTCGTGTTCTCCTCGACGGCCGCCGTCTATGGCAATCCGCACACAAGTCCGATCCTCGAAACGTTTCCCATCCAGCCGGTGAACCCGTATGGCGAATCCAAGGTTATGGTGGAGACGCTGCTCCGCTGGTTCGACACGGTCCACCAACTCACCAGCGTCTGCCTGCGCTACTTCAACGCCTCCGGCGCCGATCCCGAAGGCCGCCTCGGCGAAGAACATGAACCCGAGACGCATCTCATCCCCCTGCTTCTCCGCGCCGTGCGGACCGGCAAGCCGATCACCCTCTTCGGCGACGACTACCCGACGCCCGACGGCACCTGCGTTCGCGACTACATCCACGTCAACGACCTGGCGCAGGCGCACATCCTGGCGGTCGAGCACCTTCTCAACGGCGGCGCGTCGGATCAATTCAACGTAGGCACGGGAGTGGGCCACAGCGTCCTCGAGATGCTGCGCGCCGTGGAGGCCGTCACCGGGAAGAAGGTTCCCTACACGATGGGGCCGCGGCGTGAGGGCGATCCGCCCGCGCTCGTGGCTGCCTCCGATAAGTTGCGCACCAGGCTCGGCTGGAAGCCGCAATATGCCGATCTCGAAACCATCGTCTGCCACGCCTGGAATTTCGCAAACCGGTAGCGCCGGCGCTGCGTGGAGCAAGTTCGTAACGCTTACCTGGCGCCGTCGATCACTTGCTCGTAATACCGTTCGTACATCGGAATGATCTTCTCCGTGCAGAACCGCTCCGCCGCCTTCCACCGGCCGGCCTTCGCCATCCGATAGTGCAATTCGTCGTTCCGCAGCAGTTCGACCACCCGCGACGCCTGTGCCGCGATATCGCCCACCTGCTCGAGAAACCCGTCCTCGCCGTCGGTGATCAGCTCCGGCACGCCGCCGACGCGCGTAGCCACCGGCGCCACGCCGCACGCCATCGCCTCCAGTGCGACCAGACCGAACGACTCCATCTCGCTCGGCATCAGCAGCACATGCGCCAGCGGAATCAACCGCTCCACATGGTTCTGCTTGCCGAGAAACGACACGCTCCGATCCACCTTCAGTTCCCGCGCCAGATGCTCCGCGGGTCCGCGATCCGGTCCGTCGCCGACCATCAGCAGCCGCGCCGGAACGTGTTTCAGCGTCTCCGCCAGAATTCTCACGCAGTCCAGCGCGCGTTTCACCGGGCGGAAATTGGAGAGATGAATCAGCAGCTTCTCGCCGCCCGGGGCGTAGGCCTTCGCGCCCTTCTTCTCGTTGTCCGAATGATACAGGTCGCAGTTGACGAAGTTCTGGATGACGCGAATCTCGTTCGCGACCCCGAACACTTCCACCGTCTGCTGCCGCAGGTGTTCGCTGATCGACGTGATCCCGTCCGATTTCTCGATGGAAAACTTGGTGATCGGAAAGTACGACCGGTCGACCCCCACGAGCGTAATGTCGGTCCCATGCAGGGTCGTGATGAAGGGCAGGCGCCGCGCCGGCGCGAGCATCTGCTGCGCCAGCATCGCGGAGATCGAATGCGGAATCGCGTAATGCACGTGCAGCACGTCGAGATCGTACGCTTCCGCCACCTCCGACATCCGTGAGGCCAGCGCGAGGCAATACGGCGGGTACTGAAACAGGGGGTAGTTGGAAACCTCGACCTCGTGGTAGTGAATGCGCGGCGTGTCCGGGTCGAGCCGGATCGGATTGGCGTACGTGATGAAGTGGACCTCGTGGCCGCGCATCGCCAGTTCCAGCCCCAACTCTGTCGCCACGATGCCGCTGCCACCGTAGGTCGGATAGCAGGTGATCCCGATATTCACTTGGCCACCATTCGCAAGACGCCGTACCCGATCTGTCCGTGCAGATTCTCGTCCGGCCTCGCGACGTCGCCGCCGCCGAACCAGACGGCCACCTGCGTCTCGTCCAGCACCTCGACGGCCGGGTCGCAGAGGACCTTCGCATCCCACGCATGCGCTCCGCTGAACACCTGTTCGAGCTTGGTCCAGTGGACGCCGTCCGCCGAGCGAGCCATGCCCAATCTTCTCACCTCTCCGCCGCCGCGCCCGGTGTACAACATCCAGTAGAACCCCCGCGCGCGCCACACCGACGGTTCGCCCAATCCGTTTTCGTCGAACGCCCCCGGTTCGCCCACTTCCAGGACGGGATTCGACCGCAGTTTCTCCCACCGCACTCCGTCCGCCGACCGCGCCACTCCCAACCGCTGCCGCCAGGCGCGATCCTCACCCAGAAAGTACATGTAATAGTAGCCGCCGATTCGAATCACGTAAGGATCCGCCACGCCGTACTCGTCCCAGCTCATATACGGCCCGGGTTCCAGCACCGGCCGCGGCTCTTTGCGCCACTCCCGCGCGAGCCCGATGCGTGGACGTTCCCGCGGTCCGGCGACGTACCAATACCACGGTTGACCGGAGACGATCAGCGCCGCCCCGTTGCCCGCGATATACGAACCTTCCCAGGTTCCGGCGTCCGGCGAAAGGACCCTGGCCACTCTCTGCCATCGCTGCTCCGCGGACCGCGCCTGCGCGGTGTGCCACGTGCGCCCGTCCCACTCCGAGTAGTACATCTCGCGCCCCACGACGGAAGGCGCGAGCACATCCTGCATCGCTCCGCGTTCCAGAACCGGCGCGTCCCGCTCCTCGAACTCAAATGTCACATGAGGATCCCCGCCCGGCAAAGGCGGCAAGGAAAACTCCGCGTACCGCCCGCACCCCGCAAGCAGAAGCGCGAGGCCGGCCGCTCCCCAATGCAATTCCCGGCGCGTCATTGCAGCGGGATCCGGAACTTCAGGCCGGCGCCGCGTCCGGGTCGCGATTCCAGCACCAGTTCCGCATTCAACGATCGCGCCCGCCGCTTCAAACTGGCGGGCCCCAGCCGGAGCAATTCCAATTCGTCGAGCGTGTAGTTGCCCGCGAACGGAAATCCGTGCCCGTTGTCGTCGATCGAAATCTCCAGCCCTTTATCGGTCTTCTCCAGCGACACCGCGACGCGCGTGGCGCCCGCGTGCTTCTGCACGTTCACCAGCGATTCGCGGACCATTTGCAGCACCTCGGTCGTGGTTTCCTGGGGGAGTCCCACCGGTGTATTGGTGCCCAGGAACGTCACCGGGATGCCGCTCTCCTTCTGGAAGCTCTCCGACATCCGGCGCGCCGTCGCCACGAAATTCGCTCCATCGACGTCCACCGGCCGCATGCTGTGGAGAAATGTCCGCAGGTCCCGCACCTGCGTCTGGGCCAGCCGCTGCAACTCTTTCAGGTCTTCCATCCCCGCATCCAGATCGCGATCCATCACCTTGCGCAGGATCTCCAGCCGCATCTGCAGGCTGATAAACGTTTGCAGGGGCCCGTCGTGAAAATCCGCCGCGATCCGCTGCCGCTCGTCGTCGCGCGCTTTATTGGCCGCCTGCTGCGCTTCCGCCACCTGGCGCTCCGCCGATTCCGCAGACTGCTTCTGCTTCTGCCGGCTCACGGCAAACCCGCAGGCCAGCGTCCCTGCCACCAGCACCGTCGGCTCCAGCGCGCGCAGCGTCTGGAATGGCAGCACGGCGCCGAAGATCGCGCAGACGCCGACAATCACAATCAACTCGATCGAGGTATAGAACACCAGCGCCTCGGCCAGGAGATACAGAAAACAGACCGACGCCAACCACAGCAGCCGCTCCGAACCCAGGCAGCCCAGCAACAGGAAGAACACCGTGTCCGCGAATAAACCCAGCAGCCCGAGCATGCCGCTGAGCCCCTTTTGGCGGACCGCCAGCAGCACGGTGTATAGCAGGAAAATCCCGATCAAAGCGCGAAGAATGACGCCGCCATTGACCGGGTAAATCAAGCTCAGCGTCAGCGCCGCCAACGCCAGCGCGGCTCGCGCCCAGGCAATGTGGCGCACCCAGCGAGTTGTCAGCGCCCGATCATTTCCGGTAAAGATAAAGCGTGTGGCTCCGGCCCTCGCCATCGTCAGCGATGTTCTCCACCTTCTCCGGCGTCCAGGCCTTGAACTCGAAGTCGTGCGCGACCACGCGTGCGCCCTTCTTGAGTTGCTTCTCCAGCAGAGGCTGGACTTTGTTGTCGATCGACTCCGGCAGCAGGTACACCGTCACCAGATCCGCCGAGCCGTAGTTCTGTTTCAGCAGATCGCCGTTGATGATGTGGGCGTTCTTTTCCAGCCCGAGCTTCTGGATCTTCGCCAGGCTCTGCCGGCACAGGTCCTTGTCCAGTTCCACTCCGACCGCCTCGGCATGGAACTTCTGCGCGGCCATGATGACAATCCGTCCGTCGCCCGACCCCAAATCGAACATCTTCTCCCCGGCTTTGAGCCCGCCGAGTTGCAGCATCTTCTGCACGATGGTCTCCGGGGTCGGATAATACGGCGCTAGTTTTCCTCCTTCGGCGTTCTGCGCCGCCGCCGCCGCACACCGCAACAGTATAATGAAGCACACCTTCCGCATAGCAACCCGCGATCGCTATCAATTTAGCACCATTTCCCGCCCGGAGCCCCGCTTGTGATCTGCGATACAGTGATCTCATGATTGGCCGTCCGCAGGCGCACGAAGCGGCGCCTTATTATTTCACCTATATCGACCAGGTCCCCGGCGAGGATCCCCTCGCGCTGATCGAAAGTCAGTTGGAGGACGCGCTCGCCTTTTTCGGCGGGATTTCCGAGGAGCGGTCGCTCTATCGCTATGCGCCGGACAAATGGAGCTTCCGCCAGGCGCTGAACCATATCACCGACACCGAGAGGGCCTTCGTCTTTCGGGCGCTCTGGTTCGCGCGAGGCTTTGACACCCCGCTTCCCAGCTACGATCAGAACATTGCGGCGGCCGGCGCGGAAGCCGATCGGATCGCCTGGGCCGCCCACGTCGCCGAGTTTCGCGCAGTGCGCCTGGCGACCGTCGCCTTCTTCCGCAATATGCCGCCCGAAGCGTGGCAGCGGACCGGAATTGCCAGCGGCAATCCGTTCACGGTGCGCGCCCTCGGCTATCTCGCCGCGGGACACCTCGCCCACCATCTGAAGATTCTGCGGGAACGATACTGTTGAGGAGTCGCCGATGCCTTCCACTTCCAGACGAGAATTTCTGCAACGAACGTCCGCGGCGGCGGGATTCCTCGCCGCAGCCGCGCGCGAGCTTCGCGCCAACCCGTTGGGCATGCCGATCGGCTGTCAGACGTATCCCGTCCGGCAGATGATCGGTCAGGATTTCCCCGGGACCGTCAAACAGCTTGCCGAGGCGGGCTTCGAGCGCATCGAGCTGTGCTCGCCCGTCGGCTATGCGAGCTCCGGCTTCGGCGTCATTGCGAAGTACACCGGCCCGGAGCTCCGCAAACTCCTCGCCGACGCGGGCGTCCGCTGCGAGAGCTGTCACTTCGATATGAAGGAACTGCGCGAGAAGCTCGCCGAGCGGATCGCGTGGGCGAAGGACGTCGGCATCAAGCAGATGATCGTACCCAGTCTCGGCGGTCCGCGGACCCCCACCATGGACGATGTCAAGCGCGCCGCCGACGAATACAACAAGATGGCGGAACAATCTGCGAAGGCCGGACTCATCCAGGGATTGCACAATGAGGGCTTCGAGCTCTCCATGATCGGGGACCGCCGCACGTACGACATTCTGTTCGACCTCCTCGACCCCAAACTCGTCAAATTCCAATTCCAGGTTTCGACCATCAGCCGCGGGTACGACGCCGCCGAGTACTTCACCAAATACCCGGGCCGGTTCTGCTCCATGCACGTGCAGGACTGGTCGTCGGAGACCAAAACCATTCAGGCGGTCGGCCACGGGACGCTCGATTGGAAGAAGATTTTCACGGCGGCCAAGACCGGCGGTGTGCAGAACTACTTCGTCGAGATGAATCTCGACCTGATGAAAGCCAGCGTGCCGTATCTGCGCGATCTGAAGGTCTGACCCGTCCATCGGAGCGGAATCCCGGGCGCAACGGGCGTATACTCGGTGAAATGAACCGGCGAACCTTCCTCGGATCCACGATCTCGGCTGGCGCAATGCTTCGGTCGAGCGCTGCCAGCCCCAATGACACCGTGCGCGTCGCGTGCGTCGGCGTGCGCGGTCGTGGACGCGACCATGTTCGCGCCTATAGCGGCATGAACAACGTCGAAATCGCCGCCGTCTGCGATGTCGACGAGTCCATCCTGAATGCGCGGCTCGACGAGATCGAGAAGGCCAAGGGGAAGCGCCCCGCGGGCTTCACCGATATCCGCAAGCTGCTCGAAGACAAGTCCATCGACGCCATCTCCATCGCGACGCCCAACCATCACCACACCCTGCAGACCATCTGGGCTTGCCAGGCAGGGAAGGACGTCTACGTCGAAAAGCCGTGCTCGCACGACATGTTCGAGTCCCGGCAGATCGCCGCCGCCGCCCGGAAGTATGGCCGCATGGTGCAGCATGGGACTCAGCAGCGGTCGTCGATTGGACGCGACGCCGTCAAGAACATGAACGCGGGAGCGATCGGCGACATCTACATGGCGCGCGGACTCTGTTTCAAGCGCCGCGACACCATCGGCCGCAAGCCGCCGGCGCCCGTTCCCGCCGGCGTCCATTACGATCTATGGCTCGGCCCCGCGCCGCAGCACGAATTCACCGAGAACCGCTTTCATTACAACTGGCATTGGTTCTGGGATTACGGGAATGGCGACATCGGCAATCAGGGCGTGCACCAGCTCGATATGGCGCGCTGGGGACTCGGCGTCGGCTATCCGACCCGGATCACCGCCATGGGTAGCCATTTCATGTTCGACGACGATCAGGAGACGCCCAACACGATGACGGCGCTCTTCGAGTTCGACACCGGCGCCGCGAAGAAGAAGATGATCGAGTTCGCCGTCCGCCACTGGATCACCAATCACGAGGCCGGCATCGACGAGCCGAAGCCCGGCAATACGGTCGGCACGGTCTTCTACGGCTCGAACGGTTACCTGTCTGTCTGGGACGAAGACCACAGCAAGTACCACAGCGCCGTCGGCCGCGATCAGAAGCCCGGGCCCTCCGGTGAAGGCAACTCGAACCACTGGGGGAATTTCATCGACGCCGTGCGGAGCCGGAAGCAGTCGGACCTGACCGCGCCCATCGAGGAGGGCGCCATCTCGGCCGCCCTGATGCACCTCGCGAACATCTCCTGCCGCCTCGGCCGCTCGTTACAGTTCGACGCCGCGACGTACAGTTGCAAAGGCGACCCCGAAGCCAATCACCTGTTCCGGCGTGTGTACCGCAAAGGCTTCGAAGTCCCCGAAAAAGTGTAGAGGGAAGGGGAGGCTACTTATCGTGGCCGCGCCCGCGCCCTCGCCCGCGGCCCGGAAAATCCCGATCGCGATCGCGATCCGAATGATGGTCGTGTTCGCGCGGTCCCTCCGGTCCTTCCCAATGGCCGACGTAATACTGGTCGCGGTCATAGCGCGGCGCCACCCATCGGGCGCCGTCGTAGGCGGGGCGGGTCCAATACCCGTCGTGCCACCGGTAACGGCTGCCCACCGGGTACCAATACCCATCGACCCATACGTGTTCGGGCGCGGGACGGGGAGGCAGAACCCGGACGACGCGCGGCGGCGGAGGAGGACCGATGCGGATCCCCACCGAAATCTGCGCCAGGAGGGGCGCGCCAGCGAGCAGGAAACAGGCAAGTAGTGGAGTCTTCATAGCGCCGGTCTAATAGTAGCCGAGACTCCAGCCTCTCGAAGCTCCTTCAAGGAGAGCCGGTGTGCGGATCCGCACGTTCGAGACTGCCACTGCGAAACAGCCCCGTTTACTCGCCGTAGTTGATTTCGGTCTGCCGCGCTGACAATCCGGAGTAAATCAGGAAGATCAGCGACAACGTTAGCAGCCCGGGCACCGCGATCCAAAACGGCGTAGGGTCGGCCTCGATCACCATCGTATTGAACGGGGGCGGCACGGGCACTTCCACCGGACACAGATTCTTCAAGTAGAAAATGACGCTGATCTTCTTCAATACGGTGGGCAGGAACGGATTGAGATTCTCCCACACCCACACCACCGCCGCCGCGATCATCGGATTCTTGAAAAACAGCCCGCACATCAGGAACACCGCGCCATACCCGATGCAGGCGAGCGCCGTCACCAGCGCATACGATCCGAGCTGGCTCAGTCCCGGTCCGTGCCACAGATAATCGCTCCACGCCGCGCCGAAATGCCTCCCGATCAGGAGGAAAGACAGCACCACGCTTCCCACCCACAGAAATAGAGCCGAAGCCAGGCCGGCGAGATACTTGCCCGCCACCAGGGCCTCGCGCCGCAGCGGCGTGAGGAAGTAGTAGTGCAGCGTCTTCTCCAGCATCTCGCCGCGGAACAGGTTGGCGAAGATCCCCATGCAGCCGAAGAACAGTCCGGCGCGCAGGTAATAGAACATGAAGATCGCCGCGAAGGCCAGGCTGTCTTCACCCAGACTGTGCCGCCCGAAGTTGCGCCGCGATCCCATCAGCCAGTGCAGCAGCATGATCGCCACCGGCCCGAGCGCCAGCAGGTAGATCCACCAGGCGCGCTTCGAGAGAAACGTCTTCTTCAATTCCAGCCGCAGCACTCCGCCGATCTGCCGCATCCAAAGCTGACTCATGCCGTCCCTCCCTCGCCGCTGCCGCCGATCAGGTATTGATACACCGAATTCACGTCGTCGTCCGCCGGCGCCACCGATTCCACCTCCAGGCCGGAATCGAGAATCACCCGGTTCAACAGCAGGTAGAAGCTGTCCGCGTCCTTCGTCCGCAGCAGCAGTCCTTTGCCGTCGGTGGCGACCTTCGCCTCCACCACGTGGTCCTGCTCGAACAGACGCGACGCCAGCATGCCCGGCCGGTCGCACCGCACCAGGATCTGCATGGGTTGCTCTTTGACTTCGCTGCGCACGCCCTGAATCTGCCCCTCGGCGACCACATATCCGTGGCTGAGCAGGATCACCTGGTCCGAGATCTTATCGACCTCGTGCAGGATGTGGCTCGACACCAGGACGTGCCGCCCTTCGCTCCCCCATTGCCGGAACAACGCGATCGCCTCCGCGCGGGCCAGCGGGTCGAGGCCGTTCAGCGGCTCGTCGAGCACGATCACCTTGGGATCGTGCGCGATGGCCTGCGCCAGCTTGACGCGCTGCCGCATTCCTTTGCTGTACGCCGCCACCGGCCGCCCCGCCGCGTCCACCAGCCCTACCAGTTGCAGCGACGACAGCGTGCGCTTCTCGCACTCCTGGTTGGAATAGCCGTACATCCGCAGATACGAGTAAATGAACTGATAGCCGGTGATTCCCTTCGGAAAGGCGTCGAACTGGGCGCAGTAGCCGACGATCCGGCAGAGCTTCTCCGGATCTTCCGGTGACACGCCCAGCACGCGGATCTCGCCTTGTGTCGGCCGGATCAGGCCCGTCATGAGGTTCATGAGGGTCGTCTTGCCCGACCCGTTTGGGCCCACCAGGCTGGTGATGCCCGGCGGAATGCCCAGGCTCACCTTGTTGATGCCGAGCACCTCGCCGTAAAACCGCGACACGTTGGAGAAGGTGACGAGGGTCTCGCTCACCGCACCACCTCCATGCCGCGGATCTTGCGCGCCAGCATGTAAAGACAGATCAGGCACAGCACGCTCAGCGCCGCCCACGAACACCACAGCGGCAGCTCCTCTCCCTGCGGCGCGCGGAAGAACACCGCCCCATTGGTGGTCTTATTGGCGCCTTCGAACAGGTTCACCCACACCGACCCGATCAGGTAGCTGATGTTGAAAACGTATCCCCAGTTGGTGCGCTGCACGCCGTTGATCGTCGCCCCGAATCCCGCCGCCACGAAGAACACCCCGAACATCAGCGCGCCCGCCGCGGGCTTCCACTTGACCCACGCCGAGAGCGCCAGCGCCAGCAGCGACAGGATCAGAATCCAGATCCAGGCCCCGAAAAATGTCCCGGTCGCGAACCGGATATTGTCGCTCATCCACTGCCAGCCCTCCAGATATCCCTGCAGCAGGAACAGCAGCAGGCCCGGAACCCAGGTCATCAGGGACAGCAGGATGAGCAGCACCGACATCTTCCCCAGCACGTATTCGGTGCGCGAAAACGGCCGGGCCAGATATAACGCGAGCGCATTATTCGCCAGGTCCGGAGACACCTGCCCCGGTCCGATGAAGGACGCCAGGAACAGCGCCAGCATGCTCTGCCACCCCAGCAGCGACATGAAGAACACGACGTTGATCGAGATGAGCCGGTCCGCTCCCTGCGCCCCGAGCAGCGTCAGCGCGCTGGCATTGTGCCGCACGTAAATGATCAGCGCGGCCACCAGCGGGTAGATGAAGCTGGCAATGAAGAAGACCGTCAGGAACCGCGATCGGTTCAGGTCTTCGAAGGCGTAGCGTGGAATGACGAGCAGCCGCCGCCAGGAAGCGGTCAACTTCCCGTCGTAGGGCCGGTAGGTTTTCTTATAGACGGCCATCGGCGGTCTCCATGGCTTTGAGGAAAATGTCTTCGAGCGAGTCCCGCTTGTGATTCAGGCGCCGGATTTGCACGCTCTGCTGGTCGGCGATCTCGTACAGCCGCCGGAGCTCCAGCCCGTCCGGAAGGATCAGTTTGATCCGCCCCTGCGCCCCCGCCGCGGTCTCGCACCCCAGCCCTTCGACCGCTTCCAGGAAGTTCCCGTTGGCCCCGCCGCGCGTCTCGATCTCCAGGAACCGCCGGTTGGCGCGGCGCTCTTCTTCGAGGTTGCAAAACGCGGCGACGTTGCCGTCCTTCAGGATCAGCACCTGGTCGCAGCATTCCTCTACGTCGCGGAGCAGGTGCGAGGAGAGAATCAGGTGGAGGTCGCCGCGATCGCGAATCTCCTGGATCAACTGGATCATGCGGCTGCGCGCGGGCGGGTCCAGTCCATTGGTCGGTTCGTCGAGAAACAGCAATTTGGGCCCGTGCGCGATCGCCTGCGCCAGCTTCGCCGCCTGCTTCATGCCCAGCGAGTACGTCCCCAGCGCCCGGTAGCGGACCTCTCCCAGCCCGACATAGAAGAACGCTTCGTGCGCCCGTTCCAGCGCGTGCTCGGCAGGCAGCCCCGCCAGCTCCGCCATGAGACGGACGAAACGGACGCCGCTCATGCTGGAAATGAAGGAATCGTTCTCCGGCATATAGCCGATCAGGCTCCGCACCTCGCGGGCATGCGTGCGCACATCGCGCCCCAGGATCCGCGCCGTCCCCGACGACGGCTTGTGGAACCCGAGCAGCGTATTCAACAGCGTCGATTTGCCCGCCCCATTGGGTCCGAGCAGCCCGATCGACCGCCCGGTCAGCGAGGCCTTCAACTTCTTGAGAATGGGGCGCGCGCCGAAGCGCACTTCGAGGCCGTCCAACTCGATTACGGGGTCCATCATCCCAACATACGACTTTTGACGTTCCCGTGTTCCCGGGATTCCGGGGCCCGCCGCCCGGCGGCACGGTCCGATGACGCCGATGCCAGCATTCGCGAATGGCAAAATCGGCCATATCGAAATCCCCCCGGCGGACATTCCGCGCTCGGCCGGTCACGCTGGCCACGAGCCTCGCTCCAATACTTCCATCGGCGAGATCTCCTCAAGACTTTAGGCCCTCACTCAAATTCCAACTGAACCGGCACAATCCTAGGGGCGACTACCATGAAGCGCAAGCGTAGAGCACCCATCCCGCAAGCGATCAGTCAACTCCAGCGCCAGTTGGAGCAGTTTCGGAGCAATCTGCCAGGCCGGAAGAAGCTGCCCGAATCGTTATGGCAGGCAGCGGTCGAGTTGGCCCGACAGCACGGCATTTATGCTGTCGCGCATCCGCTACGTTTGGACTACACGCGGTTGAAGCAGCGGCTACGCGGAATGCCGAGGCAGCCAGGAAAGCAGAGCCAACCAGCGTTTGTCGAACTGATCGGGAACGGCGCGGCAGCCTGGCCGGAGTGTGTCATCGAGTTTGAAACCCCCGTCGGGGGCAAGATGCGCATCCAGTGGAAAGCCGCGGTCCCACCGGATTGGGCCAGCCTGCTGCGCGCCTGGCACGAGACACAGGGATGATCCAGATTACCGCGCAGATGCGCGTGCTGGTGGCGATCGAGCCGGTGGACGGCCGCAAGGGCATTGATTCTCTGGCGCGGCTGTGCCAGGAGAAACTCGCCGAAGATCCGTTCTCCGGGTGTGTGTTCGTGTTTCGCAGCCGGCGCGGAACCTCGATTCGCCTCCTGACTTATGACGGCCAGGGATACTGGCTGGCACAAAAGCGCCTGTCCAAAGGAAAATTCGTATGGTGGCCGGAATCGCAGGCGTCGGCGAAACCGCTGGAGGCATATGAGGCGCAGTTGTTGATGGCGGCCGGGGATCTGTCGCGTGTGCGGGCGGCGCCTATGTGGCGCCGGGTGAACGCGCTCAAGTAAAAAACATCTCTACCCCCTTGCGTTCCAGAAAAAGTTGGCGCATACTGCTGTTCAATGACGGAACTCAAGTACCGGGGACGGGTGGTCACTGCCGAAGATATCCTCTATATCCGGGAACTGATCGCGGCACATCCGCGGGCTAGCCGCCGCAGGCTGTCGGAGAAGTTGTGCGAAGCCTGGCAATGGAAGCAAGCCAACGGCGCGTTGCGCGATATGGTCTGCCGGGGTCTGCTGCTGATGCTGGACCGCGCCGGGGAGATCGAGTTGCCAGCGGTGAAGTTCGTGCCCCATAACCCGTTCGTCGAGCGCGCGCGGCCGGAGCCGAGACCCGTTGATGCCACTCCGATCCTCGGTCCTTTGGCGGAGCTCCGGCCCGTGGAGATCGAACAGGTGCGGCGCACGGATCACGACCGTCTCTTCAACAGCCTGATGGAACAGCACCACTACCTGGCTTATGAACAACCTGTGGGGGAGCACCTGAAGTTTTTGGTTTGGGCGCAAGGGCGGCCGATCGCGTGCATGGCGTGGAGTTCGGCCCCGAGTCACCTCGGCAGCCGGGATCGCTACATCGGCTGGAGCGCGGAAGCGCGGCGGCGCAATATCCGTTTCCTGGCTTATAACACTCGTTATCTGATTTTGCCCTGGGTTCACGTTCCCCATCTGGCCTCGCACATTCTCGGCCGGATGGCCAGCCAACTCTCCCCGGAGTGGGAACGGATGTATGACCATCCGGTGTATTTTGCAGAAACGTTCATCGACCCGACCCGCTTTCGCGGCACTTGTTATCGCGCCGCCAACTGGAAGTTTCTGGGACTGACCACGGGGCGCGGCAAAAACGATCACACGTACAAGCCGAATCGTCCGATCAAGGAAGTGCTCGGATTGCCTCTGACGCCGCGGTTCCGCGAGTTGCTCCAGCAGTGAGAGATGGCAAAACCGCCTCAGCCACGGATGGAAATCAATCTTGAGGAGATTTATCAGATCCTGGATTCTGCACGGCAGCAACCGATGAGCGAGACGGATTGTGAAAAGGTCAAAACCGCGGTGGCGGCGCTGGCGGAAAAAGCGGCCCCCCGGTGGCGCACCACAGAAAGAACCGATGCCGTGCTCCCCGATCAGAACCCGGACAAGCCTGCTGCGAAAGAGCCAGCAGCGAGCGGCAAGCCGGCCAAGCCGGGACATGGGCGCAACCCCAGCGCTGCGTTCACCGGCGCCCACCGGGTCCGCGTGGCGCACGCCACGCTCCAGTCTGGCGACACGTGCCCGGAATGCCTGAAAGGCAAAGTGTATCGCCAGAAGAAACCCAAAACGTTGATCCGAATCACAGGGCGGCCGCCGTTGGAGGCAACGGCGTATGAGCTGGAGCAATTACGCTGTAACGGTTGTGGGCAGGTGTTCACGGCCGAGGCTCCGGCGGAGGCCGGTGAGGAAAAGTATGACGAGCGCGCGGTAGCCATGATCGCGCTGCTCCGCTATGGCAGTGGCGTACCGTTCCAGCGTTTGGAGCGGCTGGAAGCCAATCTCGGGATTCCGCTGCCAACGGCCACGCAGTGGGAAGTGGTCGAGGAAAAAGCGGAGTCGCTCCGGCCGGCATTGGAAGAGCTGATCCGGCAGGCCGCGCAGGGCGAAGTGGCGCACAACGACGACACCAGCATGCGCATTCTGAAGCTGGCGCGGGAACCGGCGCCGGAGGGCAAAGCCGAGCGGACCGGTGTTTTCACCAGCGGGATTGTATGGCGATTGGGCGCCTGGTTCATTGCCCTGTTCTTCAGTGGGTGGAGACACGCCGGGGAGAACCTGGCGGAAGTGCTGAAGCGGCGCGCACCCGGTCTTCCGCCGCTGATCCAAATGTGCGACGCGCTGTCGCGGAATGCCCCTAAATTATCGGCAGGGGTGAAGCTGCTGCTGGCCTACTGCCTCGCCCATGGAAGGCGCCAGTTCGTGGAAGTAGCGGCGAATTTTCCGGAGCAGTGCCGTTATGTGCTGGTGACGCTGGGCGGCGTCTGGCATAACGACGAACTGACCCGCGAACAAAAGCTGACTCCGGAGGAACGGCTCGCTTTCCATCAGGAGCACAGTGGGCCACTGATGAAAAGTCTGAAAGAGTGGATGGAGGCGCAACTGGCGGAGCACAAAGTCGAGCCCAATTCCGGGCTGGGGAAAGCCATTCAATATATGACGCGCCATTGGATGCCGCTGACCCTTTTCCTGCGCCAAGCCGGTGCGCCCGTGGACAACAATCTGGTCGAAAGGGCTTTGAAGAAGGCCATCCTTCACCGGAAAAACTCCCTGTTCTATAAGACTGAGAAGGGAGCCGAGGTGGGCGATCTGTTTATGAGCCTGATCCACACCTGCGAGCTCAACGGAGTGAATTCGTTCGACTATCTCAC
>CAZSQK010000056.1:0-50083 GCA_964608645.1 uncultured Solibacteraceae bacterium | reverse complement strand
TGGGGCGGCGGCGCCGAGTGCTGCTGGGGCGGTGGCGCGGAGTGTTGCTGGGCCGGCGCCGAGTGGGCGGGCGGGTTCGAGCCCTTGCGATCCTTTCGGTTGTCTTGACCGTAAGCGAGTGACGAGGCGGCGAGTAAAGCAGCCATTGTCACCGCATTCCATCGCCCGGGGCGAAATCCGTATATTTTTGCGCTCTTCATGATGCTCTCCATCGGCTTAGCTCGACTGGGAACCATATCGTGTTACCACACTTTAAGGACATCCGCCACCTGCCCATCGACGAAGACCACCCGCAAGCCAGGGTAGACATAGATCGATTTGAAGCCGGTGTTGATGACATCGTCGGGTTGTCCGAGGCCGGCGATCACCTGATCTTCGGTTTCACCCGCAAATCCGTATGCTCCGGCGCTGACGATGACGGGGACGCCGGCGCGAATGACTTCGATGCGCCGCAGTCCGCGCCAGGCGAACCCCGGGCGCCAGGCGACGTCACGAATGACTACGTCGCGCCGCTCCCGAACCACCACACGGTCCGTCACCCGGACCATGGGACGCTCGCCCGGGACACCCTCGCGGACAAAACCGGCACGCACGCGGACGACGTCGCCGCCGCGCTCCCGCGTGCCGGCCGGGCGGACATCGCCGCCGCGTCCGCGGCTGACCGGTCCGCGGTCTCCGCCTCTGCCGGCCGGGGGAAGAACATCGCCACCATTGCCGCGGCTGCGGCCGGTACCCGTGGGGGTTGTGCGGCCGGTACCGGTAGGGGTTGTGCGGCCCGTGCCGGTGGGAGTGGTGCGGCCGGTGCCGCCGTTGTTGTGGCCGCCCATTGTCTGGGCAGAGCAAATCGTCATGGCGGAAGCGGCGAGCAGTACGGCTACCACGCTCATCCGGCCGTAAATCATAGTCACTTGATTCTTTTTCATATCGTTTCTCCTCGTCTCCGGCGTCTCATTTCCGCCTTCACTTGGTACAGCGCAGGACGATTGGGAAAATACTCAAAATTTTCAGCATCGATTCCGGCTATATACTGTTGCAGATGGGTGAGCCGCAATTGACGGTCTTGCTGAATCGCATGCGCGAGGGCGACCGCGATGCCGGTTCGGCCGCCGTCCAGCTGGTTTACGGCGAACTCCATCGCGTGGCCGCCAAGCAGATGCGGAAGGAGCGTCGTGGACACACCCTGCAAACCACGGCGCTTGTCCATGAGGCCTATGTCCGGCTGATGGGGGCCGAGTCGCTGGAAATCCAAAACCGCGGGCATTTCTTCGCCGTGGCGAGCCAGCAGATGCGGCGCATCCTGGTGGACCATGCGCGGGCGTCGCAGGCGCAGCGGCGCGGCGGAGCGGCCGAACGCGTAGATCTGGACATGGTGCAACTCGGCGCCGGCGGGGAGAATATCGACGTGCTGGAACTGGACGAGGCGCTGCGGGAGTTGGAGCGCATGGAACCGCGCGCGGCGCACGTCGTGGAATTGCGGTATTTCGGCGGGTACACCGACAAAGAAGTTGTGGAGGCCACCGGAGCGCCGCTGTCGTCGGTGCGGCGGGACTGGGAGTTTGCCCGGTCTTGGCTGTTCAACCGGCTGCGGCCGCGCGAGCCGTAGACCGTGCCATGACGCCGGAGAACCATCGACGCGTTCGCGCGCTATTCGACGCGGCCCTGGAGCTGCCCGAACACGAGCGGCCGGGATTCCTCGAGGCCGCCACGGCGGATTCCCCCGAGGTCCACGAGCAGGTGCGGCGTCTGCTGCAAGCGAACCAGGCGTCGTTTCTGCGCACCAATCCCAAGCCGGCGCCGCAAACCGTCGGGCGGTATCAACTCCTGCGGGAATTGGGACGAGGCGGCATGGGTGTCGTCTACGAGGCCGAAGATCCGGTGATCGGACGGCGGATCGCCCTCAAGATTATCCGCATGCCCGCGCATGCAACGGAGCAGGACGAGCGTTTCAACCGCGAGGGGCTGCTGCGCGAGGCGAAGGCGGCGGGCGGGCTATCGCATCCGGGGATCGTCACCATCCATGATGTCGGGGAGCAGCAGGGCGTCCCCTTCGTCGCCATGGAATTGGTGGAAGGGCCCTCCCTTTACAAGGTGCTGGAGGCGGGAAAGCGATTCACGCCGCCGGAAGCCCTGGATATTCTCGGTCAAATCGCGGCAGCGCTCGATTACGCGCATGGCCACGGCATCGTCCATCGCGATATCAAACCAGGGAATATTCTCATCTACGGCGCTTCGCGGGTGAAAATCACGGACTTCGGAATCGCCAAGATCGCTTCGAAACAACAAAGCACGTTGAGCGGCTTGAGCATCGGGACGCCGGAATACATGTCGCCCGAGCAGATCGAAACGCTGCCTCTCGACGGGCGGTCGGACCAGTTCGCCCTGGCCGTGATCGCCTACGAGCTGTTGACCGGAAGCCGGCCCTTCGCGGGAGGGACGGTCACGTCGGTGGTGCACAAGATCGTCAACGGGGAACGGCCATCGGCCAGCGCGGCCAATCCGGCGCTTCCGCGAGCGATCGATGCGCCGTTCGCGCGGGGTCTGTCGAAGCTGCCAGCGCAACGGTTTGGCTCGTGCGCGGAATTGGTCGCGGCGCTGGAACTCTCGTTTGCGCCGGCCGAAGTCGCCACGCGCCAGACGCCTCCGGCGGCGGCAGTCAAGCGGCCGGGGAGCCGGCTGCGATGGGTTGGCGCAGGAGCCGTGGCTGTGGCGCTCGGAGGGGCAGCATATTGGGCCCGTCTTACGCCCACCAAGCCGGTTGCCGCACCCTCGCCTGTCAAACAGGAGGTCCGGCTGCCCGAGGCGCGCGATGGGAAGCCTGCTCCTGCTCCGGAAGCGAAGCCGCCGGAGCCCGCTCCGGTGCGATCCGAGCCAAAGGAGGCCGAGCCGCCGCGGCAGAAGAAGGCTCCGGCCGCCGTCGCCGAGGTCGCTCCTTCCATTCCCAAACCCTTGCCGCCTCCGCCGCCCACGGTCGCGCCGCCGAAGGAGGACGCGGGCAGACTCTACGAGGAAGCGATGGCGCAACTCAGGGCGAATCGGACCGCCGAGGGCCTGCCGCTGCTGCGGAGATCCGCGGAACTCGGCGATTCGCGCGCCATGTTGGAACTGGGCAACCGGCACCGGCGGGGCGAGGGTGTGGCCCGCGATTACGGCGAGGCGCTGCAATGGCTGCGCAAGTCCGCCGAGGCCGCAAACGTCTCGGCGATGGTCTTTCTGGGGTCGATGTACGCGCAGGGAAGCGGCGTGGCCAAGGACGGCGCGGAAGCGGCGCGCTGGTTCCGCCGGGCGGCCGATGGAGGCAGCGCGGTCGGCATGGACGCCCTAGGGCAGATGTATGCCACGGGCAACGGAATTCCACGGGACGACCGGCAGGCCGTACAGTGGTTTCAACAGGCGGCCGCGAAGGGGAATGCGGCGGCGCTCTACGATCTCGGAACCATGTACGAGAGCGGCCGCGGCGTGCCGAAAGACGGCAATGTCGCGATGAAGCTGTTCCGGCAATCCGCCGCCGGCGGCGAAGGGCGCGCGAAGGCTCGTGTGGGCCGGGCGGCCGGCCGATAGTCCTCAGTCTCCCCCTTCCCGAGGGTCCCGGTTTTCCAGTCACAAGTATTTTCAGGATTTTTTTGTGCTTTTATCTGATTTGGAATGTATGAGTTGCGGGGTAAGTCGTGGTTTCTCCGGAGCCGATTATTACCAGACCGCCAGATACACTGGGCGCGGAGGGTTATGATTTCCCGTTTGATATTCGGATTGGGGTGGGCTGCCGCCGCGGCGTTTGCGGGGCCCCCGCTAACCACCATTCAGGACGTGTTGTATAAAGCCGACGGCACACGGTTCAACGGCGCCCTGCAAATCAGTTGGAACAGCTTTCAATCGGCGGACAATTCGGCGATCGTCACGCAGAGCACGACGGTCAAAGTAGTGGACGGCAACCTTCGCGTCCAGCTTGTCCCCAGCACCACGGCCAATCCGGCGGGCGCTTACCTGGTGACGTATTACAGCGACGGACGCATTCAGTTTCAGGAGCGATGGGCGGTGCCGGCGAGCAGCCAGCCGGTGCGGGTCCGCGATGTCCGTGTGGCGGCGTCGAGCGTTTCGTCGGGCGACACGAGTGGAACGGGGCAGGTGATGGAAGCGGATGTAGTCGGGTTGCTCGCCGACCTGGCGGGACGGCCCATCAAAGGCGCGAGCTTCGCGGCGGGCCGTGTCGCGAGGATCAGCAACACCGGGCTGCTGGAGGCAGTCTCAGGCGGCGCGACCGACTGTGTCCGGGTGGACGGCTCGTCGGGACCCTGCGGCGGGGCGGCGCCGGCATTCGTCGACGGCGATATCCCGACCGGAGTGGTGGACGGCGCGAACACGTCCTTTACGGTCGCCGCCGCGCCGAATCCGCTGGCGAGCCTGGCGATTTACCGCAACGGACTGCTGCAAAAACTCGGTTCCGATTACACGTTCAGCGGGCGCACGGCGCAGTTCGTGGCAGCCGCCGCTCCGCAGCCCGGGGACACCTTGCTGGCCTCCTATCGGACGGGCGCAGCGTCGACCGGGGCCCTGCAACTGTACCCGTCGCCCCAGGTGCTCTGCAGCGGGACGGGCGCCGGCGCCTCGTCCACGGTGCTGGTGAGCCTTGGGACGTGCGCGATACCGGCCGGCGTTCTGGCGTCGGGCGACCGCGTCGAGATCCGCTTCGATTTCGAGCATCAGGGCACGGCGGGCGGGTTCAGTTTCGAAGCGCGGTGGGGAAGCACGCTGGTGACGCACCGCGACGGCGCGGCGGGGGACCTTCTCGCATCCGGACGAGCGAATGCCGGAATCGTGGAAACGGGGGCGCGGTTGAGCGTCGAATCCTGGGGAACGGTGATGCCGTTCGCGGCGGGTGTGGCGAGCGCAAACGATCCGTTTACAACGGGGATCGCGATCGACTTTCAAGGGAAGGTGACGAATCCGGCGGACTCGTTGGTGCTGCGGAATTACACGGTGGTGCGTCTGCCGTAAATCGAGGGTAGGGGACAGGCGAAAGCCTGTCCCCTAAAGATTATGCCGCGGCCGGCTGGCGGAGAACGGAATCGACGAGCCAGCGCATCTGCACGGGTTCGAAGGGAGCGCCGCAATAATCAGCCGCTCCGAGTTCGAGGGCGTCGAGCCAGCGGGAGTTTTCGGGGAGCCGATTGACCAGCACAACCCGAAGTCCTGGCCGGCGTCCCCTCAATTTGCGGAGGGTGTCCTTATAGTCCGGGCCGTCGCCACCCGCAAAGAGGATGTCTACATCCCGTTTGAGGAGTGCGGTTTCGATGGAATCGGTGACTTGAATTATGTGCCCGTGTTGCCGGAGAACCCGCGAAAGCTCGGTCTCCAGGTCTTTCTCCATGCCGAGCAACAACATCGTTGCCATAAATACCTGCCTTTCATTTCAAATCGGTTTCTCGGCTGAGAGAAGGAAATACCCCCACGAACTCTGTAGGGGACCTGAAATCAGTCTATCGCAACAGGGCCCCTTTGAATACGAAATATAAGGGCGATAGAAAGATTTGATTTGCCCGCGCCGCGGGCCGCTGGCTACGCTGGAATTGTAGTTAGGGTCCCTCGTTCGACGGCCCTCCTTTTCTCCTTCGCAGGAAATCCAAAACCAAATCCAAATACGGAGAAATACCATGGGCAAACGTTATGTTCTGTTCGCGGCGATACTGTTCGCGGCGTCGGCCGGCGCGCAGGAACCGCAGATGGCGAATGTGAAAGGACGATTACACAGCGAAACGGACCGGATACTGTACGGGTATGTGATCGAGTTGGAGCAGTTAGGCTCGCATGGCGAAATAGTCCGGGCAGACGTCGAATCGGACGGCGACTTCGGATTTCGCAACATCCCGGTCGGGGAGTACGTCCTGAGGATTACGAATTTTCACGGTGAGGCGATCTCACAGCAGTTCGTTTCCATCCACGAGAAGACGGCGTCCGTCGACGTCCGATTACCTGCGTCACCCCCGAAACCGACGGGAGCGACGATCTCCCTGGCGGAATTGCGGCATCCGCCGGCGCGCAAGGCGGTGGACGCATGCGCGGCGGCGCAGCGGTTTTCGGAGTCGGGACACTACGACCGGGCGGCGGGTGAGTTGGAGAAGGCCGTGCGAATCTCGCCGGATTTCGCGCCGGCGCATTCGAATTTGGGAGTGCAGTATCTGCGCATGCGCCGCTACGACGAAGCGCGGACGGAGATTCAGCGTTCCCTGGAGATTGTGGGGCCAAATCCGCGGGATCTCGCGAACCTGTCGTTCGCCATGGCCGGACTGTGGCGTCTGCCCGAGGCTATCGAATCGGCGAAGGGAGCCCTGCGGCTCGACCGCGAGAATGCGGCCGCGCATTATGTCCTGGGGTCGCTGTTGGCGCTGGATCGGGAAACGCGGGGCGAAGGCCGGGCGCATCTGGAAGTCGCGGCGAAGACCCTGGCGTCGGCGAGGGAAGCGTTGGAGCGGCTGGGACAGTAGAACATGCGTGCCCGGCAGGATGTGCCACAATTAGAGATCGGCCACATTGCATGCTGGGCACAGAAATCCTTTCCTGGAAACGGCTTTCGCATCGGACAAAGAAGCCGGTCCATTTGATCCTGTTCATCACCGACCATTGCAACGCCAAGTGCGGGACGTGTTTCTATTGGCAGAGTCTGAATCAGGGCGAGTCGCTGAAAATCGACCAGGTGGAGAAGATTTCGGCCGCAATGGACGAGATGGTCTGGCTCGATCTGTCGGGCGGCGAACCGTTTCTGCGCCGCGACATCGATAAAATCTGCCACCTGTTCATCGACCGGAACAAGGTCCGGCACATCAATATCCCGACCAATGCCATTCAGACGGGTGTCATCGCCAACTCGGTGAACGCGATTCTGGCCAACCCGTCGCCGTTTCGTGTCAATGTGGCGATCTCCCTCGACGGGATCGGCGAGACGCACGACCGCATTCGCGGCGTTCCGGGCAATTACACCAAGGCGCTCGCGACCATGCAGGCGCTGCAGGAAATCCGCGCGCGCGACTCCCGTCTGGCGTTGAGCGTCGTCACGACCCTGATGAAGAACAACGTCGACGACGTCAAGAAACTGCTCGATCTGGGGCTGACCGATTGGAAGCTCGATTACCACTCGATCAATATCCTGCGCGGGGCGTGGATGGATCCAACCTTGCAGCCGCCGACCGTAGAGCAGTACGCGGAGATCTCCGAGCTCCAGTTGAAGCAGTGCCGCCATTATTTTCGCGGACGGTGGGGGCTGTTCAGCGGGATGATCGCCACCATGGGCCGCACCGTGCTGAACGGCTACTATATGCGCGAGATGCAGGGGCAGCCGAAGGACATCGCCTGCAACGCCGGCGATGTGAGCTGCGTGATCGACGCCAACTGCGATGTGTACTTCTGCGAGTTGCTGAAGCCGATCGGAAACCTCAAGGCGTACGATTGGGACTTCGAGCGACTGTGGCACGATTTTGAGGCCACCTTGCTGCGCGACAAGGTGCGGGGCGGCTGTCACTGCACGCACGAGTGCTTTCACACCAAGAACCTGATCTTCACTCCGTGGCGGCTGATGTGAGCGATGTTTAAGCCCACTTTTCGTAAGCGGGTCGAGCCGCTGGTGCCGAAGTTTGTGATGCGCTGGATGGACCCGTTCCATACGGCCTTGTATCAGCGGCTGGAGGAGGCGGCGCGGGCGCTGCCCGCCGACGCCGTAGTGCTCGACGCGGGGGCCGGGGAATGTCCCCATTCGACGTTGTTCGCCCACACCCGCTACGTGAAGCTCGACCGCGGAATCGGCGATCACACCTGGGACTACTCGCGCATCGACGTGCAAGGCGACGTGTGCGAACTGCCGTTCCGCGAAGGCGTGTTCGACGCGGTGGTGAATATCCAGGTGCTGGAGCACATTAAGGAACCGCGGGTATGCGTCGCGGAAATGGCGCGGGTGCTGAAGCCCGGCGGACAGCTCATCCTCACCACGGTGCAGGATTGGGAGATCCACCAGCATCCGAACGACTTCTTCCGTTACACTCGCTACGGCTTGGAGTATCTGTTTGAGAAAGCGGGGTTGAAGAGCCGCGTAGAGGCGCTCGGCGGGCTGTTTTGGAACATCAGTTTCCGCCTCATGGCGCCGCTCGGATTCCTGCAGGCGGGATGGCGCTGGATCCTGTTCCTGCTGCTGGCGCCGGTGTTCGCGGTGATCGTTCCCGCAATCTGCTATCTGCTCGATCCGCTGGACCGCCGCCGCGACTATACGCTCGGGTACTTCTGCTGGTGCCGGAAGCCGTGACCTCGCTGATCATCATCACCCTCCGCCGCGCCGCCCTCCTTCGCAAAACACTCCAAGCCGTTACCCGCCAGACTCGGCCCTTGGATGAGATTATCGTCGTCGACAACGGTCCCGACGCGGAGACCGCGAGTGTGGCATGCGAGTCGGGAGCCCGGTATGTCCCGGAGACGCGCCGCGGATACGGCTGCGCGCGCAATCGGGGCCTCGCCGAGGCGCGCGGCGATGTGCTGTACTTTCTGGACGACGATTGCGTGGCCGAGCCCGATTGGGCCGAGCGGTTGTGGGAGGCGGTGGCGTCGGGCCGGGCGGATCTCGCGGGCGGGTCGCGCGTGTCGGGACGGACGGGTCTGGCGGCCCGGCTGGAATACCTGTCGACGGACGGCCCGGTACTGTCGCCGCGATTGGCGGCGGGTCCGGCGCGGCACCTTTCGACGTCGAACCTGATTTTCACGCGGGAAGCGATGGAGCGGACCGGCCGCTTCGACGAGAAGCTGGCCATGTGCGAGGACCGGGATTACACGGCGCGCGCCCGCGACCTCGGGTTCCGTCTGCGCTTCGAGCCCGCGGCGCGGGTGACCCATTATTCGAGCGTCGAGCGCGCCGCCGAGTATTTCGCGCGTATGCGCCACTACGGCTATGGCACTTCGCAATACTTCGCGATGCGGCCGGAGGAGCCTCTGGCGCGGATGTTCCCGAAGTCGGCGGCGGCCCGCCTTTTGCTTCTGCCGGCGCTGGCGGCGGCGGGGACGGGGTATCTCGTGATGCGGAACCTGCCGCAGTGTCCCGACGCGGTCCTGCTGAGTCCCCTGTTGTTCGCGGGGCAGTTCTCGTGGCATTGGGGCGGATGGCAGGCGATGCGGCGCGGGGACGTTGCGCCGCCGCTGTAACAGGCCGGCCACCCGGGCCCTTCTCCTCGGAATCTGCGCGGCTCTGAAGTAGGCGATAATCAAGAACAATGAGAGCCTGGAATCGGGCGAAACTCCTCTGGGGGTACCTCACGGGGCGGAGCGCGCTCAATGCATTGCCGGTGGAGTACATCGTCGAGACCACGGCGAAGTGCAATCTCTACTGTCCGATGTGTCCCCGCGAGGTGTACAAACAGCCCAAGGCCGACATGTCCGACGCGGTCTTCGAGCGGCTGGTTCGCGAGTCCGGCGACACCGCCGAGCACATGATGCTGATCGGGCTGGGCGAGCCGTTCATGGACCCGAAGATCTACGATCGGATCGAGTTCTGCCACCGCCACAGCGTGTCCACGTTGCTCTCGACGAATGGCACGTTCCTGGACGAGAAGGCGTCGGACAGGCTGCTGCGGACGCCGCTCGAGCAACTCACATTCAGCTTCGACGGCGCCAGGAAGGAGAGCTTCGAGTTCTATCGCAAAGGCGCGAATTTCGACAAGGTCCGGAATAACTTCGTCCGCTTCGCGCACATGAAGAAGGAGCGCGGATCGAACCTGCAAATCGTCGTGCAGATGATCCGGATGGAACGAAATGCGGGCGAGGTCGAGGAGTTCCTCAACTTCTGGAGCGCGGTGCCAGGCATAGACCAGGTGCGCATCAAGGAAGACGAGACCAACATGCTGCGGCCGTCGGCCGGCCACGGCGGCGAGGACTGGAAACACCCCTGCCACTACCTCTGGCGCGGACCGATGTACGTCAAGCAGAACGGCGATGTGTATGCCTGTTGCCAGAGCTACATCATGGCGGGCGGTCCGGTGGGGAATCTGGAGGGCGAGTCGCTCGAAGGCATCTGGAACTCGGAGGAGATGCGGCGAATGCGCCGCCTCCACGTCGCCGGGCGCGCGGGGGAGATCGACGTGTGCGCGAAGTGCTGCACCACCATCCCGCACAAGGCACTGGTGGTCGGGAGCCTGCTCCTGAACGGCAAGACGGTGCGGCGGCTCCTTCCGATCGTCGAGCGGCTGACGTATCTGTCGAAGCTGCCGCGGGCGTTGCTGCGGCCCCCGCAAGCCGTCGCCCCGCGCGCGGAGGAATTGGTGCAGATCGGCGATGCGCGGGGCGCCCTAGAGCGCGATCGACGGCGGTAGCGCCGGGCGCTTGCGGGCCTTGGTCAACTGCTCGAAGGAATAGGCCAGCTTGAGGAGCGCCGGCTCGCTCCAGGCGGGGCCAAAGAACGAGATGCCGACGGGCAGCCCCCGGACGAACCCCGCGGGGACCGTGATGTGCGGATAGCCGGCCACCGCAGCCGGGGTCGAACAGCCGCCGGTGTCGTGGTCGCCATTGACATAGTCGATCGTCCAGGCGGGGCCGGCGGTCGGGGCCACGATCGCGTCGACGCGATGGCGCTTACAGACCGCGTCGATGCCTTCCGCCTGCGAGAGCCGCCGATTGTGCGCCAGCGCCTTCCGATAGGCCGGATCGGTGAGCGGTCCCTTCTTCTGCGCCCGCACGAACAACTCCTGCTCGAAGTATGGCATCTCCTCGGCGCGATGTTTTTCGTTGAAGTCGATCAGCTTCTCCAGCGTCAGGCCCGTTTTGCGGTCCGCCAGGTACGCGTTCAGATCGGTCTTGAACTCGTACAGCAGGACCTCGGTCTCCGTGTCGTTGTACTTCCCGTGCGAGGGAAGGTCGGCGGGGTCGACCACCTCCGCGCCTTCGCGCTTCATCGCCGCCAGACACTCCTCCATCAATTTGTCCACGTCCGCCGTGATGCCGAAGAATTTGCGGGCGACGCCGATTCGCGCGCCGCGCAGCGTGGCTCCATCGAGGAAGCGCGTGTAATCGGGCTGGGCGTGGGGACCGTCCGCGAGAACGCCGAGCAGAATCGCGGCGTCGCGGACCGTGCGCGCCATCGGGCCCGCGGTGTCTTGGCTATGCGCGATGGGAATGATGCCACGGCCGGGAATCAGCCCCAGCGTCGGCTTGATCCCCACGATGCCGTTCATGGACGACGGGCAGACCACCGAACCGTCGGTCTCGCTGCCGATGGCCACCGCGCAGAGGTTCGCGGCGACGGCGGCGCCCGATCCGGAGCTCGACCCGCACGGATTCCGGTCGAGCGCGTACGGGTTTCGCGTCTGCCCGCCGCGTCCGCTCCAGCCGCTGACGGAATGCGCCGACCGGAAATTCGCCCATTCGCTGAGGTTGGTCTTTCCCAGGATGACGGCGCCGGCGGCGCGCAGTTTCGCGACCAGCGGGGCGCCGGCCGGGCGCGGCGCATCCACCAGCGCGAGCGATCCCGCGGTGGTTTGCATGCGATCGCCGGTGTCGATGTTGTCCTTCAGGAGGACCGGGACGCCGTGCAGGGGGCCTCTCTTCGGCCCGCCGTCGAGCTGCTCCGCGATCGCCATGGCGTCGGGATTGAGCTCGATCACGGAGCGCAGTTTGGGATCGATCTCGCGAATGCGCGCGAGATAGAGTCCGGTCAGGTCGCGCGCAGAGAATCGGGCGAGGTCGGCGAGGGTGGCTTCCTCGACGCCGGCGGTCTGGGTCCATGCGGCTCGCGCGCCGGCAGCGGCGGCCATCAGGAAGGTGCGTCGATCCATCAAGCGTATCGTAGCGCGCGGCAGGGTCCCGCATCCTCGCACGGTATCCTGAAGGAAGATGATTACGGACCTGGTTCAGATCCGGACACTCGGGGAGAAGAAGCGCGACGAGAACCTCCGCTTTCGCAGGTTCATGAAGTCGCATTCGTTTCCAGACCGGATCCTGCGCCGCATCGCGGAGGGCGTCGAGGAGCAGATCGATTGCACCGAGTGCGCCAACTGCTGTAAGGTCGCGACCGTCCAGCTTTCCGAGCGCGACGTCGACCGCCTGGCGCCCTATCTGCGGATTTCACCCGCGCGGTTCCTCGCGGATTACGCGGTGACGAGTGAAGAGGAGGGCCGCATCCTGCGCCGCGTGGAGACGGGCTGCGTCTTCCTGAGCGGCCGCGAGTGCACAGTCTACGATGCCCGTCCGGACATCTGCCAGAGGTTTCCGCACATGGTTCGCGGCCAGGGGTCGATCGCCAGCCGGATGTGGCAGTTCGTGGATCGCGCGTGCTACTGCCCGATCGTCTACAACTCCCTCGAGGCGTTCAAGGAAGAGATGGGCTTCACGAAGTAGACCTACGAGGCGCCGAACGCTTGCGTATCGGCTGGGCGGGCCGCTTTCGCCAGAGCTTCTGTGTCGGTGTACTCCTGGTAGCGGATAGCCTTGCCGTTGCCGATGGTCCACAGCATGGCGGATTCCGCCGAAAAACTACGTCCGGTGACGCGGTTCCGGCCCTCGTAGTGGGCCAGCACCACGACCCGGTTGCCTTGCGCGATGAACTCGCGCGGCTCGAACGTGAAGAACTCCATGCGCCGCTCGAGGTCTTCGAAGAAGCGCCGCACTTCATGGAGCCCGGTCCGCGTCCCCGCCAGCGGAACCGCCGATGAGCCGGGCACGATGAAGACCATGCCCTCGTCCATCTGGTTCAGGATTGAGGAGATATCGCCGCGGCCGAACGCCGAGTAGATCGACCGGATCGTCTCAATGTTCCTGGTTTCTTTCATATCGAGCCAGCTTCTCAAAGGTCCGCGCCCGGGTTCAAGGACGGAATCGCACACTCGGCCGAATGCCGGGAGCGCTGTGCGCCGTTCCGTACGTTTTGCCCCGCCGGATACAATCGAAGTATGCCGTTTGTGTCCGTTCCGGAAGCGGTCGACGAAATTCGCGCCGGTCGAATCCTGGTAGTGGTGGACGATGAGGACCGTGAAAACGAAGGCGATCTCACCATCGCCGCCGAGAAAGTCACGCCCGAAATCATCAATTTCATGGCGACCCACGGGCGCGGGCTGATTTGTCTGACTCTCACGCCGGAGCGCTGCGATTATCTCCGGCTTCCGCTGATGAGCCCCACCAACACCTCGAACTTCGGAACGGCGTTCTGTGAATCGATCGACGCGCGCGACGGGGTGACCACCGGCATTTCGGCCTCCGATCGCACGCGCACTATCCTCCAGGCAATCGACCCCGAATGCCGCCCCGCGGACCTCGCCCGGCCCGGCCACATCTTCCCGTTGCGGGCCAGGGAGGGCGGCGTTCTGGTGCGCGCCGGGCAGACCGAAGCGTCGGTGGACCTGGCGCGGTTGGCCGGACTGACCCCCGCCGGAGTCATTTGCGAAATCATGAACGAGGACGGCACCATGGCGCGCGTCCCCGAGTTACGCGAGTTTTGCGCGCGGCACGGCCTCAAGATGATTTCGGTGGCGGACATGATTCGCTACCGGATGAAGAACGAGAAGTTCATCCGGCGCACCGCGGAGGGATGTATAGAAACGGAGTTCGGCGAATTCCGCACGGTCGCCTACACCAGCGACCTGAACCCGGAATTCCACCTGGCGCTGGTGCGCGGCGATCTCGAGGGACAGGAGCGCGTGCTGGTGCGCATGCATTCGCGCTGCCTCTATGGCGACGTGTTCGGGTCGCAAAGCTGCGAATGCGGCCGCCTGGTGCGCGACTCCCTGCGGGCCATTGCGGAGGAGGGACGCGGAGTGCTGGTTTACCTGCACGAAACCGGGCCGGGCTTCCGCATCGAGCGCAACCAGCGCGGCGAGCCGCGAATGCTGTCGCACGGGCGTGAGTTCCTCCATTACCAGGGGGAAGCGGGTCAGCGTCAACTGCAGCACGAGCACGGCATCGGCGCGCAGATCCTCAGCGACCTGGGACTCCATACCATCCGCCTGCTCACCAATCACCCCCGGAAAATCGTTGCCCTGGAAGGGTTTGGCATCGAGATTGTGGACCAGATTCCGGTTGGGCGGCGGCCGTCGTAACCGAGCGTTAATAATGGAGGGGGCTTCCCGTCCTGAATGGTATGAGCGCACGATTTCTGACAACCGCCACGCTGGTAAGCGTCGTAACCGGCCTGCTGCCCGCCAATGCAGCCGACCCCCAACTGCTGAACCTGGTGATGCCCGATGCCAAGGTGCTGGCGGGCGTCAACGTCGATCAGGCCAAAAGCAGCCCCTTCGGCCAGTACGTGATCGGCCAGATGCAGCTCCAGGACACGCATCTGACCGAGCTGACGACTCTGACCGGTTTCGATCCGACACGCGATGTGCATGAAATTCTCGTCGCGACGGCCGGTGGGACGGCCGACAAGAGCGGGCTGTTGCTGGCGCGTGGCAACTTCGATCCGAGCCGCATCAACGCTCTGGTCATGATGAAGGATGGGGCGGCGAGCGAGACGTACAACGGCGTCACGATCATCGAAGACCCCAAACAGATGAGCGGCTTTGCCTTCCTCAATGCCACGATTGTCGCGGCGGGCGATCTGGCAAACGTCAAGGCGGCTATCGACCGGCAGAAATCGGCGTCATCGCTGCCCGCGGCGGTGGCGGTCCAGGTAAACCACTGGAGCAGCACGCAGGACGCCTGGGCCATCACAACGGTCCCGCCGACTTCGCTGCACCCGGCGACCGGCATGCCGCCGATTCCTGGCGTAGGCCCGGGGAACAAGAATAACGCGTTCCAGACCATTCAGATGGCGGCCGGCGGCATCAAATTCGGCAGCAACGTGGTGGTGACGGGACAGGCGACGGCCGCAAGCGCGAACGACGCGACGCAGATCGGCGACACCTTCAAGCTGTTGGCGAGTCTCGCGCAGTTGCAGGCGAATGGCGATCCTAAGGTGACCGCGCTGGCACAGTCGCTGACAGTGAATACGAATGGCAACGTGCTGAACGTGTCCGTGAGCCTTCCGCAGGATCAGTTGATCGGCGTGCTGAAGCAAGGGACGAAGAAGGCGGTTCAACGAAAGATGTAACGCCTCGACAGGCGGACAGTTCGGAGAGATCCAAGACGGCGCCGGCCACCGGCGCCGTTTTTGTCTGTCAGGGGACAATCACCGCGGCGCCGCTCAGGGCGCCGGTTCGTAACGCGGCCAAGGCGGCGGGCGCGTCGTCCAGGGAAAAGGTCGTGACCCGCGGGCGAAGGCCGATTTCGGCGGCCAGCGACAGGAAATCGCGCGCGTCCTGCCGCGTCATGTTCGCCACGCTGCGGATCTGCCGTTCGCCCCACAACAGGCGGTCGTAATCGAACTCCGGCATGCGGTCGAGGTGAATGGCATTGATGGCCACTACCCCTCCCTTGCGCAGACTGGCGAGAGCCGTGACCACGACGTCGCCGGACGGGGCGAAGGTCACGGCGCGGTCGAGTGCAACCGGTGGCCGCTCCGCTTCGCCTCCGACCCACACCGCTCCCAGGGATTCCGCCAGTTGCCGATGGGCCGCCCCGCGCGTCGAGACGTACACGTCGCATCCCCATGCCCGCAGCACGGCGATCGTCAGATGCGCCGACGCGCCGAAGCCGAATAATCCGACCCGCTCGCCACGCTCGACGCCCGCCACCCGCAGGCTCCGAAATCCGATGATGCCCGCGCACAGCAGCGGGGCGGCGCTCAGGTCGTCCAATCCGTCGGGCAGCGGGAAGACGAAATCCGCGCGGGCGACCGCGTACTCGGCGTATCCGCCGTCGACGCCATAGCCCGTGAATACCGGCGCGTCGCATAAATTCTCCATACCGCGCCGGCAATAGGAGCACGTCCCGTCCGTGCCGCCGATCCAGGAGACGCCGACCCGCCCGTCGCCGCCCACAACCTCGCCGACGATCTGGTGGCCCGGAATCACCGCATCGCGTAAGGGCGGCAACTCGCCGTCGACGATGTGCAGGTCGGTCCGGCAAACTCCGCAGGCGCGCACCCGCACCAGGATATGGCCCGGTGGCGGCTCCGGCTGCGGCGCCTCGTCAACCCGAAGAACGCCCTTCGTCAAGACCGCCGCGCGCACCCTATCGCTCCCGGCGCAACAGACGCGTGCCGCCAGGGCTGCCGACGATCGCCTCCGCCGCCATGCCGATGAATAGCCCGTGCTCGACCACGCCGACCACTCCGTCGAGGCGGCGGGCAAGGTCGGCCGCCGCGCCCATTTCCGGCCACAGGCAATCGAGGATGTAGTGCCCGCCATCGGTCACGAAACCCTCGCGCAGGATCGGGTTGGCGCCCAGTGCCCGCAATCGCTCGGCGGTCGATTCCCAGCCGAACGGAACCACCTCGACCGGGATCGGGCGGTCAGCGGCCTGCAGGCGATCGACGACCTTGCTTTCGTCGCCGACAACGACCAGGCGCGCCGTCGCGGTGGCGACGATCTTCTCGCGCAGCAGCGCGCCGCCGCGTCCTTTGACGAGGTGGAGCGTGCCGATTTCGATCTCGTCCGCGCCGTCGATGGTGAGGTCGATTCGCGGCTGCTCGGCGAGGGTGGCCAGGCGGATCCCGAGAGAGCGCGCCAGAGCCTCCGTGCTCTCGGAAGTCGGGACGCCGATGATGCGGGGGGCGCGCCGACCGATCGCCTGCACCGCCAGCGCGGCGGTCGTGCCGCTACCCAGCCCGACAATCATGCCATCCTCGACGAATGCGGCGGCGGCTTCGGCGGCGGCGAGTTTGGGATCCATCCTGATTCCAGTGTATGGCGGTAGGATCAATTCAGTGAAGCGCGCACACATCCTTTGTCTCCTTGCCGCGGCTTGGACCCTCCCCGCGCAGCAGGCCTCGAAATGGGTTTTCTTCGGGCCGAACCACAAACTCCAATACCTCGCCGGCGAGCGCGGCGATCGGATCATGGACTTTTCGCACGCGGGGTATCGCGGCGGAGGCGTCCGGCTGCCATCCGCGGCGCCGGCCAAGACGCTGCGGCCTGTGGACGGCGACAACACACCGCAGATCCAGGCGGCCCTCGATGAGGTGGCGCGGCAGGGCGGTGGTGTGGTGCTGCTCGCGGCGGGTTCGTACGACCTGGCCGGGTCACTGACGATCTCAGCCAGTGGCGTCGTCCTGCGCGGCAGTGGGTCGGGCGACGGCGGCACTGCCGTCCGGCTGACGGGCGCGCCGCACCGGTTCCTCGCCGTCCGCGGATCGGGCGCGTGGGTGGCGGACGGGAAGTCCGCGGCGATTACGGATGAATATGTCCCATCCGGCGCCGATTCCTTCCATGTGGATGATCCCACGGGGTTCAAGGCCGGCGACACGATTCTGGTGCGGCGGCCGGTCACCGAATCGTGGGTCCATTTCATGGGAATGGACACGCTGGTGCGCGACGGCAAGCCCCAAACGTGGATCAAGGCCGGGAGTTTCATCCGCACGGACCGCACCATCAAAGCAATCGAGGGGAAAAAGATCACCCTGGACGTGCCGTTGAGCGATTCGATCGATTCCAAATACCTGAATCCGCCGGGGGCGACGATCGTGAAGTATGCTTTCCCGGGCCGCATTTCCGGGGTAGGCGTCGAGGCGCTGCGCGTCACGGCGCCGGTGATCGACGTGCCCATTACCGAGGGGCAGTACACGGCGCTGCAGATGGACGCGGTGATCGACGGCTGGGCCCGCGATATCGTCGTACAGGAGACGCAGAACAGCGTGACCATCGGCGCGGCGGCGAAGCGCGTCACACTGGAGAATATCCGCGTTACCCATTCCGGGATTCACAGCGGCGCGGCGGCGCCGGCGGATTTCGCGCTCTCCGGCACCCAGATCTTCGTCAGCCGCTGCAGCGTTTCGGGCGAGGGTGTGTGGCCGGTGGTGACCCAGGCGACCGTCACCGGACCGATCGTCGTGCTCGAATTCACGAGCGATGCCCGTGGAGTCGCGCCGCACCAGCGCTGGGCCACGGGCCTGCTCGTCGACCGGTCGCGTTTCGCGAACTCGACCGCTCGCACGCCGGGGATCGCGTTCTCCAATCGGAAGACAGCCGGATCGGGGCACGGATGGGATATCGGTTGGGCGGTGGCATGGAATGTGACGACGCCGTTCCTCCTGGTGCAGAATCCTCCCGGGGCGACCAACTGGTGTATTGGGTGCAAGGGGGAGCCCGTCGATACGCCGCCACTGGGTGTGTTCGATGCCCGGGGCGTGGCCGTAACGCCGTCCAGTTTGTACCTGGAACAGTTACGGGAGCGGCTCGGCGACGCGGCGGTCGCGGCAATCGGGTATTAGAAGGCGGCCAAACCCGGGCATGGGCTGCGGTGGCGGTACGCCGGTGGTAGAATCGCGACCATCAGGTTTCAGCCAATCATGCACGGTCAATCCGCTTTGGCGGCCCGGCCCGGGTTGCGCAGCCAAGCCGCGCAGCGCCCCGGGATACCCCACAGACTGAGGGAAATGTCGCCCATGGGACAGGAGCATCATTCATGAACAGATTGGGGCTCGCGCTGGTGCTCGTGGCTGCGGCCTTCGCGCAGCAGGGCGCCCGCCGCATCGTATCCGCGGAGGTGCTCCCGGACCATCGGATCACGTTCCGGATCAGCGCGCCCAAGGCGACAGAGGCCGTCTTGCGCTTCGGTGAAGGCGCGCCGCAATCGCACCCGATGACCAAGGGCAACGACGGCGTGTGGAGCGTGACCATCGGTCCGATCGAGCCGGAGATTTACACGTACTTTTTTCTGGTCGATGGCGCGAAGATGCTCGATCTGGCAAATCCGATGGTGAAGGTAGGGGCGTCGATCGATGCCAGCGTCGTCGAGGTTCCGGCCGACCCGCCGCGCTTCGACCAGGTGCAGGCAGTTCCCCACGGTTCCATCGACATCCATACCTATTCGTCCAGCGTAAGCAACACACAGCGCGGCCTCTACGTTTATGCGCCACCCGATTACCACAGCCAGCCGGCGAAGCGCTTTCCGGTGCTCTACCTCTGGCACGGTGGTGGCGGCGCCGAGCAGGACTGGAGCCGCGACGGCCGCGCGGGTGTGATCCTGGATAACCTGATCGCGCAGAAGAAGGCCCTGCCGATGCTGATCGTGATGCCCAACAACGTGTCCGGCGCCCCCGCGCCGGGTGTTACGGCCGCCGCTACGACGCCACCCGCGACCGGCGCCGGCGGCGCGAACTATCCACTGCTCAAACGCGAACTCATCGAGGAGATCATCCCGTTCGTGGCCAAACACTACCGCACCATCGAAAACCGGGAAAGCCGCGCCATGGCGGGGCTTTCCGCCGGAGGGGGAACGACCTTGAACGTGGGGCTCGGCAGCCTCGACACTTTCGCCTGGATCGCCGAATTCAGCTCCGGCATTTTTGGCGGCACGGCCGGTTACGGGCAGTTCGATATCGAGAAGATCTCGCCCGGCTTCTATAAGGATCCCGCGGCGACCAATAAGAAGCTCCGGCTGTTCTACATGTCGTGCGGCACGGAAGATCCGCGCATGCCCTTCCAGAAAAAAGCGCTGGAAGACTTTCAGAGCCATAAGATAAACGTGACGTTCGCGGCGTTTCCCGGAGCGCACGAATGGAAGGTGTGGCGTCACTCGCTGGCCGATCTGGCGCCCAGATTGTTTCGATAGGAGAGAAATCATGTTCCCGACTTGCAGCCACGCGAAATCCTTCGGAATTCGCATTCTCACGCCCCTCGCGGCGATGCTTCTGACGCTGCCCGCCGCGTTCTCGCAGCAGGCCGCGCCCGGACGCGGCGCCGCGGCGCCCCGTCCCGTTTCGCCCGAGATTCATCCTGACCACACGGTGACCTTCCGCCTGGCCGCTCCCAAGGCGAATGAAGTGACGCTGAATGGAAGCTGGGAGGGCGCGCGCGACATCAAAATGACTAAGGACGACGCCGGAATCTGGTCGGTCAGCGTGGGTCCGCTCGGCGCGCAACTCTGGGGGTACTGGTATCTCGTCGACGGCGTAAAAGCTCTCGACCCAAGCAATGGTGAGACGCAGCGCGACGGCTCGCGCATCGACAACCTCCTGATGATCTCCGGCCCGGAATCCGACCTGTGGGACTTTAAGGACGTCCCGCACGGGACCCTTCACACGGTCTGGTACCCATCGCCCACTCTGAAACAGGATCGCCGCAGGATGTATATCTATACACCTCCCGGCTACGAGGCCAATCAGACCCGCTATCCAGTCCTTTACCTGCTCCACGGCGGAGGCGGCGACGAAGACGCGTGGGTCACGATGGGCCGCGCCAATGTGATCCTGGACAACCTGATCGCAGCGGGCAAGGCGAAGCCGATGATCGTGGTCATGCCCAACGGAAACGCGGCGCAGACGGTGTCGCAGGGCTACGCGTACGGTCCAACTCCCGCGCGCCAATCCGTACAGGCTCCGGCCCCACCGCCATTGCAGGCAGCCGGCGCGGGCGGACGTGGAGGCGCGGCCGCCCGGCCGCCCCAGCCATACGCCGGATCCTATCCCGAAAGCCTGGTGAAGGACGTGATTCCGTTCGTCGAAAAGACGTATCGCGTGAGCGCCGGCAAAGACAGCCGGGCGATCGCCGGCCTTTCGATGGGCGGCGGGCACACGCTGCTGGCGACGAACAACAATCCGGGTGTGTTCGGCTACATCGGCGTGTTCAGCTCCGGACCGCGCACCGTGGACGAGGCTTACGAGCAGCAACTGAAAGCGGTGAAAGCGGGTGGGGTAAAATTCTACTGGACCGGCGCGGGGACAACCGACATGGCTCGCGAAGGCACGATGAACCTCCACTCTCTGCTCGAGAAGCAGGGATTCAAGACATCGTACAAGGAGATCCCGGGATCGCATTATTGGTTCCTCTGGCGCGATTTCCTGGCCGATTTTGGGTCGATCCTGTTCCGCTAGCGAAAACACCCGAGGAAAAATCTTTGATTCAACGAAGGACCTTTCTCAAATCCATTGTCCCGGCGGCGGCCGCCGCGCCATACCTGACGGCTCAGACGGACCTGCTATGGGGCGGACCTGTCCTGGATACGCACCTCCACCTCCGCCCCAACGCGGACGCCTGTTTCACGCACATCCAAGGCTGCGGCGTCACCAGGGCGGTCCTCCTGACTGCCGCCGCCGATCAAGACCGGGCCAAAGCGGAGATGGAGAAGCGACCCGGGCATTTCGTGCGGTCGGTGAGAACCGATCCGGCTCAGCCCGATTCAGGACGGCTGCTGCGGGACGCGTTGAAGGGCGGCGCCGTGAGCATTGGCGAAATGAAGTTCCACCTGGCCCTCGACTCGTCCGAAATGCGGCGCGTCTACGACATCGCCGCGGAAATGCAAGTGCCCGTCATGATGCATATTCAGACGTTTCCGCACTTCGAGGGGGAACTCCCCTACAATACGGGCTACCCGCAATTCGACAAGATTCTGCGCGCGTATCGGCGGACGAATTTCATCGGACACGGAGACTTGTTCTGGGCTCACATCAGCGCCGATGTGCCGGCGGATCGCGGCTATCCGTCCGGACCGGTCAAGCCGGGCGGCCTGACCGATCGCTGGCTCTCCGATTTCCCCAACCTCTACGCGGATATGTCCGCGAATTCGGGAAACAACGCGCTCTCCCGGGATCCCGAGTTTTCGAAGGGTTTCATCCCGCGCCACAAAGACAAACTGATCTTCGGCAGCGATTGCAGTTGTGCGGATGGAAAAGGCGGTGGTGTTTCGCAGAACAATAACCCGGAGGCCAGCCGTCTGGCGGGCAAGTGCGTAGCCCGGGAGACGCTGACCGTGCTGCAACGCCTGGCATCGCCCGAGGTCTTCCGCCGAATCACGTGGGACAACGGAATCCGTCTCTTCAAAATTCCGTCGTAGCGAGAGCATAACCTGATGGCGCGTTTCAGCGTCGATTCATAACAACAGAGGGGTTAACGAAATGGAACGAAAAAAAGCAAGCGACTACCCGCAAGAGTTGCTCGATCTGTTTGACAAGTACGTGCACGGCGAACTGGACCGCCGGGGATTCCTCGATCACGCGAAGAAATTCGCGGTCGGCGGTCTTTCGGCGATGGCCATCTGGGAAAGCCTGCGCCCGAACTATGCGTGGGCGGAACAGGTTCCGAAGAACGACAGCCGCCTCAAGACTGAATCCGTGACCGTGCCGTCCCCGGAGGGCAATGGGAGCATCAAAGGGTACCTGGTCCGCCCCGCAAAGGCTGCCGGAAAACTGCCGGGCATCCTGGTCGTGCACGAAAATCGCGGTCTCAACCCTTATATCGAGGACGTGGCGCGCCGCCTTGGAACCGAAAACTACATCGCGTTCGCGCCCGACGGGTTGACCAGCGTGGGTGGTTATCCCGGAGACGACGAAAAGGGCGGAGCAGCCTTCCAGAAGGTCGACCGCGCCAAGATGACCGAGGACTTCGTGGCGGCCGCGCGATGGCTGAAGGCTCTCCCGGATTGCACGGGCAAGATCGGAGTCGTGGGCTTCTGCTACGGGGGCGGTATCGCCAATACGCTAGCGGTGCGGCTGGGTAGCGATCTGGCGGCAGCGGTCCCCTTCTACGGCGGCCCGCCGGCGGCCGAGGACGTGCCTAAAATCAAGGCGGCGGTTCTGGTGCACCATGCCGCAATGGACACGCGGCTCGTGGGCGGATGGCCCGCGTACGAGGCGGCGCTGAAAGCCAATCACGTCACATACTCCGGGTACGTTTACGAGGGCGCCCAGCACGGTTTCCACAACGATACAACGCCTCGCTACGACGAAGCCGCGGCCAAGACGGCCTGGCAGCGGACCCTCGCATTTTTCAAGCAGCATTTACTGGGCTAAGGGCGGAAACCACGAGGTATTCATCGATGAGAACAGTCGCGGGAGTTCGCATATCGGTCTTAGTCCTCCTCTCGCTCGGCGCCGCCGGGGCGCAGACAGCGACACCCAGGATCGTCAGCGCCGCAAATACGTTCCTTTCGACGCTTGACCAGAAGCAGCGAGCGGCCGTCCTGTTTTCGTACGACGACCAGGCGCAGCGGACGCGCTGGTCCAACCTTCCGACGTCGATGGTGAAGCGGGCGGGCCTCAGTATGGGAGAACTGAGCGCTCCGCAGCGCTCCGCTGCCATGGCGCTGGTTTCCGCGTCGCTCAGCCGGCGAGGCTTCGAAAAGATCCAGCAAATCGTGGAAGGCGACGAGGTCCTCAAGACCAACAGCAAGAACAGTCCGATGTTCGGTAGAGACCTCTTCTACATTTCCATACTGGGGACGCCCTCCGAAAAGAGCCCATGGATGGTGCAGTTCGGAGGGCACCATCTGGCGGTCAATATTACGATCGCCGGGGACCGCGGCATCCTCACACCCACACTCACAGGCGCCCAACCCGCTCTCTACGAGATCAACGGGAAGACGATCAGACCCCTCGGCGCGGAGAGCGACAAGGCTTTCACTCTGCTGAATTCTCTCGATGAGGGACAGCGCAAGCAGGCGATCCTCAGCTATCGTGTCGCCGATCTGGTGCTCGGACCCGGACAGGACGGCAAAACGATCCAACCGGAGGGTCTGAAAGCCTCCGCCATGACCGAGCGTCAGCGGGCCATGCTGCTGGACCTGATCTCAGAATGGGCCGGTATCGTTCACGAGAGCGCGGCCGCGGCCCGGATGGCTGAAATCAAAACCGGCCTCGACGAGACATGGTTCGCCTGGAGCGGGCCGACCTCCGCGCCTCCCGGGCACAACGGCACGGCCTATTACCGGATTCAGGGGCCGAATCTGGTCATCGAATACGCGCCGCAGCCGCTGGGCGGCGATCCGTCGATGCATATCCATACGATGTACCGCGATCCGGCGAACGACTACGGCCGGAAACTCGCCGCAAAATGAAGTCGAGCCTGCCCGCCGTTGCCGCGATTCTTCTGACAGTCGCAACGCGCGCGGCCGCGCACAGGCTCGATGAATACCTTCAGGCCGCCCTCCTCACGGTCGAGAGGAACCGCATTGACTTGCAAGTCCGCCTGGCCCCCGGAGTTGCCGTCCTGCCCTTCGTGCTCGCGGGCATCGACACCGACGGCGACGGCGTGATCTCGGCCTCCGAGCAGCGGATTTATGCCGCGCGCGTGCTTCGCGATTTGTCGGTCACGATTGACGGCGAGCGGCTGGAACTCCGGCAGGTCTCGATGCGATTTCCCGCGACCGGAGAAATGAAGGAGGGCCTCGGTGAGATTCAGCTCGAATTTGCCGCGGAGACGCCAGGCCATGGTCCCAACCGGAAACTCATCTTCGAAAATCATCACCAGAGCCGGATCGCCGCGTATCTGGTGAATTGTCAGGTCCCGCGCGACCCGGACATTCGACTCGTCGCGCAGAATCGAAATGAGTCCCAGTCGCGTTATGAACTGGATTATGTCCAGGCCGGCCGTTCGCAGTCCGGCGCGTGGGGATGGGTCGGCGCGGCTGGTCTTTTGCTCTTTGCGCGGCTTGTGTTGCTGTGGCGGAGCGCGCCGAAACGCGAACATCGAATGTCTGATTCGTGAAAGGGATTCGATCATGAAGCAAGCGATAGCTTTTGTCCTGACCTTCGGATTCGCGGCCGCGGAGCCGCCCGAAGCCTCGATCTCGAACGGCGTGATCATTGACATTCAGGGGAAGCCGGATATGATGGGTGCCAGTTCCGTATGCGCCTGTGGTGGACTGTGCCCGCGATTCTCACGACGTTGACTTGCGTCTCCGCATGGGCGCAGGCCGGGAAGGCCAGTCCTTCCGTATGGAAGCCGCTTTTTGACGGCTCCTCGCTGAAGGGGTGGCGCGAAACGGATTTTTCCGGCCGGGGAAAGGTGACGGTCGAGGGAGGGTCCATCGTCCTCGGCAAAGGGTATCTGACCGGCGTCACGTGGGAGGGCGCCTTTCCGAGATTCAATTACGAACTGCGTATGGAAGCCATGCGGGTCGATGGCTACGATTTTTTCGCCGGCATCACGTTCCCGGTCCACGATTCGTTTTGCACGTGGATCAATGGCGGTTGGGGCGGCATGGTGGTCGGACTCTCCAGCCTGGACGATATGGACGCCTCGGAAAACGACACCTCCTCGCTGCGCAGCTTCGAATCGGGGCGCTGGTACGCCCTCCGTCTCCGCGTGACGGAGGACCGGATTCAGGCATGGATCGACAACGTGCCGGTCATCGATGCCTACATCGCCACACGCATGGTCGGCTTGCGGGCAGGCGAAATCGAGAATTCCAAGCCTCTCGGGATTGCCGCATACTCCACCACCGCCAGGTTAAGAGCAGTCGAGTACCGACTGCTGGCCGCGGGCGGCGAGCCGGATCGAAAGTGACGCGCCGACCCATGATCGAAGCGCAGGTCAGACCCGAAACGGTCAGACACCTTGTCGCGGGAAGGGCGGAGCCATATAATTTGACCCAGCACAACGGCCGGTTTGAATAGGAGACGCATGCCACACCAAATCTCCAGACGTTATTTCTTCTTCGGCACGCTGCTCGCGGGGGCTGTCCCCCCGGGCGGATATTCCAGCGCGCAATCGCTGAAGATGTTGGGCTACAAATCGCCCAATGAGAAGCTGAGCATCGCCGGGATTGGGGCGGGCGGCCGTCCATTTGCCGACCTGGTGAACTCCGAGGCCGGCGTCGAAAATATCGTGGCGCTCACCGACGTCGACTGGGAACGCGGCACCCAGGGTTTTAACCGCTGGCCCAAGGCCGAGAAATACCGCGACTTCCGCCAGATGATCGACCGCCAGGGAAAGCAGATCGACGCTGTCGTAATCGGGACGGCCGACCACATGCATGCCACTTGCGCTCTCTACTGTATGCAGGCGGGTAAGCACGTCTATGTCGAAAAACCGTTGACGCGCACTCCTTGGGAAGCGCGGCTGCTGACGCAGGCGGCGGAGAAGTACAAGGTCGCCACGCAAATGGGGAACCAGGGTTATTCGCACGACGCGACGCGCGTCGCCTGTGAAATCCTTTGGTCGGGTGAAATTGGCGATGTCACCGAAGTGCATGCGTGGCACGGTGGTCCGGGCTGGCCGCAGGGAATGCAGAAAATCCCGCCCCCGACGCCGGTTCCATCAACGCTTGATTGGGACCTGTGGCTCGGCGGCGCGGCGTTCCGTCCCTTCACGGCCGGCGACGAAGACTACCGCGCCTATGCGACATCGGTGATGGGTGGACGCGGCGGCGCCGCCCGCGGTCCGGCGCCCGAGACGGGGTTATCCGCGGAAGCAGGCGCGGGTGGACGCGGCGGGCGCGGCGGCGGTGGTGGCGGCGGAAATGACAATTTTGGCTTTTACCTGCCATTCAACTGGCGCGGCTTCTATGACTTCGGCAGCGGCCTGTTCGGCGATTGGGGGGTGCACATCATGGGGCCCGCCAACTGGGGATTGCGGCTGGGACCCGAGTCGTTGATCAGCGTCGAGCGAATCAAGGCTGAAGGCATCAGCCCCTTCACGTATCCCGTCAAGAACGCCGTAAAATATGAGTTCGCCGCGCGCGGCAGCATGCCGCCGGTGACGGTATATTGGAGCGATAGCATTCAGGGAGACGCTTACCTGCCGCCAGGGATGACCGCCGAACAGGCGCGCAAGATTCCGGGAGAAGGTCCTCAGGTCGGCCCCGCGGGACGTGGCGGACTGATGGGTGGACGTGCGGGCGGCGCGGCGGGACGCGGCGGCCAGCCGGCCGCCAGCGGATACAATCTCGTCTTCGCCGGATCCAAGGGTTATCTCGGCACGAGCGGACGCGGAGAGGGCGTCGGATTATTGCCGGGCTCACGATGGGCGGAGTATAAACTGCCGAATGCGTATCTCCAGCGATCGCCGGGCGCCAGCACGGGGGACAATGCCTCGGCTCACGCGCGTGACTGGGTCCGCGCCTGCAAGGGCGGCGCGCCTGCCTGCTCCAATTTCAGCATCGCCGGACCCTACACCGAGTGGCTGGTTCTCGGCGCGGTCGCGACGCACTACGAAGGCAAACTCCTGTGGGACAATGCCAGGTGCGAGATCAGCAACCACCGGGAAGCCAATCAATGGGTGAAGCCCACGTTTCGGAAAGGATGGGAGCTGAAGCTGTAAGGTTCCCTGAAGGTTCAGCATTTCTATGACTCCATATCGGATCGGCGTATCCGCCCTGTTTTGCGCCGCGTGCGCTCTCACCGTTTCCGTCGCTTCGGCCCAAAAGTGGCCGGACGGCGCCGGCAAAGAGACGACTCTGCAGCTCTGCGGCAACTGCCACGCCGCAGAAGTAGTTCAGGCTCACCGCCAAAGCCGCGATGAATGGATCGCGACCATTCAGAAAATGATCATGTCGGGAGCGGAAGGAACCGAGGACCAGTTCGCCGCCGCGCTCGAATACCTCGCCAAGAATTTCGGGCCGGCCGTCCCCCAGGTCAATGTCAACCAGGCGTCGGCCGCCGATCTCGAAACCGGGCTCGGCCTCACCGCAAAAGAGGCGGCTGCGATCGTGAAACACCGGACCGACAAAGGCTCGTTCACGGCGCTCGAAGACCTGAAGAAGGTGCCCGGGCTCGATTACAAAAAGATCGAGGCCAAGAAAGACCTCATTGTGTTCTGAGCAGAGCGACTCACCTGAATCATCACGGATAAACATGACTCGAACAATTCGACTCTTTACGTTTGCGGCGTCCTGCTTCGTTACTGCCGCCCTGATGGCCCAAACGCCGCCCGAGCAGGGGCCTCCTGCTGCCGGCCGCGGCGCCCAAGGGGGCCGGGGCGGTCAGGGTCGCGGTGGCGGTGGCGGAGGCCGGCGCGGCGGGTTTACCCAGTTCACGCGGCCTCTGGCGCCGCAGGATGTGCTGGCCCGCGGCAAGGGCCTGTACGAAACCAACTGCGCCTCCTGTCATGCCCCAGACCTGCGTGGGTCGAAAACCGGGGTCAGCCTGCTGCGATCGCTGGCTTCCTTAAGCGACCAGCACGGCGAGTTGATCGGCGCCGAGATTGCTAAGCACACTCCCCGTCTGACTCTCATCGAGGCCGACACGGTGGCGGTGGCCGAATACATCCACAGCATCCTCGCCACCACCGGCGGACAGGGCAGCCCTCCAGGAAGAAATCCCGCGGGACTCCAACTGACCGTCCTGGTGGGCGACGCGAAAGCGGGTGAGGCGTATTTTGGGAAGGCGTGCGCGGGTTGCCACTCGGTCACGGGTGATCTGAAGGGCTTCGCTACCAAGTTTCCCGACCCGCGGTCGCTGCAGAACGCGTGGGTGAGCGGCGCCGGAAGCAGTAACCCGTTCGGCGGCGGGCGCGGCGGGGGCGCCGCCGGCAATCCGGTCACGGTCACGCTGGCCGACGGCAAGAAGCTGGAAGGCAAGCTGGTGCGCCGGGACGACTTCATCGTCGTGCTGACGCTGCCGGACGGTTCCCGTCAGGCCATCGCCCGCCACGACGGCGTCCCGAAAGTGGACGTCAAGGACCCGGCGGAAGCCCACAAGAAAATGGTCCTCGCGCTGGACGATCCGGAAAACAAGAACATGCACGACGTCACGGCGTATCTGGCCACCTTGAAATGAGACGGAGGACCCTACCGATGAACAAATTGCTGATCGTCACATCTTTGTTTGCGCCGCTATTGCTGCAGGGCCAGAACGGGCTCGATCCCTCCGACATGATGAAGCCGCTGACGGACCAGTGGACCAGCTATTCGGGCGATCTCACCGGCAAACGCTTCAGCCATCTCAAGCAGATCAACACCAATACGGTAAAGAACCTGAGCCTGAAGTGGATCTCCAACGGGATCACGACCGGTTGCGGGCCGACCGGCGCCGCTCCGGTGGAAGCGGGCGGTTTCGGCCGCGGAGGACGCGGCGGACCGGCGGCGCCGCCGGCGCCGATCATCGTCGGCGGTCTCGGAACGGGTGAGGCGAACAATTGCGGCCCGGCTCGTTTCGGCGGCGGGATCCTGTTCGTGGACGGCATGATCTATGCTTCGTCTCCGGATAATGTCTGGGCAATCGATGCGCGGGACGGAACCGTGCACTGGCATTACTACTGGAAGACGCGCGGCGGCACCAGCCTGCAGACTCGCGGCCTGGGCATGTGGCACAACTACATCTATTTCGAACTGCACGACGACTGGGTGGTCTGCCTGAACGCCAAGACCGGCAAGGAGGTCTGGAAGAAGGAGATCGCCAGCTTCGATCAGCAATACTTCTCCTCGAATGCGCCCATGATCCTCGGCAACCATGTGATCGTTGGGACCGGCAATGACATGGATGCCCCCGGGTACATCAAGTCTTTCGATCCGGAAACCGGCAGTCTCCAGTGGACGTTTTTCACGACGCCGCAGAATGCCGGCGATCCCGGGATCGAGACCTGGGCCAGCCTGGATGCGGCGCGCCACGGCGGCGGTATGACCTGGATCCCCGGCGCGTACGACCCGGATACGCATCTCTATATCTTCGGAACAGGCAACCCGACTCCCGCTTACACCACCGGCCGAGGCGAAGGGGATAATCTGTTCACCTCCGCGCTTGTCGCGGTGAATGTGGACACGGGAAAAATGGCCTGGTATTACCAGACATCGCCCCATGATACCCACGACTGGGATTCAACCCAGACGCCGATCCTGACGGACATGCCGTTCAACGGACGGCAGCGGAAACTCGTGGTCACCGCGACGCGCAACGGCTATTTCTTCGTGCTCGACCGGACCAACGGCGAGCATCTCGTGACCAGCAAATTCGGCTTGGTCAACAACTGGGCGTCGGGTCTCGATGCGAAGGGCCAGCCGAAACGAAATCCCAATAAGGACGCCACCATCCCGGGATCGCTCGTCAACGGCGACGTCACGAATTATCCGCCGCCGACGTTCTCGCCGGACACCGGCCTGTTCTACGTTCACGAGCAGAATTCGCTGCGCATCAGCTATCTGATGGATCCCGATCCGCGCGGGTCGATGGGCCTGGGAGGCACCGGGGGCGGCGCCGGTCTGTCCTGGGGCACGCATATTGTCGCGATCGATTACAAAACCGGTAAAATCGCGTGGCGGCATGAGATCAACGGCGGCAGTTCCGGCCTGTTATCTACCGCGGGCGGCTTGCTGTTTCTGAATAACGGGCAGAACATCGAAGCGTGGGACGCGGCCACGGGCAAAGCGCTGTGGTATTCCCAGATCGGTGGCATCTCCAGTCCGCCGGAGACATTCATGCTCGACGGCAAACAACACCTGCTGGCCACCAGCCCTGCCGGTCTTTGTCTGTTTGTGCTGAATTAATGCCTATGCGCAGACGTTATCCTCTCTCGTGGAACGTCGCCATGCTGGCGCTGCTGACTGTGCCGGCCGGGGCGCAAAACCAGCCCGTTCTCAAGGAGGACGCGGTCAAGGTCTCGGAGCATGTGTGGGCCATCATGGGATGGCCCAACATCGGTATCGTTGTCGGGACCCAAGATACTCTCGTGGTCGATACGGGTTTGGGTCCTGCGAACGGCGCCACGATCGCGCGGGCTGTCGCGAAGATCGCGCCCGGCAACCGGAAGCTGTATCTCACCACGACGCATTTCCATCCCGAGCACGCGTCCGGAGAGGCCGGCTTTCCGCCCGGAGTGATCCTGATTCGCGACGCCGTTCAACAGCGTGAGATGGAATTGCACGGCAAGGAAATGATCGACCTGTTCGCCGGGCGATCGCCGCAGCAGAAAGAGCTTCTCGCGAATGCGACGATGCGTCCTCCCGATATCACGTTCGAGAGCGAGCGGCGGATCGATCTGGGCGGAGTCTCCGTGCGCCTCCTTTGGTTCGGAGGCGCTCATACGAAGGGCGACGAGCTCGTTTTTGTCGAGCCCGACCGGACCTTGATCTCCGGCGATGTGGTGCAGAACAAGGTCGTGCCCAGCATCTACGGAGACGGTGGGACGCCTTCGAGTTGGTTGGCCGTCTTAGACAAGGTCGAAGCGCTGCACGCGTTGCATATCCTTCCCGACCATAGCGCGCCGGGCGATGGGTCGATGGTCGCGATGGAAAAGCGCTTCATCGCAGACCTGCGATCACGCGCTCTGGAACTGAAGGCGAAGGGTGTGTCGGCGGATGACGCCGCGAAGCAGCTTGCCGCCGATTTCAAAGTGAAGTATCCCGACTGGCCGAACATGAACGTCGCTGGGTTCACGCGAAGCATCTACGCGGAGTAGAAGCACGCGGTGATCTACCCCGTCGTCTTCGCCGCCGCCAGGAAATTCGACGGCGTGAACGGCGCCTTTCTCAGCCTCACGCCGGTCGCATCGAACACCGCGTTCCCGAGAGCTGCCGCCACGGGCGCGCAGGCGGCCTCTCCGGCGCCATACGCAGGCTGGTCGGCATGGTCGATGAGAGCCACTTCCACCACCGGCGCTTCCGGAAACCGCAGAATCGGATAGCCGGCCCAATCGACGCTCGTCACCCGCGCGCCATCGAAGGCGATCTCTTCGTGCAGCGTTCGGCTGAGCGTGTGCAGGATGTTCCCCTCGACCTGATTCCGCAGGCCGTCCGGGTTCATGATCAGACCGCAATCGTGCGCGCATGTAATCCGGCGGACCGTGATCTTGCCGGTCGCCACCTCGACAGTAACCTCCATCGCCATGGCGACGTAGTTTTCCGCCTGCTTGTAGCGCATATACGCGATACCGCGGCCCGTCTGCACGCCGCCGGCGCGAGACCGGCCGCCCGGCTTCCGCGCTTCCCACCCGATCATTTGGGCGGCGCGGTCCAGCACGGCGAGGGCTCGGGGATCCGAAAGGCCCTGCCGCCGGAACAACAGCGGGTCGACGCCGGCCGCCGCCGCCAACTCATCGACGAAGCTCTCCACGGCGAAGGTGTTGCCGATCTTCAGGGGCGCGCGCAAATTGGAGAGCCGAATCGGCGTATTGGGCAGCGCGCGCGAACGCACGCGCAGATTCGGCACAGCATAAGGCGGATCGAGGTTCTGCGTGGTCGGCACACCGCCGCCACGCGGGGCCTCGCTCACGATGCCAGCCGCCGCCGGACCAAGCAGACTCTCCGTCCACTGCGGCCCCGTCGCTCCCGCGGCCCGGCTCTCCCATGCGACCAGCTTGCCGTCCGCGCTCAAGCCGCCGCGCATTTCCAGAAGTTGCGCCGGGCCTTTCGGGTCCCAGGCGTGCTCGTCCTGCCGCATCCATTGCAGCCGCACGGGGCGGCCGGCGGCTCGCGACAGCAGCACGGCATCGGCGGCGCAGTCGTATGCGCCGTTGCTGCCGTACGAGCCGGAGCCGTCCAGGTAGACTACACGCACCTTCTCGCGCGGGAACTGAAACACCGTCGCGATCAGACTTCGCAAGCCGAACGTGTTCTGTGTGGACGACCAGATCGTGGTCCCCGAGTCTCTTACGTCCGCAACCGCGCATGACGGCGCCAGGGAAGTGTGGCCATGGAATGGCCAGTAATACGCCGCCGACAATTGCTTCGCGGCGGATGTGATCGCGGAGACATCGCCCCGTTCGATATCGGTCTGCTCGCGCACGGCGGGCGCGGCTGCCATGGCTCGATCGAGCCCCTCGGTCCGGAACGGCGACTGGCCGTCGCTCCACGTGGTCTTCAGTTCGCGGGCGGCGCGAATCGCAGCCCACTCGTCTTCCGCGACCACGCCGAGGAAATTCTCGATGCGAACCACGCGAACCCCGGGAATGGCGCGAACGGAACCTTCATCCACGGAGATCAGGCGCGCTCCGATCGCAGGCGGCCGAATCACCCGGCCATGTGCCATGCCGGGCACGGTGAAGTCCTGCACATAAACGTGCCGCCCGGTAGCCTTACCCGGAACATCGGTTCTCGGCACGGGCTTCCCGATTACCTGGAAGCCGGCCGCGCTCTTGAGCGGCGCCGCCGGATCGACCTTGAGGTCGAAATGCTTCCCGCCGATCAAACTCGCGATCGTGACGCCTTCGCCCCCACCGGTGGGGCGGACCTCGCCGCCCGACATCGCCAGTTCGGATGGCTGCCGGTTGAGTTTGCGGGCGCCCAGTTCCAGCAGAGCGCGTCGTGCGGTTGCGGCGACGCGCCGTATATCGGCGCCTCCGCGCGGAACGCCGGAACTACCTCCGGTTCCGCCGTGATCCGGCACGATGCTCGTATCGCCTTGGACTACGACGAACCGTTCCACGGGAATGCCGAGTTCCTCCGCCACTAGCTGGCGGTAGACGGCGGTGATCCCGGTGCCGGGATCGACATGGCTCGTCGAGATCGTGACTGTGCCGTCGGCATGGATGGCGAGAAAGCTGTCGAGATCGGGGGGCGCCGCGCCGCCGCGTCCGGCGCCGCCACCGCGATTCTGTGCCGTACTCGGCGCGCCCAGCCCGAAGCTGACAACGAGCGCGCCCCCTGATTTCAGCAAAGCCCGGCGCGAATAGGTCGGTTGGTTCATTTCCGGCCTCCCGACTGCGCCGCCCGGAGCACGGCGCTCAGGATTCGTGTATGGGTTCCACAACGGCAGAGATTCCCGGAAAGGCTGGTCTTCACCTGTTCGGCCGTTGGGTGCGGGTTGGTTTGCAGCAACGCGGCCGCGGCCATGATCATCCCATTCGTGCAGTACCCGCACTGGGCCGCCTGTTCCGCGACAAAAGCCGCCTGGACACCGCTGGGCGATTCCGGCGAACCGAGGCCCTCCAGCGTCGTGACGCTATGGCCGGCGACCTGCCTGACCGGTGTGATGCAGGACCGGGCAATCTTGCCATCGATCCATACCGTGCACGCGCCGCATTGTCCCAGCCCACAGCCGTATTTGGCCCCGTGTAGGCCAAGCGTGTTCCGCAAAACGTATAGCAGCGGCTGGTCCGGGTCCCACGAATCGACCGTCGAGGTCTTGCCGTTCACTTGGAACTGATAAGACGCCATTCCATACCCCCTCGGTGTAAGGCACTTATTGGAGTATACGGCGTATTGCACAACCTCAAAGCTACGGGGAAATGCTGAGAATTTTGCGATCGGCTTCCGGGCAGGCCCTCTGGAGCACTTCGATTAACTGTCCCGACATCACAGGCTTTGCCACAAAATCGTCCATTCCCGCCTCCAGGCACCGCGCCCGATCTTCGGGAAATGCGGCGGCCGTCATGGCGATAATACGAGGCTGCCGTTCCGCCGGCCATTCCCCCCGAATCCGCCTCGTCGCCTCCAGGCCATCCACTTCCGGCATATGCATATCCATGAAAATCACATCGTAGGCTTCCCGGCGCATCTTTTCCAGTAGTTCGACGCCGTCCGACGCCGTGGCCACCTCATAGCCGAGCCGTTTCAGCATCGCCTGAGCGAGTTTGCGATTCACCGGATTGTCGTCTGCTACTGCGATGCGAAGGTCGGGGAGAGGAGCAAGCCCTGAATGTGCCGGCGCAGGGTTCACCGATGTCGTCTCGGCCGCCACCTCCGTCACCATCGAGAATGTGAACGAAGCGCCCCGGCCGGGTTCGCTCTCCAGCCGGAGGCCTCCGCCCATCTCTTCCGCGAGCATCCGGCTGATCGCCAGCCCCAGCCCCGTGCCGCCGTGCTTTCGGCTGATCGACGCATCCGCCTGGCTGAACGAGTCGAAGATCCGCCCCTGATCCTCCCGGGAAATTCCAGGGCCTGTATCGCGAACCAGGAAGGACAGACACACACGGCCGCCCTCGTAAGGCGCCGCCGACACCGAAATCGAGACCTCGCCGGCAGCGGTGAACTTCACGGCGTTACTCAGCAGGTTGATGAGCACCTGCCGCACGCGCACGATATCCCCGAGCACGAACCTCGGTGTCGTTGGATCCACCTGGAAGAACAGCCGCAGCCGTTTCTCGGCAGCCTGCGCCACGAGGAGCCCGACCGCCTGCTCCACCGTGAGGCGCACATTGAGCGGCAGTCTCTCCATTTTGAGTTTGCCTGCCTCCACCTTGGAGAAGTCCAAAATATCGTTGAGGAGAGTCAGCAGCGCCGTTCCGCTGGATTGGATCGTCTCCACGTACTCGCGTTGCTGCGCGGTTAGAGGGGTCGCGGCCAGCAGATCGCTAAAGCCGAGGACGCCAGTCAGCGGCGTCCGAATTTCATGGCTCATATTCGCCAGCAGCAGACTCTTGGCTCGGTTGGCGGCTTCGGCCTGTAATCGGGCATGTTTCAGCGCCTTCCCGCTCGCCGCGCGAAAACGCCACTCCGCCAGCATCGTGGCCGCTTCCGCCGCGAGAATCCGAAGCTGCTCCACCCGCTCCGGGGACGCCGGATCGCCACCGCTTAATAGGAGGTGGCCTTCCACTTTTCCCTCGATCCAAACAGGAACGTCCACGACAGCCGGTTTCTCGTTCCGCGGCGCCGTGGTCCATGCGTCGCCTCCGGGAGCACGCACTGCCCGGTGAATGCCTCCGTCCTGGCAAGGGGTATAGCAGGCCAGGTGGAATCCGTACTGTTCCACGAGCGCCGGGAGCAGCGTTTGCCACAGCATCTCCTCGGACGCCTCCGCGCCCACTCCGCGCAGGGACACGAGCACGCACTGAAAGGCGATCAGGTCGGAGAGTTTCTGCCGCAGATCGTGCGCAGTCATCGCGCGTACCCCGGCCGGTTGCGTTCCAGGCTTTCCCGGGCGCGCCGGTACAGATCTTCCACCGTCTCACCTGCCACATACTGGGCCGCGCCGGCGGCCAACTGGGCGCTGACGGACTTTCTCGTAGCGCCTTCGAAGGTGGAGTACAAGTTGCTGGCAAAGGACCCGCAGATCGTGCGGCACTGATGGATCCATTGGTCGAGCGGCCCTTGTGCAATCACCAGGAACTCGTCCGCCCCCCATCGAAATAGCGTGTCTTCGTCGGGGAAGCGTTCCTTGATGTTATGGGAAAGCGCCCGCAGGAGCTTGTCGCCAAAGGGGGTCCCGTAGCGTGAGTTGATGTCGCGGAAGCCTTCAATATCGAATAACAATACGCACATCGGACGTTTCGCCTCAGGGATCTTCTGCATGTGCCGTTCGGCCTCGCGCCGGCTGCCGACGCCCGTCAGGCGGTCTCTGCTGGAAGTTGTGCGCGCTGCCTCCACCCGCTGCTCAAAGGCGCGCACCTGCGTTTCCAGTGAGCGAGCCGACGCGTCGCTTTCACGGCGCATTTCCTCCACCGAGTGGCGCAACTGCGCCACGGTCTCGTGCAACTGGCGGCGTAACTCCGAGACGTCATTGATGCGGGCCAGGGATTCGAACTCGTCAGCCACCTTGCCGAGGCTCGATTTGTGCCGCTCTCCCTGTCCTTTGAACCCGTTCACCGCGACAGCCACCGAGGCGACCACGTCCTTCAAGGCCGCGTCGCGTTCCTCGATAGCCAGTTGATTGGAGCGGCAGATCTCGTCGATCTGCGTTAGCGTGGCAACGCCGGCCTGGTCGATGTCGAGGCGCGAAGGCGCCTCTTTCAGCCGCTCGGCGACGTGCCGCAGCTGGCCCCTGCACTGTTTCGACAGCTCGGGACTCGCGGGCAGCGCCGCCCGCGGAATGGCCTGTGCCAGCCGTTGGAACACGTTGACCAACGCCGCGAAACTGTGGGCAAGGCGCTCGTCTTCGTCGATACTCTGGCGTATCGAAATCATAGGACCTCCGAAACGGCCCGTGGTGTGCCGGATCTCCAGCGCTGGGTGACACGGCCGCTCCCTTTGCTTATCGGACGGAGCGGACGCTCTGTGACGAGAATTAACGGGGGTACGGGATTGCCGGCTACTTCCCAGCAACGGAAGTTCTGACTCTCATTCGCGACATTGTCTTATATACTAGACAAGTGCGGTTCGTACTCGGTCTGCTCGTCCTCGCGTCCGGCGTCTTCGCGCAAGCCGAGCTCACCGGCGTCATTCGCGATCCCGCGGGTCTTCCCGTGCCGGACGCCGCGGTCACCGCGCAGGAGCAATCCACAGCGGCGCAGTTTCGCGCCATCTCCGGCCCACGGGGCGAATATCACCTGCTCGGTCTGCCCGCCGGAGAATACACACTGGCGGTCGAACGCGCCGGCTTCCGCCCGTACCGCCGGCATGGGATCACGCTGCGAGCCGGCGACCAGCGAACGCTGGAGGCCGCGCTGGAAATCGGCGGAGCGCGCGCCGAAACGGTCGAAGTCCGCGGCGATGCGCCCCTGCTCGAAACCGCCACGGGCCAGGTCAGTTACTCGGTCGATCGGGCGAAGCTGCTCGCCATGCCCCTCGACGGCCGCAACTTCATCCCGCTGATCGCTCTATCTCCCGGGGTCGCTCTGCCTGGCGGCGGGTCGCTCCTGCCGCGTATCAACGGCAGCCGTCCCCGAACCAACGAATACATGTACGACGGCGTCAGCGTCCTGCAGCCCGAACCGGGACAGGTGGCCTTCTATCCCATACTCGACGCCATCGAGGAGTTCCGCCTCAATCTGAACTCGTACTCGCCCGAGTACGGCCGGTCCAATGGCGGGACCGTCCTGGTGACCACGCGCTCCGGCGGCAACATTTTGCATGGCGCGCTCTTCGAATACTTCCGCAACGAGCTTCTGAATGCCCGCAATTACTTTGCGCCGGCCGGGGCGAAGCCCGAGTTCCGGCGCAACCAGTATGGCGCAACGCTCGGCGGTCCGGTGCAGAGGAACCGCACCTTCTATTTCGTCGATTGGCAGGGAACGCGTCTCCGGAGCGGCGTGACGCGCCTCAGCACCGTCCCCACGGAAGCGCAGCGCCAGGGCGTCTTTGCTGCGCCCGTGCTGGATCCGGAGGCGCAGCGGCAGCCCTTCCCAGGCGCCATTCCCTCGAGCCGCTTCGACCCCGTCGCGCGGGCGGTGCTGGCGCGCTATCCGATTCCCAACCGGGTCGGGGTCGCCAACAATTTCGCCCGCACCGCCGCCGAGCCCGACGCCCAGGATCAATTCGACGCGCGCCTCGACCGCTATTTCGGCGCCAGCCATCGCCTCTTCGGCCGCTATTCCTACATGCGCGACGATGACACGCCGGTGACGCCTTTGCCCGACGGCAGTGGCGCGATCGGGTCGGGCGTCACCGGCCGCGCCATGACGCGCGCCGATAGCATCGTCGTCGAGCACGATTGGAGTCCGCGCTCCTCATGGCTGCACTCCGCGCGGCTCGGCTACACCCGCCGCGATCTGAACCAGGCGGCGCTCCAGGATGGCGGCATTGCGATCCCCGGCACCCCCCCGAACGCATTTCACGCCGCGCTTCCCTTGTTCGCCGCGGCCGGCTACCAGCAGGTCGGACCGACGTCCGGCGCCAACGACCGCTTCACCACCGCCGTTACCGAGTTCGTCGACACCGCCACCCGTGCGCACGGCCGCCACGTCCTGAAATTCGGCGCCGATCTGCGGCGCGAAGCCCTCGATGTGCTGAATCCGCCAAACCCCGCGGGCGCCTACTCGTTCACCGCTTCCGCTACCGGCAATGCGATTGCCTCGTTGATCCTGGGCAACGTCAACGCGTTCTCCATCGATATCCAGACCGCGGCCCTTCAGCCGCGCGCCCACATTGCCGAGTTCTTCGCCACCGACGGCTGGCGCCTCACACCGCGTCTCACGGTCAACCTCGGCGCGCGCTATACCCTGAACTTTCCCTCGACCGAAGCGCACGATCGCGGCGCGATCTTCAACCTGCAAACACAACTCCTGGACTTCCCGCACACGGCGCGCGAACTGGGCCTACGGGATCTCGGACCCCGGGCCGGCGTGGCTTGGCGCGCCGGCGACTCTTTCGTCGCCCGCGCCGGATACGGTCTCATCTGGTTCGAGCAAACCGGCATCACGACGCCGTTCACCCTGCCGCAATTCCCATTTGTGCAAACGGCCGGACAGCAATCGCAGGACAACGTCGCCCCGGCCTTTCGGTTATCCGATGGACCGTCGGTGCAGGTCGCGCCGCCGAATCCGAATTCCGGGCTGGGGCAAGGCGTCTTTGGAGTCGAACGCCGATCCGGCTCGGGATATTCGCAGCAGTGGAACCTGACCGTTCAGAAGACCATCGGACGGGATCTGAATCTCGAAGCCGGTTATCTGGGCTCAAAGAATACCCGGCTCGGAGTCCCCGATGCGAACCTGAATCAACTGCCCGCGTCGTATCTGTCGCTCGGTCCCGCGCTGCTGACCCGCGTCGCGAATCCGTACCTCGGGGAGATCCCGGCGTCGTCCTCCCTCGGCGCTCCGACGGTCGCCGCGCAGCAGTTGTTGCGGCCGTTTCCGCGATTCACGACCGTCGCCCTGTTCCGCGACAACATCGGCAACTCCCGGTACAACGCGCTCCAGGCAAAGCTGGAGAAGCGATTCTCGCACGGTCTCACGTTCACCTTCGCGTACACCCTGTCCAAGTTGATCGACGACGCGTCCAGCGTATTCTCCAACAGCATTCTCAGCGGCCCGATCGCGAATAGCGGCGTCGCCGACGCTGGCAATCGCCATCTGGAGAAGGACCTGTCGAACGGCGACATCCCGCGCGTCTTCTCCGCCGGGTGGGTCTATGACCTGCCGCATGGTTGGCGGATTGCCGGCACCGTTCGGGCGCAGTCCGGCGACACCGTCGCGGTCTCGCAGGCGACGAACTTCAACGCGAATCTCGGCTTCGGCGTGCAGAGGCCCAATCGGGTGGCGAACCCCAATGCGTTTTCCGGGCGCTCCGCCGCGCAGTGGTTCGATACCCAAGCCTTCACGGGCGCTTCTCAGTTCATCATTGGCAACAGCTCCCGCAATCCCGTGCGCGGTCCGGGGCTGCAGAATGGGGACCTCATGATCGCGAAGGCGATCCGTCTGTCCGGCCGCGCTGGGCTCGAGCTCCGCGCCGAGGCGTTCAATGTCAGCAACACGGCGCCGCTCAACGATCCCAACGGATCATTCGGCTCGGCGGCCTTCGGCAGCATCGCGTCGGCCGGCAACCCCCGCGTCTTTGAATTCGCCGCGCGCCTGACGTTTTAATGCTGCGCCACCACGAACAATCGCCGGAACGGGAACAGAATCCGCCCGTCCCCGCGCCGGGGATAAGCCGGCCGGATCGCTTCCAGATACTCCGCGAGAAAGCGCGGCGCTTCTTCCTCCGGCAGAGCGCTCAGGAACGGACGCAGCCCCGTCCCCCGATACCACTCGGCGATTGCCTCGGGCCCGTCGAGCACGTGCAGGTACTCCGTTTCCCAAATGTCGAGCCGCGTCGCATGGCTGCTGAGCGCGTCGTAATAGAAGCCGGGATCGTCAGTGTGCCAGTCCGTGACCGCGCGGGTAAATCGCGGCCGCCAGCGGGGCGACGCAGCCAATTCGCGGATCCCTCGCTGCGCGGGAGAATCCGAAGCCGCCGGCATCTGCACGGCGAGTGTGCGCGCGCGGGCCAGCAACCGCGGGAACAGCGTCGCGTGATCGGGAACCCATTGCAGCGCCGCATTCGAGAAGACGACGTCGAAAACGCTGTCGCCGCCGGCCGCCCACTCCGCGATGTCCCCCCGCTCCCAGCGGAGGCTCGGATGCTCGCGCCGCGCCGCGCCGAGCATCTCCTCCGAGCTGTCGAGACCCGTGATCGCCGCCTCCGGCCATAGGCGCGCGAGCACGCCCGTGCTGTTTCCCGGCCCGCAGCCCAGATCGATTACGGTCCGCGGCGTCTCGCCCGCAAGGCGCGCCGCCAGGTCCCGGCAGGGGCGCGTCCGCTCGTCCGCGAATCGCAAATATTGCGAGGCATTCCAGTCAGGCATCCTTCTCAGTATTCCCGATTTGAGCCGTGACGCGGCGCTGCGGGGCGCGCCATAATGAAACGGTGACGTCGCCCGTTTTCCCTGTTTCGATTTCGCTCGAGAATGAGAAGAACCCGTGGCTCGCCGCCGCCGCGCGTTTCGACGAGGCAGCCTCCCGCCTCAAGCTCGACGATGGCATGCGAAAGGTCCTCGGCACGCCGGCCCGCGAGATCATCGTTCACATTCCCGTCCAGCTTGACGACGGCCGCATTGAGGTCTTCACCGGCTATCGCGTGCAGCACTCCGTGGCGCGAGGCCCTGCCAAAGGCGGCATTCGGTTTGCGCCCGATGTCACGCTGGATGAAGTGCGCGCTTTGGCCTCGTGGATGACGTGGAAGTGCGCGGTTGTCAACATCCCCTTCGGCGGGGGCAAGGGCGGAGTGATCTGCGATCCGAACATCCTCTCCGTGATCGAGCTCGAGAAGCTCACGCGCCGCTATACCGCCGAGATCATCGACTTCATCGGACCGGAGCGCGACGTCCCCGCGCCCGACGTCAACACCAACGAGCAGGTCATGGCGTGGATCATGGACACCTACTCGATGCACGCCCACCACACCGTGACGGCCGTGGTCACGGGCAAACCCGTGGCTCTCGGCGGCTCGCGCGGACGTCCGGAGGCCACCGGCCGCGGCTGCATGATGGTGACGCTCAAGGCGCTGGACCGGCTGGGACTCCGGCCCGAGGACACCCGCGTCGTGATCCAGGGCTTCGGCAACGTCGGCGGCATGGCGGCGCGGCTCATGACCGCCCGCGGCTTCAAGATCATCTCCATCGTGGAGTATGACGGAGCGGTGCACAATCCGCGCGGGCTCGATATCGCCGCGCTGCAGAAACACCGCAAGGAAACCGGCTCGATCACCGGATTTTCCGGCGGGGAGGATATGGACCGCAACGAGGCGCTGTTCCTCGAGTGCGACGTCCTGCTGCCCGCCGCCACCGAGAACGTCATCCACTCCGGCAATGCGGATCGGCTGCGCTGCCGGATCCTGTGCGAAGGCGCCAACGGGCCGACCACCCCGCTCGCGGACGTAGTCCTCGCGCAAAAGGGCGTCTTCGTGATCCCCGACATTCTCGCCAACGCCGGAGGCGTGACGGTGTCCTACTTCGAATGGGTGCAGGACCGCCAGGGCTTCTTCTGGACCGAGGATTTCGTCAACCAGCAGTTGCAGCAGATCATGGACGAGTCGTTCGACGCCGTGGTGCACTATGCGGAGTTGCACGGCGTCAACAACCGGATCGCGGCGTACATGCTGGCCCTCGATCGCGTCACGTATGCGATCAAACTTCGGGGGATCTACGCTTGAGGTCGGCGGCACGGGCGAGGACGCATGTCCTCTGACGCCTCCACGCCGCTGATGCGGCAGTACAACGGCATCAAACAGCAGGTCCCCGGGACGCTGCTCATGTTCCGCCTCGGCGATTTCTACGAGATGTTCTTCGAGGACGCCGTGGTGGCGGCGCGCGAGCTCGAAATCACTCTGACCGCGCGGAACAAGGAGAAGGGCAACGCCATTCCGATGTGCGGCGTGCCGTACCATGCCGCCGAAGGCTACATCGCGCGCCTGATCCAAAAGGGCTACCGCGTCGCCATCTGCGACCAGGTCGAAGACCCTCGCTTCGCCAAGAAGCTCGTCAAACGCGAAGTCACCCGCATCGTCACCCCGGGAACCGCCATGGACGCGAACCTCGTCCGTTCGCGCGAGAACAACTACCTGGCGGCTGTGGCTGCCGGCGACGGCCGCTCCGCCGTGGCCCACGTCGATCTCTCGACCGGCGAGTTCCGCGTCACCGAAATGGCGCCCGCCGACGTCGCTGGCGCCCTCGAACATCTCGGCGCCCGTGAAGTCCTGTTCCCGGGCGACCTTCCGCTGCTGAGCGGCGAGGACCGCGGCCTGCGGTTTACTCGCACCGAAATCGAAGAGTGGGTCTTCACTCATGACTACGCCGATCGCACTCTGCGCGACCATTTCAAGCTGCTTTCCCTCGATGGGTGCGGCCTCGCCAACCGCCCGGCCGCCGTCGGCGCCGCCGGCGCGATCCTGCACTACCTGCGCGACACGCAACGCGCCGCGCTCGACCACCTCGACCGCCCGGCCTACTACGATCGCGCCGACTCGATGATCCTCGACGCGGTGACCGTGCGCAATCTGGAGCTGATCGAGCCTTTGTTCGCCGCCGACGCGGGCGCGCCGCAGCAGACCACCGTCCTCGCCGTGATCGATCAGAGCCTGACCGGCATGGGCGGCCGCCTGTTGCGCCAGCGCCTGCTCCGGCCGTCGATGAACCGTGACGAGATCGAACAGCGCCTCGACGCGGTCGGCGAAATGCTCCAGCAGACGATCCTGCGCGCCGAAGTGCGCAAACAGCTCGGCGGCATTCTCGACCTGGAGCGGCTCCTTGCCAAGGTGACGCTCGGCTCTGCGGGCCCGCGCGATCTGTTGGCTCTCGGCCGCTCGCTCGAGAAGATCCCGGCGTTAAAGCGATGCTTCGACACGCAGCAGGCGGCTCGTTTGCGGTTGCTGCATGAGCGGCTCGACGAGCTACCCGATGTCGCCAACCTGATTCTGGAAGCGATCGCGGACGAGCCTCCGCTCAACCTGACCGACGGCGGCACGATTCGCGCGGGCTTCCACGCGGAACTGGACGAACTGCGCGACCTAAGCCTGAACGGCCGCCAGTACATTGCCCAGATCGAGGCGCGCGAGCGGCAGCGGACCGGCATCCAGTCCCTGAAGGTCCGCTTCAACAACGTCTTCGGCTACTACATCGAGATCACGCGGGCGAACATGCATCTCGCTCCCGCCGACTATGAGCGCAAGCAGACTCTGGCCAACGCCGAGCGCTTCACCACGCCCGAGTTGAAGGACTACGAGCGCAAAGTGCTCGACGCCGAGGAGAAGATCCTCACGCTGGAAAAGGAGCTGTTCGCCGATGTGCGCAAGCGCGCCGCCGCGCAGGCGCAACGCATCCGCGCCACCGCCGCCGCGATCGCGGAGCTCGACGTCACGGCCGCCTTGGCACAAGTGGCCGCCGAGAATCGGTATCAGCGGCCCTCTTTTTCGGAAAACGGCGAAATGCGCATCATGGCCGGCCGCCATCCCGTCATCGAGCGTCTGGCCGACCGCGAGGCCGGCCGTTTCATCCCTAACGACCTGTACCTCAACGACAGCACCGATCTCATCGCGATCATCACCGGCCCAAATATGGGCGGCAAGTCGACGTACCTCCGCCAGGCCGCGCTCATCGCGATGCTCGCGCAAATGGGCTCCTTCGTCCCCGCCGATTCCGCCGTGCTGCCCGTCATCGATCGCATCTTCACACGCATCGGCGCCTCGGACAACCTGGCGCGCGGCCGCTCGACGTTCATGGTCGAGATGACCGAGACCGCGGTGATTCTCAATACCGCTACCGCGCGCAGCTTCATCGTGCTGGACGAAATCGGCCGCGGCACGGCGACCTATGACGGGCTGGCGCTGGCATGGTCCGTGGTGGAGCACGTGCACGCCAAGACGCGCGCCAAGACCCTCTTCGCGACCCATTATCACGAGCTCACGGAGCTCGCCACGCAGCTCAGCGGCGTGCGCAATCTGATGGTTTCGGTCAAGGAAGCCGGCGACCACATCATCTTCCTGCGCAAGGTCGAGCCCGGCAAGGCCGACCGCAGCTACGGGATCGAGGTCGCCCGTCTCGCCGGTCTGCCGATCGGCGTGATCGAACGCGCGCGCGAGGTGTTGAAGCTGCACGAGCGCACCGTGACCGAAGAGCTGACGCATGTCGAGCCGTCGGGCCCGATGCAGATTCAGTTGTTCGAGCCGGTCGGCTACGGAATCGCCGGGCGAATTCGCGCGATCAACCTCGACGAGCTGCGGCCCATCGAAGCGCTACAACTGCTGGCCGAGTTGCAGCGGGAATTGAAACGTTGAGGAGGGGGGACTGCCGATGAGAGTCTCGGGGATCATGAGCGGCACTTCGCTGGATGGGATCGACGTCGCCGTCGTCGAACTCCCCGCCATCCGCGTCCTGAAGTTCATTTCCGTTCCGTATCCGGCGAAGATCCGCGAGCGTCTCCTGGCGGTCTCGGACGCCGTCACGCATACCGCCGAGATCTCGCGCCTGAACTTCGAGATCGCCGAACTGTATGCTCGCGCCGTCAATCGCGCGGGCCCCGTCGACCTGATCGGCTGCCACGGACAGACCATTTACCATGAGGGCCGCTCCAACACCTTGCAGATCGGCGAGCCCGCTGTGCTCGCGGAACGCACCGGCGCCCCGGTGGTGTCGAATTTTCGCGCGCGGGATATCGCGGCCGGCGGACAGGGCGCTCCGCTCGTGCCTTTTGTCGACTACCGGCTGTTTCGCCACAAGACCCGGCGCCGCATCGCGCTGAACATCGGAGGCATCGCGAACATCACCGTGATCCCCGCGGGCGCGCGCCCCGAGGACGTCGTCGCGTTCGACACAGGCCCCGGCAACATGGTGATCGACGCCCTCGCGCGCGAAGCGTCCGGCGGCAAATTGCGTTACGATCGCGGCGGCAGGATTGCGTCGGCAGGCACGGTGGATCGGGCGTTGCTCGATGAATTGCTGCGCGACCCGTATTATCGCCGCCTTCCGCCGAAGAGCGCCGGACGCGAGCAGTACGGGGTCGAATTCGTGGAGCGAATGAAACGGCCGGGGAGATCGCTGCCCGATCTGGTGGCGACCGCCACGGCATTCACCGCCGCGACGATCGCCATTGGCGTGGGACCGCAAAACGTGGGCGCCGATCTCATTGTCTCCGGAGGAGGCGCCCACAATCCCCGGATTCTGGCAAATCTCGCGGCGTTTCTTCCGGATGTAACGGTTGCAACTTCGAGCGATTTCGGTGTCGACGTGGACGCCAAAGAGGCGATTGCGTTTGCGATTCTCGCTTACGAAACGTGGCGCGGCAGGCCTGCAAATCTGCCATCGGCTACCGGCGCCAGGGCCGCGGTGTTGCTCGGCAGTATCACGCCGACGCGCATCTCGTCCCAGTTGTATGCGAATTCTTTGCCGCAATCCAAACAAACTACGTAAGTTCCGTTGCGGGTGGCGCCGGGAGCCGGATAAGCGTTCGTCCGACCCGGAGTCAGAGGGAACGTGGTGCGTTGATGTGAACACCCAAAAAGCGTGTTGAGTAGCGACTGAAGCATTGTCGGGCTCCCTTCCTTACATTTAGATAGATACAGTAGGCAGCCTGTTAGTTTCAGTTCGGATGGATACTAGAGTCCTAGAACGTGTGCGGCTGCAAACAATTCACATGAGGGAATTCGCAACGGCTTCGGCGATCAGCTGGCCGTGAAACCGGCCGTTTTCGATGAAGATCTCATTAGTATGCATGCCCGCCACGATGACCCCGGCGAGGTAAATGCCTGCGCGCTCACTCTCCAGGGTCTGCGGATTCGTGCGCGGACGCTGCGTTTCGGGCTCCAGCGTGATGCCCGTGGCATTCAGAAATGCGAGATCTGGCTGATACCCGATCAACGCAAAAACGAAATCGTTCTTTAATAAAACTTCACCTTCTGGTGTCGCGATCCGAATCGAATTGGGCAGGATCTCGACGACGCTGGAATGAAAGTAACCGCGAATTTCACCGTTCTTAATCCGGTTTTCAATATTGGGTTTGATCCAGTACTTGACGCGGTCCGATATAGCGCCGCCACGATGAATCAACGTTACGCGCGCGCCGCTCCACCACAACTCCAGCGCCGCAATCGCAGCCGAATTCTTGGCGCCGATGACTGCCACATCCTGGTCATAGTACGGATGCGCTTCTTTGTAATAATGTAGTACCTTACCTAGGTCTTCACCCGGGATGTCTAGCATGTTAGGAACATCGTAATATCCGGTAGCCAGGACGATCTTACGCGCGTTGTAGGTATGGTTACAGCCGAGGCGATCCGTTGTAAATACCTGGAAGGCGTTGTCTTCTCCCTCAATAGAATCGACGCGTTCGTACTGCCGGACGTTGAGTCTGTAGTGATCGGCGACCCGACGGTAGTACTTGAGCGCTTCGGTTCGATTCGGCTTGTCGTTGAGACTGGTCATCGGCAGGTTGCCGATCTCGAGTAGTTCCGGAGTAGTGAAGAACGTCATGTTGGTCGGGTAGTGATAAATGGAATTCACCACGCACCCCTTTTCCACCAGGACGGTCTTCACTCCCCGATTCTGCAGTTCGATCCCGCAGGCCAGGCCGGTCGGTCCCGCTCCCACCACCAGCGCGTCAAATGACTCGGTCATGAGCTCGCTCCGCGTCCCGGTGTCAGAGCTTCGACTCGATGTCGCGATACGCGGCTTCGAGCGCCGCGTCCAGTCCAGCCGGATCCTTCCCGCCGCCTTCCGCCATATCGGGCCGCCCGCCGCCTTTGCCGCCGACTGCCTGCGCCACCGCGCCCACCAGTTTGCCCGCGTGGACCCTCGCCGTGAGATCCTTTGTCACCGCCGAAACGATCGTCACCGCGCCATCTTCCGTCGACGCCAGCACGACCACCGCCGATTTCCACTGATTGCGCAGCGTGTCGACCAGAGCGCGCATTTGCTGCCGGTCCATGCCTTCCGCGCGAGCCGCCAGCACTTTGACTCCGTTCACCGCGCGCGCCTGCGCTTCCAGAGCCCCCGCGGCCGCGTGCGCGAGCTGCGTCTTCAGATGCTCGACCTGCCGCTTGAGCGCATGCTCCGTCGCCAGCAGTTTCTCCACGTGGTCGATGAGTTCGGACTCGGAGGCGCGCACCATCTCGGCGATTCGCTTGAGCGAACCGCTCGTCTCCTGATACTGCCGCAGAGCCGCATCGCCGGTGACCGCCTCGATGCGCCGCACGCCCGCCGAAATGCTCCCTTCATAGACGATCTTGCACACGCCGATATCGCCGGTGCGGCCCACGTGCGTGCCGCCGCACAACTCGCGGCTGAAGCCGGGCACCGAAACCACCCGCACCTGTTCGCCGTACTTCTCGCCGAACAATGCCATCGCGCCGGTCGAGATCGCCTGGTCGAGCGGCATCACATTGGTCTCGACCTGTATGTTCTTCAGAATTTCTTCGTTCATCAGCCGCTCGACTTCGAGCAGTTCCGCCGCATCCATTCCGGCGTAATGCGTGAAGTCGAATCGCAGGCGGCCCGGGTCTACGACGCTGCCCGCCTGCTTCACGTGTTTGCCCAGCACCTGCCGCAACGACGCGTGGAGCAGATGCGTCGCCGTGTGATTGCGGCGCGTCGCGTCGCGCAGCGGCGCGGCGACTTCCGCTCGCAGAACATCTCCCACCCGAATGGGCAGGCTGGTCGTGACGCGATGCACGGTCAACCCCGGCACGCCCGCAAATGCCGTCTCGACGTCGGCCGCCTTATCGCCGGCCTCCGTAAACAGCCAGCCGCGATCGCCGACCTGTCCCCCTGCCTCCGCGTAAAACGGTGTCTGGTCGAACACGAGTTCGACCTTGGCGTGCGCCGGCGCCTCGTCCACCTGTTCTTTGTTTACCAACACCCCGATGACGCGCGACGTCGCCTGCAGATCGCTATAGCCCAGGAATTTTGTGCGCCCCGTTTCCGCCAGCTTCTGATATGCCGGCACGACTGCGCCCTTCTCCGCGCCCCTCCAACTGGCGCGGGCGCGCTCGCGCTGCTGCTGCATCTCGGCCTCGAAGCCGTCACGATCGATCGTCAGGCCGCGCTCGCGCGCCATATCCTCCTGCTCGTCGAGTGCCAGCCCGAACGTGTCGTAAAGCTTGAAGGAGACCGCCCCCGGCAGCGTATGCCCGCCGCCTAAAGCCGCCACCGCATCGTTGAACTGCTTCTCGGCTTCCAGGAACGTGGTCGCGTAACGGTGCTCTTCGTCCTTGACCACGCGCGCCACCCGCTGCGCGCTCTCCAGCATTTCCGGATACGCGGATTGCATCAGTTCGGCGACAAACCCGGTCATCTTGTAGAGGAAGGGCTCCTCGACGCCAATCATCCGCACATTGCGCATGGCGCGCCGCATGATCTTGCGCAGCACGTAGCCGCGGCCGTCATTGGCCGGGATGACGCCGTCGTTGATGAGAAATGCGGTGGAACGCGCATGGTCGGCCGCGATGCGTAGAGCGGTGTCCACCCGTGGATCGGCGCCGGGAGAGACGCCGAAGATCTGCGCCGCGTTCTCGATGATCGGGCGAATCAGGTCGGTGTCATAATTCGAGAGCTTACCCTGCATCAACGAGGCCATCCGCTCGAGGCCAAGGCCGGTGTCGATCGACGGGCGCGGAAGCGGCGTGAGCTTGCCCGACGCGTCGCGGTCGTACTGCATGAATACGAGGTTCCAGAACTCGACGAATCGGCCGCCCCCGTCGTTGGGAAACTCCTCGTGCTCGCGCCCGGGCTCCGCGCCTTCCGGACCGAGATCGTAATGGATCTCCGAACAGGGGCCGCACGGACCGGTCTCGCCCATCTGCCAGAAGTTGTCCGCCTCGTCCAGCCGGAAGATCCGGCTCTTGGACACCCCCGCCACCTTCTGCCACAGGTTCTCCGCCTCGTCATCCTCGCGGAAAACGGTGACGTAGAGCTTCTCCTTCGGGAGGCCGTACTCTTTCGTGATCAGGTCCCACGCGAATTCGATCGCTTCCGCCTTGAAGTAGTCGCCGAACGAAAAGTTCCCGAGCATCTCGAAAAACGTGTGGTGGCGGCGCGTGTAGCCGACATTTTCCAGATCGTTGTGCTTGCCGCCGGCGCGGACGCACTTCTGCGAGCTCGCCGCGCGCGCGTAGTCGCGCTTCTCCAATCCAAGGAAGACGTCCTTGAACTGGTTCATTCCCGCGTTGGTAAACAGCAGCGTCGGGTCGTTCGCCGGAACCAGCGAAGATGACCGGACCACGCGGTGGCCTCTTTCGGCAAAGAAATCGAGAAAGCGTTGGCGAATCTGATGGCCTGTCATGGGGTAAATACAATTGTAGCGAAGGCGTTGATTCCACGCGAAGACGCGACGCGCCGAAAAGAATCTACCGGATCGCCGCCAGCGCCTGTTCGAAGTCCGCCAGCAGGTCCCGCCAGTCCTCGATGCCCACCGAGACGCGGACCAATCCGTCGGTGACGCCCGATTCGGCTAGTTCCCGCTCCGTCATCCCGGAGTGCGTCGTGCTCTTCGGATGGCACGTCAGGCTCTCGACCCCTCCCAGCGACACCGCATTCTTCGCGATCCGCACCCGCCGCAGAAACTCGAACGCCGCTTCCTTCCCGCCCTTGAAATCCAGCGAGAACAGCCCGCCCGGGTAGGCGCATTGCTTCTCGAAAATCCGCTTCTGCTCCGGATCGTCGAACAGCGTCGGATAGATCACCCGATTGAGGTGTTTGTGCCCGACCAGGGACTCCGCAATGCGCTGCGCATTCTTGCTCTGCCGGTTCATGCGGAGGGCCACGGTGGGCAGACGGCTGTCCAGCATCCAGCACTCGTCGGGCTGCAGAATGTTCCCGAACATGCCGCGGCGG
>CAZSQK010000055.1:0-51286 GCA_964608645.1 uncultured Solibacteraceae bacterium | reverse complement strand
ACGAAAATCAAGACGGCCTAAATTTTGGTTTTTTTCGCTCCAGAGCAACTATAAGTCCGCAAACGCCTCGCGCAATATTACGCCAACGCCGAATCCGTTGACCTGCGCATCGACCTGCCTTCCGGCGCCTATGCCCCCGAGTTCCGCTACGCCGCCGCCCCCGCCGAACCGGCTCCGGCGCCGGCCGCGCCACTGCCCGAACCCGCCGCGTCGAAGCCGAACCGCCGCTGGGTGTTACTTGCCGCTCCCTCTGCGGCCGCTCTTGCCGCGTGGGTCCTGTTCCACGCAGGCAATCCGAATGCCCGCGCCTACCAGCTCTTCTGGGAGCCCGTGCTGGCCGCACCCGATCCCCTGCTCGTGGCCGTAGCTCATCCAATCGTGTACCACCCGTCCGGCCGGGCCCTCAAATTCAGCGAGGAGAATCTGCCTCAGCAGGAGATTCCGTTGCAGCGTCCCATCCAGGTGCCGCCGGAGAAACTCAACGGCAACGATCTCGTCCCGGTCTTCAACCAATACGTGGGTTTCGGCGATATGGTCGTTGCCACCGAGATTTCCTCAATGCTGGCCGCCAAATCCAAAGCCGTCCGCCTCCGCCTCGCCAGCAACGTGGAATTCGCCGACCTGCGGCGCCAACCGACGCTGCTGATCGGAGCAATCACCAACCGCTGGACCATGGAATTGCAGCAGGCATGGCGCTATCGGTTCGACTACCATCCGGGCGCCCGGGTAGTCATCGCGGGAGACTCCAAGGAATGGTCGATCCCCGCCAAGGATGACGGCTCGGCCCTCGACGACTACCTCATGATCTGCCGCATTCGCAGCGCCTATACCGGCGGCATGGTCTTCGTTGCGGCGGGCTTGAAACAATTCGGCACGGAGGCCGCAGGCCGCCTGCTCGCCGATCCCGAACAACTGGGCCCGATCCTGCGCAGACTCCCCGCCGGATGGGAGTCGCAAAACCTCCAGCTGGTGCTGCACGCGCGAGTCATCGGCAACACGCCGGCGCAACCCGAGATCGTCGCCACCCACGTGTGGTAGCCGCTACCGCAGCTTCCACTCCTCGTCGAAGAAACCCGCCGTCACGATCTTTCCCGGATAGCGGTCGTTGGCGCCGCCGGTTGTGTCGACCACGGCGTAGTCGGGCAGCTTTGGGATCTGTCGCGCATTGTTCAGGTAATCGAACTCGCGGAAGGTGAAGCCGCTATTCAGCACGACATACTTCTTCGGGTTCAGCGGATTCGGATAGATCAGAATCGGAGCGTGTGTGTCCGCGGCATACTTCTCCGAGCCAACCACCACTCCCTCCGCAGTCCACTGTACCGGCAATTTGCCGGCGATCCGCGCCAACACGCGGTTGCTCCCCGGATCGCCCCACAGCACCAGGTTGCTGGCCGCGATCTCCGCGTCGGTGACATCCTTATCGTCGCGCACCTGCGCGTCGCCGCGGAACTGCCGCCGCCATTCCGTGATCGCATGCTTCTCCTCGTCTGCCACCCACTTCGCGACTCCCGGCGCCAGGGGCGCCCCGGTCGGCGAGACGAAGATGAAGCTATCGAGGAACGCGTCGTCCACCGGCCCCTGCAGCCCGTGTTGTTTGTGAAGCCCCTCGAAGCCTGCGGAATCTACCGCTGCCCATTGCGTCCCCACTTTGCGAAAATGCGCCATCCATGACCGGTCCGACATCGGCCCCGCCACCGCGAGTTTCTGCCCGTCGATCGTCACCGCCGCCTTGCCCGCCAGGTCCAGCGGGCAACCGCCGGGGCCCATCGACAACGTGAACGCCGTGACGTTCGCCGTCTCCAGATTGACGCCGCGGTCGCCGTCGATTTCCGCGTTCAAACGAGCGCGCTCCCAGTGCTTGCCCATGGCGTCGACGGTCAGCCACTTCATCTGGTTGTACGCCAGCGTCCACGTCGTGAAACGCACCTTGCGGGGGTACGGATCGCGCCCGCGCTCGGCAATCGCGTCCAGGCGCCGGTCGATCTCGATTTTCGAATCGGGGTGGTAGCGATGAGGCGTCTGCGGTCCGACGATGCGGATCATCCGCAGCCCTTCCTCCTTCATGGCGCGCTCCATGGCGTCGGCCGCCTGCTTCTGGCCGTCGATCTCGCCGTTGTATGCCACGGTCGCCGTGTTGGCGAGATTGACCGCATAATCGGTGGCATCGTACATGTGGAACAGCTTCTGCTCCCAGGAAGGGGGCGCCGCCGGGCCATCCATCTTCAGGTGCAGAAACTCCACGGTCTCGCTGAAGCCCGCTCCCGGCGCCACCGCCGCCCAGAGGCCCGCGAAGTGCGTTCCGAAATGCCACGCGGACGCGCCGCCCATGCTGAAGCCGCGAACCAGGATGCGGTTCTCGTCGATCGCATACTGCCGCTTCACCGCGTCGAGCGCCTCGAACAGGTCGACTTCTCCGGCCAGTTTGCTGGCGTTGCAGAAGCGGCCATAGAGGTGAAGCACGATCGTGTCCCGCGGGGTAAACTCGCCCGGACTGCGCTCACGGTCGGCCAGGAAGTTGACTTCGCTGAGTGTTTCGTTGCGGCCGTGAAACCACGTGTCCAGCCGCCAGCGATGCGGCGCGTTGGGCGAATACGACGCCGGCACGACCAAGCCGTATGGCTGCACGCTCTTGTCGATCTTGGAGATATAGCCGCGCGCCACCAGGCCGCTAGCCGTCCGCCACGGCGACTCGCCCTGCGCCAGCAGCCGCGCGCGTTCTTCGCCTTCCTGGAGCAACTTCCTGGCTTTCGCAATTTCGTCCGCCTTGAAGAACTCGTTGTACTGGAGCGCGTAGCGCACCGCCTCCTGATAAATGAGCACGTCGGGCAGCAGCGGGTTCGTCTTGAGCTTCCCTGTCGCCCCCTTGAGCCGTTCCAGCCCCGCTTCCAATTCCGCGCGGTCCGCGGCGGGGACGTCGATGCCGGGTGGCGGCACCGGCTTGACGGGCGTCCGCGCGGGTTGAGCGGACGCTGCCAGCGACACGACAAGCAGACAGCAGAAGACTCTCATATTGCAGGCCATTATCCTACACGCGTGGGGGCGCGTTACGCTGGGGAGCGGAAATGAAGGGGATTATCTGTTCCGGCGCCATCATCCACGACACGCTCGTGCGCCCGGTCGAGTCGCCGCAATGGGGCACGACCACGATCGTCGAGACGATTGAGCCGCACGTTGGCGGCAACGCGGCAAACACCTCGATTGCGCTTGCGACCCTCGGCGTGCCGGTGCGCGTCGCCGGCGCCGTCGGCCGGGACGAGCAGGGCCGCTTCGTGCTCAGCGCTCTTTCGCGGCGCGGAGTAGACACCAGCGCGGTCGCGGTTCTCGACGCGCCCACCGCCGCGACGGTCGCGCTGATTAACGGCGCCGGCAATCGCCTGTTCCTCCACCGCCCGTGTGGCGGATTCGACGCGCCGCTCGATTTTCCGCCGCGCCTTATCGATGCGATGGCGCACTACCATCTCGCGAGCCTGTTCATCCTGCCGGACTTTCGACCCCACGCCCCCGCGACCCTCGCGCGGATGAGGCGCGCATGGTCGCCGCCACGCCCGCGGAGATCCTGTCTCGCGGGGTGCGAACGGTCGTCTTGAAGCTGGGCGCGCACGGGTGTGCGGTCTACACGCCCGGCCGCGAGATCCTTTCTCCGGCATTCGAAGTCCCCGTGCGAGACACGACAGGCGCCGGGGATTGTTTCGTAGGAGGGTTTCTGGCGGCTCATAGCCACGGAGAGAGCCTGGAAGGGGCAGCCCGCTTCGCCAATGCTGTGGGGGCTTGCAGCGTCCAGTGTGTCGGAGCGACCAAAGGCGTCCGCGGATTTGCGGAAACAGAGCGGTGGATGGTCAGCGCGCGGCGGGTCGCCGGATGATCTGTAGAATCGGCAATTGCGGGTTCGACGTGTATTCCATCACTGCTCCTTGCTGCCGCAGAAGGCGCGACAGTTCCGCGCGGTCGATTTCCTGAACCGGTTTCGATCCAGAGATCGCCAGCTTCGCCGCGACTCCCGCAGCCTGCCCGATGATCATGTACTGCGGCTCCATGCGGACCGACGAGTACGCCACGTGGCTGGCGGAAAATGCCGCCGTCACCAGCAGGTTGCGCGCCTCCGCCCGCTTCGGCAGCATCACGCGATACGGGATCTGGTACGGTGTGACCGGCACCTGCATATCGCCCTCGTTGCGCACGAAACCGTCGGCGTCCACGATGCGCTCCACGTTATGCGAGTCGCTGTTGTACGAGCCCATGCCGATCGGGTCGGGCTTAGTGAGCTCGGTCTGAAGATCCTTCTGGGTGACGACAAACTCGCCGGCCATACGGCGCGCTTCGCGAATATAGAGCTGATACGGCCAGTTGTCGTTATCGGTGAATTCGTCCCGGCACAGTCCCCAACGATTCATTTCGGCGCGCAGCGGTTCGGGAACCTGTGGATCGTTGGCGAGGAAATAGAGCAGCCCGGCAATGTAATCCCGGTGCGCCCACGAGATCGCGTCGCGCTCTCGATAAGACGCGTCGGGGAATTTCCAACTGCCGCCGAGATAGTCGGTGGAAAATGGCCCGTTGTTGTTGACGTCGGCTTTGCCGTTGGGCAGGCGGTCGATCTTGAGGAAGCTGCTCAACGGTGGGACGCGCCGGTCCTTCTGTTGGAGCGCCGCGATCAGCCGCGCCAACAGGGCATAACGTCCTGGATCATACTGTGCGGGTCGGGGAAAGGCGCGCCGGTTCTCCGCGACGTCGCTGAAGCACATGCGGTAGTTATAGGCCTGCACGCGTTTGTCGGCGGAGCCCGGCAGCTCCGGCCGTGTATTCGAGATCTCGGGCAGCAGGCCGCCCCGGGCGTCCTTTGCGGAGACATCGACGAGGAACTGATGGAAGGGCGTCTTGTCGCGCACGCCTGCCAGCGATTCCCCATACTGCGCCGAGCCCTCACGGCCGAAGGTGTAGGAGACGCCGCTTTGCGCCATCAGGTCGCCTTCGTAGCCGCTGTCGATGAAGACGGACGCGGTGAATTCGCTGCCATCCTCGGTGGTGATGGCCGCAACGGTGGCGCCGCCTTTGCGCACGCCGTTCTTCTCCCGCAGTCGCTGCCGTTCGAAGATCGTCACGCCGGCGGCGCGCAGCATCTCGCGGAAGATCGTCTCCGCGACGTGAGGTTCGTGAAGCCACGACACGTCGTTGCCGTACCGCGCCATCTGGTAATGCATCCCCACGCGCCAGTAGAACTCGAGCGCGTAGCCGCCAATGACCTCCTTCTTGCCATAGTCCGTCCAGCCGAGCCCGCCGGAGACCATTCCGCCGAGATGGGCAGTGGGCTCGATGAGCGCCGTCGTGAGCCCCTGTCGCGCGGCGCTGACGGCCGCCATGACGCCGCCGGCAGTTCCGCCATAGACGACGACATCGAAATTGCGCGTGGCGGCGCTGGCGGCGCAGGCTACTGCCAGCATGAGCGCCATTCGTCCGGTATGTCTCATCTTGAAGCTGTTATCATAACGCGCATGATGAAACTGTTCGTCCTGGGCCTGAGCTTATTGATGATGGCGATGGCGGCCGATTTGCCGTCCCGAAAGTGGTTGAACCTGGCGGCGATCAAGACCATGGTGGCTGCCGCCGAAGCGGAAGCGCAGAAGCGCAACGTGCAGGTCACCATCTGCATCGTGGATGAGAGCGGCAACCTGCTCTTCCTCCAGAAAGCGGACGGCGCGACGTTGAATACCATTCAGTTCGCGCAAAAGAAGGCGCGCTACGCCGCGATTTACGGGCGCCCGTCGAAGGTGGCGCAGGATGCGGTAAAGGCCGGCAATCTGATCCAACTCGTCGCTCCCGACGGCTTCCCCAACCAGGGCGGAGTGCCGGTGAAGGTCGATGGTCAGACGATCGGCGCCGTGGCCTGCAGTGGCGCTGCGTCGGAAGTCGACGAGGCGATCTCACAGGCGGCAATCGATGCGTTACTGAAGTAGCGCCATTGCGTGCGCTACGGCTGCCGGCCCGGGCCGACATCTTTTGGGGTCAAGGTCTTCGGAATCGGTGGCGGCGCCGCCGGTCCCTTGATCATCACCGCGCAGTGTAACGCGCGACGGAGCAACCTGTCCTCTAACGATGTACGATGTCTCAATGATTCGCTCGATCCTTTTGCTGGCGCTCTGCCGAGCGGCTTTCGCGCAGATTCCGTGCGAGCAACTCCGCGCCCTCTCGCTGCCCAATACCCGCGTCACCGCGGCGGAGGCCGCTGCCGGACGGTGCCGCGTCGCGGCCATTCTCACGCCCACCGCCGATTCGCATATCGAAATGGAAGTCTGGCTGCCGCTCACGAAATGGAACGGCAAGTTCCAGGCGGTCGGCAACGGCGGATGGGCGGGCAGCATCGGGACGGCGGCGATGGCGGCGGCGCTGCAGGAGGGCTATGCGACCGCTTCGACCGACACCGGCCACAAATCCGCCGAGACGCCCGGAGGTTCCTTCGCGCTCGACCATCCGGAGAAGCTCATCGACTACGGGTATCGCGCGGTCCACGAGATGACCGTCCAGGCCAAGGCGATTATCGCCGTGTTCTACGGTAAGCCGCCTCGTCTGTCCTACTGGAATAGTTGTTCGAACGGCGGCAGGCAGGCTCTCATGGAGGCGCAACGCTACCCCGAGGACTATGACGGCATGGTGGCCGGGGCTCCAGCGGCGAACTGGAGCGGGCGCGCATTGCAGTCCCTTTGGGTGGCACAGGCGTTGCACCGCGATGCCGCAAGCTATATCCCGCCGGCGAAGTATCCGGCGATCCACAGCGCGGTCCTGGCCGCCTGCGACGCGCTGGACGGCGTCGAGGATGGCATCCTCGAAGACCCGGCGCGCTGCCGGTTCGATCCGGCGGTGCTGCGATGTAAAGGCGCGGATGGCCCAGCATGTCTCACCGTCGCGCAAGTCGACGCCGCGCGCCGGATTTATGAGAACCACGGCAGTTATCCCGGTCTTGCGCCGGGCAGCGAATTGGGATGGGCAACATATGGCGGCGCAAAACCCTTCGCCATCGGCGACGACTTTTTCAAATACATCGTGTTTGCCGACCCGAAATGGGATTACCGGACGCTGGATTTCACGGACGTCGCGCGCTACCGCAACGCAACCGTTGACGCGCTCGATCCGAACTTGAAGCCGTTCTTCGCTCGGGGCGGGAAACTCATTCAATATCATGGTTGGAGCGATCCGCAGATCCCGCCGCTGCATAGCGTCGATTATTACCGGAGCGTCGTCGGGGCTTTGGGCAACGTGGAGGCTTCGTACCGGCTCTTCATGGTTCCCGGCATGCAGCATTGCGGCGGAGGCTCGGGTCCGAACCAATTTAATGCGCTCGCCGCCTTGGAGCGATGGCGCGAGTCCGGGACGCCGCCTGGGCAGATCGTCGCGGCGCACGTCACCGACAATCGCGTGGATATGACCCGGCCCCTTTGTCCCTACCCACAGGTCGCCCAGTACAAAGGGACCGGCAGCGCCAATGACGCGGCGAACTTCGCATGCCGCCTTCCTTAACTCGATCCCAAGGCATGAGTCATGGACACGATCCGCTGGCATGTCCGCGACGGGTATCGATCGCTGGTCATGCTTGCCTCCGATTGCCGGACCCGCGGCCTCGGCGCCGTGCCAGCGTCCATACCGGGTCATGAAGCAACGATTCTGATGGAGAGGTCCTTGGATTCCTAAGGATGTAGTTTCGGATCGAAAATCACACGACCGCTCCCGCATAACCGAAAGGAGGACTTGCATCCTGGCGGAGTCGGAGTAGGATATGAGGTCATATGGCCTTCTGTGCGAGTTGTGGTGCAACAGTAGAAGGGCGCTTCTGCGCCAAGTGTGGAGCGATGGCGGCCAGTGCGGCAGCGGCGCCTTCCGGTTCGACGTCCGCCCCTCCCCCTCCCCTCGCCGCTCAGCCTGTGTCGACAGGAATGGCGGACAATGTGGCCGGAGCGTTGTGCTATGCCCTGGGCTTGATCACGGGAATCCTCTTCCTGGTGATCGCGCCCTACAACCAAAACAAGGCAATCCGGTTTCACGCATTTCAGAGCATCTTTCTGAATATTGCCGCTATCTTGCTCTCGTTCGCGATGAGCATTCTGATCGGCCTGATCCACGTGTTCGGGGCGCTATTCGTTCTGTTTATCGGTCCACTGATCTGGCTGGCATTCCTGGGGCTGTGGCTCTATATGATGTTCTCCGCCTACCAGGGGAAGACCGTAGTGCTGCCGATCATTGGCCCCTTGGCCCAGCAACAGGCCTGAGCCGCCGGCAGGCACGGACCTTCGGTACGGATGGGACCCGCGTGGTACGATCCTGACTGGCCCACGCAAGCCGGCATCAGGCATAGTGGGTGCATGGTTGCCTCCATCGAGATCGTCACCTGCATCGCCGCTATCGCCGGTTCGGTGAAACTCACAGCTGCCGAGTACGTGCGGTTGCGCAAGAGCCGCCAACTGCGAGAAGCGTTGCGCCTCGCCCTCGGCGTGCCCGCATTGCTGTCATAAGCTGTCGGATTCCCCTACATAGTCGGATATCCGGTATACAGTCCAGTACCGGCTCCCAAAATTTTCACTTTGATTCTGCGGCTTCTGGTGTATCTTCTATCTATGTGCCGGCGCGGAACGGGGGCTGTTTTTCCGCTGCCGCCCCCCTTGTGACGGTATAGCGGAGCCTAGCCGCTCCGGAATCTCACTACGCGAAAAACGCCGGTCCCGACATCCAGATGACGTCCGGGTTCCAGGTGTCTATCGCACGATTCTGGCGTTTGGGAAAACCGTTCGAAATGAAACTAGCTGTTGAACTTTCCAGGAAGGTCGGCTCGGCGCCTTCCAGTGCACCTCCGATGCCTCGCACCGAGATTCCCACTCGGGTGGCTCTGGCCGTCATGGGGCTGGCGCTGGTCGTGGGGTGGATCCTCTACTCGCCCGCGTTCGATGCGCCATTCGTGTTCGATGACTCCGGCCTGCCGTTTCGCCGCGCGATCAGCGAACGCGCTGTTTCGGAGTGGCTTTCCGGTGTGCGGCCCGTACTCATGTTCACGTATTGGGTGAATCGGACGTTCTGGGGGGAGGCTGTCGAGAGCTATCGTACGCTCAATCTGCTGATCCATAGCCTCAATACCGGTCTCATATTCCTCGTGCTGTGGCGCCTGCTCCATTTAGCTGGCTGGACCGCCTCGCGTAGCAAATGGCCAGCCATCATGGGAGCTGTCGTCTTTTCGATCCATCCGCTGCAAACGGAGTCGGTGACATACGTGGCCGGCCGTTCCGAGAGTCTGTGCGCCTTTTTTGTGCTGTCGGCCTACGTGGTGTTCCTTTACAGGCGGCGCGACGAGATTTCGTGGATCGAGGCGTTGGCGGTCATCGTCCTTTTCGCGACCGGTGTGCAGACAAAGGAAAACGCCGTCTGCCTGGCGGGGATCCTGGTGCTGACGGACCTGTTTTGGCCCGTCGCGTTTTCTACTGTGGGGTTGCGGAAGAACTGGCGGCTGTACGCGCTTCTGGCGCCCGCGGCCCTCGGCGCCGTGGGATTCGTGCTGCGGATGCTTGCGAGGGCGCCCAGCGCGGGCTTCTCGCTCCGGGAGTTTACGTGGTACCAGTACTTGTTCACGGAAGCGCGGGCGATCTTCGTTTACATCCGCCTGGCTCTGGCGCCTTTTGGACAGTCTGTGGATCATGACTTCCCGGTCTCGCGCACAATCTTCGAGCATGGCGCAATCCTGTGGATGCTGCTGCTCGCGCTCATCGTCTGCATCGCCGTCCGATTCCATAGGCTCTATCCACTCTCGGCCTTTGGTGTGCTCTGGTTCCTGATCGCGCTCTCCCCAACCTCCACGATCATCCCGATTTTCGATCCGCTCGTGGAGCGCAGGATGTACCTGCCCATCGCCGGATTGATTCTGATCGGTTGCGAATGGTGCAGGCGGGTGAGGCTGCCCCGTCCGACTGTCTGGGGCATGCTGACTTTGGGGACCACGATTCTGGCCGGCGCCACTTATGCTCGTAACCAGGTCTGGGCCGATCCGGAGAAGCTCTTTGCCGGCGCCGCGGCGCAATCGACCCACAACGTACGGCCCTATCTCAATCTCACCGAGGTGTTGGTGCGCAAGAACCGCTGCGATCCCGCAATTCCCCACCTCGAGCGGGCAGAGCGATTGTTTCCAGGAAGTTACGACGTCCAGGTCGCCTGGGGTTGGGCGCTCCAATGCATGGGACGGCGGGAAGAAGCCATGCAACGGCTCCAGGCCGCGGCCCGCATCCGCCCTTCCTCCATCGTATATGAGTGGATTGGGCTGCTTTATGGCGAGATGAACCGGTCCACGGACGCGGGAATCGCGCTGCAAACGGCCATCGACCTCGATCCCCAGTCCCCGACCGCTCATAAGGCGATGGCGCTTTGGTACGAATCGATCGGCAACCTCAAGAGGGCCGCGGAGGAGTACAGCAAGAGTCTCTCGTTGAATTCCGCTGACCGCGAGGCGAGACTCGGGTTGTTCAAGGTGCGCCAACTGCTCCCAACGGACGATTAGCGGATCCGGTATCGCGGCGCCGGCCCGGGCGGGCCACCCATCGCAAAGGCAAAACAAAGACAATGGGACGAATGCGCCTCCTGCTTCTGCTCGCGCTCGCCGGCGGACCCGCCTGTGCCCTCACTGTTTCGGAGCTCCGCTGCGAGTATCTGGTCAACCCCGAAGCGGTCGACACACCACATCCTCGACTGACCTGGCTCCTCCAATCGACGGAGCGGGGCGCGAGGCAGTCCGCCTATCGCATCCTGGTCGCCTCCTCGCCCGACCTGCTGGCGCGCAATCGGGGCGACCTCTGGGACACCGGGAAACGTAATAGCCGGGAAACAGTCAATGTCGAGTACGAAGGTAAGTCCCCAGGTCCAGGGCGGCGGCACTGGTGGAAAGTCCAGGTGTGGGACGGCGCCGGAAACGCCTTCTGGAGCGCCCCTGCCCGATGGACAGCCGGACTCGGCCCAACCGCGTGGAGCGCGCAATGGATCAGCTTCCAGGATCGTACTCCTCTGCATCGAACTCGCGCCCTGTTCCTACCCTCTTCCCGCTACTATCGCAAGAGCTTCGCGGTCTCCAGGCCCGTCCGCCGCGCGACGCTCTACGCCTCCGCGCTCGGCATCTTCGACGCGTACGTCAATGGCCGATCAGTGAGCGACGCCATGTTCTCACCTGGATGGTCGGATTACCGGCGGCGCGCTTACTACCGCGCCTGGGATGTAACGGACCTGGTCTCCGCCGGCGCCAACGCCCTCGGCGCCGAGGTTGCCGATGGCTGGTACAGCGGCTACGTCGGCTTCGCGCTGCTTGTCGGTTACGGCCCCTACCAATCCGGACGTTCGCTATACGGCAAGACCCCCGCCCTTCTCGCGCAACTGCGACTCGAATTCGACGGCGGCGCCACGCAAGTCGTCGCCACGGACCCTTCATGGAAAGTGTCGGAATCGCCGCGCCGCGAGGCCGACATCCTCATGGGTGAAACCTATGACGCCCGCCGCGAGCAGCCCGGCTGGGCCAACGCGTCCTTCAACGACGCCACATGGGAATCCGCCATTCCGGCGCAGAACTTGGGCAGCGTGAAGGCCGTCTTCAGCGATAAGGGCGGGAATCGCGAAATGGAATTCGGCTTCATCGCGCCGCGGGATTTGCAGGCATACCCCGCGCCGCCGGTTCGCCCCATCGAGGAGATGCGCCCCAAACGGATTCTCGAACCCGCCCCGGGGACCTGGGTGTTCGACTTCGGCCAGAACTTCTCCGGCGTCGTGCGCCTTCGCGCCCGCGGACCCGCCGGTGCGGCAATTCGGATCCGCCATGCCGAAATGATTTACCCTGGCGGGCGCCTGATGACGGAGAATCTCCGAGCCGCGCGCGCCACCGACACCTGGATCCTGCGCGGCGCCGCCGCGGGCGAGACCTATTCGCCGCGCTTCACCTACCACGGTTTCCAGTACGTCGAACTGACCGGATATCCCGGCAAACCTTCGCTCGACGATGTGACCGGCGTGGTCATCCACTCCGATACGCCGCTCGCCAGCCATTTCGAATCGTCCGACCCGATGGCGAACCAGCTCTTCCGCAACGTGCAATGGACCCAGCGCTCGAACTTCTTCGAAGTGCCGACCGATTGTCCGCAGCGCGACGAGCGGCTGGGCTGGACCGGCGACGCGCAGATCTACGCCCGCGCCGCGACCTACAATGCCGACACCGCCGCCTTCTACACCAAGTGGCTCGACGACCTCCAGGAAGCGCAGCGGCCCAACGGAGCCTTTCCCGATTACGCCCCTTATCCGATGCAGCACGGAGACGACGGATATGCCTACGGCACGGCGTGGATGGACGCGGGTGTCATCGTTCCCTGGACCGTGTGGCGCGCCTATGGCGATACCGAAGTGATTCGCCGCCACTGGCCGGCCATGACCCGGTTCCTCGAGTTCCGATTGGCGCAAAGCCCCGATCTGAAAGGGTCCAACCGCTTCAACCGCTTTGGCGACTGGCTCTCCATCGGCAGCAGCACCCCTGTCGAGTACATCGACGCCGTCTACTTCGCCTATTCGGCAACGGTGATGTCCGAGTTGGCCAATGCGATCGGAAAGAACGACGAGGCCAGGCGCTATGCCGATCTGGCCGGCCGCGTCCGTGCGAAGTTTCGCCAGGACTATCTCAACCCCGATGGTTCACTCAGGATAGAGACGCAGACGGCATATGCTCTCGCGCTGGCCCATGGAATGGTCTCGGGCGCCGAACGGACCGTGGCGGACCGCTTGGCGCAGATGATCGCCAGGAACGGATATCGTTTGACGACGGGGTTTCTGGGAACCTATCCGATGCTCCCGGTCCTCTCCGAATCCGGCCATCACGATCTGGCTGTGCGGCTCTTCCAGAGCCGCGAGTTTCCATCCTGGGGCTACGAAGTCGAGAACGGCGCCACGACCGTATGGGAACGCTGGAACAGTTATACAAAGGACAAGGGATTCTTCGAGCCCGGCATGAATTCGTATAGCCATTACGCCTTCGGGGCGGTTTCCGAGTGGATGTTCTACCGTCTGGCGGGAATCCGCCCGGCAACGCCCGGTTACCAGCGGATCGCAATCGCTCCGGAGCCGCCATCGCTTGGCTCCAATCCCGACCAGAGGGCGATCGACTGGGTCAATGCGTCCTATCGCTCGATCCGTGGGACGATCGCGGTCCGCTGGAAGCGCACAGGCAGTGTCTTCACACTGGAAACGACAATCCCGCCCAACACCGAAGCAACGGTCTCCCTGCCCGCGCGCGACGCTCTGTCCGTGACGGAGGGAGGGAAGAAGATCGCGGTAGATTCGTTCAAGGACGGCAAGGTCTCGATTAAGGTCCTTCCAGGAACCTACTCGTTCCGCAGCGCTGTCTAATTGCTGTTCCGCGAGCCAATTGCCAACACGAGGACGATCCGGTACACTCCGATTCCGAGAGTTCACCCATGAGTCAAATCGTCGTTGGCCCGGGCGGCCGTCCGCCAGCACTCGTTGCGTTCGGCCTCGTCGCGGTAGCGGCTACCTGTCTGGTGGCGGCCCGACCCGCCAGAACGCGCGTCCCGGCGTCGTCCGCGCGCGCGGCAGTGGCCTTCGACATGTCTCCTCCGTTAGCATCGATGGAGCAGTTCATTCCGGAAAAACCGGTCGTCATCCATCCTGCGGTGGAGAGCCGGCCCGAACGGCAGGGCGAAATCAAAGGGCCGGGCGCAGGTTTGGGGTCGATTGTCCCGGTCCCGCCGGCCGGTCGCGGCGCCGGGGCTGGGCGTGCCCCCCGGGTCGGCGGTCCTCCGCCAATTCCTCCTCGGCCTCCTGCGCCCTCAATCCCTGCCGCCGGCGCCGCCGTCGAGCAGACGACACAAGGCAAGCGGGCCGAGATCCCGCCCCTGGCCAGTTTCGATGGACTGGGCGAGGGCTTTATAGGCCGCGAATTGCCTGGCCGCGGCGGGCGTGGCGGAATCGATCTCAGCCTTGCAGCCGGCCCCGACCATCTCTTCGAGATTCTGGATGGCAACATGGCGGTCTTCTCCAAGAAAGGCAAGAAGCACACAGCTACCGGTACCCTGCTATTCGGCGCCGTCCCCAATAACTCTGTTTTTGCCGGCTTCGGCGTTCGCTGTGGGGTCGCCAATAACAGCGACGCGGTCGTGCGATACGACCAGTTAGCCGATCGCTGGCTGATCGTGGTTCCGGTCTTCTCGCGTCCACCCGGCAATCCGCAAGGTCCCTATGCGATGTGCTATGCCGTCAGTGCGACCGCAGATCCCTTGGGCCCGTACTATCGTTATGAGTTCCAGCGGCCGCTGTTTCCCGATTATCCCCGGCCGGCGATCTGGCCCGACGGCTATTACAACCCCACCAGCACGAGCGACGATCCTCTGCCGGGGGTGGTCACGCAGAAGCACGACTGCATCGCCGACCGCAACAACATGCTCAAAGGACTTCCCGCGGCCGAGCAATGCGTGGTGATCGATGGCGGCGTCTTTCTGTTGAACGCCGACGTGGATGGAAAGCGCCTGCCGCCCACCGGCGCGCCCAACATCCTGATGTCGACCGGCGGCACACAGCTCCTGAAGGCTTTCGAGGACGACGGCGTCTATTTCTACAAGGTGCATGTAGATTGGAACGACGTCTCCAACACGACCGTCTCGGCGCCGCGAAAGATTCCCGTGGCCCCGTATCACTACCTTTGCGACGGTCAATTGAGCAGTTGCGTCTCGCAGCCGGACACGGAACTCCGCCTCGATTCGCAGGGCGACAAGCTCATTCAGCGGCTCGTGTACCGCAATTTCGGCGATCATGAGTCCATTCTGGCGGAGCATTCGGTGGCAACTGCCGCCCGCGGCGGGGGGGTTCGTTGGTATGAGTTCCGCCTGGACCGGCAGGGCGATCCCGTGTTGTACCAGCAAGCGACCTATGCGCCGGGCGGATCTTTTCGTTGGCTGGGCAGTATGGCCATGGACCGGAAAGGCAATATCGGCATCGGCTACTCGTTCGGCGGCATTCCCGATTATCCCGGCCAGCGGTTCGCCGCGCGCCTGGCGAAGGACCCGAAAGGCCTCCTCACGTTCCACGAGTCGGTGCTGGCGGAAGGGCAGGCGTCGCAAACAGGCAGCTTGCGGTGGGAAGATTACACGAACATCACGGTCGATCCGTCCAACGATTGCACGTTCTGGTTCGTCGGTAACTACCTCAAGAAGGGCGCAACTTCATCTACCACTCGCATTGGCTCGTTCGCCGTGCCAGGTTGCAAGTGAGCGGCGTCATTTTTTCTGTACAAATTGAGAGACTGCATGCGCCTGAATTTCGGAGTAAATAATCCGTAAATGCGGATGGCCGCCGAATTTTCTTGAGAAGAAGATCGCTTCCCGGACACTAAACGATTGAGGGAGTGTTTCATGGCCGGATGCCATAGCCGGTTGGCGCCGGTCGGCCGGACCCGGGGTCCGGCGGCTCGATTGCGGCCGCGGAAAGGGGCGGAGTTCGTCCGTGAGTAAACTTTTCACCGATCTCTCACGTCCAAGGGGATAGGGCTGTCCGTGAGTCGTTTGGAATGGCCAGCGACGTGCAAGTACCATGCCGCGCATTTGCTCGGCGTTACGGGGAGGCAGGGTTCGTCATGACGATCTATCTGATCGGCCCATCCGGGGTTGGCAAGACTAGCTGCGCCAGCAAGGCATCGGTGTCGCTTCTCACGAAACACATTGACACCGATTGCGAGTGCCGCGGATTTGAATATAACTGGACCGTCTGCAACCTGGCACTCGCCCGGCTGGAACACTCGTTCGTCCAGCGGGAGGTTCTCCAGATCATTGATATCGGCGCTGGAACCCAGACCTTGCCCGAACTTCGCGACTACCTCGCAAAACGCCGGGAGAGGGTCGTTCTGCTTTGGGCGCCGGAGTCGGAAGTCATCCGGCGTAACCCGTTGGGCCCCAGCCGCGAACTCGATGAGTATCGTCTTACGGAGTACACCAGCCGCGAAGATTTGTACTCAATTGCGTCGCACCGGATTAACGTCTCAGGTCTCGCTGAACCGGAGGCCAACCAGATGTTCGCCAATTTCATGGCACAGACATTTCTACGTCACCGGCTCGCCTCAAAGGCTGCGTGATCACTGCCAATCGTATTTCGCGCCGGGGTGAGCAGGCCCCCAAACTGAGGCTTCGCCGTGGGCGTGGACTGATCGTTGCCGAATGGCGCGATTGACCCGGCAAAAGGCCAGGTTGTATAGTGGCGCATGGCTCTTTACGTCCGGTGGATTTCCGCCACGCTGCTGTCCCTAGGCGCCACGGTAGCGTCCGGCCAGCAAGTTAAGCCGGTCGCCGGCCGCGCGCCGATCGTGCAACCGGGCGCCCCCGGCAAGCCGAGCAAGACCGTATCCCCGCCCCCTGCCGGCGCCACCCCACGGCCCCCCGCCGCGGCCGATGTCAGCTTCATGCAGGGCATGATTCATCACCACGCGCAGGCGGTCGAGATGGTCGAACTGCTCCGCACTCGCGGCCAGAACCGGGATCTCCTGGCATTGGGCGAGCGGATCACGATCTCACAGACCGACGAGATCAAATTCATGAAACAGTGGCTCGCGGAGCGCGGCAAGCCGATCATGGATCACAGCCAGATGGATCATACGACGGGGGCCATGCCACTGATGCCGGGCATGTTGACTCCCCAGCAAATGGAGGCCTTGGCCAAAGCCAAGGGTCCGGAATTCGACAACCTCTTCTTGACGGGGATGATCCAGCATCACACAGGCGCACTCATCATGGTGGAAGATCTCTTCGACACACCGGGAGCCGGCCAGGACGCAGTGTTGTTTGACTTCGCCACCGATATCGATAATACCCAGCGCGCGGAAATCAACATCATGCGCGGCATGCTGAAGGAGAAGAAGTGATCATGGAACGAACTTCCCAGCGTTCGCGCATGGCGGCCGCCATCGCATTTGCATTTTCCGTCGCGTTCCCCGCGATCAGCGGCGCGCAAACACCGGCTCCCATGCCGGCGCCGCCGCGCCCTCCAACGGTTTATTCAAATCCCCGCGCGGGCGCCGACGATCCGCGCGTCGGACTCAAAGGGGGGCTGTATGACGCCGGCGAAGCGGCTTTCGGCATGCAGCGCGTTGCTACGGTGCCCAAGCCGCCCGGCTTTGCTCCCGGCGAGGCGGCCGCGCCTCCCGCCCCCGAGGCGACGCCCGAACAAGGAGTGGCCGGGGACGGTCGCGGCGGCGGTCGCCAGCCTTCCGTTCAATTCGGAGCCACCAACTCCGATCTGGCATTCAGCGGCAACCATCTCTTTGTCGGGAACTACAATGGCATCAATTTTTACGACATCGACAACCCGGGCAAAATCACGCTCCGTACTTCGATCGTCTGTCCGGGCGGGCAGGGAGATGTCTCGGTGTATGGCCATCTGCTCTTCATGTCGGCCGAGGCGATGAATGGACGGCTGGACTGCGGCACGCAGGGAATTCCTCTGCCGGCCGGTTATAAGCCTCCGCCTCCGCCGCCACCGGACGCGACGGCGGCCACTCCAGGGGGCGGGCGCGGACCCCGCCAACCCCCGCCTCCCAGTCCCGACCGCTTCCGCGGCGTGCGCATCTTCGATATCAGCGATTTCTCGAATCCGAAGCAAGTGGCCGCTGTGCAAAGTTGCCGGGGCTCCCATACCCACACGCTCGTCATCGACCCCAAGGACAAGGACAACGTCTATATCTACATTTCGGGCACCGGACCCGTTCGACAGGCGGAAGAGCTCAAGGGTTGCGTAGGTGGCGACCCCTCGGCCAATCCCGAGACCTCGCTATTCAGAATCGACATCATCAAGGTGCCGCTGGCGCACCCCGAGCGGGCGAAGATCGTCAACAGCCCCCGCATCTTCACCGATCCGCAGTCCGGAGCGATGAATGGCCTTTGGAAGGGCGGCACGCATGGGGAAGGCACCCAGACCACATCGGTCACCGACAAATGCCACGACATCACGGTCTATTCCGCGATCGGACTGGCCGCGGGCGCGTGTTCCGGCAACGGAATCCTGCTGGACATCGCCGACCCCGTGAATCCCAAGCGCATCGATGCCGTAAGCGATCCAAATTACGCATTCTGGCATTCCGCCAACTTCAACAACGATGGCACCAAGGTATTATTCACGGACGAATGGGGAGGCGGCGGACAACCGCGCTGCCGCGAGACGGATCCGATGCACTGGGGCGCCGACGCCATTTTTACCCTCGAAAAGGGCAAGTTGACGCTGGCATCCTATTACAAGATGCCGGCGCCGCAGACGGAGAACGAAAACTGTGTGGCCCACAATGGATCGTTGATTCCGATCCCCGGACGCGACCTCCTGGTGCAGTCCTGGTATCAGGGGGGCATCTCGGTTGTCGATTTCACCGATGCCTCTCATCCTTTCGAGGTCGCCTATTTCGATCGCGGACCGGTGGATAGTTCGAAGAAGGGAATGGCCGGGCAGTGGTCCACCTATTGGTACAACGGGTACATCTATGGCTCGGAAATTGCGCGCGGCGTTGACGTATTGAAGTTGGTCCCCAACAAATACCTCACCCAAAATGAGATCGACGCGGCCAATCAGGTGCATTTCAAGGAGCTCAATGTCCAGAACCAACCGAAGATCACCTGGCCGGCAAATTTCATTGTTGCCCGCGCCTATATCGACCAGTTAGACCGCAGCGGCGCTCTGGCGGCGGAACGAATCGCGGACCTCAACACAACCATTTCGGCAGTTGAGTCGTCGCGCTCCAACCGCAAGGAGGTCGAGCACCTTCGGACCGTGGGAGCGAGCCTCGATAAGGACGCGGCCGCGGCGAAGACCCCGGCGGACGGGGCGCGCATGCGCGCGCTGGCGGCAATCATCAAGAAGATCTGACCTCCGAAGTGGAGGCGCGAGCCAACATATCGAGTCTAAACCAGCGGTCGGGAGGGCCGGCGGCAGGCGCGCCATCACAGCTTCAGGACGCCTGTCATATTACTTGATCTTGCGCGGCGCCAGCGAACCACCTTCAAGCCAGCTCTGCACGCGCCGAACCTCATCGTTCCTGGCGTCATCGCCGGCTTCCGGAGGAAGGTAAATATCGGGCGGCACGCCAGCCACATCCACCATCAAACCCGGAATTCTCGTGGAGCGCGTCGTCGCGTACCAGAGCCGCCGCCGGCCCGAGGGCAAGTCGTGCGGCCGCAGGTTGGAATAGTCCAGCGACCCGTACGTGTGCTGCCCAATGAGCTTCACGTTGAAGCTCTGCCGCGCCTCCAGCGCAAACTGCTCACAGGAACTTGCGCAGCCCCAGTCGATGAGAATCGCCACGCGCGACGGCCGGTGTGGTTCCAGCCGCTCCACTTTGCCGTAGGACATCGCGCCGCCGCCGCCCATCACGACGTATGTCCCTGAGGGCGTCTTGCGCATCCGTGCGATCGAATCGCTCACCGACTTCTCGCACTCCGCATCGCCGGGAGCCGCCAGCGCGCAGATGCGTGCCCAACCCTCAATATTGGCCGGTGTTGCCAGGATCTCGGCGCCCGCGGCAGCGATCTCATCCGGCATCAGCCATGACATCAGCGGCTCGTAACTGCTGTCGCTTCCCCCGCCGTTGCCGCGCACATCGATAATCCAGTTCGGATGGCCTTCCAGATCCTGACGACGAGCCTCGATTAAAGCAATCAGAGCATCCCGGTTGTAGGGCTCGAAGTTCTTCAGCGTTAAGCGAATCGTCCTGGCCGAGAGGATCTCGATCGACGGTGCGCTCTTGAGATGCTGCGCCGAGATCTCCTCTGCGGACTGGTTCGGGGCCGATGGGGCGGGAGACGCCGCAATTTCCTCCACCGCCAAATGCCCCCGCCGCCATACTCGCAGGTACTTGCGAATTACCGGCTCGCAACTCGGGTTGCCCCGAATCTGCGACGCCGCGTTCTTTGCCTCGGCGAGCGCATCGTCGAAATATTTCTGTCCAAGCCGCGCCAGATGCTCGCGAGCGCCCGTGTCGTTTTCCAGCAGGAAGCCCGGGATCTCCGCCAGATCTTGGACACACGCGACTGCCGACGGACCCTGCGCCAAGCAGTTTAGCGAGAAACACGCGGCGAGCGCCGGCGCCGCGACGCGGCGGAGCATGCCTTTCGTCATGCATCTCAGGTTACCGCTGCCGCCGCGCGCGCGTACATCGCCCGGGACCATGCCTCGAACTCCGGACGCGGACCGGTCCACCGCAGCTCGTCGACATTCGCGATCGTCGGCGCGTCCTCCCGCAGCGTCGCCAGCGTCCGGTACAGCAGCGCTTCGTCCCATCGCTCGAACAGTGTCGCCGCCAGACGCATCGCGCCACGGATCGACGGATTCCACAGCCGCCAGTCGCGCGGCACGTCCTCCAGGTGCGGGAACCGGCCGAACGTCGCTGCCGCCGCCTTCTCGCCCCACCCGGGCAGTCCCGGAAACCCGTCCGCGCTGTCCCCGACCACCGCCAGGTAATCCGGAATCGACTCCGGCCGCACCCCCCACTTCTCCACCACCCCCGCCTCGTCGCGCACGATCGACCGCCGCCGGTCGAATTGCACCACCCGCGTCCCCACCACGCACTGCGCCAGGTCCTTGTCCGGCGTGCAAATCAGAACCTGCTCCACGTTCGGATCGCGAGCTGCCCGCGCCGCCGCCGACGCCAGCGCGTCATCCGCCTCGAACTCCACCATCGGCCAAACGACCACGCCCAGCGCCCGCAGCGCGTCCTCCAGGATCGGGAACTGCCCCAGCAGCTCCGGCGCGACCCCCTCGCTCGTTTTGTACCCCAGGTACAGGTCGTTGCGGAACGATTCCACGACGTGATCGGTCGCGACGCCGATGTGCGTCGCCCCGCCCTCGATCATCCGCAGAATCGACGCCAGCACGCCTTGCACCGCCCCGACTTCCACTCCCGCCGCGTCCTTCGACGACGGCATCGCGAAGAAGTGCCGAAACAGCTCGTATGTCCCGTCCACCAGGTGGACCTTCATGCCGCCATCTCCTTCAGCCGCTCGATCGCGTTTTCCAGGCCCACCGGCCGAGCTGGCAGCTCCGCCCACAACTCCCCGACCACGTCCACCCGCTCTCTCATGTTTCGCAGGGTAAACGACCGCGGCCCCACCTCGCCCCGCTCGAGTTCCGTCCACGTGCACGGCGCCGACACCGGCGCGCCCGCCTTGGCCCGCACCGCATACGCCGCGGCGAACGTCGCGCTGTAGGCGTTCCGTCCCGTGTCTACCAGAATCCGCCCGCCGCGATCGGCCTTGGCGAACTCCAGCGTCAGATGCTCCGGATCGCGCTTCACCATCTCCCGTCCGACCGCCCACGAAAACCGCGCGATCGTCCCGAACTCCGCCGCCGCATCCAGCGACACCACAATATGGAACCCCTTCGACCCCGACGTCTTCACCCAACTCTCGAGGCCCAATTCCCCGAGCAGATCGCGCAATCGCAGCGCCGCCTCGCGCACCGCTCCCGCATCCTCGACCATCGGGTCCAGATCGAATACGCACACGTCCGGACACGTCAGTTTCGGCGCGCGCGACGGCCACACGTGCGGCGTGATGCTGTTTTGATTCGCCATCCACACGAGCGTCCGCGCATCCCGCGCGACTACGTGATGGACCGTTCCGCCCTTCTTCGACACCTCGACCCGCTCCAGCCACTCCGGAAAGCCCTTCACGACATCCTTCTGAAAGAAGCCTTCCGTGCCGATCCCGCGGTGATACCGTTCCATCGTGATCGGCCGTCCCGCCAGATGTGGCAGCATGCACGGTGCGATCGCCTCGTAATACGCCGCCAACTCGCCTTTGGTGATTCCGTCTTCCGGAAACAGCACCTTCTCCGGATGCGAGATGGTCACCGCGATTCCCTCACCACGTCCTTCGCGTCCTTATCCGTCCGCAGATGCAGAAACCGCGAGTGGCGCAGCTTCCCATCGCCCGTCCACTCCAGAAACGCGATCTGTGCCACCACCTCCGGTTTCACCCAATGAGCAGCCCGCGGCAGCCCGATCGCCCGCGTGAACGGCGATGCCGGCCGCTCGATCTTCCCCAGGCGAGCCCGCAACTCCGTCAGCAGCTTACCATCGAAGCCGGTCCCGACCTTCCCCGCGTATACGAACTCTCCGTCCTCGTAATACCCCACCAACAGCGCCCCGAGTCCCACGCGCGCCCCGAGATCCACATACAGTCGGCCGCTGGCGATCAGAAGATAGATGTCGTCCGGCGTGGCGAACTCCGCAGTCTGCCGAATCAAGTCCGCCAACGATATGACCGGCACAACGCGCACGCACGCCAGGATTCTTTCGCGGGTTGCGCCGTGAATGGTCTCCGGATCGGCATGCAGGTAATCGTGAAGAAACAGGATATTCCGCTGCAGGCGCCAGTCGATCTCTTTCGCGCAGCGGACTCGGTAAGAGAGACCGAACTGAGTTGCGTATCGCTCTCCGGGAGGACAATGCCACGAAGCAACTTCCTGGCAATACCGGTTGGGGTTGTGCTCGGTGAGTCGCTTAAGATCTTCTTCTGTCTTCCATTCCTCCCAGCCGGCGAAGTCCTGGCGGAGAACAAAAAAGTCCGGTGTGTGACGCACGGATAGGCGCTTCCCTTTCGCGCTGTCGTAATCGAGCACAATCGAGGGAGGCTGGTCGTAGAACTCCAACGTGAGCGGGTCGTGCTCCATCGCGTAGATCGCCGCCAATTCGACACGATGACTTTCAAACTGGATGGTCACTCCCATCTTTCGACTCGGGTAGATGCCGCTCACATTGGAGCGCCCACCACCCACGCGGCGCGCCGGGCCCGAGGACCGGATCTGGTCGATCAGTTTCCGTGCCGGCTCGTTAACATTCAGCCGGCAACACAAGGCCTTCAACTCGCTTGGATTGAGCATAAAACTCCAAATCGAGGCCCGCTCTCTCGATGAGAGCTTGTCATTGGTTCTGTTTCGAATCCTGCCGTTTCAGCGCGTTCACGTAGCGCACCCCAGCTTCATTCAGCAATTCCTGCAACTCGCGGCCGTTCTGGATCGCCGCGCGCACCTCGGGTACCAACCGCTCCGGCACGTAGATGGAGAACCGTCGCGCACCTTGTCGCCCGTATAGCGCATAACTGCTGTGCCCCTCGCCAGAAGCGCACGAGGGGCAATTCGGGCGGATACAGGGTCCCTTGCGCAAAGACAGCGACCCGACGGCAACCGGCCAGAGTTTGTGGATGACTCCAGCGAACCAGCGCTGGACATCCGCGGGAGATTCCGCCTTTTTCATGTATATGTGATACTATACATGTATACCGAACAATTTTCAAGCAATTTGTTTTGGCCGCGATATCGTCTTTGGGGGCCGCGGTGATGTAGAGCATAACTTTGCCGTTTGGCAAGGTTATGGTTTGCCGGTTCGCCAGTATCGATACGCAACGATCCACTCGGCGCCTTCCGGAGGCGGCGAAGGCAATGGCAATTCTGAGAGCCAGATCCGTTGCTTGGTCTTACCTCTCCTGCACACCGCGACGAGTTGGTCGTCTTCGGTGATATCGATCTTTTCCACGATCACGGTCACGCCGAGAATCTCCGTCTCGAAAGGCAATCGGAGGTCGTTCTCCATCATCGTATAGAAGCCGGTCACTTGTTCCGACTCGCCATATGCATCCACTAAGGCGTCCTCGACCAGTTCGTCGAGTCGAGCTTTGCTCAGTCGAAGCGGTTGGCCCGCGCCTTTTCCCTTTGCTCGCTTTGTACTCAATGCCGTTTCTCTATTGGATCCCGACGCTACCGCTCGAAGGCGCCGGAGAATCGGGCGGAGCGGTCGCCTGCTCGACGACGTATCCGATCGTGCTGTAGCCCTTCAGCCTGCGCTCGTACATCCTGGCCAGCATCAGGACGTAGTTGTCCACGTAATCGTAGACCTGCACAAATCGCTTGTTATCGTGCAGACGATGCAATCGGCCCACATACTGTTGCAACGTGCCCCTCCAGGAGATTGGCATCGCCAAGAAGAGTGTGTCCAGACGCGCGTCGTCAAACCCTTCTCCGATGTAGCTTCCGGTCGCCAGAATCACCCGCGATTCATTCTCCGGCACTGCCGCCAAGGCTGCCGCTGTCTCCCTACGCTGCTTTTTCCCCATACCGCCCTTCAAGACGAAGACGTGCTTGGCAACGCCTGCGAGTTTGGCGGCGAAATACTGAAGATGCTCTGTCCGGCCAGTCAGGAGCAGCGGGTAACGCCCAGATTCCACGGCGTGTACGATGTCATTAGCGATCATTTCGTTACGCAGGACATCATTCACGAGTGCGGCATAGATATCCTGAATCGTGACATCATTGAGGTCCGCCGGCATCCGGAACTCCGTATGCCGGGGAGTCACCTTGTGCTCGAACGGCGTCGTTTCGGTCATTGTCCGAGCGCTCATGCTGAACCGCACCGGGCCGCACTGCATGTAAATAATCGGATGGTGCCCGTCTTTTCGCGTCGGCGTGGCGGTCAAACCGACTACATACTTGGCTTTCACCTGCCTCATCACCTGTTCGAACGTGAAGGCGGATATGTGGTGGCACTCGTCGACAATCACCTGGCCGTACTCAGCGACAAAGTCCTTCACTTCATCCTTTCGGTACAGGCTTTGGATGACGGCGACATCGACGCAGCCCGTCCGGTCGACTTTGCCGCCGCCGATATGCCCGATCGATTTGGTGGGCGATCCAAGAACATCCCAAGGCGCTCCTGCCACTGATCGAGCAACTGCTGCCGGTGAACCACGACCAGAGTGTTAACCTTGCGCCTGGCGATCAGCCACGCCGCCACGGCGGTTTTTCCGAACGCCGTCGGAGCGCAGAGAATACCTTCGTCGTGCGCGGTGATCTTCGCGACGGCTTCTTCCTGGAACGGTCGAAGTCGCCCTTGGAACTCCGCTTCGATCGCCGTGCCCGCGTTCCGTTCGTCCCGAACTTCAGGCCGAATCTTGTGCGCTTCGAGAAGAGTCAAAGTCTCTGTCAGACATCCGCGCGGCACCGCAATATGCTGAACGAACTCGGTGCCGCACGCGATCACGCGCGGCTTGTCGTACGTCGAGAGCCGCATGGCCTGGGCCTTGTAGAACTCCGGGTTCTGAAAAGCGGCCAGCCGAAGAAGCCGGTTCAGCATAGCTGGCGGTAGCTCCTTACTTTCCACGTAAACCAGATTCGCGCGGACAATCTGAACGGTCTTTGGCAATGGTCCTTCGATAGGCCGCTCCTTCCGTTTGCGGGAAGGGGGCAAAGTCCAGGGGCCCTGTGCCTCCTCGTCGTCGGTGATGCTCATCCTGACGCCGATCAGGTCGCCTTTGCGCTGAGCCTCCGCGACGATCTCCTCCGCGGTGTCGACCGGCATTCGTCGGATTGTGGAAAGGAACTGCCACTGGTCCGGATGCGGGTGGAAGTCGTGGTCAATGAATACGCTGTTGTCCTGCTTGCGCGGCGCTCGCTGTAACGGCGTGCAATCAGGTTCCCGAGGCCTCCCTTGGGCATAGTGTCTTGGTTGGGGAAAAAGCGATCGTAGGAATCAAGACCGACCTGATGCCTGCGCTCCATTGTCCGCGTGAGCAGAACACAGCCGAGTTTGCGCGCGGTGATCGCCGGTAGCGCACGCTCAAAGAAGATCCAAATGTGGCCGCCCTTTCCCGAACGAGAACGTTCCAAGGCGGCCGGCACGTTCAATTCCTGGCACGTCTCCAGGAAAGCCAGGGAGTCGTACTCCCAAGTCGTCTTGTCGAAGTCAGCCGCAAGAAACCAGCACGTTTCATCTGGCAGGAGCGCGTACACGCCGATGGTTTCCTCACCCAAAAGATGATCTTCGACGACGGCGTCGGTAAGGGGAAGGAACTTCCTGGTCTTCTGGTCGACTTTCTTTCGATCTTCCGGGCGGCTTTTGTTGATGGCCTTCCAGTCCTTTACGACCGCCGGCATATATCCGTGTCGGCCATCAGCATTCTCCCATCGTCGAGCGTACACATCTTCTCTCCCGCGAAACAGGCTGCGAAACAGCGCAATCCTCTGTCTGGCGCGCTCCTCCTTGTCCACCGGTGGCGGCGGCTCGACGGTTTTGGTTGGAGGTGGATTCTCTGCCGGAAGCTGCGGAATCGGAATGCTGTGAACTGCCAGAAGCCGCCGCAGGCGAGCATTCTCCTCGCGGAGACGAATATTTTCCTGCTCTGGAGGTTCGAATGGAAGAGAGTCTGAACTGTTCTCGGTCATACCGCGTTCACCTCTCTGTGCGCTGTGCCAGCACTTCTTCGACGTACTCCTGAACCCTCGCAAATACCGCATCGATATCTGCTGGAAGCCCGCATTCCTCAGCCAAGGCTTGAAACGGGACCTGCCAATCTGCTGGCGGTGGAACCAAGCTCGCCAAATCGTGTGTTCCTCTTCTCTCAAAGGTCAGACGCAGAGCTTCCAGAATGCGACGCTTATCCAACTCACCCGATCCGATTAGAAGAGCCAGGTCCACCAAGTCCTTAACCCTGCTGTTCATCGCGTTCCGCGGGAGCGTGTAGGCATGAATCTTCTCGGCCAACTGCTGTTCGCGAGCGATCATCACGACTCGCGACGATTCGATACCGGCGAATCCCAGCCAGTCCCGGCAGACGATTGTTTCCGGAGGTCGTATTACCACGTCACCAACGCCCGCGTCCACGTGAAATCGGGCGAAGGTCCGTTCGTCCATCCGGGCTTCGACGGGATAACGGGCGCCACCATACGGCGCGGCGGTCAAGTCCATCGACGCCGGCCCGACCGTAAACTCGAACCAGTCGCCGAGTGGCACGTCGGCCGCGCTCTGCAGCATCTCCCGTATGATCTGGTTCTGGTCGCCGACCCTGGCCGTGACTCGCTGCACCGTCAGGTCGATGTCCACCGTTGATCGAGCATCCTTGAATCGTAGCTCCAGCGCATAGCCGCCCTTCAACACCCAGGGCGGTGATTCCTCACGAAACAGCCTTGCCAGCAGGCGGTCAAATGACACCTGTCGCCGGAGACGGTTAAGATCAGTCTGCTCGTTGATGGATGTCCGCTTCAGGCGTTCTTCTAGCGCCGTTCGCAAGGCCCTGGCGCTCGTATATGTTTTGAGAGACGCCATTATGCGGCTCGTCGCAGTGCTTCCTCTACCATCTTGCGGGCAGGTCCACTCATTGACGCGTTGCGAATCTGGTGCCGAGTGATTAGGCCTCGGTCTAGGGCTTGTGTCAGCGCCTGGAGAATAAAACGTCGCTCTACTGTACCCGCCTCAATCAGATCGAGAATCGTGCGCAGAGGCCGAGTGAACCTGAAACCCTGAGCGGCCTGTACGTCGCTCTCGGAGAGATCGGCGTAGTGCAGGACGAGTATTCCGGGAATTTCGCTGTTGCGCCGGAAATCCGTCGGAACGGTCATGTGCAGCTTTGCCGGATTCAGATCCGACAGATCGTAAAGACTTAGCGCCGTGTGGTGGCTGTAGACTCCCTCTACCTCCTCATCGCGGTTCCGAGACCAGAGCGCCCAAAGGACGAGATCGGGCCGATCCGTGACCGGAAACAGAGCGAGTCGATAGATCCCGCGATGCTCACGGATCCAGTTTCCAACCTGGACGTGGTAGGGATGAGTGTTTTCGGCAAATCCAGCCGTCTTGGCCTGCTTCGTTGTGAAGAAGCCCTGCTGCTGCTCGGCGATCTCGAAGAGCCGACGGGACGCTTCGCGGTGAGACTGGGCCATAACACAATACTACAACTTTCTTGTATTTAACTCAATCTAGGCAGTCCGTCGGACCTCGCGGCCACTTTATGCTTCCATCCGTTCTCGTGGCCACTTTATGCTTCAGAACTGACCGTCGGGGAGGGAACCGCGATGTTGAGATTGAACGGGTTCTGCGGCAGCGCCGGCCACGTTATGCCTTCACGCGCGGCCACTTTATGCCTTAAGTGACAACGCGGGGCAAATTCTGCTCCAGCCGATTCCGCGAATACAGTTTCACGGACTTCCCGTGCTTATACGCCAGGAGCCGAATCCCATCGTACTTTCGTTCGAACAACCACTCCGGGCCCTCAAACCGCTCCTGTGTCAAAGTGGCTGACATAGGCTCCAACCAATCCGGAAAGCTCACAGGCTCCCCATGCGAAACTCGAACAGCCGGCTCGGACCATCCTCCGGCAGCAGGAACAACCGATCTCCGCGTACCGCCATTCCCTCGTTCGTATACGGCACTCCCCGATCGGTCTTGCCCGCGTGCACCCGCTTCACCAACCGCAACGATGGCCACTCCAACCAGTCCACCGCTCCGGCCTTCCCCGGCAGCAACCCGCCTCCTACCAGCTTGCCGTCCACGAATTTCAAGTCCTGATACGCGTTCCCCGCCGGATTCTCGATCTTCCGCAGCAGCTTTCCTTGCTTGTCCCAAACGTAGAAAAGGCGGCTGTCCCAGTTCCCGCCAACGACAAAATCCGGACCTGCCGCGACGCACCCGATGTGGTCTGCCACTTCGAACTGCATCTCCAGCTCGAGCGTCTTCGCGTTCCGCCGCTGAACGATCGCAGAGCTCTCCCGCCGGTATTCCGCCACGGGCAGCCACAGCGACTCGCCGTCGCGCGCCATCCCGCCCGGATGGAAACGCGCGCCCGCACCGACCTCCACCGCTGTCCGCAACTCCCCCGAGGGCAGTGCGAACTCGTGCAGGTAGCCCTTCTTTGCGTCTTTATCGACCGACGTCACCCACAGCCGCGTCGCGTCCAGGTCGATCCCCTGCACATGATGCGTCTTGCCCTTCAGTTCGATGGTCCGGACCGGCGCCTGGTCGCCCAACGCCGCCGCGAGCCAGCACAACAAAATCCACCCCATCTAGCGAGGATACTAGGAATCCCGCAGCGCCATCGCGTCAAGCTACGCCTTCATGAAGCTCTGTAACTCCGCCAAAGTCTCCTTGGGTGCGCTCTCTTGTAATGAATGGTTGCCCGGCAGACCTTTGCCTTGCACGTTGACGCCGTAGCCTTTCCAGATCCCCAGGACATCGTAGAGCCTGCCCATCGCGCCGTTCGCGGCCCAGAGCGTCAGCAGCGGGCACTGGACCTTCTTACCGGCTTTCATGTCGTCGTCGTCGAGCTTCAAATCGATCGATGCGGAGGCGCGGTAATCCTCGCACATGGCGTGGATGTTTTCCATTGTCGCGGAGGTGCGCAGGTATTCGCGCTGCACATCGTTTGTGGCGCGAGCCAATTGGGCCTGGTTGGTCTGGAACAGTTCTTCCTCGGGGCCCGGCGCATCGCGAAGGTAGTTGAACCAGTGGAAGTACGCCTTCACGAAATCTATGGTCACGTGGCTGTACAGATAATTCGCCGGCACGATGTCGAGCACTGCCAGCTTTTCGAGCTTATCCGGGTGATCGAGAGCCATACGAAGGCCGACGCGTCCGCCGCGATCGTGACCGACCATTCTGAAACGGTCGTAGCCCAAGTGCTTCATCACCTCGACACCGTCGAGCGCCATGGGACGCTTGGAATAATTGGAATGATCCGAGGTGTCGGGCGACTTGCTCGAATCGCCGTAGCCGCGAAGGTCGCACATCACGAGGGTGTAGTCTTTGGCAAGATTCGGGGCGATCAGGCGCCAGGTAATCAGCGACTGCGGTGCGCCATGGAACATCAGCACCGGGGGGCCGGATCCGCCGATGACCGCATTAATCTCGGCGCCCGTGGTTTTGATGCGCTCATTGCGGAATCCCGCAGGGAAGAGCTTCTTCCAGGCCGGCTCGCTGCTGATGGGCGCGGAGCCCTGACCCTGTGCTTTCCTTGCCAAAGCCGCCGCTCCCGCGGAGAGCAACAGATCTCGTCGGTTGGTTCTCATTGGAATGGCTCCTCTAAATGTGTTCAGTCCTTCGCGCCAGGAGTCGTTTTGAGCGGATCTTGCGCCGTCAACTCCTCGGTCGCAATGTGAAAAGCTGAATTTGCCGCGGGAACCCCGGCATAGATTGAGGTCTGCAAAAGGACCTCTCGTAATTCCTCCGGTTCCAGCTCCGCGGCGAGCCCGGTACGCACGTGCAGGCGAAACTCTTCCCACCGGCCGAGCGCGGCTGTGATAGCCAACACCAGAAGGCGGCGGATCGCCGGGTCGAGACCAGGGCGGGTCCAGATAGTTCCCCAGGCATAACGGGTAATGAGTTCCTGGAATTCGCGCGTAAAATCGGTCGTGTTGGCCATTGCGCGATCGACGTGTGCGTCGCCCAGAACTGCCCGCCGGATAGCGTAGCCTGCTTCGAGACGGTCCGGCGGCAGGCTGGGAAGCAGGAAGTCGAGCACCCCTTTTGTGAATGCCGACGGGCGCTCCAGGTTGGAGAGATGCGCTGCCGCGATCTTCGAAGCGGAGGCGCCGGGAATCTGGGACGCGAGCACATCGCCGTGACCGTTCCATGGCAGCGATGCATCTTCGTCACCGCCGATGACGAGTGTCGGGACGTTGATCGACGGTAAAAGGGATCTCTGGTCCATATCGCGGATGGCAGCACAGCATCCGGCGTAGCCCACAGCGTCGGTGGTGAGCAGAGTGGTTCGGATCGATTCTGCCGCGAGAGATGGTTTTCTGAAGAAACGCCCCATCGCCACCGGCGCAATGGCTGCCATCCCCTCGCGCAAGACGGTCTGACGGCGGATTTCGAAAAGGTTCGGATCCGCGACGCGCGGCGAAGTATTAGCGATCACGAGCCGCTCGACCTGCCCTGGATGGCGCGACGCGAGCCACTGACCGATCATGCCGCCGAGGGAAATCCCGCAATACGAAAAGCGTTCCCGAGTGACGGCTGCCAGGATGTCTTCTCCCAGTTGAGCGATTGTGTAGTCGCCTGCAGGAGCGTCCGAAGCGCCGTGGCCGCGCAGATCGGGCCGAAGCACCTGAAAATACCGAAGGAAAGCGGGCATCTGGAGATCCCAGAGGCCGTGGTCCGTGCCCAGCGCATGTGCGAGAACGAGGAGCGGCTTGTCGGGTGAGCCCTCGAGTCGGTAATAGATGCGGCAATCCTTCGAACGGGCAAACGGCATTCTATGAACCTCCTTCCAGAAGTCGCCGGCGGAATGCTTCGGCACTGCCCAGATACTCCTCCGGTTTGTTCACGCCCGCCAGGTCTTGCAGACCACCCGATCTGCGTAACGTCTCATCTACCTTCTCCCGTGCCGCGGCGTTGCCCATTTCGGGCGACAGAAGGATAACCGCCCTTTCCGCAAAGACGGCGCCGTTGGTGGCCTCGATATTGGAACGCATCCGATCGCGTTCGACGATCAGTCCTTCGAGCACCTCAACCATGCTCTCCAGCGCAACTCCGGCCGACTGCACGATTCCATGCACCAGAGGCCACTCGGCTTGCCAGCCCCCCGCTGCCCGTTCATGTTCCTGAACCATGACTGAGACGAAATCGGCCAGTAGTCCCGGCACACGTTTCGCAGCGGCGAGCGTAAGCACGCAGGCCGTGGGGTTGCGTTTGTGAGGCATGCTGGAAGAGCCGCCACGCCCATCGCCGCCCGGCTCGGCCGCTTCGCCCACTTCGAATTGCATGAGCAGCGTTATATCGAGCGCCACTTTGCCCAGCGTCGCGGTGAAGATGGACAGTGCGGCCATCAGCGCCGCCAGCCGGTCGCGGTGCCCATGCCACGGACCGTCCGGAAGATTTAAACCCAACTCGGACGCCAACGTCTCGCTCACTTCGAGTCCCTGGTCGCCGAGAGCGGCGAGCGTGCCGCTTGCGCCTCCGAATTGAAGGCAGAGCGCTTCGTCAAATCTCGACCAGACGCGCTGCCAGCCTCGGTGGACTCCGGCATACCAACCCGCGGATTTCAGCCCGAAGGTGACCGGCGGCGCCGGCTGCAACAGCGTGCGGGCTAGCATCACGGTTGCGGCGTGCTCATCGGAAAGACGGCGTAGCGTGGCAAGCACACGCTTGCGATCGCGGTCGAGAATATCGCGACACCGCCGTAGCAGCAGCACCATTGCGGTGTCTACAACATCCTGACTGGTAGCGCCCCAGTGGACGAACCCGCCGGCGGCCGCGTCGCCCGCCTCGACCTTAGTCTTCAACATCCGAACGAGCGGAATCGCCGGCGTTCCGGCCCTGAGAGAAAGACGCGTTAGTTCGTTTTTATCGAAGCCGCGCGCCTGCGCGGATTCTGTGATCTTCGTAGCCGCAGTGGCAGGAATTACGCCACACCGGGCTTCTGCTCGCGCCAGCGCGGCTTCGAAATCGAGCATCGCCTGAAGCACCGAGTCGTCTGCGAAAACGCGCGAAAGCTCTTCCGTGGCTGCAAGGCTCTCGAATAACCGGGTGAACATGACTCGATCTTACACGTCAAGAAATGCGGTTTCTTCCGGACCTTGCAGGACGATATTAAAAGACCAGGTTTCCGGATCTCCGGCGGTCGGCCGCGCGTATAAAGTGGCTCTGCGCCCGGCGGGAACCAGGGCGAGTATGGGGTCATCCGAATTAGCCGGGTCGCCCTCGAAGTAGATGCGGGTATGGAGGTGCTTGAGAAGGCCGCGCGCGAAGATCACTACGTTAATATGTGGCGCCTGCAAGCTGCCGTCCGGAGCCGGCGTCCTGCCCGGTTTGATCGTTTCAAAGATGCAGCAGCCGTTGCGATCCGTTTCCAGGCGGCCGAATCCCTGGAACTCGCCCAAGTCGGCGCAATCGAGCGGATTCGGATAGCGGCCTGCTGAATCGGCTTGCCACAGCTCGATCATCGAATCGCCAGCCGTTGGCATGCCGTCGCCGTCGATTACCCGGATGACGAGGCGGATTCGGTGACCATTCACTCCAGGGTAGGCCAGGTTTCCCAAATCCGCGTTGCTCGTCAGGCCAAAATTGAAGAATGGGCCGACGGTTTGGGATGCAGTGGGAGTACGGCTCACGGCTGATGATCCTCAAATGGGGTGGAGCACCGGCCACGCAGGATAATGTCAAAACGGTAGCCGAGTGCCCACTCGGGTTCTGTAATGGACAGATCGAATGCGGAGACGAGCCGTTCACGCGCTTCGCGGTCGGGAATGGAATTGATGATCGGATCCAGCGGAATCAGAGGGTCATTAGGGAAGTACATCTGGGTCACAAGCCGGCTGATCAGCGCGGAACCGAAGAGAGAAAAATGAATGTGCTGCGGCCGCCACGCATTGTGGTGATTGCGCCAGGGATAGGCCCCGGGCTTTATCGTGGCAAAACGGTAGTTGCCTTCCGCATCGGTCAGAGTGCGCCCTGCGCCGAGGAAATTCGGATCGAGGGGCGCCGCATGGTTGTCGCCCGAATGACGGTAGCGTCCCGCCGCGTTCGCCTGCCAGATCTCGACCAGCGTATTCGGCACGCCATGGCCGTCCTCATCCAGAATGCGGCCGGCCACGATGATCCTCTCGCCCTGCGGCGGGTCGGAGAAGTGACTGGTGAGGTCGTTATCGGCCGCTCCGATCGGGTTGTGGCCGAAGATCGGACCCGTCAATTCGCTGAGCGTATGCGGGATCGAGATCAGCGGCTGCCGGGGCGCGCGCTTGTGCGTTGAGCCATACGGAGCGTGTTGATTGACCGGCTGTGTTTCTGGCCTGGGGCGTGGATACTCCGTCATAATTCTTTCGTCCTTGCGCCATGGGCCCGCCCGGTCCGCGCTTGGAGTTCGCGAAGTATTTCCAACTCGTCCACTGTGGGCGGCGAGGTCTCTTCCACATGGTTTGCGAACCGCACGTCCCATCCTGTATTTTCGATCATTTGTGCCCGGGTTGCTCCTGGATGTAGGCTGGTGACGATCATCTCGTTCGTGTCTGTCTCAGGGCGCATGACGCCGAGATCCGTCACCAGTAGCGTCGGGCCCCTCGTAGCGATTCCGAGTTGCCCGCGTTCGCGGCCGGTCCGCCCGTGTCCGAGGCTGGTGACGAAATCAACCTTCTTCACAAACTTACTCCTGCTCTGCTTCATGACGATAAACACCTGCCTGCAACCGGTGGCGATCTCGGCGGCGCCGCCAGCCCCCGGCAGGCGCACCTTGGGTTGAGCATAGCTGCCGATTACCGTGCTGTTCAAATTGGCGAACCGGTCAACCTGTGCGCCACCCAGGAAGCCCACCGTTATCCGGCCGCCCTGCAACCAGTACCGAAAAATCTCCGGAACGGACACCGTGGTGAGCGCGGTCGCGCAGAGCTCTCCATCACCGATGGAAAGCGGCAGGACATCGGGCCGCGTTTCCAGCGTCCCCGATTCGTAGATCAGCTTGATCCGCGGCGCATGCGTCAAGCGGGCCAGGTTGCACGCGGCGGATGGGAGGCCGATGCCGACGAAGCAGACGTCGTCATTCGAAAGAGCGCGTGCCGCTGCGATCGTCATCATCTCATCCGAGCTGTAATTCATTCGCCCGCCTTGCGCTCGACGACGTTCTGCTGCATCCACATCCGAAATGTATCGCGTTCCCGTGCGATGGCGTCCCAGGCGATGTAGAAGGAGTTATCGCGCGAATAGTAGCCGTAGGCATAGGAGGGGTGCGCCCCTCGAGGCACACAGACGACCGCCGCCATCGTCCAGGAAGGCAGGATCACCGCGTTAGGCGAGCGCGGACCGAAATTGTCGACGATCTCCTCGACCGTAGCGATGGCGCACTTCGCCGCAAGCGCGGCTTCCTTCTGCACGCCGACGACCCCCTCCAACAGCACATTTCCTTCGCGGTCGGCCTTCTGCGCATGAATGATGGCGACATCGGGCCGATGCGCGGGGATGCACGCCAGTTCCTCCCCGGTGAAGGGGCACTTCACGAACCTGACCTGTCCATTCACCGAAGCCAGCTCCGAGCCGCGGTAGCCCCGGAAGAATGCGCAAGGCATGCCGGATGCGCCTGCCTCATAAGCGTGGGCCATCGCCGCGTGACTATGTTCGACGATTTCCAACGGCGCGGGCCAGCCGCGCTCGACGGCGTCGCGCAAACGGTGCAGCGAACCGACACCCGGGTTTCCGCCCCACGAGAACACCAGTCGGCGCGCCACGCCCATACCGATCATCTGATCGTAAATGATATCGGGAGTCATCCGGATCAGGGTCAAATTCCTGCGGCCCTGCCGAATGATTTCGTGTCCGGCGGCGAAGGGGATCAAATGAGTGAATCCCTCCAGCGCGACGGTGTCGCCGTCGTGGACGTGCCGCGCGATCGCATCGGGAAGGGACAAAAACTCCATTGTGCGAAAATCGCCTCGAAGTGCGATATTCGCATAACGGGAACCTGTCGTCAAGACACTCCTTATGTGCGATAATCGCACCGTGCGACCTCGGACGCTCAAGGGTAATCCTGACTTTGTTCTCTCGCTCGCCCGCGGGCTGGCGGTAATCGAAGCCTTTCAGGAGAAGCGCGAGGGGGCGACTGTCGGCGATCTCGCCTCGCACACCCATCTCTCTCGCGCCGCCGTTCGACGCCTGCTGATCACGCTCGAAATCCTGGGCTACGCCAGTCACAGCGGCCCGGTCTACCGGCTGAGCAGCCGCGTCCTGCGACTGGGATTCTCCTTCCTCTCCTCGAATTCGCTGGCCACATTAGCAGCCCCGATTCTGGAGGAGATCAGCGCGAAACTGCACGAATCAAGTTCGCTCAGCGCTCTCGAAGGCGATGACATCGTCTATCTGGCGCGGTCCGCCACGCGGCGCGTGATGTCGGTCGGATTGGCAATTGGGAGCCGTCTGCCCGCATACTGCACGTCTATGGGCAGGGTTATGCTGGTCTCGCTCAGCCCCGAAGAGCTCGCGTCGTACTTAAAAAGGGTCGAGCTGCGAGCGCTGACGCCCAAGACGATCGTCACGAAGAAAGCATTGAAAGCAGAGTTGGAACGCGTCCGCGCGCAAGGCTATGCCCTGGTTGACGAAGAGCTGGAAATCGGGCTGCGCTCGATCGCAGTTCCCGTGCGAACCCGGTCGGGGAAGGTCGTCGCCGCCATCAACAGCGGCGTTCACGCGGCGCGAGTGCAGCGGAAAGAGATGTTGGTTGGATTCCTTCCCGTGCTGCGGGAGGCCGCCGACCGCCTCTCGATTGCCCATGGCTAAGCCGGCGCCTTGACAGCGGGTGTACGTTTATCGTACTAATAGCCGATAAGCGCGCAACCGTGGCACACGCCTTCATCTGCGACTCGGTCAGGACGCCGTTTGGACGTTATGGCGGCGACCGTTCTGGCCGAGACCTACACCGGCCTGCCGCTTGAGTTTCCAGGAGAGTTACTATGACGCGCACAACCCCGCCCTTTCGCGCCGACCATGTCGGCAGCCTGCTGCGTCCGCCCGCGCTCAAAGCGGCGAGAAAGCGGCATGATCTTGGTGAAATCGGCGCCACGGAACTGGCCGCCATCGAGGACGCAGAGATTCGGAGAGTCATCGAGCGGCAGGCCGGAATTGGGCTGCGCAGCGCCACTGATGGCGAGTTTCGCCGCGCCATGTGGCACTTCGATTTTCTCGAGCGGCTGGACGGCGTCGAATCGTTCCGAGCGGACCATGGGATTGCATTCAAGGGCGGCATTGAAACCCAGGCCAAGGGTCTGCGGGTAGTGGGAAAGCTGGGATTCTCCGGGCATCCGATGCTGGAGCACTTCCGCTTCCTGCGCGACCATACCAGCGCCGTTCCGAAGATGACGATTCCCTCGCCCAGCGTGCTCCACTTTCGCGGCGGCCGGCGCGCGGTCGATGCGCGTGTTTATCCGGAAATGGACGAGTTCTACAGCGACCTCGGAGCCGCTTATCGCGGAGCGGTGCAGGCGTTCGCCGAACTCGGCTGCCGCTACCTCCAGCTTGACGAAGTCAACCTCGCTTACCTATGTGACCCCGAGCAGCGCCAGATCCTTCGAGACCGGGGCGACAACCCCGAGCTCCTGCCGCAGGTATACGCGCGGATGATCAACACCGCGATTTCCGGAAGACCCGCGGACATGGTCATTACCATGCATCTCTGCCGGGGGAATTTTCGCTCGAGCTGGATCGCGCAGGGCGGATACGAGCCCGTCGCGGAGTTGCTGTTCAACCAGATTGGCGCGGATGGGTACTTCATGGAATTCGATTCAGACCGCGCCGGCGGTTTCGACCCTTTGCGGTTCGTGCCTAAAGGGAAGAGCGTGGTTCTGGGCGTGGTGACTTCGAAGACGGGCGCGTTGGAGACGGTCGACTACCTGCAGCGGCGAATCGAGGAGGCGGCCAAATTCGTGGATCTCGATCAGCTTTGTCTCAGTCCCCAGTGTGGGTTCGCCAGCACCGAAGAAGGTAACTCGCTTACGGAAGACCAGCAATGGGCAAAGCTGGCGCGCATCATCGAAGTAGCCGAGAGAGTTTGGGGATCGTGAACACCGTAATTGAGATCGGCACGCTGCTGGATCGCGGCCGCTGGACACCGTACCAGAAGCTGCTGACCGCGCTCGCCGCATTGGCCGTCATCTTCGACGGCTTCGACATTCAGATTCTGGGCTTTGCGATTCCTGCGCTGATCAAGGAGTGGGGTGTGGCGCGCGCTGCCTTCGGCCCCGTGCTGGCGTTGGGTTTGGCGGGCATGGCCGCGGGAAGCCCATTCGCCGGCTACTGCGGCGACCGCTACGGACGTCGTCCGGCGCTGATCGGCTGCGTCGCCCTCTTCGGCCTGGCTACCGTGGCGACGTCGTTCGTACATTCGGTGTTCGCCCTGGCGCTGCTGCGATTCGTCACCGGCGTGGGGGCCGGCGGAGCCTTGCCGAATGCCGCCGCGCTTGCGGCCGAGTTCGCACCCTTGCGGCAACGCCCCGTGGCCGTGAAGCTAACGATTATTTGTGTGCCACTGGGCGGCATGCTCGGCGGCTTGATCGCGGCACAAGTGCTGCCCGTGTGGGGCTGGCGCGCTCTCTACCAGATCGGCGGCGCGTTGCCGCTCGCGTTCGCCGCCGTGCTCTGGGTGGCGCTGCCCGAATCCCCCGGATTTCTGGCCCAACGCCCGCAAACATGGCCGGCCTTGGAGCGGCTGTTGCGGCAGATGAGCCGCGCCGTCCCTACGGGAAGCAGCTTCGAAGATCACAGGGAAGGAAGAGCGGGAGATCGTGCGCCCATCCGCGAACTGCTGGGCAAGCGCCACATCCGCGATACGGTGGGCTTGTGGTTCGCATTCTTCTTTTGCCTGGGCTCCATCTATTTGATCTTTGGTTGGCTACCCGCGATGCTCACTTCGCAAGGAATGGATGTCGCCACCGCGAGTCGAGCCCTGGCTGTGCAAAACTTCGGCGGCGTGCTGGGCGTGTTGATCTGGGCCGTGCTGATTACGCACCTCGGGTCGCGCCGGCCGCTGCTTTCGGGATCGCTGGCAGCGGCGGGCAGTGCGCTCGCGATTCTGCTGATTCCGATCCAAATCAAGGCGGCCGCGAACTGATGCTGGCCGGGCTGGCCCTAAACGGGTTGTTGTCCCAGGCCGTGCAAACTTCCATGTACGCGCTGGCGGCGCACGTCTACCCGACCGGAGTGCGCTCCTCCGGTGTGGCTTGCGCTGCCGCGGTGGGGCGCATAGGAGGCATCCTTAGTTCGATCTTTGGCGCCGCGATCATCGGGGCGGGAGCAGGCGCCTATTGGGGCACGATGGCTGCGTCCATGGTGTGCGCATTTGCCGGCCTGGCGTGGGTGCGTAGCCACTATCCGGCGTTAGGAGCAGAGACCGCCGATCAAGGGCGTTTGTAAGATTGCAAGCCGGGTTTGATACTTTTCTCGTCCAGGAACTGCTTCATTCCCTGCGCACGGCCGTCCTCGGGATCACGATGCAAGGCCTGGTCCAATTTGGCGTACAGATAGTCTTCGTTCTGATCCCACGTCAGTTCCCGGCAGCGTTTGAAGCCATGCTTGGCCGCTCGGAGAATGACCGGGTTCTTGCTGGCCAGCTTGAGCGCCAGCGTCCTGGTAGTGTCGCGCAATTCACTCGCTGGCACGGCCGCGTTCACCAGTCCCATTTCGGCCGCCTGCGCGCCCGTGAACGTCTCCCCGGTCATGATGTACTGCAGCGCCTTGCGGTGGCCCATGGTGTCCGCCACCGCTTTGCTGACCAGATTGCCGGGAGGAATTCCCCAGTTGATTTCGGACAGGCCAAAAATCGCCTTTTCGTCCGCGATAGCCAGATCGCATGCCACCAGCGGCGAGAAAGCCCCTCCGAAACACCATCCGTTCACCATCGCGATGGTCGGTTTGGCGTACATGCGCAGCAGCTTCCATTGCCAGTGAGAGGCTTCTCGCCGGATTTTTTCCTGATGACTCTCCGGCTGCCCATCCACCTCGCGGAAGTATTCTTTCAGGTCCATCCCGGCCGACCAGGATTCGCCGGCGCCGGTGAGCACAAGAACCTTCGCCGCCGCATCCAACTCCAGAGTCTCCAGCACCAACGCCATTTCGCGGTTGAGTGTCGGGCTCATGGCGTTGCGTTTCTGCGGGCGGTTCAAGATTACCCACGCGATACCGTCCTGGTCCACATCCACTTTGACGGTTTGCCATTTGCCTTCGTATTGATCCATAACGGGCGCCCCCCTTTTCGCCGCAACACGGTCCCTGCTACACCGGCGGAATAGTTATATAGTATAACAATAGTCCGATGGAAGACCGTCTGCAGCGCGATCAGCCATACTCCACCGCCGCCATCGATCGATTGCTGCGGCCCCGTTCCATCGCCATCGTGGGGGCCTCGGCGAGCCCGAATGCTCTGGGCGCCAGCGTCCTGGCGAATCTGGATCGGGCAAGATTCAACGGAGCCGTTCACCTGGTAAATCCAAACCGAGCGGAAATTGGCGGCCGACCCTGTATCGCATCCGTTGACAAGCTGCCGGAATCGGTGGACTGCGCCGTTCTCGCCATTCCGCGCGCCGGCGTTCTGGAAGCTGTTTCCGGCTGCGCCAAGCGAGGTGTCGGCGGAGTCATCATCTTCTCGGCCGGCTTCGCGGAAACCGGAGCGGAGGGACGCGCGGAACAGGACCGCATCCGGGACATCTCGGCGAAACACGGGATGATCATCGAAGGGCCAAATTGCCTCGGCATGGTGAACTACGTCGCGGGCATTCCTCTGACATTCGTCACGACCGATCTGAAACGCGCCACCGGCACGAACGGAATCGCAATCTTGTCTCAAAGCGGCGCCATGGCGGCGGTCCTGAGCGTGAGCCTGACTCACCGGGCGCTGGAACTCTCGTTCTCGATCTCCACTGGCAATGAAGCCATGTCCGGAGTCGAGGACTTTTTTGAATATGTGATCGGCGATTCTCATACGAAAGTGGTCGCGATGATCGTCGAGCAGTTCCGGCAGCCGGCTCGCTTCCTGTCGCTGGTGCGAAAGGCGCGCGCCGCCGGCAAGTCGGTAGTGCTTCTCCATCCGGGCAGCAGCAGCGCCGCGCGCGAATCGGCGGCTACTCACACCGGCGCCATGACGGGCGACTACCTGGTGATGAAGACGAAAGTCGAACACGCCGGCGTAATCATGGTGGAGACCATCGAGGAACTGGCGGATGTTTCGGACATGTTGGTCCGCTGCCCCTCTTTTCCGCACGCGGGCGCAGCGGTTTTCACCGAATCTGGCGCCTTTAAGGCGCTGACCCTGGACCTGTGCGAGACGCTCGGGTTACAGTTGCCAACGCTGAGTGAGGAGACAGCGGCTCGGCTGAGAGCGGCCCTCACCGATTTCATACCGCCCACCAATCCTCTGGACCTGACCGCACAGGGTTTGATCGACCCGGGCCTCTACCGGCGCACGCTTCCCATCGTCCTGGCTGACGAACGCTTCGGCAGCGTGGTGTTGGCGATCATCCTGACGGACGAAGCTACAAGCGGGTTAAAGCTGCCTCCCATTCTCCAGGCGATTCGTGAGACGAAGCTTACCAAACCACTGATCTTCGCTGGTCTGGACGAGGGGGCGGGGATCGATCCCGTGTATATCGAGCAGTTGCGGAGTCTGGGCGTGCCCTTTTTCCCGACGCCGTCGCGTGCGTTTCGTGCCCTTGCGCGACTGACCTTGGCAAGCGCGAGGAGTCGGACATCCGCACCGCAGGTCGAAGTCAGCGCGGTTGGCGCCCCCGAGCAAGGTGTCATACCGGAGTATCGGAGCAAACGAATTCTCGGGTCTCTGGGAATTTCTTTACCCTCCGGAGCGCTCGCCACTACCATCACTCAGGCTCACGACATTGCGCACCGGATCGGATACCCTGTGGTTCTCAAAGCGCAATCCTCCGCTCTTTCCCACAAGAGTGACGCGGGCGGCGTGGCGCTCAACATACAGGACGAGGCCGGGCTCGATGCTGCCTGGGACAAAATGCATGCGGATATCTCGGTCCACCTGCCGCAACTGGTGCTCGATGGAATCCTGGTGGAGAGGGCGGCCGCGCGAGGAATCGAGATGATCGTGGGCGCGCGCAACGATCCCGAATGGGGCGTCGTTCTGCTGGTGGGTTTCGGCGGCGTGGCTGCGGAAGCGACGCGAGATGTCCGCCTGCTCGTCCCAGAGCTGCCGGTGGATGCGATCGTCGAGGAAGTGTTCCGTCTACGCGGGGCGCCATTGCTCCGCGGATTCCGTGGAGCAACGGCGCTGGATGCGATGGCAGTCGCACAGATCGTGGTCAAACTAGGCCGGTTCATGCTGAGTTGTCCCTGGGTCCGGGAGGTGGATATCAACCCCGTGGTCGTCTATCCGGAGGGAGCGATGGCGTTGGATGCTTTGATTCTCGGCGGCCCGAGTCAGGTGGAGACTTAAGGCTCCAGAGACGCAAATTCATGCAGGAGTTTCAGAAACTGGCGACTGCGGCGCACACCGAGGCGGGACGCGAGATGGGCCTCCAGCTTCGCGTGTGCCGCCTGCAGCTTTTCACAGAACAGTTCGCCGCTGCGCGTCAGGTACAGAGCCGCCGATCGGCGATCTCCGCGGAGCTTTCGACGTTCTGTCAGGCCCCTCGACTCCAGACGGTCGATCACGGCCACGAAGTTCGCCTTCTGGATGCCCAGTGCGGTGCTGATGGCCGATTGCGACGACCCCGGATTGGAGCGGATCAGCGTCAGTACGGCGAACTGCGCGGGTCGGATCTCGAACCTCGCCATGAACAAATCGTATTCTCCGTAGGTGGAGAGCTGCGCTCGCCGGAGGGAATAGCCGAGGCTGCCATCCAGAGCAGCGGTGGCGATCGCTTTCGGGGCCTTCGGCACATGGTTATCGACCATAATCATTACGATCATGGCAGAGCCGCGGCTCTTGCGGATCAGATGGAACGGACTTTCACGACATGAACGATACTCTATGCAGAGACTTTTGCCAGGGGGCGAGGCCTTTTCTTGCCGGTGGGCAAATCGCGAGCGGACCTGACCGGCCGCCCTCCGGTGGGCCGATCCGTCTGACAAGCGCACAGACGTTCCTCCCGCACGGAGCACGTTATGCCGCCTGCGGCGGCCGTCGGCGACGATGCTGGACGGCAACCCGCACGGCTTCGGGTGGATGAGTACATACGACCTGCCTACTGAGTCAGCAGACGCAGAGCATTCTGGAGACGTTTCCCTCGGCCTCACTCTCAAATGTGACCCTTTTATTGGAAACCTCGGCCGTTGCTTCGGGCTGACTGTCACTAATGCAAGGCGCCGCAGTCTTGGAAACACTCGTGATCAGCGGAAAAAGAAACTGCCGCCGATTGGACTACCGCACGAACAGCCGAGTCAAATCCAAAGCGCGAAAGAATCAATCGCTCAGGCTCGCGTGCTCTCCCGCTACTTCGAAGTAATCCCACAATCTCTCCGCTGCCGGGACACGCAATTCGGGATGCGATCGGATAAGCTTGAGCCATGGACTTGGTGCAGATACCGGCCGCGCCGCTGGAGTTGGACCGGAAAGAGCTGCATGCCGCCTTGGCTGCGGAAATGGAAGGCGAAGTTCGTTTCGATTCGTTGTCACGGGCTCTCTACGCGACCGATGCCAGCGTCTATCAGATTGTCCCCGCCGGAGTAGTGATCCCCAAGAGCCGCGAGGATATTCTCCGGACTCTGGCCATTTGCCGGAGATTTCGTTGCCCGATTACGATGCGCGGCGGCGGCACGTCTCAGGCCGGGCAGGCGATCGGCGCGGGGCTGCAAATCGACGCCTCGAAGTATTACAACAGGCTCCTGGAGGTAAATGCCGAGCAGCGCTGGGCGCGCGTCGAGCCGGGAATCGTTCTGGATGAGCTGAATGCGCAGCTTCAGCCGCTGGGGCTGCGCTTTGCGCCAGATATCTCGACCGCCAGCCGGGCAACGATCGGCGGGATGGTGGCGAACAATTCGAGCGGCGCACGCAGCGTGATCTACGGCAAGACCATCGACCATGTTCTGGAACTGATCGTCGCGCTGTCGGACGGCAGCGTGGTCGATTTTCGTGAGATTCCACGAAATCAGGTTCCGCAGGGCGACACGCTGGAGGCCTCCTGCTACCGCACTGTGCTCGAATTGGCGCGGACACATGCCGCGGAAATCGAACGGCGGTATCCGAAGATCATGCGGCGCGTGGGCGGCTACAATCTTGACGAGTTCACGGACTCCAAGCCGGTCAATCTGGCTAAGATCATGGTGGGTTCGGAGGGAACTCTGGGCATTGTGCTCGAAGCCAAGCTGCGGTTGGTATCGCTGCCGAAGGCGAAAGCGGTCATGGTCATTCTCTTCGCTGACTTATTGGAAGCCCTGGGAGCAACGCCGGTAATCCTGGAGCATAAGCCTTCGGCGGTCGAGATCATGGACCGCTCGATTCTGGACCACGCGCGTGCGAACGTGGCTCTGGAAGAGACCCGCAACCACTTTATGCCGGGCGACCCTGAGGCCACTTTGTGCGTTGAGTTCTACGGGGATACGAAAGAGGAGTTGCCGCCGCGACTCGCTCGGCTCGAAGAAGATCTGCGAGCGCGGAAGCTGGGTTACGCATACCGGCCCGAAACCGACCTCAAACAACAGGCGAGGGTGTGGGGCCTGCGCGAGGCTTCGCTGGGCCTTTCGATGGCGATCAAGGATGATGCGAAAACCGTCTCGTTCGTCGAAGATACCGCGGTGGCGCCGCATCAACTACGCGACTACATCGACCGGTTCCTACAGATCCTTCGCCGCCACGACACCACAGCGGGAATCTATGCGCATGCTTCGGTCGGCTGTTTGCACGTTCGGCCGGTGATTAACCTCAAGACGGAAGAGGGCGTCAGTAAGTTCGAATCGATCGCGCAGGACGTGGCGCGGCTGGTGTTGGAATTCGGCGGCTCACTTTCGGCCGAGCATGGCGATGGATACGTGCGCAGCCCGTTCCTTCGGGAGATGTTCGGACCGGTGCTGTACGAGGCTCTCCGGCAGGTGAAGCGCGCCTTCGACCCGGAGGGGCTGTTCAACCCCGGGAAGATTGTCGATTCTCCTCCCTTGACCGCGAATCTGCGCTTCGGTGCGGGCTACGTCACGCCGGCCCCGCAGACCTGGTTCGATTATTCCGAATACGGCGGAATGGGTGGAGCCGTAGAGATGTGCAGCGGCATAGGGGCCTGCCGCAAGAGGCTCTCCGGCACGATGTGCCCTTCGTTCATGGCCACGCAAGATGAGGGCCACACCACGCGCGGGCGCGCGAACGCCCTGCGACTCGCAATGAATGGCAGACTGGGTGAAACCAAACTCGGCGACGAAGATGTGCTTAAGGTGCTGGATCTTTGCCTGGAATGCCGGGCCTGTAAGACCGAATGCCCCGTGGGAGTGGACGTGGCGCGGTTCAAGAGCGAATTCCTGGCGCAATACTGGAGCCGCCACGGTACGACTTTGAAGGTGCGTGCGCTCGGGCATGTCGACCGGTGGGCGCGGTGGGGAAGCCGATTCGCGGCTTTGGCGAACCCGCTTCAGGAGACCGCAATTGCCAAGCGCTTCAACCAAAGTGTGTTGGGGATTGACCGTCGACGCTCATTGCCACGCTGGAGGCGCGACACTCTGGAGCGGAAACTGGCTGCGAGGGGAAACCGCCAACGTGTGAGCGGGCGCCCGGTAGCCTTGTTCAACGACACGTTCACCAACCACTGCGACCCGGAGATCGGCCAGGCGGCGCTGGACATTCTGGAACGCGGCGGCTGTGCCGTGAATGTCGTTCATCCCGGCTGCTGCGGGCGCCCGCTGATTTCGCAAGGGCTGCTTGCCGAAGCGAAGGCCTATAGCTCGCGTGTGGTGGCGGGGCTTTTTCCGATTGCCGAACGCGGGGAGAAGATTTTGTTTTGCGAGCCGAGTTGTCTGTCCGCGGTGAAGGAGGACGCCCCCGATCTCTTGCGCGGCGAAGAGCAGCGGAAGGCGCGCATGGTGGCGGACGCCTGCCAACTGTTCGACGAATTCGCGAGCGGGCTGGAACTGCCTCTGAGAGCCGTGCCGGGGCGAATCCTGCTACACGGGCATTGCCACCAGAAATCCATGGGGATGCTGCCCGCTACGATGCGCCTGTTGTCGCACATCCCCGGCGCCCAGGTCGTCGACCTGGACGCGGGCTGCTGCGGCATGGCCGGCTCGTTCGGATATCACCGGGAGCACTTCGAAGTCTCGCGCGCGATTGCCGGACGCCGGTTGCTGCCGGCCATCGAAAAAATGGGGCCGGACGATGTGCTGGTCGCCCCGGGCACTTCCTGCCGTCACCAGATTCAGGATTTCGGAAACCAAAAGGCAGTGCACCCGGCGGTATTGATTCACGGGCTGCTGGTTTAGTTAATAAAAACAGGGGAACAACTATGGCGCGTCAGCCAGGGAGGCATTTTCTGCAAATACCCGGACCGACCAATGTGCCGGACCGGGTTTTGAGGGCGATCGATAACGCCACCGCCGATCATCGCGGCGATGCGTTTGCGGAAATGGCCAGTGAATGCCTGAACGGATTGAAGCCGATCTTCCAGACCAGCGGTCCGGTAATCATATATCCTTCCTCCGCGACCGGCGCCTGGGAAGCGGCGCTGGTGAACACGCTGAATCCTGGCGACCGGGTCGTCGCGTTTGAAACCGGGCACTTCGCTACGCTTTGGGCGCGGGTGGCCTGCAATCTGGGATTGCGCGTGGATCTCAGGCCGGGAGACTGGCGTCACGGTGTGAATGCCGCGGACGTTGCGACGATTCTGGAGGAGGACCGCGGGCACGAGATCCGGGCCGTCATGGTCGTTCATAACGAGACGTCGAGCGGCATAGTCTCGGATATCGCAGCCGTGCGGAAGGCGATGAACCAGGTCCAGCACCCGGCCCTGCTCCTGGTGGATGCGGTTTCCTCGTTGGGCTCGATCGATTACCGTCACGATGAGTGGGGCGTCGACGTAAGTGTGAGCGGCTCGCAGAAAGGACTGATGCTGCCGCCGGGGTTGAGCTTCAACGCCCTCGGGCAACGCGCGGTGGAGGCAAGCCGGCACAGCACCCTGCCCAAAAGTTACTGGCGCTGGACGGAGATGCTGGAACATAACGAGCGCGGATTCTTCCCGTACACTCCGGCCACCAACCTTCTATATGGCCTCCGCGAGGCCTTGCGTATGATGCAGGAAGAAGGGCTTCCGCAGGTCTTCGCGCGGCACGCCCGCCTGGCCGAAGCAACCCGCCGCGCCGTGCGGGCGTGGCAACTGGAGATGGCGCCGCTCGATCCGGCGGAATACAGCAACGTGCTGACGGCGGTTCTGATGCCCCCCGGATTCGATGAGAGAGCCCTGCGCAAAATGGTGCTCGAACAGTTCAATCTCTCGCTGGGGTCGGGCCTGGGCAAACTTACGGGCCGCGTATTCCGCATCGGACACCTGGGGGATTTCAATGAACTCATGTTGGCGGGAACGTTATGCGGCGTTGAGATGGGGCTGGCGTTGTCTGGCATTCCTCATAACGACGGTGGCGTGGCGGCGGCCCTGCAGTATCTCACGGGCGAGCGGCAGACGAAATGATGACAACACTGTTGGTTGCATTGAAGGGCCGATAGGCACAGTTCAACTGGGCAACCGGACGCGAGCCTTCGCCGATAAAAAGATCAGAACTCGAAACGCAGGGTAAGAACCTGCTGCCGCGGGTTCAGTGTAGATGTGTACTGCCCCGTCTGAGTGTTGGTGTTGACGCCGGCTGCATTGAAATTAAAGGTCGCGCCGACCGCGTTGAACTCCGCGTGATTCAATGCGTTATACGCCTGCCACTTGATTCTTAAGACGCGTCTCTCTCCCAGCGAAATAGCCTTGTCGAGCCCCATGTCGAAGTTGACCGTGCCCGGCTGCCGGAAAATTCCCAGCCCCGTGTTTCCAAATGAACCAGCGGGCGCCATAACGAATGCGGCAGTGTTGAAGTTCGTGTAGAAGCTCTGCGTGTAAGCCCGGGGATCCGCAGTCTGCTGGCATCTGGCTGTCATACCGGTCAGGCTGGGATCGTTGGCCGGAAACGCAGCCGTCGTAGAGCAGCTTGGCGAGAACGGGGCGCCCGATGACGCGCTGGTGATGCCGGAAAGGGTCCAGTTTCCGAACACAGCGTGCACGAGCTTTTGTTTGGTGAAGCTCGGAAGTGCGTACGAATAGTTGACCGAGAGAACCTGGGTCCGATCGGAGCCGGTCGGTCCATAGTAGTACTGTCTCCGGTTGGGAAGAGTCACCGTCTGGCCAAGAGCAGTCGTGATTGGCATTCCGGTGTGATACGCGTCGCTGCCCGAGGTTCCGAGAGCCTTCGAAAAGGTGTATGCGGCGCCAAAAAAGAATCCGTGACTCAGCCTTCTCTGGGCGGATACCGACACTCCGTGATAGTTCAGGTCCGACAGGTCGTTGGTCGAGTAATTGATCGTTCCCATGCCGGGGTAAGCAGTGCGCAGGAAGTTCGCGTTGATTGCAGCTCCATTGAACACGTTCGCCGGATTCGCGTACGCCTGGTAGGGAATGACATTCAGATTGTTTCCTCCATTGGTAAAGCCGCCGTTGTCGGGGGCGTGCCGGTCGAAATTGCCCACATAGGCGATTTGCATTACCGTTTGGAAACCAATCTGCCGCTGAATCGAAAAATTGATGTTATACAGGCGCTGGGAAGGCGTGTGCTGCTCGAAGAAAGTTGCGTTGGTGGGCGAAAGAACCTGCGCCGCGGATCCGAGGCTCGACAAATTGGCGGTCTGCCCGTAGTACACCTGCGGCGTGAAGACGATGGGCGCCGATCCGAGACCCGGTATCTGAATCCCGGTGCGGTTGAAGAACACCCCGGCCGAGCCGCGAATGGAAGTTTTCCCGTCCCCCATCACATCCCACGCAAAACCCACGCGCGGAGCATAGTTCATCGCGGGGTACGACCAATAGCTTCCCGTGTTCTTGGTTTTCATTCCATTCACGATATCGCCAGAGCCCGGCACCACGCTTCCCACCAGGGCGTAATAGGTCTGGCTGTTGTTCAGAGGATTCACCGCCACGAGGTTGGCGGTGGAACAGGCTCCGGTAGCGGAAAGCGCGACCTTGCAGCCGGGGCGGTACAGCGAAACCGCCTTCGAGGCGGAGTAGGTTTCGGGAAAGAAATTTGAGGAAGTGCCCGAATGGTCGAACGGAGCTCCCATGTGGTCAAATCGCAGGCCCAGTTCGGCGGTAAGCCTCTTACTTATGTGCCAGCTATCCTGTATGTAGAAATCCAGGGTGTACTGGTAGCTATACGGAATGTAGCGATTGGTCGCCTGTTGATAAGTCTGATAGTTCCCCAGAAGCGCGTTCGCATACCCATTGCCTGAATCCAGCGGATTGCTGGTGGTGCTCGCAAAATTATAAGCGCCCATGTAGGTGCCTCCACCCAGCGGTTCCGACTTATGGTCCTGTTGCCAGATAGCGCCGAATTTCAACGTGTGTTTGTTGAAAATCTTCGTCATGTCCTCGTTGGCCGCATTGCTGTAGCCGCGGTTGTTGTACGGGATCAGGCCGCCCTGCCCGCCCCCTCCCGGGTTATAGCTGGTTTGACCAACGGTCAGGCCCCCGCCGTACGTCTCCGCGGGCAGGAAAGGCTCGTACAAAGGAAGAGTGGCCGGAAGCTCGTTGCCGCCGTAAATCGTTCCCTGCGTCGGGATGGGAAACAATAGGGGTGGGTTGAATCCGCTCGTCCGGTAGTAGGGCGTAGAGCCTTCCGGATGGCGCCATCCATAACGCTGCGTCCCATGACTGAAGCCGCTTTCGCTGATCATCGTCGGAGAGATCGTATAAGTAGCGTGCACAGCCTCATTCGACTGGGGAACGAAGTTGATGTTGGCGCCCACGCCGGCCGAAACCGTGAAAACGTTCTCCAGGTCATCCCGGTCGCGTCCATAGCGGACAAACATGGTCAGCTTGCTGGTCACGTTGGCGTCAATCCTCGCCACCAGATCGCTGCGGCGCCGGTAGCCATTCCCGCGGAAAATGGCATTTGAACTATACTGCTGTCCCGGCGCGGGGTTGACATAACCATTGGGGAGAGGCAGCAGGTTGAGCATGGCCTGCCCCAGCGGAGTAACCTGCGAAGGTGGAATGATATTCCCCGGAAACGGCGCGCCTGTGGCGGGGTTCAAAACAGGAATCAGGACACCGGTCGACCCCACCGACTTGGAGAAATCGCCCGTTCTCTCCGCCGCCGTCGGCTCATTCACGGTTTGAATCGTGGCCGCCGATTTGGTTCGCGTGAACTCCTGCGACATGAAGAAGAACAGCCGCTTCTTGTCCGTGTTGAATAGTTTTGGAACGTAAAGGGGGCCGCCGATACTGTACCCCACAATCATGTAGCGGTAAATCGGCCGCGGTACGCCGCTGCGATTATTGAAGAAGCTGTTGGCGTTCAGGTCTTCATTGCGATGATCCCAATGGCCTGTGCCATGGAAGTCGCGTGAGCCGCTCTTGGTTGTGAAATTAATTGCCCCGCCCGAGTTTCTCCCGTACTCGGCCTGAAAACCGGCAGTCGAAACACGGATTTCCGCGATCGCGTCGGGATTCGGGTTCAGGTAGGTGTTCGTTCTGGCGTCGTCGTCATTCGACATTCCGTCGAGCAGGTGCGATTGCTGGGCGGCGGCCAGGCCGTTGATCACGATCCCCGAACTGGAATTCCACCCTTCCATGTCGCGGTTGTTAGAGGTGTCGATCACCCCCGGGAGCAGGCCGATCAACTGGAAGGGATCGCGTCCCTTGAGTGTGATGTTCCGAATCGCCGAGCTGTCGATGGTTTGCCCGATCTCGGCCGAGGCGGTTTGTACCGGCGTCACGTCGGCAGTCACACTTACCGTTTCGTTCACCGCGCCAATCTGGAGAACCACCGTCCCCAGGTTGCGCTTTTCCGAAGCGGAGAGCGCAATATTATGGAGTTGCAGAGCCTTAAAGCCCTTTGCCGCGATGTCGACCGAGTAGTTGCCCGGCAGAAGATCGGGAAACTCGAAAGCGCCCTGACTGCCGGAAACGCCGGTCCGGGTAGCCCCGGTGTCTTGATGGATTACAGTAATCGCTGCGCCGACGACCACGGCACGACCGGGATCAACGACGGTTCCAAGCAGCGCACCCGACGTGGCCTGCGCGAAGGCGTTCGCCGCAGCCGCTATCGATAGAGCAAGAACGAAGAATACTTTCACGACTCTCATCATCATCCTCCCTTTGGCCCTGTACGCAAGACCGTGTTTGGCCAATCGCGCAATCCACTAACCTTCACAAAGCGCCCTGGGGGTCCAGTACCCTTCCCGCGACCTGCTAGACATTATCAAAGGCGGTTTCCAAACGCAAGATCACATTTCGCAATCTAAAACTGAAGCTCAATTCGGATACAGAGGGATTTCCATGGCGTCGTAGGCGCGAAGGCCATAGGATCGTCTGGTTACCCCTCGAATTTTGTTGTGTAGGCTCTCCACAACGCCGCTGGAGATTTCGCCTTGGCTCGGGCTGTTGGGCAGAGCTTGTTCCACCCCGCCCGCCTGTTCGAGTGTGGACGATCAGGCAGCGCGCCGGAATTCTACGCTAGAATCGACAGCATCCAACCTCCTATGTCAGTGAGCGCAGATCGATGAAAACTGCTATTTTGACGGCTCTTGGAATTTTGCTGCTGGCAACGTGTCTCTTCGCCCAGCCGCCCGGCAGCCCCGCCCGAACGTTTGCCAACCAGTGCACCGTCTGTCATGGGGGCGACGCCAATGGCACAGATCGCGCGCCCGGCATCCTGCCGTTCGTCAGGACGCACTCGGATGCGGAAGTCACGGCGCTGGTGCGCAGCGGCCGGCCCGACCGCGGCATGCCGAAATTCCAATGGACCGACTCCGAGTTGCAGGCCTTGACCGCAAGCCTGCGCACGATGGCAGGCGGCGAGGCTGCCGCTGGAGGCGCGCCGGGCCGCGGCGGTGCGGGC
>CAZSQK010000054.1:0-51607 GCA_964608645.1 uncultured Solibacteraceae bacterium | reverse complement strand
ATTCGCATCGTCGTACCACTCACAAACATCGGCAACGCCTGAAAATAGCATCGGAAAAGAGAACGCCAGCGGCCCCTCGTAAAAGCGCTGGGCGCCCGACCGGAGTGCAAGGCCGCCGTTGGGCGCCACACTAAGTTCGATATCGACAGCGAGATGCTCGTGAGTCCCAAGATAATCCACGATTCGCTTTCGTTGTTCGCTATAGATCATGTACGCGTCAAAGCGCCGGGGCCGCTTCGTTTGAAAGGTCCGGATCCATGTCACTGTCTCGCGGCCTAAAGCATCTATGTAGCCGTAGTTAACAATCTGAAAAGGCACATCGCGCCCGCTCTCTGGGAACATGATGCTGCGCCACGAACCCACGTAGAGAAACGGTAACGTATACGGTGGTCCATGCCAAATCTCTTCCATCACCCCGGTGCCTATCGAGGCGACACTGTCCGCGCTTGAGAAACCAAATCGTCGCTGAATCTCAGGGTGGAGCCGCGTGAAGTCAGATCCCATGGCGCGTTCGTAAATAGATTTCATGCGGTTCGTATGAGCCCTTGCCGCAGGCAACGAGAGGCTGAGGGAAGCTCCGCCGCCGAAAAATATCCAACCGCTGAGAGTAGAATCATCCCCACGTTGAGTGTAACCGGATTGAAGGCGGCTACAAGGTACGAGGGCGATTGCAGACCGATGGATATCAGAGCGCCTATCATCAAAAACGAATTTAGGATAAAGAATGGGCGCCACCGCCAAAGACATAGCGTAACGGCAGCGAAGGCCAATTCGATGGCGCCGATTGCTGGCAATAGAGTGAGCGGCAATCGCGCCGCCGAAATCATCGTCTTTTCGTCAATGCTCGGAAAAATTAGCTTCGGCACAAGCCCCTGCCACATCCACGTGAAGGCAATCCCCAACCGTGCGAGGGCATGGATCAAGGCCATGCGCATACTGATTTGAGGCGATATCCCCCGATCGATCCACAGCCGCAGGCGGTCAAAGCTCCATGCGGTGGCCCAGCCGATGAGCGGTCGGAACAGGAACCGGTCGAGTGACCGGCCCACAGGTCCAAAGCGCGTCCGATAGTCGTACCAAGTCAGAAATCGACTTCCAGACGCGGTTGGATGGTATTGCCAGTATCCGGAACCCTCTTCGATAAGCGACTTTGGGTCCGAAGACCAGAATGACAGTGCCGACGTCCTGACCCCCGTGACATCCTCGCGGGTTCCGGTGCTTTCTCCTTCGCCGTCGATTTTCAGACCAAAACCAATACGGGTGGAATAGAGGAATTTCTGCGGCTCAGCTTCTGAGCGTTTAGGGAGGTAGTCGATCTTCGTAAAGCGCAAATCCCACTGTTCGTGCAGATCGGGAACTTGGGTGCGTCGCCAAATCTCATCGACGCCCGCAGAGATGAGAATTTCTACGTATATTCCCGGTTCACGCGCCAAGTCAAGACGATAGCATGGTAGCGACCCGGGGCGTCCCATGTGGGTGGCCAATAGTGCGAGGCCAGACGGATAAAACCTGCCGGCGCAGTGTTTAGGCATCCGCGTTCCCCCCGCCACAATGCCCACCAGAGTCTGCCCAGCGATCCTGAATCTGGAGGAAACGACTTGGTCCAGACATTCTTTGAACGTTCATTCGCGATGAATCGCCTGCGGCAGGGCCCATTAGCCGGGTACATCGACCTCTAGCGCCGCACCGCCACCGCGCGCACACGAGCACCGCCTCCAGCAACACTGGCGACACCCATGGTGGCTGCTTCGTGCCGGCGCTCCCTGATGGCCTATTCCGTCCGCAACGCCCGCATCGGGTCCATCGATGCGGCGCGCCGCGCCGGCCCGAGCGCCGCGCCGGCCGCCACCAACACCAGCATCGCGATCGCCGCCGCCAGCACGCGAGGATCGCCGGGTTTGAGCTCGAACAGCAGGCCTTCGACCAAACGCCCGAGACCGAGAGCGCCGGCCAGCCCCAGGCCGACCCCCGCCGCTCCCACCACCACGACCTCGCGAAACACCAGCAGCAGCACGCTGCCGCGAGTCGCGCCCACCGCCATCCGGATGCCGATCTCCGGCGTGCGCCGCGTGACGTCGTAGGCGAGCATTCCATACACCCCAACCGCCGCCAGGGTGACCGCCAGAACTCCGAAGGCGAACGACAGCGCCGCCACCACGCGATCCAGGTCGAGCGTGCGGTTGAGAAGTTGATCGGCCGTGTCGATGCTGATGACGCGCAATGCGGCGTCTTCGGCCCGGACGGCCTCGCGTAGCTGGCCCGCAATCGCGGCCGGATCGGCGCCTGTGCGCAAGAGGAATCGCGTCGTGAAGAGGCCCTCATCGTTTTGAGCCTGGGCGCGATAGAACACCCGGCGCGGCTCTTTGCGGACGTCGTTGCGGATATCCTCGACCACCCCGATCACGCGATACGCCTCGCGCGTCTTTCCCATATAAACGCTGCGGCCCAGCGGATTGCCTTCCAGAAAGAAATGGCGCGCAAACTGCTTCGAAACGACGGCGACTTTCGGCGCCCCCTTGCGGTCGCGGCCGTCGATGTCGCGGCCCGCCACGATCCGCGCGCCGAGCGTGGTGAAGTAATCCGGACCGACGCTGTCCTGCCAGGCGGTGAGTTGCTGCCCGGGCGGTCCGGACACGGCGTCGGTGGCGGTCAGAGTGTTCGCCCCCCGGTTGGTGTAGATCCCCGTGGCGGAGAAACTGCCGGCCGTAATGCCGGGCAGCGACCGGAGACGGTCGAGGAGCCGCAGGCTCAAAGCGCCCGCCTGCGCGTCTTTATACCCGGCCTCGGCAGCGTCGACGTCGAGCACCAGAAGGCCGCCGCGGTTCAGGCCCGTGTCGTAGTGGCTCAGGCGATAAAGACTGAACGAGAACAGAAAAGCGCCCGCAATCAGCACGACCGAGAGGGCCAGTTGCAACGCGGCGACGGCGCGCCCGAGCACCCGGCGCCCCGGAGCCGCCGTGGCGCCGCGCGAGACATGCTGCAAGCCGCCGCCGCCCTGCCGTGTCGCGCGCAACGCCGGGATCAAGCCGCAGACCAGCGCCGCCGCCATCGACACAGCCAGCACGAATGCCAGGACGCCCCAGTCCGCGGCTAGGTCGAGACGCACGGGCGCTCCGCCAATCGAGATCAATCCCGCCAGCGCGGCGGCGGCGGGTTGGCGGATCGCCAGGCCCAACGCGCCTCCGAGCAGCGCCAGCACGGCCGCTTCGGTGAGCAGTTGGCGGACAATCCGGCCGCGTCCGGCGCCGATGGCGAGACGGACGCTCAACTCGCGGCGCCGCTCATCGGCGCGCGCGAATTGCAGGCTCATCACGTTGACGCACGCCAGCGCCAAACCCAACCCGACCATGGCAAACAGCACCCGCAGCGGTTTGGAGAAGCGGTCGCGCAGACTCGATAGCCCCACAGCCAACGGCACGAGCGTCACTTTCTGCGCCCGGATCTGCTTGCCCGCGAATTGGGGTAAATCCGGCCCCGCACGCTCCAGGTCAATCTGCACCGCGATCGGAGTCAGCGCGGCCGACGCGCGCTCCATCGTTACCCCGCCTCGCAGACGGGCCACCAGGTTCGCGAAGAACGTGTGCCGGTCGTCCAGCCAGTTGCGTCCGGGCATGATGGCGGGCTGCGTGGACATGGGAATCCACAGGTCGGGCGACTCGCCCACGGTCACGCCAAAGAACTCGCGCGGCGCGACGCCCACAATGTTGAACGGCAGCTTCGACACGCGGATCGTGTGGCCGAGCACCGGCTCACCGCCGAAGGATGATTGCCAATACCGGTAGCTCAGCACCGCGGCGGGTCCGGTTTGATCCCGCCGGTCGTCTTCGGGCGTGAGGACGCGGCCCGCATGAGGACGCACGCCGAGCACCTGAAAGTAATTGCCCGTGACCATTTCGACCCGGCCGGGCTTGAGATTCAGGTCGCGGTCGATCGTCGAGCTCAAGGCGGCGTCTTCCAGCATCGCGCCGGAGAGTGCGCGCAAGCGGGTGAAGGTAAACATCGAGTAGGACCGCTTTGTGGTGACGAGCCGGTCGGGGTCGGCGACCGGCAACTGGCGCCAAAGGACACGGTCGATGAGGCTATAGATGGCCGCGTTCGCGCCGACGCCGAGGCCCAACGAGAGCACGGCCACAGCCGCAAAGCTCGGCTGGCGCGCCAGCACGCGAAAGGCGTAACGGACGTCCGCGAGCACGCTGTCGAGCCATCCCCAGCCCCACACCGCGCGGGCGTCTTCCGCGGCGAGAGTCAGGTTGCCGAGCTCGCGCGGACCGGCGAATGCCTGCAGCGCCTCGAACTCGCGGCGCATCTCATCCTCGCCCGCGCGGCGCCGGGATGGCAGCAGGTATAACAATCGTGACCGGAAGCTCATGATTCCCCCATAACGGTGGCAATGGCTGCCACGAATTGACTCCACTTGGCGCGTTCTTCCGCCAGTTGCTTGCGGCCGGCCGCCGTCAGACGGTAGACCCGGGCCTGCCGCTTGTGCTCGGAGACCTCCCACCGCGCGCAGATCCAGCTCTTCAGCTCCAGACGCTTCAACGCGGGGTAGAGGGAGCCGAACTCGATCTCGAAGGCGCCTTGGGAGAGCTGGCCGATCGCTTTAGCGATCGCGTAGCCGTGCAGCGGGCCGAGGATCAGCGTTCGCAACACCAGCATGTCGAGAGTTCCTTGCAGCAGGTCCATATTCAGCCGTTCGATATATATCGACATTCTGAATACGGCGCACTCGGCGATCGGTTAGCAGAAAACCCGCGTAGTGTCTGAATTGTGCGTTGCAGAAAACGGGGGACGCCGAAGTCTACCGATCCCGGCGATTCGGATCTGCCGTTTTAGGCGACGGAACGACTTGGGCGCTAATCGGGCCGTCGCGGCGCTACCAAAACCCGGTCAATTTTCCTGCCGCGAGCGGCGGGAGTAGACGTAGGACATCACCAGCAGCATCACGCCGAGGATCGCGAACGCCGCCATGCGATAGAACGCCCCTAACAGCCAGACATCGTACAGATAGAGCTTCAGGACGACGAGGCCGATCAGCCCCATGCCCATGAGACGGCTGCCCGCGTGTTTCCGGGCAGCGCCGCCGGCGACCAGCAATACGGCATAGGCGGCGGCGATAACGGAAATCGATGTGCTCGCCACGCTGCGGAAGTTCTCGGGCGAGGCGGTGCGGGCCGACCATCCGGCCGCCTCCAGCGCGAGTCCCCACAGCATCGCCGCATGCCCCGTGGCGTAGGCGCCGGTCGCCAGGCGCCCCTCGCGGACCCACCATGCGAACGCCCAGAACGCGGCGGCCGAAGCGGCAAAAGCGAGGAATCGGGCATTCGCCAGCAGCGTGTACTCTGCCGAGCCGGCATACATCTGCGCATCCGAAAAGGCCAGCCGCAGGAGCACCAGGCCGAGCACGCCGGCAGCCGACAGAACCGCTCGGCGTTGGCCCAGACGCGCGCCGATCCAGGCCATCGCGGCAGCCTCGGCGGCCCAGATCACCGTGACCCGGTAGCCGGCGAATTGGATCGGCGCGGCGAGAATCAGGATGACCCACGCCGTGCCCGCCGAAAGGAGCGCGCCGCGTGTGTCGGCGCTCCACAGCAGGCGGGCGGCCGCGGCCTGTGCCATCGCGATGGCGACCGCGAACAAGCCGACGTACGGCGCATACGAATCCCGCAGCAGCGCATATGAGGAGGCGAAATAGAGCCCGGCATTCACCGTCAGCAGGATCATCTCGACGACGCTGAGCGCCTGCCGCCGGCCGAGCGCGCGCCACAGCGGCCAACCGAGGAACAGGAGGTACGCGGCAGTCAGGATCAGCAGCGGTGTATAGCCGGACGAGGCGCGCCACAGCGCATAGCCAAGCCACAGTCCCGCAAACGATCCCACGGCCGCGGCCGGCCGGCGGCGATAATCTGCGACGCCGAGCCCCGCGGCGGAGACCAGCCCTGCGATGAGGAGGCCGGTTTCACCGGTCGCCCAAATCGTCGCCAGGGCGGCGCCCGCCAACGCTTCGGCGGCATTCAATACCGCGACGTGCTCGCCCGCAGCGAACAGTCCGAACCCGGCGATCGCGAAGAGCGCGTAGAACGGATGCGCCGGCAGTTGGCTGACGTATAGCGCGGCCACCCCGGCGAGCGCCAGGGCTTCCGGCCAGCACCACCGCCGGGCGCGGGTGGCGAAAACCGCGCCGCCGGTCAGCACCAGCGCATAACTCAGCACGAACCAGGGCTGGTCCCCTCCGTGCAGCAGCAACGGCGTGGCATACCCGCCCGCGAGTCCCAACAGCGCCACCGCCGGGCTGTCGTAACGCAGCGCCAGAAAGCCGGCCGCGGCCGTCGCCGCGATCATGAGAAGGAAGGCCGCGAGTTGCGGCATGAGGTGATAGAGGCTGAACGCGGCCCACAACGAAAGATAAAAGAAAGCCACTCCGCCGGCGGCCAGGGCCTGCCCATACGCCCGCTGCCCGCGCCGGAAAAAATATTCGCCGCCGGCCAAAGCGGCGGTCCCGCACGCCAGCCCGAGGAGAACCCGCCCCGATTCCGTGATCCAGCGGTTCTCGAAGGCATAGTCGAAGAAAAACGCCAGCGCCAGAACCACCGTGACTACCGCGATCCGGCTGATCCAGTTCAACCCGAAATGAATCTCGCGCCGGCGCGCGGCGGCCGCGGGCGGCGGCGCCGGTCTGGGGATCGTCGGCTGCGGTCTCGGGGGAAGCCGGCGCTCCAGCTCCTCGACCCGCCGTTCCAACGCCTCGAAGCGAGCCTGCTCTTCGGGAGTCACGGGCGCTGCTGCTCCAACTCGTCGAGGAGGCTCGAGAGCCGTGGCGCGATGTCGGTATGGCCGCCGAAGCGGAGGGCGTTATAGGCGATGGTGAACTCGCGCACCGGAACGCCGAGCCGCGAATCCGCCAGCGACGCCGCGAACTCGGCGGGCGTGAACCAGACCGGTTTCTGGTAGCCGTGCCTCTTGGCGATCTGCAGCATGCGCTGGTAAAGGAGGGTGGCATCCGCGACGCTGGCCTGGCCGCGGCGCACACGCTCGACGCGGCGGCGCATCCGCAGCAGCCGGATTAAGGGAGGACCCAGCGCCCAAATCCAAAAGCCCATCACAACCACGATCCCCGCCCTCAGCCCATAGCGGCGCACCCACGCCAGGCTGATCGCGTTCCAATTCGCGCCGGCGGAGGCCAGCGAATCGAACCATGTCACTCCCATCCGCCGGACACCCTGCTCCATCCGGTCGGCGAGCGAGCCCTGCTGCCCCGCGTCGTACCCGACGACCCATTGCTGCCAGAACGTCTCGGCGGCGTCGAGATAGAGCCCGAGGCGCGCCATCAGCGCGAAGGTCGGGTTGGGGTCGGGTGGCGTCGGGTCGAAAGTCGTCCAGCCGTGTCCCGGGATCCATGCTTCCACCCACGTGTGGGCGTCGGAGGCGCGCACCAGCCAAAGATCGGTCATCGAGTTGTAGATGCCGCTCTGGAAACCCGTAGCCAGCCGCGCCGGGATGCCGATGGCTCGCAGCATGACAGTCATCGAGGAGGCGAAGTACTCACAGTGCCCCTTGCGCCGCTCGAACAGAAAGTACGCCAGGGGGTCCGCCACTTCATGCGCGGGCAGTTGCAGCGTGTACCCGAAATCCGAGCGCAGGCGGCGTTCGATGGAACGAACCCGCTCGAGATCGCTCGTCATGGACGCGCTCCAGCGGCGGGCCAGTTCGGGAATGCGGGAATCGAGCGGCGGCAACTGCAAGTAGCGCTCGCGCAACGCCAGCGGAAGCAGCGGAGCCGGCAAGCGCAGCGCGGCGTTCTCGGGAACCTCCTCCAGAAGGCTGTAGGCCTCATACCGGAAGTTCGTCGCCGGCGGGCGGCCGAGGCGATAGCTGCCGCCTTCCGCGCGATAAATGATCGGCACGCGGAGCCGCAACACGCTCTCCGGCGTTCCGGCGAAAAACAGAGCGTCGGTCGAGATCTCCTCGAAGCTGACTTCGTAATTGAGGCGCCTGCCGGGCGGGCGGTCCGCCACGGACGCCAATTCCGCCTCGCCATTGAATACGCGGATCGGCTCCTTCACCGGAATCGGGTTCGACCAGCGCTTGCCATCGAAGTCCACCAGGGCGCCGCCGCGCCACTTCAGGCCCTGCTGTCCCCCCCACAGCCGAATGTGCATGACCGGCCGCGTGGTGCTCTTGATCTCGCCGATCTCCCCCAGGTTGACCTGGTTCGAGAAACCCGGCAGGTGCAATCGATGCGAGATCAGCCGCGAGAAAGCCGCATCGGCCGTGCGCGGCAGCACGAAAAACAGTCCGGCCGTGATCGCCAGGATGCTGAGCGTCACGGAGATCGATAGCGCCGCCAGGCGTGGATGGAACCGTCTCCACCCGGACCGCGCCGTTACGGACACCCCGGCGCGATTCATCGACCGCCGGATCTCCCCGCTGGTCAGCGCGCCCATGGCAAACAGCAGATAGAGCGCGAGAAACAGAAAAAAATTGAAGTTGACGGACAGGATCGCCGCGGCCACCAGTTCGAGAAATGCGATCACGGCGGTATAAAGATGATCGCGGCTCGTCTTGGCCGTCAGCACCTTGACGACGGCGAGAAAGAACACCAGGTGCACGGTGGCGCTCAGGAATTCCCGCGACAGCGCCAGATAGTCGGCGACATAGAAAGCGCTGTACACGATCGTGGCGCGCGTCGCCAGACGGTCGGATATCTCGAGCTCGACCCAGCCGCAGATGAGGACGGCGCGCAGCAGGAGCCCGGTGGCGGTCAGCAGGACCGTCGGCGTGTCGAGGTAGCCGGAGCCCGCAACCGCCAGATAGCCGCTGGCCACCAGGCCGAGGAGCGAGAATTGGAAAAACCGCTCCACCGGGAACGCGGGGCTCGCGTCGCGAGGCGCCATACCTCATCTTAGCAATCGGCCCCGGGATACACTGAAAACACCGCATGACGGATGAACTCATTGGTTTGGTGGTGCACGCCAGCGGCGGCGCAGGCGTGTTGCACCAGATGACGGGCGTGATCGCACGCCATCAGGGCGACATTGTCTCTGTCGACATTCTCGACAATACGCCCGAGGAGGCGCGCACGTATTTTGAGATTGCGTTGGCGAGCGGGCCAGAGGCGCTGGTCGCGGACCTCCGCGCGCTGCCGATCGTGCGCGACGTGCAGATCGTCAAAACGCTGCAGAAGATCTATGGCAAGCGCATCATCATTATGGGCGGCGGCGCGCAGGTCGGACAGGTGGCCATCGGCGCCGTATCCGAAGCCGACCGGCACAATATCCGAGGCGAGCACATTTCGGTGGACACCATCCCACTGGTCGGCGAGCAAAAACTGGCGGACGCAGTCCGCGCGGTGGCGCGATTGCCCCGCGCCAGGGCGCTGGTGCTCGCCGGGTCGCTGATGGGCGGCGATATCGAGACGGCGGTTCGGGAAGTTCGGGCGCAAGGCCTGCTCGTGGTGAGCCTCAATATGGCGGGCAGCGTCCCCGAGGCGGCCGATCTGGTCGTGAGCGACCCGGTGCAGGCGGGAGTGATGGCGGTTATGGCTGTGGCGGAAACCGCCAAATTCACCCTCGAGCGCCTGAAACGCCGCGTGTTTTAGGGCGCACTCCGGGCGGCCTTATCCGAGCCGGCTCTGGCAAAGCTTGCCTAAGCGGGCTTTGGCCCGCGACTTGAGGAGCCGGAACTGCGTGTGGGTCAACTGCATCTCGCGGCAGATCTCCGCCGCGGCCTGCTCGTGCAGGTAGAATCGGACCAACACCTCGCGCTCCCGCTTCCGCAGTGTAGAGAGAATCCGCAGCGCACAATCGTTGTACTGGCGGCGGATCACCCAATGCTCTGGACTTGGACGGCGGTCGTGCAGCGTTGTCGCGACGTCCACCTGAAACCAGTTGCTTCGCTGCTGCCGCGCTTTGTAGATGTGGCTCGCGACCTGACGGCGCACCACGGTCCGCACGTAGCCCATCAGACGCTCCGGCTCCCGCAACTCGCCACTCATAATCGACTCGGTCACGATCAGGAACAGATCGTGGACTTTGTCCGTGAGGTCCTGCGCCCCGAGTTGGCGCCAGAGGTAGAACCGGATGCCTTCGGAAAACACCCGATAGAGATCTTCCATGGCGGACTGCTCGCCATCGCGCAAACGCTGAACCAGGTCCGGCCAGGACCCTGCGGTTCGGCCCGCATCGACGCTTTCGCTCACGGGCGCCCCGCAAACCCTCGCCGGGGCAGGAATGAGAAGGGACTTCGCCCTGTGTTGCTGAGGAAGCGCTTGGCGCGCTCCGTGCTGCGGTTGTCGGAGCTGGTCATAAGCCAAATACCTTGGCTAAATAGGAAGTAACCGGCTCTCCCCCACGGGGACCCAGCTTAATTCTGAGCCCTCCATAGGATATTTTAAGGTCAGAATATCCCTATAGGGATAATACCAACTTTTGGACGTTTGCGTACAGTCGCGGCAAGAAACTGTCACAACGTCAAACGAATAACACGGCTTTTGCATCGAAACATTGATTCCAGGGGGTTTAAACTCTGGCGCGCCTCTTGCTATGGCACTTACCGGTATGCTGGACCCTCTTGCCGGACACCTCGAGCGTTATATGGACCTGCTAAGCGCCCGCCAAAAGCTGGTGGCGTCCAATATTGCCAATGCGGACACGCCCGGTTATCACGCGCGCGACATCGATTTCCAATTCGAATTTCAAAACGCCGGCGGAGGCGAGCCGCGAATTCTGGAGGCCGGCGGCCTGCCGGTGAAGAATGACGGCAACAATGTCAGCCTGGATCGCGAATCGCGGCTGTTGGCGGAAAACGCCTTACGCTTCCAGTTGGCATCGAACCTTCTGCGGTCGCAGATTCGCGCGGTCCGGTCGGCAATCGACGAGGGCAAGAACGTATGAGTCTCTTCTCCGTGCTGTCGATCGGCGCTTCGGGAATGTCGGCGCAGCGTCTCCGCGCCGAGACGCTCGTCGAGAACCTGGCCAACGCGGAAACCACGCGCACGCCGGAAGGCGGCCCGTACCGCCGCAAAGACGTGGTGTTTGAAAGCGCCTCGGTGGAATCCCCGTTCTCCTCCGTGTTCAACGCGCAGATGCACGCCGCTGGCGGTGTGGGCGTCTCCGAAATCGTCACCGACATGCGCGATCCCGAGCGCCGCTACCTGCCCGGCCATCCCGACGCCGATGCCGATGGCTACGTTGCGTACCCTAGGGTGAATCCGGCGGAAGACATGGTCGATCTGATGGGCGCTACACGCAGCTACCAGGCGAACGTCGCGGCGATCGGCGCGGTGAAGGATATGATCCAGCGGTCCATCGACCTGTTTCGTTAATTAAGAGGAGCATCTATGCCGGCCCCGATCGCCCCCGTATCCGGAATTTCCCTTCCGGTTTCGCCAACTCTGGACTCCCACTCATCGAAGGGGGGATTTCAGGAGGTCTTCGCCAGCGCGATCCAGAATGTCGAAGCGTTCAACCGGAACGCGGCCGCGTCGGTGGAACAGTTCCTCTCGGGGGAAGGCGGCGAACTTCACTCCACCATCCTGGCGACGCAGAAGGCAGAGCTGTCGTTCGATCTCTTCCTGCAGATGCGCAACAAGGTGGTCAGCGCATACCAGGAAATCATGCGAATGCCGATGTAGGTCTGTGGTTCAGGCGGCATACCGCCGATGAATGGGTAGTACAGCGCTGACATGCCCAACATTTTCGCCAACCTCTCTATCCGGCAGCGGATCAGCATCGGCGCAGTGGCGGTGCTGGTGGCTTTTGGCGTGTACGCGTTGGTCCACCAGCAGCGCGAAGCCGATTTCAAACCGCTCTACACGGGGCTCGCGGCGGAAGACGCGGCGGCCATCGTGCAAAAGCTCAAGGAGGGCGGGGTAGAGTACCGCTTGCCGGAAGACGGCGGAGCGGTGCTCGTGCCATCCGCCCGCCTCGCGGAGGTGCGGCTCGGCATGGCCGCGGCCGGACTTCCCAAAACCGGCCGCATCGGGTTCGAGCTCTTCGACAAAACCAACCTCGGAGCTACCGAGTTCACCGAACACGTGAATTTCCGGCGCGCCCTCGAAGGCGAACTGGAACGGTCGGTGATGTCGTTGGCCGAGGTCGAGCAGGCGCGCGTGCATTTGAGCTTCCCCAAGGAATCCGTGTTTCTCGACGCGCAACAGCCGGCGAAGGCGTCGGTGCTGATCAAAATCCGCCCCGGCGCGCGCCTCTCGCAGCAGAACGTCGTCGCCATCAACCATCTGGTGTCCAGCGCGGTGGAAGGGCTCTCACCGGACGCGGTGTCGGTCCTCGATATGAATGGAAATCTGCTCGGCCGGCCGCGCCCGGCCGGCTCGTTAGACGGTCCCGAGCCTTCCGAGGCCGGGCTGGACTATCGGCACAAGGTGGAAGCCGACCTGCTCGCGAAGATCAATGCCACGCTCGAGCCGCTGCTCGGCGCGAATAAATTCCGCGCGGGCGTGTCGGTAGACTGCGACTTCACAGGCGCGGAGCAGAGCGAGGAGGTTTTCGACCCCACCAAATCCGTGATGGTCAGCTCGCAGCGCACCGAGGACGTCACGGGCGGGTCGAGTTCCAATGGGGTGCCCGGAACCGCATCGGCGCTGCCTCGGCCGGCGTCGCGCCCGGGTTCGAGCGCCAAGGGCCTGTCGCGGGTCACGGAGAACGTCACCTATCAGACCAGCCGGATGGTCAAGAAGACACGCCTTCCCGCAGGCAACGTGCGCAAGATATCGCTCGCCGTGCTGGTGGATCAGGAACTCACCTGGCAGCCGGATAAGGGCAGCTTCCGCCGGGTCCTCCTTCCCCCGTCGCCGGAAAAGTTGAAGGTGTTGCGCGAATTGGTGGCCGGCATCACCGGTTTCAACACCGAGCGCGGCGACCAGCTCGTCATCGAAACCCTTCCGTTCGAGAATACGCTGCTGCTGGAACCACCGCTTCCGCCGGGCGCCAAACCCTCGCCGGAGGCGCCATCCCGTTTCGTCCTCCCGGGGCTGCCACTGGAGCGTCGCACGCTCTGGGTCGCCGGCGCGTCCGCGGCGGTGGGAATCATGCTCCTCGTCGTCGTAGCGCGGCTGTTCCGGCGCAAGAAGACGCACGCCGTCGCGGCTTCCCTTCCTGCCGAACTCCCGCCCGGAAGTTCGCCCCCGTCCGCGCTCGCGGCCGCGCCGGCCGACAGCGTCGAAGACCAGCTCGAATCCAAGTTTGCCGAACGCGCGGCTCTCGAGAAGAAGCTCGAAGCCCAGGCATTGAGCTCGCTCAAGCTCGCCCCCGTGATCACCAAGACAGCGGAGGTGCTGGCCAGGCACCTGCGAGAGAAAATCTCAAAGGAACCCGAAGTTTCCGCCCAGGTTCTGCGCACGTGGATCCGCGAGGAGGAGGTCTGAGCGGTGATTCTGAACACCATTAAGAACGACGGCGAGATGCTCTCGACCTTGCGCAAGGCCGCCATGCTTCTGATCGTGCTCGGGGAGCAGACCAGCGCCGAACTGCTCCAGCAGCTCAGTGAGGAAGACGTCCAAAAAGTCAGCCGCGAGGTGGCCAAAATCACCGCGATCTCGGGCGAGCAGGCAGAAAATATCCTCAACGAATTCCACAACATCTCCACAGCCGGAGATTACGTCGCCCGGGGCGGAATCGACTACGCGCGAAAGCTGCTGCAGCGGGCCTTTAATCCCGACACCGCCAAGCGCCTGCTGGATCGCCTGACCAAAGCGCTGGGCGCGGATGCCGCATCGTTCGACGCCATTCAGAAGGCCGATCCGCAGCAGCTCGCGAAATTCATTCATAACGAACATCCGCAGACGATCGCCCTGGTGCTCTCGCATCTGAACTCCGTGCAGGCGGCCGCGTTGTTGACGTCTTTGCCGGCGGGTCTGCGCGCCGATGTGTCGCAGCGCATGGCGAGTCTCGATCAGATCGCCGGAGATTATCCTCAAGATCGCCGGGGTAATCGGCCAGAAACTGAAAGCGCTGGGCGAGTTCAGCCGCGAGTCGTACGGCGGCGTGCGCGCCGTAGCTGAAATGCTGAACCGCCTCGATTCGGCCTCCAGCCGGGAGATTTTGGAGCGTATCGAGCAGCAGGATACCAACGTCGCCGAGACCATTCGCCACCTCATGTTCGTCTTCGAAGACCTGTTGTTGATCGACCCGCTCGGGCTCAAGGAAGTGCTCGGCAAAGTCGATCGCAAGCTGCTGACAGTCGCGTTGAAGGGCACCAGCGAGCAGTTGCGCAACCAGATTCTGGGGTGCCTCTCGCAGCGCGGCGCGGAGATGCTGCGCGAGGACATGGAGGCGCTCGGTCCCATCAAGATCAAGGAGGTCGAGGCGGCGCAGCAGCAGATCATCGCGGTGGTGCGCGAGCTCGAATCGGAGGGCGTGGTCAGTCTGAAGGGGACGGTCGGAGAGCAATATGTCGTCTAGGCTTCTATGGCCGGACGATTCCCCCGGCGTGACGCCGGTTGCCTGGCGGCAGGCCTCGGCTGGGCCTCGTCCGCCATCGCCGGAGCATGTGACGTGTGCCGCCCCGCCCGCCGCGGATCCCGTCCGATTGCAGCAGGAGTGGGAGCAACGCATCGCCGAGGCGAGGACGGCCGGCCTGCGGGAGGGCGAGGCGGCCGGACGAAGCCGCGCCGCCGCGGAGTTGCAAGGCGTCCTGGAGCGTCTGGCGCGAACCATCGAGGAGTTGGCGGTCTTGCGTTCGCGCCTGCGCCGGGAGGCCGAGGCGGACACCGTGAAGCTGGCGGTGGCCATCGCCCGCCGCGTGATCCGCCGCGAACTGGCGGTCGATCCGGAAGCGCTCCACGGCCTCGTGCTGGCGGCGCTGGAGAAACTGCAGGCGCAGGAGATCTGTCGCGTGCGCGTGCATCCGCAGCACGTTCCCGCGGTGGCGGCGCTCTTGCGAAAATCGGCGGCCGGGGTCGCGATCGAAGTCGTCCAGGACCCTTCGCGAGACCCGGGCGCGGTGGTCTTCGAGACCGAGCGGGGCAATCTGGACGCCTCGGTGGAATCGCAACTTGGCGAAATCGAGCGGGGACTCGCCGACACCCTGCGGAGGCGGACGTGACCGGCCGCATCTCGCTCGCGCCCTATCTGGCGGAATTGGAGCGCATTCCGGCCTTGCGATGGACTGGCCAAGTCACGCAGGTGATCGGCCTGCTGGTCGAATCGCGCGGTCCGGCGGTTGCGATCGGCGACTTCTGTGAGCTTCAGACCGCCAATGGACGCCAGGTCCGGACGCAAGTCATCGGATTTCGCGACGGCCGCGTGCTCTCGATGCCCCTGGAGGAGATCGACGGCCTTCAGCTTGGCGACACGGTCACGGCGCGCAGCGAAGATGCCCGCGTCGACGTCGGGCCGGGTCTTCTCGGCCGCATCATCGACGGCTTCGGCAAACCCATGGACGACGGGCCGGCCATCGAGGCGACGGACACGTACAGCCTGCAGGGATCGCCTGTCAGCCCCTTGGCGCGCGAGCATATCACGCAGCCGCTGACCACCGGAATTCGTGCGATCGACGGGCTGCTGCCCTGCGGCAAGGGACAGCGCATCGGGATTTTCGGGGGCAGCGGAGTCGGCAAGAGCACGCTGCTCGGCTCGATGTCGCGGCACAACTCGGCGGATGTGACCGTGATCGCGATGATCGGGGAGCGGAACCGCGAGGTCCGCGGCTTCCTGGAGAATGAGTTGGGGAAGGACGGCCGGGACCGGTCGGTGGTCGTGTGCGCCACCTCCGAGCGGCCGGCGCCGCTGCGGGTGCGGGCCTGCCTCGTCTCGCTGGCGATCGCGGAGTATTTCCGGGACCAGGGCGCGAACGTGCTGCTGGTGATGGATTCCGTGACGCGCCTCGCCATGGCGCAACGCGAGATCGGCCTGGCGGCGGGGGAGCCGCCGAGCCAGAAGGGCTACCCGCCTTCGGTCTTCAACCTCCTGCCGAAGATTCTGGAGCGCGCGGGGAACTTCCAGCGCGGGTCGATCACCGGCTTCTTTACCGTGCTCGTGGAAGGGGACGACTTCAACGAGCCGATCTGCGACGCGGTTCGCGGCATCCTCGACGGCCACTTCATCCTCTCGCGGCAGCTCGCCGGACAGGGACACTATCCGGCGATCGACATCCTGCATTCCGTGAGCCGTCTGACGGGCGCCGTAGCCGCCGCCGGCCAGCGTGAAGCCGCCGGCAAGATGCGGCAGGCGCTGGCGGCATACCGGGATTCCGAGGACCTGATCCAGCTCGGAGCGTACGTCGCGGGGTCCAACCCGGTTCTGGACGCGAGCATCCGCCTGCGCCCCGAGCTGCTCGATTTTCTCCGGCAGGATCACACCGCGAATGCGCCGCGCGAAGAGACCCTCCATCGCCTCGAAGAGCTGGCGCGCCGCCTGGACGCGGGGCTGCCGGTGCGAACATGAAGCCTCGCCGAGCTGCTCGATTTCCCGCAGTCTCACGCTGCCGGAAGAATGCCAGCAAGGATGCTGGCATGGCAAGCCGGAGGCTTACTCCACGACGGCCGCGACGCCTGCGGGACTGCCGGTGCGAACATGAGGCCCCGCCGAGCTGCTCGATTTCCCGCGGTCTCGCGCTGCCGGAAGAATGCCACCAAGGATGCTGGCATGGCAAGCCGGAGGCTTACTCCACGACGAGCGCGCCGCCTGGACGCGGGACTGCCGGTGCGAACATGAAGCCCCGGATGACGCCATGACGGGATTTCGCTTCCGCTTGGAGAAAGCGCTCGACTGGCGGCGGACGCAGCTCGAGTTGGAAGAGGCGAAACTCCGCGAGCGGACGGCGGCGCTCGCCGCCGTGGATGCGGCGCGTGCGGAACTGGACGCGGCGGCGGTAAAGGCCGAGATGGAAGTCCGCCATTGGAATCCCGTGTCGGGGAGCGATCTTCGCTCGCTGGCCGATTTTCGGGTCCACGTCCGGCAACGGGGGCAGGCGCTGGCCGCCCGCCGTGCCGAGTGCGCGCGGGAAGCCGCGGCGCAGCAGGCGGCGATGCTGGAGGCGCGGCGCAAGTGCCGCCTCCTGGAGCGCTTGCGCGAGCGCCGTCTCGCCGAATGGACGGCCGCACGCGACCGTGAGTTGGAGGCGCTGGCGTCCGATTCGTTCCTGGCGCAATGGGGGACGGCGCGCCGTGCCCGCCTATAATGAAATGCATGACCCCCGACACGCTTGTCGAGACCGCCCTGCCGCCCGTGCCCCTGACTGTCGAGGGAGCGAGCGTATTGCACCAGATGATGCGTTTCCGCTGGCCGGCATGGCGCGGGGTGGCGCCCGAACTCCGCTCGGACATCGTCGGCGAGGCAGTTCGCGCATTGGAGTCGATGCCGAATACCGCCGTCTACTCCCTCCTCGGCCACAAGGGCGACCTGATGTTCGTGCACTTCCGGAAAGACTTCGAGGAACTGAACCAGGCCGAGCTGCAACTGGCTCGCCTGCGTCTGTCCGATTACCTCGAGACCGCGAATTCCTATCTGTCGATGGTCGAGCTCGGCCTCTATGAGTCTACGTCGAAGGTGTACGGCGGTCTGGCGGCCAAAGGCGTGCAGCCGCATTCCGACGAGTGGAAGAAAGAGATCGACGCCGTGTTGGAACGGCAGCGCCAGGCCATGGCTCCACGGCTTTGGCCCGAGATTCCGCGCGCCAAGTATCTCTGCTTCTACCCCATGGACCGGAAGCGCGGGGAGTCGGTGAACTGGTACACCGAGCCGATGCCCGAGCGCCAGCGGATGATGCACGAGCATGGAATGATCGGCCGCCGCTATGCGGGCGAGGTGCGGCAGATCATCTCCGGCTCGATCGGCTTCGACGACTGGGAGTGGGGCGTCGACCTGTTCGCCGACGACCCTCTGGTGTACAAAAAACTGATTTACGAAATGCGGTTCGACCAGGTGAGCGCCGTCTACGCGCTGTTTGGCGCCTTCTTCGTCGGGCTGCGGGTCGATGACCTCGGCAAGCTGCTGCTGTAATGTAACGCGTTAAGGCGTCTTCTCGCCGTGCGCCGCCGCGGCCCGCAGATGCCGGTAAAACCCCAGATCCTCCGACGTCATCATCTTCGTCGCGAAGATGATCTGGCCCGTGTGCGCGGAAAAGTGCTCGACGACGTGATAGATGGCCTCCATCACCGAGACGTCGTACTTCTGCACGACGATGCGCTCCGTCAGGCGCCCGGCGGTGACTGACGCCAGCGTCGCCGCCGCCTCCCCCACTGCCGCGCGCAGCTGTTCCACAAGGTCCGCGGCCGCGACCCCGCCCCGCGCCGCGAATTCGGCGTCGCGCTCGCGGCGGTCCGGCGCGCCGCCCACGCCGGCGACGATCCACTGCCGCACGTTGCCGCACAGGTGCAGCACGAGATTCCCGACGGCGTTCTCCTGCTCGCTTCCCCGCGCCCAGATCTGCTCGGAATTCAGCTTCCCGAGACAGGTCTCGATGCGCTCCGCGGCCTGCCGCAGCTTTTTCGCAGAGTAATCGAGGAACATCCGGTCGAGCGTTTCAGACATGTCATCAACTCCTCTTGCGCGATGCCGCGGATTTCTTCTTCGCCGCGCCCTTCTTCTTCGGAATCTTCGCGCCCGATGCGCGCGCTTCGCTCAACGCAATCGCCACGGCCTGTTTGCGGCTCTTGACTTTTGCCTTGCCGCCCGACTTCAACTCGCCATGCTTGTACTCGTGCATGACCTTCTTGACTTTGGCGCGCCCGGCGGTCTTCTTCGCCGACGATGAAGATTTCTTTTTCGTTGCCATCACTCTCCCCTCACCCGCAGTATAACTTTCACCGGCGCCGGAGCCTGCATGCGTTGGGTCGGAAACGCACGCTATTCTGAAATCACGAGCATGAGCAGGCAACCCATTCATATTATCGGAGGCGGACTCGCGGGAACGGAAGCGGCGTGGCAGCTCGCCCGGCGCGGTTTGCACGCCGTGCTCTACGAGATGCGTCCGGCGCGGCGGACTCCGGCGCATCAGACCGGCCGCCTGGCGGAGCTCGTGTGCAGCAATTCGCTCAAGACCGAACAGTCCGATTCCGCGCCGTGGCTGCTGAAACAGGAGTTGCGGCGGCTCGATTCCCTGCTGCTCGCCGCGGCCGAAAAGGCGCGCGTCCCCGGCGGTCATGCCTTGACCGTCGACCGCGAAATCTTCTCCGCGGAAGTGACAGACGCGATCGCCGCCGAACCGCTCATCGAGGTGCGCCGCGAAGAGGTCAAGGAAATTCCCGAAGGCATTGTCATCATTGCCACGGGTCCGCTCACGAGCGACGCGCTGGCCGCCGAAATCTCGCGACTGACCGGCGCGGGCCGGCTCTTCTTCTACGACAGCATCAGCCCGATCGTGGAGGCGGACTCGGTGAACACGTCCATCGCTTTCTGGGCGTCACGCTACGGCAAGTCGGCCACGGGCACCGACGATTATCTCAATTGCCCCTTCAATAAAGAAGAATACGAGCGCTTTCTCGACGAGTTGCTGCGCGCGGAGAGCGTCGATTCCCACATTGCCGAGGACGACACGCCTTATTTCGAGGCCTGCCTGCCCATCGAAGAGATCGCGCGCCGCGGCCGCGACACGCTCCGCTTCGGCCCCATGAAGCCGATGGGCCTGACGGACCCGCGCACCGGCCGGCGTCCCTGGGCCGTCGTGCAGCTGCGGCAGGAGAACCTCCGCGCCGCCAGCTTCAATCTCGTCGGTTTTCAAAACCACTTGAAATTCGGCGAACAGGCGCGCATCCTGCGCCTCATCCCCGGGCTCGAGAACGCGGAATTCATCCGCTTCGGCCAGATTCACCGCAACACCTACATCAACGCTCCCGCTCTCCTGACCTCCACGCTGCAATTGCGCTCGCGGCCGGACGTCCTGTTCGCCGGACAGATTTCGGGTGTCGAAGGCTACGTCGAATCGATTGCGACCGGGCTGCTGGCCGGCATGCACGCGGCGGCCCTGGCCGCCGGCGCCGAGCCGCAGCCCCTGCCGCGCGAGACAGCGCTGGGGTCGCTATGCCAATATGTCTCGGGCGCCGATCCCGCGCACTACCAGCCCGCCAACATCACGTTCGACCTGCTCCCCCAACTCGACGAGGCGGCGCGGCAGCAATGGCGGCACGACAAGAAGGCGCGGCACGCCGAAGTCTGCCGCCGCGCGCAAGCCGCCTTCGACCAATACCTGCATGCCCATGTCTGAGCTGGCCCGCCAGATCGTACGCTACCAGCAGGAACTCGCGCGCGGCGGCGCCTCGCCCAACACGCTCGACGCTTACTCCGGGGATCTGCGGCAGTTTCTGGAGTTTCTGTCGCCGCCCGGCCTGGCGCCGCCCGAGCCGGCGGCTATCGATCTGCTCCTGCTCCGCGAATGGCTGGCCGGCCTGTATCGCGACGGGCTTGATGTCCTGAGCGTGCGCCGTAAGCTCTCCGCGGTGCGCAGCTTCTTCCGCTATATGACACGGGAGGGCGTCATTCCGCTGAACACGGCGCGCCTCGTGCGCACGCCCAAGGCGCCGAAGCGGCTGCCCGAGGTCCCCTCCGCCGAACAGGTGAATACGTTGCTCGACGGCGTGGCGTCAGGCAGGCTGGAGCGTCCGCAACCGGCGCGCGACCGCGCCATCTTCGAGCTGCTCTATGGCTGCGGGATGCGCGTCAGCGAACTGGCCGGGATGAACCTCGCCGATCTCGACCGCGCCGAAGGCTGGGTGCGGCTCCGCGGCAAGGGCCGCAAGGAACGTCAGGTTCCGCTGCCGAAGCAGGCCGCCGAAGCATTGGAACGGTATCTCGAGGAACGGCCCGTGTCGCGCGACGAGCCCGCCGTGATTCTGAACCACCGCGGCCGGCGCATCACGCCGCAGGGACTGCGCCTCATCATCAAGCTCTACGCAACCTGTCTCAACAGCGACCCGACACTGCATCCGCACAGCTTCCGCCACGCCTATGCGACGCACCTCCTCTCCGCCGGCGCGGACCTGCGGGCCATTCAGGAACTGCTCGGCCATGCGCGTCTTTCCACCACGCAAAAATACACGCAGGTTTCTCTGACCGACCTGATGGCCGTCTACGACAAGGCCCACCCGAAGGCCTGACGCCAAATGATTCACATCGGAGATCTTCGCCGCGAATTCCGTCCCATGCTGCGCCTGGCCGCGCCGCTTGCGCTCGCCGAGGTCGGCTGGATGGCGATGGGGATCGTCGATACCATCATGGCCGGCCCGCTCGGCCCCGCCGCGGTCGGGGCGGGAATCCTCGGCAATATGATCTTCTATCCGTTGGCGATGAGCTTTACCGGCCTGCTGCTCGGCATGGACACGCTGGTGGCGCAAGCGTATGGCCGGCGCGAAGCGCAGGACGCGCGCCACACCCTCATCAATGGCGTCTGGCTGGCGCTGGCGCTGACGCCCCTCACGATCCTGCTGATCATGGGCGCGATCCCCCTGATGCGCGCGGTGGGCGCGAATCCGCGAGTGATGGCGCAATGCGCGCCCTATATGCGCGCCATGCTCTGGGGATTGTTGCCTCTGTTTTTATTCACCGCGTTCCGGCGCTATCTCCAGGCCTTGAACGTTGTGCGGACGGTGACGTTCGCTCTGGTGAGCGCCAACGTCATTAATTTCCTCGGAGACTGGGTCCTCATGTATGGACACTGGGGCGCGCCCGCGATGGGGCTGGCGGGCTCCGGCTGGTCGACGTCCCTTTCGCGCGTGTACATGGCTGTCGTCATGCTCGGCGCGATCCTGTGGGAGGAGCGCCGCGCCGACTACCTGGTCCTGGCGCTTTCCTGGCGGCCGGATCGCGGCCGGCTCGTGCGATTGCTCCAACTCGGGCTGCCCGCCACCGGCCAAATCGCGTTCGAAGGCGCCGTCTTCGGCGTCGTGACCGTGCTCGCCGCCAAACTCGACGAGGTTTCCCTGGCGGCTCACGGTATCGCGGTGCAGGTGATTGCGACCACGTTCATGGTGCCGCTCGGGATCAGCTCCGCCGCGGCGGTTCGCGTGGGTCATGCTGTGGGGCGGCGCGATGCGCGGGGCGTGGCCGCGGCAGGCTGGGCGGCGCTGCTGATCGCGGCCATTTTTATGGGCGCTGCCGGGATCGCGCTTTGGACGGTCCCGCGATCGATCGTCCGGTGGTTCATCTCCGACGCCGCGGTCATCGGGGCAGGCGTCACGCTGCTGCGCATCGCGGCCTTCTTCGAGCTCTTCGACGGCTTACAAGTGGTCGCCACGGGCGCCTTGCGCGGGCTCGGCGACACCCGGGCGCCGATGATCGCGCATTTTGTAGGCTACTGGGTCATCGGGATGCCGATCGTCTACATTCTCTGCTTCCCGCTGCATTGGGGCGCTCCCGGCATCTGGGTGGGATTAAGCGTCGCGCTGATCCTGATCGGCGCGGCGCTCGTGGTGGTGTGGCGGAAACAATTGGCAGGCAGCCTCCCGCACGGCGACGGCGTGGTGTGACGGGGAACTCGCCCTAGCTCAGCCTATCCTAGTGTCTAGCACAGCCAAAACTGAGAATTCATCTCTCAGAACTTCTCATGCAGCAAGCAGATCGAGACGGCCAGCCTTGACGTCCTTATCGCTCAGTCGGTAACGGTAGCTGCGTCCGATGCGCGCGAGGAGTCCGTGGGCCTTAAGCTTACGAAAGATTCGCCTCCTCAGAGGGTTGGCTCGCTACCAAAATCATCTGCCCGGGCGGCCGGTGGAATCAAATCCAGCCCAAGCTGGCCGTGGCGTTCTTTGCGACTTTGGGGCTTGGCGAGATAAAACAAAGGCTCCTGTGACCGAGAATGCCATAGCCAAGGAGATCGTCGAGTCCCTGGCTCCCGTCCACAAGAAGCAACTCCTGACCTATCTTCGGCTCGCTGATAAACGGCTTGGCTTGCTAATCAATTTCCGCGTGCTGCTGATCAAAGACGGCATCACGCGGATCGTCAATGGGCTGGAAGACGATGATCACACCAAGCCGCCAAGCCGCAAAGAGCCATAGGGTGTCGCGTCGGCCTTTCCCGGGATTTCAACGGCGCAGCCCTTGGCTATCTAAACTAGTGGATCGTATAGCGCGCGCGCAGGGCGAAGGGGGCGATCTCGATGTCGAACTGAACGCCGCCCGGGCCGGCCATCTGATAGGTGCCCTGCATCATCCCGGTGGGCGTTTTGAGCGGGCACCAGGAGGAGTATTTGAATGCCTCGCCGGGCGGCAGCACCGGCTGCGCGCCGACCACCCCTGGCCCGCGGACCTCTTCGACATGATCCGCCGCATCGGTGATGATCCAGTGACGGCTGAGAAGTTGAACCGTGTCCGAACTCAGGTTCGTAATGCGGACGGTATATTGGAAAACCCATTCGCCCTGGGACGGGCGCGAGTTCTCGATCGAGTGTTGGGACATCACCTCGACGCGGATACCATTCGTAACCGCTTCAGACATCGGCGCGAGGTCCGATAGCAGATCAGGCATGTAGAAGCTATGATATCGCTTTACGGGGCGCTGTGAGCCGTTCAAACCGCCGACAGGATGCGCCGGACTACGTCGGCGTTCTCTTTGACCTCGTCGCGAAAACGGGGGAATACCCCGATAATGGCCGCGTCGGACGGTTTGATGTTGGCGTACGCGAAACGAAACGCCTTCTCGACCTGCTGCGGCGTATTGCTGGCGCGGCCCGCGCCCAGAAGCTTGAACGCCAGACAGGGACGCTTCGTCTGCCGGATCATCGCGCACATGCGCTCCGGATCCTTCTCCATGAACGTCTCGCCGACGGGAGCTTCGCCAAATTGCGCGCGCGATTCCTCCGGCGTCCGCGTGACCCGGTAGAGACACGCCTGGTAGTAATCGAGGTCCCAGCCTTCGCTCTCCACCGTGTCGATGACCCCCGGGTTGTGAGTCGAGAGCCCGACGAACACGCCGGTGTCGCGAATCGCTTTGAGGAAGTCCTTCACCAGGTTCTTTTGACCGTTGCGGAATCGCTCGTCGGTGCGGTTCCCGTGGTGGGCGATGCCGAGCGGCCCGAGTTTGGCCGCTTCGGGCAGCAATTGGGGATTCCGCATCAGTTCGAAATCCGCGAGCAGGATGACGCGCATCTTGCCGCCTTCGGCGCGGTAGCGGGCCCAATCCGCCACCGCCTGGGTGTCGTAGTGGACCTGCCAGGCGCCGATGCCGTTCCGCTCGGCGGCGTGCAGCACCTCCATGCGCCGGTCCTGTGTATACCATTCGCGCATACATTGGTCGAGCGTGCGATTGAAGTGCGAGTACCCGTAGAACGGGTTCGACCCGACGATCAAACGCGTGATCTCCCCCTTCCCGAACTTGACGGCCGGGAGAGGCGGGACGGGGTCGGCCGCGGCGACCGCGAGGCCGGCGGAACTCTGCAGGAATTGACGACGCCGCATAAAAAGAGATTCGGAGCTATTGTACCTGGAAACGGCGACGCCGTCAGGCTACGATATACTGGCATCCGCCGTATGATGAACCGCCGATCGTTTCTTGCCACGTCTCTGGCCGTCCCCGCGTTTGCCCAACGCGACTGGACCGGCCGCAATCCGGCCCGCTATCCCGATCCGGACGTCGTCGTGCTCGATCCCCGCTTCGCCAAGCTCAAGGTCGGCAACGCCGTGATCGAGCGGCTCCACGTCGGAAGCCGCTGGGCGGAGGGCCCGGCATGGAATGCGGCGGGCCGGTACCTGGTCTGGAGCGACATCCCCAACGACCGCCAGCTCCGGTGGATCGAAGAGGACGGCCACGTCAGCACTTTCCGCTCTCCTTCTCACTACTCCAACGGCAACACGTTCGATTACGAAGGACGGCAGCTCGCCTGCGAGCACGACACGCGCCGCGTCGTCCGCTACGAGCATAATGGCTCGGTCACCGTGCTGGCCGACAAGTGGGACGGCAAGCCGCTGAATGCGCCGAATGACATCGTGGTGCATCCCAACGGAGACATCTGGTTCACCGACCCGGGCTACGGCATCCTCGTCGCCTACGAAGGGCACCTCGATAAACTGGAGCTGAAGGAAGCGGTTTACCGCATCGACGGCAAAACGGGCAAGATGGAGAAGGTCACCGACGAACTGTACAAGCCCAACGGCCTCTGTTTCTCGCCGGACTATAAGAAGCTGTATATCTGCGACACCGGGTCCTCGCATTATGCCGAGGCGCCCAAGAATATCAAAGTGTTCGACGTCGCCGACGCCCGCACACTGAAGAACGGCAAACAGTTCGTCAGCATGGAACTGGCCGGCAAGGGAGCGGGAATGGCGGATGGGATCCGCGCCGACGCCCAGGGCAATCTTTGGGTCGGCGCCGGATGGGTCGGGGCCGGGTACGATGGAGTCCACGTGTTCGCCGCGGACGGCGCACGGATCGGCCAGATTCTGCTCCCCGAGATCTGCGCGAATCTCTGCTTTGGCGGGGCCAAGCGGAACCGTCTCTTCATGGCCGCCAGCCAGTCGATCTATGCGGTATATGTGGAGACGACGGGCGCGCACATTACATAGGAAGCTCCATGAAATCCATTCTCTTTCTCGCCGCGGCCACGCTGCCGCTCCTGGCGCAGGTGAAGATCGCGCAGCAGGGCAGCCGGAAGATCACGGTCGATATCGACGGCAAGCCGTTTACGGAGTTCTGGATCGGACCCGAGACCCACAAGCCCTACCTGGCGCCGCTGCGGTCGGCGTCCGGCATCGTCGTAACACGGGAGTTTCCCATGAACCCGGACGTGCCCGGAGAGTCGAAAGACCACCCGCACCACCGCGGCCTTTGGTTCACGCACGGCGACGTGAACGGCTACGATTTCTGGGCCAACGAGCCCGACCAGAAAGGCGCCGGGCAAGGCAAGGGGGAAGTGGTCCTCAAGAAGGTGAACCGCGTTACCAGCGGAAAGACCGGGACGATCGACGCGACGTTCGAGTGGAAGGCGGGCGGCAAAACGCTGCTGACCGAGTCGCGCAAGATGACGTTTTACTCCGACCCGCAACTGCGGACGGTGGATTTCGACATTACGCTTTCCCCGGAGGAGCCGGTGACGTTCGGCGACACGAAGGAGGGGATGTTCGCCATTCGCCTGGCGGCGCCGCTCGAAGCGCAGCAGCCCAAGGGAATCGCCGAGCCGAAGCGCACGGGAAAGCTGGTCAATGCCCAGAATAAGACCGGCGAGAAGAATGTGTGGGGAAAGCGCTCGGAGTGGGCCGATTTTTCGGGTCAGATCGGCGGCCAGCCGGTCGGGCTCACGATTTTCGATCATCCTGGCAACCCCCGCCACCCGACCTACTGGCACGCCCGCGATTACGGTCTTTTCGCCACCAACATCTTCGGCGTGCACGATTTCGAAAATGACAAGGCGCGCGATGGCAGCCTGACGATCCGGCCCGGCCAGCCGCTCCGCTTCCGCTTCCGGCTCATCATTCACCCGGGCGAATTGAATGCGCCCCTCACCCGGGAGATGTTCACCGCCTACGCCGCGGGGAAGTAACGGACGCGCGAGACCTCTACGCAGCCTTGGCCAGCTTCTGCTGGTATTCGGCGACTAACACCATGACGGAGTATTCCTCCGGCCGCAGTCCGAGACCGGCGTACGCGGCGTGCTGCTGCTCGCCCTGCTGCATCGCCGCCGCCAGCGAGCCGTCCGAATAGGCGTCGATGATGGCCGGATGGATGTAGTACTTCCGGCATGTGGCGGGACGATTGCCGAGCCGCCGCGCCACGGCCTTTACCGCGCCGACGATGGTCCGCTTCCCGGCGGCAGGGCTGGCGCAGGGCGCCGCGGAGCTGAGCTCGCGCGCGGCCAAAACAGTGCCGGCCCAGGTGCGGAAATCTTTGGCGGTGAAATCATGTCCGCAGATTTCCCGGATGTAGCGGTTGACGTCGGCGGAATCGACGCGGCAAACCTGGCCGGCGGGATTGACGTAGCGGAACAGCTCGTACCCGGGAAGATCCTGGCAGGCTTTGACGATGCGAGCCAGGCGCTGGTCGGTGAGCTCGATGACGTGCTCCAGCCCGCTCTTGCCCCGAAACCGAAACTGCAGTTTGGAGCCGGCGATCCGCACGTGACGGTCGCGCATGGTGGTCAGCCCGAACGAGTCGTTTTCCTTGGCGTACTCGTCGTTGCCCACACGGATGAAGGTAGTCTCGAGGAGCCGCACGACGGCCGCCAGCACTTTCTCCTTGGGCAGGCCGCGCAAATTCAGGTCGTGCTGCACACGGCGTCGAATGAGCGCGAGCACCGTGCCGAACGCGATCATGCGCGAGAACTTGGCCTGGTCGCGCGAGGCTCGATAGAGCGGATGGTAGCGATACTGTTTACGGCCGCGCGCGTCCCAGCCGAAGGCCTGGAGGTGGCCGTGCGGCGACGGGCAAATCCAAACCCGGGTCCATGCCGGCGGGATGGCGAGTGACCGGATGCGCGCCAGGCGCCTCTCGTCGCGAAGGGACTTGCCGTCCGGTCCGAGGTAGCGGAACGACTTGCCGCAGGGGATGCGCTGGATGCACGGTCCCGTTCCGGACACGTAGCGAAGACCGGCATTCGAGGCCGATTCGCAGGGGTCGGTCACAAGCCACGAGAGGGCAAGCGGGGCGCCGAAGTGAGGGAGCTCACGCCCGTGTAAGGGCAGGGCGGCTGGATAAGCAAAACCGTTTTAAAAAACGGTTTTTGACGTGTAAGTCCTTTAGTTCCGTTAAAAAACCGTTGCGAGAAAACGGTTTTGGCCAGCCGCTAGCTTGGCTAGCCTCCGATGGAATACATCGGACGGGGGGGCGCGACGAACTTCGCAGAATTGATTTCGTGGCCCACCCATTTACCCGCCACGTTGCGGCGGATCAATGCCGCAATCTCTTCGTCGCTCGCGCCGGAGCGCATCAGACCCTTCACGTCGTCTTCTTCGATAGCGAAGAGGCAGTATCGCAGCTTGCCGTCCGCCGTCAGCCGCAGGCGATTGCAGTTCAGGCAGAATGGCCGGCTCACCGACGCGATGAAGCCCACCTGTCCGCCGCCGTCGGCAAAATTGTATTCGGTGGCGGGCGCCCGCGGATCGGGATCCGGCACGGGGATCAGCGGCGCGATCTCGCGCGAGAGCATTTCGATCATAGCGTCGGCGAGCAGCACCTTGCCGCGATCCCACAGGTTCTGCGCATCGAGCGGCATGAACTCGATGTACCGCACCTCGAAGCCGTTCTCGCGGGCATAACGGGCCAGCGGGACGATGTCGGGCTCGACGAGGTTCTTCACGGCGACGGCGTTGAGCTTGACGCGGTAGCCAAGTTGCCGGCAGGCGTCGAGCCCCGCCAGGACTTTGCCGAGGTCGTCGCGGCGCGTGATTTCGCGGAAACGGTCGCGATCGAGGGTGTCGATGTGCACGTTGACGCGGCGCAGGCCCGCGTCGTACAGCGGCTGCGCCAGTTCCGGCAGCAGGACGCCGTTGGTGGTCAGGGCGAGGTCGCGAATCCCGGGGATTGCCGCCAGTCTTTCGATGAGCACCGGCAGGTCGCGGCGCAAAAGCGGCTCTCCGCCGGTGACGCGCAGCTTATCCACTCCGAGTCCGGCCGCGATGCGCGCGAAACGCTCGATCTCCTCGAAGTCCAGGATCTCGGCGCGCGCCACGAACTTCACGTCCGTTTCCGGCATGCAATAGAAGCAGCGAATATTGCAGCGGTCGGTCACGCTGATGCGGAGGTTGTTGTGGATGCGGCCGAAGGAATCCTGCAGCATTAGGGGACCGCGAGCATGCGCTCGAGCGGCGCCAGCGCGCGCCGCAGGATCTCGGCCGGAATCTCCACGCGCGGCTGCAGGGTGAGCAGCGAATCGCGCAGTTTCTCCAGCGTGTTGAGCTTCATATAGGGGCACTCCGAGCAGTTGCAGTTCTCGTTGGCCACATAGTAAAACCGCTTGCCCGGCGCGACCCGCGCCAGGGAGTAGTTCACGCCGCTTTCCGTCATGACGATGAACTCGCCGGCGTCGCTCTGCGCGCACCACTCGATGATCGCCGAGGTCGACCCGATGAAATCGGCCATGGCGAGCACCGGTTCCGGGCATTCGGGATGCGCCACCACTTTCGCGGCGGGATGCTGCAGTTTGGCCTCGGCGACGCGCCGCGCCGGGAAGGTCGCATGCACGATGCAGGCGCCCTGCCAGATCTTCATGTTGCGGCGGCCGGTCTGCCGTTGCACGTAGTTGCCGAGATTGACGTCGGGTAGGAAGAGGATCGGCTGGTCTTCGGGGATCGAGTTCACGATCTTGACGGCGTTGCGCGAAGTGCACAGAATATCGCTCTCCGCCTTCACCTCGATGGAGGTGTTGATGTAGCTGACCACGACGTGATCGGGATGCTTGCGCTTGAACTCGCGCACCCCCTCGACGGGACAGGCGTCCACCAGGCTGCACCCCGCGGCGCGGTCCGGCACGATCACGGTGCGGTGCGGATTCAACACTTTAGCCGTCTCCGCCATGAACCAGACGCCGCAGAACGCGATCACGTCGCCGCCGAAGTCGCGGGCCTTGCGGGAGAGTTCCAGGCTGTCGCCGATGACGTCGGCAAGCTCCTGAATCTCGGGCTCCTGGTAATGGTGCGCCAGCAGAATGGCCTTGCGCTGTTTTTTCAGGTCCAGGATTTCTTCGGAGATGGTGGTAGCCGCAAACATGGGGGAGTACCTTTTAGTTTAGCAGGATGGCCCGCCCGGTTTCGGAGTGGCGCCCGGCCCCATAATGAAGGGGTGAGGGTGGTTCTGGTTTCGACGTACGAACTGGGGCGGCAGCCGTTCGGCCTGGCGTCGCCGGCGGCGTGGCTGCGCGCCGCGGGCCACCACGTCAGCGTCGCCGACCTCTCGTGCACGCATCTTCCCGGACCCGCCATCGATGAGGCCGACCTCATCGCGTTTTACCTGCCGATGCACACGGCGACGCGCCTCTTCCTCCGCCTGCTCGACCGCATCAAAGCCGCCAATCCCTGGGCCCACTATTGCGCCTACGGCCTCTATGCCCCTCTGAATGCGCCGATGCTGCGGCGCGTCGGCGTGAATTCGATCCTGGGCGGCGAATTCGAGCAAGGCCTGGTGGACCTGGCAGGCGGCCATTGCGGCAGCGCCCCGGTCTCGCTCGGCCGCCAGCAGTTTCTCGTGCCCGACCGGACCGGTTTGCCGCCGCTCGGCGCCTATGCGCGCCTGGTGACGATCGACGGGCCGCGGCTGGTCGGCTACACCGAGGCGTCGCGGGGCTGCAAACATCTATGCCGGCATTGTCCGGTGGTCCCGGTGTATCGCGGGACCTTCCGCGTCGTGCAGCCGGAGGTCGTGCTCGAGGACGTGCGGCGGCAGGTCGCAGCGGGCGCGCAGCACATCACCTTCGGCGATCCCGATTTCTTCAACGGTCCGGCGCATGGAATGCGGATCGTGGAGGCGCTGCATCGCGAGTGGCCGTCGTTGACGTACGACGTGACGATCAAGATCGAACACCTTCTGGCGCACCGCGACCTGCTGCCGCGATTGCGCATGACGGGTTGCGCGTTCGTTGTCAGCGCGGTGGAGTCGCTCGACGACGCCGTCCTGGAGCGCCTGCGGAAGGGGCACACCCGCGCGGATTTCGAGACGGCGCTGCGTCTGATGCGCGATGCGGACCTCGCCATGTCGCCAACGTTCATCCCGTTCACGCCCTGGACGACGCGCGCGAGCTATCGCGAATTCCTCCACGCGCTGGCGGAGCTCGACCTGACTTCGCAGGTTGCGCCGATCCAACTGGCGATCCGGCTGCTCATTCCGGAGGGGTCGCTGCTGCTGGAACTGCCGGATGTGCGGGGGATGATCGAGCCGTTCGACCCGCGAGGCCTCTGCTATCCCTGGCGCCACGCCGATCCGGAAGTCGACGCGCTCTGCGCATCGATTCAGGAAACGATCAAACGCGAGGAGCGCCGCAAGACCTCCCGGGCGAGAATTTTCGAGAAGATTTGGGAACTCGCCTCCGCGGGCGCGTTCCCCGATCAACCGCTCGTGGACCGCGCGACGATTCCTTATTTGACAGAGCCCTGGTATTGTTGAGCGGAGCCAACAGAAGAGCAGTTGGCTCTTGTTTGAATCAAATAACTATCACAAAATCAAAACGTTGCAGAAGGCTTGCATTTCCGCGCCTTTGGTCCGTCATGGCGTGCCGTCAAAACCCTTCAGCGTCGATTGTGCAGCGGGCGCCGCTAATCGACCTCAGACTGACGCAACGTCCGTTGCACGGCCCGGAACACCTCATCAAATTCCGGCAATCTCGTCATCTGGTATGCCAGGCGGTTTTCCCAGAGCGCCTTCAGTCGCGCTTCCTTCTTGCGTATCGCCTCTGCAATACCCGTAGACGGTTTCTTGCGAAATTCAGCTTTCGCACGCATCCCTTCCTTCAGCCGCGCGAGCTTAATCCCTTCATTCGAGGTGACGTGCCAAAGGTCATACAGGTCGCGCGCTTCGTTGCGCGCTCCATCGGCAAGCGCAAGCGTCTTTTCCGTCGCAATCTCGGCCAGTGAATATACCTGTATCAGCCTGTCCTCGGGCAAATCGAAGAATTCCTCATAAGCACGCAGGATGGGCCGCGTTTCAAGCGGGTGTGCCAGCAACTCGCGAATGGTGACGTCCACCTTCACATCATTACCGGCCGGCAACGGGCCAATATATTTAAGGTAGAACGTGTAGGTGTTGGTGTGCTGCCGATCTGCTCGGTCAAAGCTGAAAACGATTCCGGATTCCTCGCGTACCGCCGCGTATACCGGCTCCAGGCGCTTCACCAGCTCCTCAAAGGAGATGTCTTCGAGTAGCGTGAAATCAAGATCTTCTGAAAATCGATAGTCGCCGAAATAGCACCGCTTCAGAGCGGTGCCGCCTTTGAACGCCAGAACCCGTTGAAGATCGGAGCGTGCAAGCGCGGCAAGAAACCACGCGAGGCAATAGTCCCTCTCCAGGACATGCTCCGGAATACGGCGGCCACCCGCTTTGGCCAATCGGTTCGACAGAAGGGAAATGTTGCGCTGGGGAATCATGTCATGTCGCGGCGATAGTTTCGAGTTCTTGCGGCGCGATGTTTAGCTGCAGGCGCCAGCGCGCCAAATGGGCTCCTTCTTTGGGCAGGGTGGGGTCGAGCGGAAGGTAGGTCGCTGTCAGCGCCTTTCGCAGCCGCTCGATTTCCATGCTGGCGCCGACTTGGTAGAGTTCCAGCAGGTAGCCAAGCCTGCGGATGACTGCGCCGATACCAAGCTTAAGCGCATAGTCCACGAGTTTCGATGCCATCATGTCGCGACGGCGCATCCATAATGCTTTGGCAACTTCCGTCACGCCGCCACAATATTCCGGTTGGCGGAGGCCATCGATTACAGTGCGTTCGAGATCGGAGACATTCACCCATTCCTGCTTTGTGACCCAGTGCTTCATGGTTCCAAAGAAATTTGCGGCCTTGATGAAAACGAACCGAAACTCCGTGCCAAAAACGCTGCGGTTGCGGATTCGCTTGGAACTCGATACGAAAATGGCAAATTGCGGTTGCGTCACCATCCGGTGCAATTCCATCGCGGATGCATGAGAGATGAAGCAAGGGGCATCCCCCGCCAGCTGCCGGGCGGCAAGGTAGGGATTGCCGGCATATTCGGTGCTGCTTCCCATCTCCGGCGGTATGATCACAAACGCGCCGGGCTTGATGCGGGAAACGAGCCCCTTGCGCACAGCATCATGCAACAGGCTGCTTGCAAGCTGCGGATTCAGGCCCGTGATTTCTTCGGCGTCCTGCAAGCTAAAGCTGGATTGAGAACGATCGTATAGCCCCGACAGGAGCTGAGCCGTTCTTGGGCCGACGGTCCGCGAGGGATTATGTTTTATGTCCATTGGCTGTCTCCTCGGACAAGTTTTGCTACACAAAGCATAACATCGTTATTTTTTCTGTCAAGAACATTGCCCACAAGGAAATTTCTTGCACATTAAAGATAAAGACGCATGGTTTATCTACCGTAAGCCATTGATCGAGTTGGGGTTGCCGGAACAGTCCAATGCTTCGCACTGCGCCATAGCCGCCCCAGGTGGGGGCGATAGGTGATGACGCCATACCCGTGGTTTACGCCCGGTGGTTACATTCTGTTTCTCCACGAATGTTGTTACTATGCTTCCACTGCCGGTCCACCAGCAACGCAAACCGCTCCTCAACGCTCAGTTGCGTCGATTGCGAATCTTCCTGTTGTTGTGTAAAGCCGTCGGCTATGCCGCACATGCGCGTGGCGTATAAGCGCTGAGTCCAGTGCCAGCCTGGCCGCACCGGGTTCCGCCTCGCCCTGTGGGATACTGAATAGAAGCCCCCACAGCATGGACCGCGAATTCATCCGCAATTTCTCTATCATTGCGCACATCGACCACGGCAAATCGACGCTGGCGGATCGCCTGCTCGAAGTTACGGGCGCGCTCACGCAGCGCGAAATGATGGAACAGGTGCTCGACTCGATGGACCTCGAGCGCGAGCGCGGCATCACGATCAAGGCTCACGCCGTGCGTCTGAATTACCAGGCCGATGACGGCAACATGTACCAGCTCAATTTGATCGACACGCCGGGCCATGTCGATTTCTCCTATGAGGTCTCGCGCAGCCTCCAGGCGTGCGAAGGCGCCCTGCTCGTGGTGGACGCGTCGCAAGGCGTCGAGGCGCAGACGCTGGCCAACACCTACCTGGCGCTGCATCACAACCTCGAGATCGTCCCGGTCATTAATAAGATAGACCTGCCGGCGGCCGAACCGGAACGGATCCGGGAGCAGATCGAGACGATTATCGGACTCGACGCCAGCGACGCGGTCCTGTGCAGCGCCAAGCAGGGGACCGGCGTGCACGAGATCCTCGAGCACATCGTGCACAAAGTGCCGGCGCCGAAGGGCTCGGCGGACTTGCCGCTGCGCGCGCTCATCTTCGACTCCTGGTTCGATTCGTACCGCGGCGTGATCATTCTGGCGCGCGTGATGGAGGGCCGGGTCCGTGTCGGAGAAAGGATCAGGCTGTGGTCGAACGGGCAGACCTTCGAGGTGGACGGACTGGGCTACCAATCGCCCAAGGCGATCCCGTGCAACGAGCTGTCGGCGGGCGAGGTGGGCTTTCTTTTCGCGAATATCAAGACGGTTTCCGACGCCAAGATCGGCGACACCATTACGAGCCAGGAGAATCCGGCGAGCGAGCCGCTGCCGGGCTTCGAAGAGATCAAGGCCATGGTCTTCGCCGGGCTGTACCCGGTGGAATCGCACGAGCACGGCCTGCTGCGCGACGCGCTGGAGAAACTCCGGTTGAACGACAGCGCGTTCAGCTTCGAGCCGGAGAACTCGGTGGCGCTCGGCTTCGGTTTCCGCTGCGGGTTCCTGGGGCTGCTCCACCTGGAGATCGTGCAGGAACGGCTGGAGCGCGAGTTCGATATCGACCTGATCACGACCGCGCCGGGCGTGCGCTACCGCATCACCACGACCGTCGGCGACGTCGTGGAGATCGATAACCCGACGAAGTTCCCGGACCCGTCGCAGATCAAGCAGATCGAGGAGCCGATCATCGACGCCACGGTGATCACGCGCGAGGAGTACCTGGGCGGCATTCTGAAGCTGCTCGAGGAGAAGCGCGGCGTGCAGAAGAAGTTCGAGTACATCGGGGGCGGGCGCGTCATGCTGGTTTACGAAATGCCGCTCAACGAAATCGTGCTCGATTTCTACGACCGGCTCAAGTCCGCGTCGCGCGGCTACGCTTCGCTCGACTATCACCTGGCGGGACACCGCGTCTCGCCGATGGTGCGGCTTGACGTGCTGGTGGCGGGCGACCCGGTGGACGCGCTCTCCCTGATCGTGCACAAGGAGTTCGCGTACGAGCGCGGCAAAGAGCTGATCTCGCGGCTGCGGAAGCTGATCCCGCGGCAGATGTTCGAGGTGGCGCTGCAGGCCGCCATCGGGAACAAGATCGTGGCGCGAGAGACCATCTCGGCAATGGGGAAGAACGTGCTTGCCAAGTGTTATGGCGGCGACATCAGCCGGAAGCGAAAGCTGCTCGAAAAGCAGAAGGAGGGCAAGAAGCGGATGAAGCGGGTGGGGCGCGTGGAAATTCCGCAGGAGGCGTTCCTGGCGGTGCTGAAGGTCGGCCAGAGCTCGGAAGACGAGTAGTCGTCTTGACTTTCGCGACTCCGGTAATTTATTCTGACGATTCGACTTGGCCGCGCTTCCTGGCCGATCTGTGTATGCAGGAGAATAAGCACCACGTTCCGGAGAAGGAGGAACGGTTTCTGGAGTCGACTCTGGAAAGCGTGGATAGCGCCGAAGAACTGGCGCTCGGCGTGGCCGGCCGCGCGGGCTTCGACGACGAAGATCTGATGAAGATCGGAATGGCCGTGCGGGAGTCGATGGTGAACGCGGTGGTTCACGGAAACCGCTACAACGCGAACAAGAAGGTTCGGTTTTCGGTGGCGCACGACGCGCAGCGATTCACGGTGCGCATCGCGGACCAGGGCGAAGGATTCGATGTGGAGAGCCTGCCCGATCCGTTGGCGCCGGAGAATCTGATGCGGACCTCGGGGCGGGGGATTTTTCTGATCCGCTCGTTTATGGACGAGTTTGAAATTCATCGCCAGGAACAGGGCGGGATGGAAGTAACTTTAGTCAAGTACACGGTGTCAAAGTAGATTCGGCGGCATTCAGCCAGGAGGCATATTCGTGAGCGTAAAGTTGAATACTCGGCAAGTGGGGGATGTCAGCGTAGTCGACGTGGCGGGACGGATCACGTTGGGAGAAGGTTCGAGCGCCCTGCGCGACACCTTGCGCGACATGATCGGCAAGAACCAGAAGAAGATTTTGCTGAACCTGGGCGAGGTGAATTACATCGACAGCTCGGGGATCGGCGAGCTGGTGTCGGGCTTCACCACAGTCACCAACAGCGGCGGCCAGTTGAAGCTGCTCAACCTGAATAAGCGGGTGAAAGACCTGTTGCAGATCACCAAGTTGTATACCGTGTTCGACGTCCACGAAGACGAAGCGGGCGCGATCCGGAGTTTCTAGCCAGACGCGGGGGCGGCGGAGCGCGCCTCCCCTGCGTTCCTTATCCCCCTCCGACGAATTGTACGATTTCCAGTTGTGCGCCTGCGTTCAGGATGGTCTCTGCCCAAAGGGGCTGTCTGACGATCCGCCGGTTCAATTCCACGGCGACGCGGGCGGGGTCCAACTCCAGTTGATGCAACAGATCCAGAATTGTCTGCCCCTCTGAAGCGGCGCGCGGCTCTCCGTTGACCACGATCTCGATCGGCATACTTGGTTGACACCCCCGTTTTACAACAATTATAGTCAAATTTGAGGCTTTTCTCTCCCGAATCGAATGCCTAACTCCTACACAGAGTTGTATTTTCCCGTGCTGGTTCAGGCGCTGGTCGCGATGGCGCTCGCGGCGGGGCTGCTCAGCGTGTCGTTTCTGCTGGGCAAGAAGGTGCGGAATCGGGTGAAGGATATGCCGTACGAATCGGGGATCGTGCCCACCGGCGACGCCCGGCACCGTTTCAGCGTGAAATTCTACCTGGTGGGGATGCTGTTTATTCTGTTCGACATCGAGGCCATCTTCCTGTATCCGTGGGTGGTCGTGTACCGCGAGCTGAAAATGTTCGCGTTCGTCGAGATGTTGATATTCGTGGTTTTGATCCTGTCCGGATTTTTCTACATCTGGAAAAAGGGCGCGCTGGACTGGTCGGGGGCCGGCCTGACCGGGCGAAAGCAGTAACACATTCGAAATGCTACCCGACAATCTGCGAGATCGCGCCGCGGCGGCGGCTATCGATGCGTTCGACTCCGACGCGGTGACGGCCGGTAAGTTCGATCGCGACGAACTCACGCTCGAAATCGCGCCGGCGAAGATCGCCAGCGTCTGTGGTTTTCTCAAGTACGACCAACAGTTCATCCGGCTGAGCAGCGTGACGGCGGTGGACCGGTACCCCTCCGAACCCCGGTTCGAGGTGGTCTATCACCTGCATTCGATCGAACGGAACGAGCGGCTGCGGCTGAAATGCCGGTTGCGCGGAGGCGATCCGGGGATCGAATCGGTGACTTCGGTCTGGCGCGGCGCCAACTGGTACGAGCGCGAGGTCTTCGACCTGTTCGGAATCCGTTTCACGGGCCACCCCGACCTGCGGCGGATCATGATGCCGGACGATTGGGAGGGACATCCTCTGCGCAAGGACTACCCGATCACGGGTTCGAGGGTATAGGGATGAGCGAATCGGGCATACCGGGAAATCTGGGCGCTGTCGCCGAAGAGGAGCAGCAACCGCAAAGCGGGCCGCGCCGCATGGTCCTCAATATGGGGCCGCAGCACCCGTCCACGCACGGGGTCCTGCGTCTGCTGCTGGAACTCGACGGCGAGACCATCATGAAGTGCCAGCCGGATATCGGCTATCTGCACACCGGGATCGAAAAGGAATTCGAGGTCAAGACGTACCAGCAGGCGGTGACGCTGACGGACCGGGTCGACTACCTGGCGCCGCTCTCCAACAACCTGGCCTGGTGCCTGGCCGTGGAGAAGCTGCTTGGCCTGGAGATTCCGCCGCACGCGCAGTGGATGCGGGTGATGCTGACCGAGTTGACGCGGCTGAACAGCCACCTGGTGTGGCTGGGGACGCACGCCATCGACATCGGCGCCATGAGCGTGTTCCTGTACTGCTTCCGCGAGCGGGAGGATATCCTGCGCATTTTCGAGACGTTCTCGGGACAGCGCATGATGACGAGTTACTTCCGCATCGGCGGCCTGGCGCTCGAGCCGCCGCGCGGCTGGCAGCAGAAGGTGAAGCAATTCATCGACGTCTTCCCGAGCCGCGTCGACGAATACGAAGACCTGTTGACGAACAACCGCATCTGGATCGGGCGCACGCAGGGGGTCGGCAGGATCTCGCTCGAAGACATGCTGGATCTCGGCGTGACGGGTCCGATGCTGCGGGCGGCGGGGTTGAAGCTGGACGCCCGCAAGAGCGCGCCGTACTCGAGCTACGAAAAATTCGACTTTGAAGTGCCGACACGGACGGAGAACGATGTGTACGCGCGCTACCAGGTGCGCGTCGAGGAGATGCGGCAAAGCGCGCGGATCGTCAAACAGGCGCTCGAAGGGATGCCGGCGGGTCCCTGGAAGGCGGACGCGCCGCATGTCGTGCTGCCCGACCGGGAAAAGATGAAGACCCAGATGGAGGCCCTGATCTATCACTTCAAGATCGTGACGGAAGGCTTCCGCGTGCCGGCGGGCGAGGTGTTCCAGGTGATCGAATCGCCGCGCGGAGAGCTGGGGTATTACGTGGTGAGCGACGGGACCTCGTCGCCATACCGTGTGCATATGCGCACGCCGAGCTTCGGCAATCTGCAGGCGACGTCTACAATGGTGGTTGGAACCCTCATTGCCGATGTGATCGCCGCGATCGGGAGCATGGACTTCGTCCTGGGGGACACGGACAGATGATGGAGTTGCGGGCCTGCGACTCCCGGTTCTCAAGATGACTTTTTCACCACAACTGGAAGCCAGGTTTGACAAACTCCTGAAGAGCTATCCGCCGGGGCGGCAGCGGTCCGCCATGATTCCGATGCTGCTGTACGCGCAGGACGAGATCGGGTCTTGCACCGGCGAGTTGATCGACGAAGTGGCGCGGCGCGTCGGCGTCACGCCGCTGCAGGTCAACGAGGTGCTGTCGTACTACTCCATGCTGCACCGCAAGCCGCTGGGGAAGTATCACGTCCAGATCTGCACCAATATCAGCTGCCTGCTGCACGACGGGGACAAGCTCTGGGAGCGCGCCTGCGGGAAACTCGGCATCGGGCATAAGGAAGTCACGGCGGACGGGCAAATCTCGCTCGAGGAAGTGGAGTGCATCGGCGCGTGCTCGTGGGCGCCGGCGGTGCAGGTGAATTACGACTTCCACCACGCCGTGTCGCCCCAGCAACTGGACGAGCTACTGGACGGCTTGAGGAAGAAACAATAGCGCATGCTTTATAACGAACCCAGCCCGCTGGAGACCCGGGTGCTGACGCGCCGGTTCGGTCTGCCGAATTCCGCCTCCATCGACACGTATCTGGCCACCGAAGGCTACCAGGCTTTCCGGAAGGCCGCCGGGATGAAGCCGGACGAGATCATCGAGGAGATGAAGGCCTCGAACCTGCGCGGCCGCGGCGGCGCGGGTTTCCCCACCGGCATGAAGTGGAGCTTCGTGCCGCGCACGTCGCCCAAACCCAAGTACATCGTGGTGAACGCCGACGAGAGCGAGCCGGGCACGTGCAAGGACCGCGTCCTCATCGAGAACGATCCGCACCAGTTGATCGAAGGCGTGCTGATCGCCGGGCTGGCGGTCGACGCGCACGCGGGCTATATCTACGTGCGTGGCGAGTATCGCTACCTGATCGAAGTGCTGGAAAAGGCGATCGCCGAGGCGTACGAGAAGGGCTGGCTCGGCAAGAACATTCAGGGCACGGGCTTCGATTTCGACCTGTACGCGCACACGGGCGCCGGGGCATACGAATGCGGCGAGGAATCGGCGCTGCTGGAATCGCTCGAAGGCAAGCGCGGCATTCCGCGGATCCGCCCGCCGTTTCCAGCGGTGGTCGGGGCGTTTCAGTGTCCGACCGTGCTGAACAACGTCGAAACCTACTGCGCGGCGCCGGCGATTCTGCGCGATGGCGGCGCGGCATACGCGGCGCTGGGCGTGCCGAAGGCGGGCGGGACGAAGATGACCTGCCTCACCGGACACGTGAACAAGCCGGGCGTCTACGAGCTGCGGATGGGGTTCCCGGTGCGGCAGATGATCGACGAGGTCGGCGGAGGGATGCGCAACGGGAAGAAGTTGAAGGCGTTCATCCCGGGCGGGTCGTCTTGCCCGGTGCTGACGGCGGCGGAAGTGGAAGGCGCCACGATGGATTACGACTCCATGGCTCAGCGCAAGACGATGCTGGGGTCGGGCGGTGTCATCATCATGGACGAAGACACGTGCATGGTGAAGGCGGCGCTTCGCATCATGCGGTTTTACGCCCACGAAAGCTGCGGCTGGTGCATCCCGTGCCGCGAAGGCACGACGTGGCTGAAGAAGATCCTGACGCGATTCCACGACGGCGGAGGAACACGCAGCGACATCAACCTGATCGGCGATCTCGCGAAGAACATGCTGGGACGGACGTTCTGTCCGCTGGGCGACGCGGCGGCGATGCCGACGATCTCGATCGTGGAGAAGTTCCGGCACGAATTTGAGGACCACCTGAACGGCAAGCCGTGCCCCTACGAGAAGTCGGGGCAGATGGTCGGAGTGTAAGGTTCGAATGGCTGATCTGGTAAAACTGACAATCGACGGGCGGGTGGTGGAGGCGGCGCCGGGTACGCTGGTGATCGACGCCGCGAAAAAGGCCGGCATCGAGATTCCGGCGTTCTGCTACTACGAAGGGCTATCGCTGCAGGCCGCCTGCCGCATGTGCCTCGTCGAAGTGGAGAAGATGCCGAAGATGATGACGGCGTGCACTCTCCCGGTGGCCGAAGGCATGGTGGTGCGCACCGAAACGCCGCAGGTGGCGCAGGCCCGCAAATACACGCTCGAATTCCTGCTGACGAATCATCCGCTGGATTGCCCGGTGTGCGACAAGGGCGGCGAATGCGAACTGCAGGACATGGTCTTCCGGTATGGAGCGGGGGAAAGCCGCTACACGGAGGAGAAAGTCCATACGCCGGAGAAGCAGTTCTCGCCTGTGGTCTTTTTCGACGCTCCGCGGTGTATCCTGTGCTTCCGCTGTGTCCGTATCTGTAACGAAGGAATGGGGGTTGGCGCGCTGGGTGTGATCAATCGCGGCGTGGTTTCGGAGATCGCTCCGAATCAGGGCGACCACCTGGAATGCGACGAGTGCGGCGCGTGCATCGATATCTGCCCGGTGGGGGCGCTGACCAGCGGCATCTACCGGTACCAGACGAGACCCTGGGAAATGACCCATGTCGGCACGATCTGCACGCACTGCGCGGACGGCTGCAAAACGACCCTCGGAACCCGGAATGACCACATAATTAGGGGCAATAATCGCGATACTTCGGGCATAAATGGCGAGTTTTTGTGCATAAAAGGGCGATATTCGTTCGATTTTTACGACCATCCGGAGCGTTTACAGGCCCCGCTGGTCCGTAAAAACGGCAAACTCGAGGAGGTTTCCTGGGCGGAAGCCCTGGCGGCCGTTTCGCAGAAATTCAACGCGACGCTGGCGGCGGGCGGCAGTTTCGGCGTGATCGGGTCGAACCACACGACCAACGAAGAGAATTACTACCTGCGGAAATTCGCAACGAACGTGCTGAGGACGCCGCATCTCGATCATCACCGCACCGGCGACGTGATGACGCTGGTGGACGCGCTAAGCGGCAAGACCGGCAAACTCGCCACGACGACCGATCTGTACGAGCGCAAGGCGGCCCTGGTGATCGGGGCGGATCTGGCGCTGGAGCATCCGCTGCTCTCTTACCAGATTCGCGCGAATTACCGGCATCACCAGGCCCATGTCTACGCGGTGACGCCTGGTCCGGTGCGCGAGGACAAGTATTCGGTGGCAAGTGTGCGGGCCGGCAGTCCGGCGGATTCCTTCGCGGCGCTGGAATCGTTACGCGACAAGTTGAAGGGCGAGCCCGAGCTGGTCATCCTGTTTAACGACGCCATCAAGGGCGACGACGTGCGGCGGCTGGTGGAATTCGGCGAATCGCTGGGGATCCCGGTGAAATACGTGGCTCTGGTGGATTACTCGAACTCGCGCGGCGCGATCGATATGGGGGTCGTGCCGGGCGAGGGCGGAATGCGGATCGACGAGATGCTGGCGGCCGATCTGGACGTGCTGTGGGTGGTCGGGGCGAATCCGTATGAAGGCGGCGCGCCGCGGAAGGCCGGTTTCGTGGTGGCGCAGGATATGTTCCTCACGGAGACCGCGCGGCTCGCCGATGTGGTTCTTCCGGCGGCCAATGCTTACGAGAAGAATGGGACCGTCACCAGTGTCACGGGCGAGGTGCAGCGGTTGAAGCTTGCGATCCAGACGATGGGCGCAAAGGCGGACCTCGAGATTATGGGCTTCATCGCGAGGGAAATGGGCGCGGCGGCGGCGCTTGGGCCGTGGTCGCCGCTGGTGGTCTTCGACGAGATCCGCAAGAACGTTCACGGATACGACATCGCGATGCCGGTGCTGGCGACCGGCGGGGCGGCGCAGACGACGCCGGTGAACGGGCGCGCGCCGGTGGAAAACCGGCCCGATCTCGTCAAATCGGACCATAACGGTCTCTTCTCGTCAGGCACGCTGGGGCGTTACTCTAAGGTTCTGCATTCTGTCGTGGAAAGCCGGATGAGCCGCTAATGGACTCGTTTATTGTCATCAGCCTGATCAAGGTGGTCGTGGTCTTTGCGGTGCTCATGACGACCCTGGCCTACCTGCAATGGGTGGAGCGGAAGGTGATCGCGCACATTCAGGTGCGTCCCGGACCGTACCGCGTCGGCCCGCACGGCTTGCTACAGCCTCTGGCCGACGTAATCAAGCTCATCACCAAAGAGGACCTGGTGCCTCCGTACGTGAACAAGCCCCTGTACCTGGCCGCGCCGTTCCTGGCGATCACCATGGCGCTGCTTTCGATCTCGGTGATTCCGTTCGGCCCGATCATTCACGTGGCGGGGTACGAGACGGCGATGCAGCTTACCGACTTGAATATCGGCGTGCTGTTCGTGCTGGCCGCGTCTTCGATGGGCGTCTACGGGATCGCGCTGGCGGGGTGGGCGTCGAACAACAAATATGCGCTGCTCGGCGGACTGCGCAGCTCGGCGCAGATGATCAGCTACGAGCTGCCGATGTCGCTGGCGATCGCGGCGCCGCTGCTGCTTTCGAACACCCTGAGTCTCCACGACCTGGTGGAAAGCCAGGCGGGCGGTATATTTCACTGGAACGTTCTGCGCGGGCCGTTTCCGCAAATCGTCAGTTTTATTATTTTTCTGATCGCGGCGTTCGCGGAGACGAATCGCGTGCCGTTCGATCTTCCGGAGGCGGAGAACGAGCTGGTGGCCGGGTTCCACACCGAATACAGCAGCATGAAGTTCGCGTCGTTCTTCATGGCGGAGTACGCCAACATGATCACGGTGAGCGCGATGGCGACGCTGCTGTTCCTGGGAGGCTGGATGGCGCCGTGGCCGGCGCGGTACGGCTCGAGCTTCGTGCCGGCGGCGATCTTCGCCATCGCGGGCCTAGTGGCGCTGTATCACGGACTGCATCCCGCGCGGAAGCGGGACCGGCTCACGCTGCCGGCGTTCGGAGTGATTTTCCTGGTGATCGCGGGGGTTTTTCTGCTGCCGGCGGTGCAGGCGTGGCTGCTTCCGCTGTTCTGGTTCGCGGCGAAGACGGGCTCGATTCTGTTCGCCTTCATGTGGGTGCGGGGCACGATGCCGCGCTTCCGCTATGACCAGTTAATGCGCTTCACCTGGTTGGGTCTCTTCCCGGTGGCGATGCTGAATTTGCTGGTGACCGGCTTCCTGGTCGCCTGGTTTTCGTGACATGGACGTCATACTCTTCCTGATCTTCGCGCTGATCGCGGTGGTGTGCGCGATCAATGTCGTGGTGCAGACACACCCCATATCGAGCGCGATCTCACTGGTCGGCGTGATGGGCTCGCTGGCGATCCTGTATCTGCTACTGGGCGCGGAGTTCATCGCGGCGGCGCAGGTGATCGTGTATGCCGGCGCCATCATGGTGCTCTTCGTCTTCGTCATTATGCTGCTGAACGCGGGTGCGGAATCGAAGAAGGGCCGGAGTTTCATGGTGCAACTGCTGGGCGGCCCGCTCTTGATCGCGTTCCTCGGCCTGATGGCGTGGTTCGTGCAGCGGATGTACCCGCAGGCCGTCGGCGTGCGCTTCGGCGGGTTCAAGGGCGGGTCGGCGCAGGCCGTGGGGCGCGCGCTGTTCACTACGTACCTGTTGCCGTTCGAAGTGACCTCCGTGCTCGTCCTGATCGCCATTTTGGGAGCCGTCGTGCTGGCGCGAAAGGAGATGGATTGATGTCGGAAATCCCGATTTCCTGGTTTCTGACGCTGAGCGCGATTTTGTTTTCGCTGGGCGTGGCCGGGTTCCTGTTCCGGCGGAATATCATCACCGTGTTCATGTCGATCGAGCTGATGCTGAACGCGGTGAATCTGAGTTTCGTGACGTTTTCCTACCAGCTCAAGAAAGTGGACGGCCACCTGTTCACGTTTTTCGTGATGGTGGTGGCCGCGGCGGAGGCCGCGGTGGGGCTGGCGATCATCCTGACGGTGTTCAAGAACCGGCAGACGCTGAATATCGACGAAGTGGATTCGATGAAGAATTAGGGCGGGCGGCTCGAAGCGGGCGGGCGCGACCGTCTCCGGGACTCCGCGGTGGGATTGCAGTGTTCGCCGCCAAGGGCGCGGATTAGGAAAGAAACCGATTAACCGATGCAACTCTGGCTCATACCGATACTTCCTCTGGCGGGCTTCCTGATTAACGGCCTGTTCGGGCGGCGTTTTTCGAAGGGGCTCGTCAATACCGTTGCGATCGGCAGCGTGGCGCTGTCGTTTGCCTGGGTGCTGAAGACGCTGTTCGCGCTCGGCGACCTGAACACCTCGTATTCGGAGCACTATTTCACCTGGATCCAGAGCGGCGCGCTGAACATCGGCTGGGACATGTCGGTGGACCGGCTGACCGCCGTCATGCTGCTCGTGGTCACGGGCATCGGCTCGCTCATCCACATCTATTCGATCGGGTACATGGCGCACGAAGGGGGGTATTACCGGTTCTTCGCCTACCTGAACCTGTTCATGTTCTTCATGTTGACCCTGGTGCTGGCGTCGAACTACCTGGTGCTGTTCGTGGGATGGGAAGGGGTGGGGTTGTGCAGCTACCTGCTGATCGGATTCTACTTCGATAAGAAATTCGCGACCAACGCGGGAAACAAGGCGTTCATCGTCAACCGCATCGGCGACTTTGGCTTCTCGCTGGCGATGTTTCTGATCTTCAGGCAGTTCGGTTCGCTCGATTTCGGAACGGTGTTCCAAAAGGCCCCGGGCACCTCCGAGGCGTTGCTGACCACCATCGGGCTGCTGCTGATGGTGGGCGCGTGCGGTAAGTCGGCGCAGATCCCGTTATATGTGTGGCTGCCGGACGCGATGGCCGGCCCGACGCCGGTCTCCGCGCTCATCCATGCGGCGACGATGGTCACGGCGGGCGTGTACATGACGGCGCGGTCGTTCCCGATCTACATTCATGCTCCCGAGGCGATGCACGCGATCGCTATCATCGGCATTGCGACGGCATTCTTCGCCGCGACGATCGGGCTGGCGCAGAACGATATCAAGAAAGTCTTTGCGTACTCGACCGTGTCGCAACTCGGGTACATGTTCGTAGGGGTGGGCTGCGGGGCGTTTTCGGCGGGCATCTACCACCTGATGACGCACGCTTTCTTCAAGGCGCTGCTCTTCCTGGGATCGGGTTCCGTGATTCACGCGCTGTCGGGTGAACAGGACATGCGGAACATGGGCGGGCTGCGCACCAAGATCCGCTGGACGTTTCTGACGATGATGTGCGCGGCGGTCGCCATCGCCGGCATCCCTCCGTTTTCGGGCTTCTTCAGCAAGGACGCGATCCTGCTGGCGGCGCACCACCACGCTCCCTGGATGTACTGGCTCGGCGTCGTGACCGCGGGGATGACCGCGTTCTACGTCTTCCGCGCGATGTTCCTCACATTCTTCGGCGCCTATCGCGGGCACGAGCATCCGCACGAATCGCCGCCGGTGATGATTGTGCCGCTTGCCATCCTGGGCGTCCTGTCGCTGGCGGGCGGCTTCCTGTTCAAGATTCCCGTATTCCTGGGGACGGTCTTCCCGACCCTGGAAGAGAGCGAGGACGTCACGCTGATGGCGATCTCCGTGGCCGCCGGCGTGATCGGGATCGCCCTCGCATGGCTCATGTATGTCGCGAAGCCGGGGATGGCCGATTCCCTCGCGAACAGCCTCGGCGGCTTGCACAAACTGGTTTACAACAAGTACTTCGTGGATGAGCTGTACGACGCGGCGGTCGTCAAGCCGACGGTCGGCGCGTCGCGCGTAGTTCTCTGGAAGGGCATGGATGCCGGCCTGATCGACGGAATGGTCAACGGGGCGGGCGGAACGGCCCAGCGTATCGGCGGCGTTCTCCGGCGGCTGCAATCCGGCAACATCCGCAGCTATGCGACGTGGGTGCTGGCCGGCTCGGTTCTGGTGATTGTCGCGATCGGCATCGCGGGAGGAGTGCGATGAACCTCCTGACCGCGGTGCTCGCGCTGCCGCTCGCGGGATTTCTGATCGCGCTCTACATTCCGCGCACCTCGCCGCAGGCGAGCCGGACCTGGGCGATCGTGCTTTCGCTGGTCACGTTCGCGGCGTCGCTGGGGCTGCTGGCGTGGTTCGACCGCGGCTTGTCCGGGGAGCAGTTCACGGTGGACATTCCCTGGATCGCGACGCCGGACATTCACTTCGCCATCTCGGTGAACGGGGTCAGCCTGTGGCTGGTGCTGCTCTCGACGCTGCTCACGCCCATTTGCGTGCTGATCTCGTGGCGGTATGTGCAGACGCGGGTGAAGGAGTTCTACGCCTTCCTGCTGCTGCTGGAGTTCGGGCTGATCGGCGTGTTCCTGGCGCAAGACCTGTTCCTGTTTTACGTCTTCTGGGAGGTCAGCCTGGTCCCCATGTACTTCCTGATCGGAATCTGGGGGCACGAGCGGCGCATCTACGCGGCGGTGAAGTTCTTCCTTTACACGATGGCGGGCTCGGTGCTGATGCTGGTGGCCATCATCCACATCTACAACCGCGCACTGACGTTCAGCTATCCGGTGATCCTCGACATGCTGTCGGCGGGCCGGCTCACGTTCGCGCCGGCGGAGCAGATGTGGCTGTTCCTGGCCTTCTTCCTGGCTTTCGCGATCAAGGTGCCGCTGTTCCCGCTGCACACGTGGCTGCCCGACGCGCACGTGGAGGCGCCTTCGGCCGGGTCGGTGATGCTGGCGTCGGTCATGCTGAAGATGGGGACGTACGGAATCCTGCACTTCTGCCTGCCGCTGTTTCCGAGCGCGGCGCGGCAGTGCGCACCGTGGATCGTCGTCCTGGCAATTATCGGGATCATCTACGGCGCGCTGGTCGCCATGGTGCAGCCCAATATGAAGAAGCTGGTGGCGTACTCCTCGGTGAGCCACCTGGGCTTCGTCGTGCTCGGCATCTTCTCGTTCACGCAGCAGGGCCTCGATGGGGCCGTATACCAGATGTTGAACCATGGCATCTCGACCGGCGCGCTGTTCGCGATCGTCGGCTTGCTTTACGAGCGCCGCCACTCTCTCGCGATCGACGATTACGGCGGGGTGGCGACGGTCGCGCCCTGGCTCTCCACCGCGTTCCTGATCACAACCCTGGCGAGCATCGGACTGCCCACGCTCAACAATTTCGTAGGCGAGTTCCTGGTGCTGCAGGGGGCGGCGCTCGCCAATTACACGTGGACGATCTATGCGTCGATCGGGGTGATTCTCTCCGCGTGCTACATGCTTTGGATGTACCAGCGGGTTTTCTACGGCGAGGCGAACGCAGAAGTGCGGTCGCACATCCCCGACCTCAACCCGCGCGAATGGGCGTCCGTGATTCCACTGATCGCGATGATGGTGTGGATGGGGATGTACTCGCAGAGCTTTCTACCGCCGGTCGGGAGAGTGACCGCGCGGGTTCTCGAACAGACACAGGTGAACGTGCCATTCCGCGTCCAGGCTCCTTCCCGCACGGAGGCCGCCAATGCCCGCTAACTACATGACGAACGCGGGCGACCTCATGCGGTTTTTGCCGGAGATCATCCTGACCATCGCCGGCACGCTGCTGATGGTGCTCGACCCGTTGATCCGGAAGCGGTCATCGCATCTGTTCGGACATATCAGCATCCTGGGTCTGATCGCCGCGATGGGCGGCGCGATCCTGGCTTACCAGCAGCCGGGGCCGGCGTTCGGCAACATGCTGACGGTCGACGGATTCGCGACGTTTTTCCGGGTTTTGGTGATCGGCGTGGGGATTCTGACGGTGCTGCCGTCGTACAGCTTCCTGTCGAGGCAGGGGGCGGAAACCGGCGAGTTCCACGCGCTGCTGTTGTTCTCCATCACGGGGCAGTGCCTGATGGCGGCGGCAAACGACCTGATCATCATCTTCATCGGCCTCGAGATCTCGTCGATCGCGAGCTACATTCTGGCGGGATATTTGCGCGACGACAAGCGCGCGAACGAGGCGGCGCTGAAATACTTCCTGCTGGGCTCGTTCGCGACGGCGTTCTTCCTGTACGGCGTGGCGGTGATTTACGGTTCGGCCCAGACCATTAACCTGACGGGCATCCGGGCCGCGCTGACAGGCGCCGACGCGCCGGAGCCGCTATTCGTGGGGCTGGCGGCGGCGCTGATGTTCATCGGGCTGGCGTTCAAGGTGTCGGCGGCCCCGTTCCAGATCTGGGCCCCCGACGTGTATCAAGGCGCGCCAACGCCCGTGGCGGCGTTCCTCTCGGCGGGCCCGAAGGCGGCGGCGTTTGCGATCTTTCTGCGGATCTTCCTGACGGCATTCGAATCGATCGGCCGCAGTTGGGAGCCGCTGGTGTGGATCGGCGCGCTGCTATCGATGACGATCGGCAACTTCGCTGCGTTGCGGCAAGCGAACATCAAGCGGATGCTGGCTTACAGCTCGATCGCGCACGCGGGATACGTGATGGTGGCGCTGACCGCCCGTTCCGAGATCGGCACGGCGGCCGCGATGTTCTACCTGGCGGCGTATGCGTTCATGAATATCGGCGCTTTCGCGGTGGTCAGCCACCTCTCGGGCCGTGGAGAACGGTATCAGGGAATCGAAGATTTCGCGGGGCTGGGAGAGAAGCAGCCGCTCACGGCGGCCATGCTCTCGATCTTTCTGCTGTCGCTCATCGGCGTGCCGCTGACCGGCGGCTTCTTCGGCAAGTTCTACATCTTCAAGGCCGCGCTGGAATCGCACCTGGTGTGGTTGACCGTGCTCGGGCTTTTGAATAGCGCGGTTGCGGCGTACTATTACCTGCGCATTCTGGTGATGATGTACATGCACGAGCCGAGCGACGCGGCCAGTCAGATCCAGCCGCTGCCGATGGGGTTACGGCTGGCATTGATCCTGCCGGCGCTGGGGACGCTGGCGCTTGGAATCTTCCCGACGTGGGTGCTGGACTTCGCCGGGAGATCGTCGACCCTCGTCAAGTAGCGGCCCGGGACGGGTTATCGTCCGAGGACGCGGCGCGCGTAGTGAGTCACCAGGCGACGCAAGTGCGCGCCAACCAGGAGTGGGTCGTCCCAGGGTATATCGGCGAGGGCGCGGAGACCAAGATTCACGCGCCGATCGTCAATCGCGCGGTAGAGCGCTTGCGGAAACATCACGAGGGCCTTCGGTTCGCCGGATGCCAGACGGGGCGGTTGGACGCGCGGAACGCCGGCGAGCCAATCCCGAATCGCCAACGAGAAGTCGACGCCCGCGTGCGGCCCCAGGTACAGACCGGGCGTGGGCCGCGGATTCAGTTCCAGCAGCAGCGTTCGCCCCGTGACCTCCTCCTCGATCCAATCGACCCCGCACAGACCATTGAAGCCGGTGAAGCGGCCAATGGCTTCCAGGATTGCCGGCATGCCGGGAGGATCGGCGATCTCCAAGGCAGTGGAACTGGCGAATCGCGTTGGCCACTGCTCACGAGCGTAGGCAGAGAACCAGCAACACAGCCGGCCGCGGTCGAACAGGACGGGAGTTGTGCCCAGCTCACCGCGGACAAACGCCTGGACCACCAGGCCGGCGGCGGCATCGAGCGTTCGAAAGTCTTCCTCTAGTTGTTCCGGTGTTCCAGAGACGCGGGTGCCGGAACCAGACAGACCATGATCGGATTTCAGAACCACGGGGTATCCGAATTCCGCCGCGACATGGCGGGCCTCGTCCAAGGATCGACAGAGCCGCCAGCGCGGCAGACCGATTCCCTGCTCCTGAGCGGCCAGGGCAAACGCTAATTTCGAAAAAACCGCGGCAGAATTTGCTCCACCGAGCGGCGCCGGAAACCAGGGGGCCAGCCAAGCATCGCCGCTCTCTCTCAAGACCCAAAGGAGCGGCTCGTCGGTGGCGATGACCAGCCGATATTTTCCAACGTGGCCCATCAGATGGTCACGAAGGGCGGCGGCCATTGCCTCCGGCTGACGGGGGCCCTCGATCCAGCGGCCCACGAAACACGAGCGGCGCAGCGCGAGTTTTCTGCTACAGAGGACAGTGACCCGGCACCCGGCCTTCTGCAGAATCCGTGGAAGTCTCGTAATTCCGACCGCGTCGATTGTAGCGACCAGCAAGACATCCAGCTTCGTATCGGTTCCGGCGGCGCCAACGTTCACTTCGACCTGCGCTGGCATGGCCGCATCAACATCGATCGTCTCTGTTCATCGGTCTCCGTAGGGTATCAAGGTATTTTATGCTATTCGGGAGCAAACCGGTAGATTGCGGTTGTGTCGCCGCGACGGAACGGCTCGAGGAAGCTCAGACTGTCCACGAACTCTACGGCTCCGGCATTCCAGCCATAATTCATGAAGATCAGGTAGCTCGTTTTGGGCCCTCGGGGAGATCGCGCGATGTTCTCCGCCACAGACTTCCAGACCGGCAGCGCAAAGGGACTGTTAAAGAACAGCACCCACGGCCCGGCCGGATAACGGTACGACGCGGCATCTTCGCAGATTGCAGTGAGATTCCGGCATCGTTGGGTGCGGCTACGAAATGTCGCGATGTTCCGCAGCGCGGCTTCGTGCAAAGCCCGCGCAAACTCGACGCCTATGATCGCTTTGAACGGGTAGTCGGACGCTTGAAACAGCGCACTGCCCTTGCCGGACCCGATATCGATGAACGTGTAGTCTCCATGGTCAATTGGAATCTGGTCGAGGCCTTCCTTGAACTGCCATGGCGCCGCTCCACTGTACCGGGTCCCGTGCTCTTTACCGGGACTCTCGATGTCGAGCCGGTCCAATTCGATCAGCCCAGCCGTGTCCACTCCGTGTTCACGGTCATACCGTCTCAAATCCAGCATCCGGCTGAGGAGGTAAGCCGGTGTCTTCTGGAAATTGAAGAGGCGCAGAAATCCGAGATGGAGAGTGCCGATTACGCCGCGTCGATGCAGCGAGTCTTGAAAGCTCATATGCCCATCGCTCCGTCCCCGGAGGACACCGTCCGTTTCATCTTCTCATGGAGGGAAGCGGGAAGCCGCGAGCGGCTGGAACATTGACGCCCCTACCTGGCGAGCGATCGGGATTTGGCCAAGTCGGCGTCCGCGCCGGTCTTATCTCCAGCGGCCCGCTTGGCGACGCTGCGGTTCACGTACGCATTGGCATAGGCCGGATTGATGGCGATGGCTGCGTCGAAATCGGCGATGGCTTCGGCAAATTGCTTCAGACGGTAATGCGCGAAGCCGCGACCGTTGTAGGCCATGGCGAATCGTGGATTCCGTTTCAGAGCCAGGGTGAACTGCTCGATGGCGGCGGCGAAACGGCCGTCGGTCAGCAACTGGCGCGCGCGCACATGGAGGGCGTCGGCCGATTCGAGCGGGGGCTCGACCTTCGCCGGGGGCGGCGCGGGCGCAACCGGCACGGGCGCAACCGGCACGGGCGCAG
>CAZSQK010000053.1:0-52374 GCA_964608645.1 uncultured Solibacteraceae bacterium | reverse complement strand
CTGTTTGCCCACAGAACAATTCTACACTAATTTGTTCTTTTCTAACACAGTAGTAGTAGGTGGACCCTCAGACAATCTCTACGCCGGCGCGGCCTGGGTGTTCAAGAGGAATGGAGGCGCGTGGAGCCAGCAAGGATCAAAGCTTGTCGGAACAGGAGCGGTTGCGAAGCCATTTACATATCAGGGTTGGTCGGTCGCATTGTCCGGGGACGGAACCACGGCTCTGGTCGGCGGCCGGTTCGACAACAGGCGTGAGGGCGCCGTCTGGGTGTTCACGAGGAATGGGGATGGGTGGAGCCAGCAAGGATCAAAGCTCGTTGGCACAGGAGCGGGCGGTCCTGCCGAGCAGGGGTTTTCGGTTGCGTTGTCAGCGGACGGAAACACAGCCCTCGTAGGCGGACCCGGAGACAATCTCGACGTCGGCGCGGCCTGGGTGTTCACGAGGAACGGAGGCGCGTGGAGCCAGCAAGGATCAAAGCTCGTTGGCACGGGGGCGGCCGGCGTTCCCGAGCAGGGTTATTCCGTTGCCTTGTCCGCGGATGGAAATACGGCTTTGGTGGGCGGACCCACAGGCTCTGATGTCGGTGCGGTGTGGGTATTTGCCCGGAGCGGTGGCGCCTGGAGCCAACAAGCAAAGCTTGTCGGCACGGGGTCAGTCAGGCCTGTCGCCCAGGGCTCATCGGTCGCCTTGTCGGCCGACGGAAATACAGCCTTGTTTGGCGATACTGGCAAGGATCCAAGCTTGTCGGCATGGGAGCGGTTGCGACTCCACTTCAGGGTTATTCGGTCGCTCTGTCCGGGGACGGAAGCACGGCTCTGGTCGGCGGCCCCTGGGACAACAGTCATGTCGGCGCAGCGTGGGTGTTTGCAGGCGGCCCCATTCCCGTGCCTGCATTGCGGGTGTGGGGCATGGCGGTACTCGCCGTGCTACTGATGGGCGGCGCGGCGGGAAGGTTGGCGAGTTCGAAGAAGGTCTAACGGCACGGTAACATTTTTTCGGGATGAAACGGCCGCGGGCTGGGACGGCGAAGCCGGAACGGATCGCTGGGCTTGAGATCCCATTTCGGCGATTCGTTCTGGAGCGTAGGAAGGTTAGTTCAGCATCGCCCCGTTCCGGACCGCTGAAACAGTCTGAAGCAACGCTCCTATCACACGATCGGGCTGATACAAATGGATTTCGTGCCCGCTTCCGGTTGCGGTGACGTGCGCCGTGTTGGAACTCAAAAAGTCCAGTCGTGCTGCGGCGCCATCACGAGAGCGCCGCTCGGCGTCACTCGCCACAGGCCCGCTCGAGACGACGACCACCGGAAGATTGCCAAGGGGGCGTTCTTTCGCATCCGTCTCCTCGAATTCATGGAGAAATTCTTTGCGCCATGACAACGTCGATTCGGGACCCGGCTCTCGCCGCTCCGATGCTTCCTGGCGTCGCGTGTCCAGCCATATCCGAACGGGCTGCAAACCCGAAGGGAGCCGATCGAACGGTTCCCCGATCTTGCCAGGTGGGGCCCGATGCGGCGAGGATGGTAAAGGATATACAGACCGTAATTGCTCCTCGCTGAGCCTCCAAATGAGGTCGACCTGGCCTTTCACGTTCATGCCGACTTTATTGCTGCTGTTCGTGAACACAAGGCCGGCGACCTCATCGGGAAACGCTCGCTGACAGGCGCGGATAAAGATTCCGCCGATCGAAGCCCCGGCGAGGATGTACGGCCCTTTCTCTCCAGCGGCATTCAGCACGGCGTGAAGATCAGCGACCGTCTGTTCCACGGTCTCATCGGCCGGTCCCGAATCACTCCACCCGAGTCCGGCTCGATCGTAGGAACACACACGCGTACGCTCGGCCACTCGAGGTTGCACCAGCGCCCAGTCGATCGAGTACGCACCGCCCCCGGCGACGAGAACCAGGGTCGGACCGCCCTTGCCGGAGCAGTACAGATGCAATTTACGGCCGCCAATGTCGACCAGACGGCCGGGGGCGGGGTAGAGTTGCGCTGACATAGTGAATGCTCCCGCAGTAACGAGCAGCACACTAATCTTCGCAAGTGGCATATGCTTTGGACGCCCGCCGCATCCAGCCGTTAGTTAGCGCGCGCCGGCGATCTTGAACGCATACGCCTGCCGCGCGGGCAGCGACGCCGACAACGCATCGGGCACGGCAATCCGCAGCTTCTTCCCTTCGATCCGCGCTCCGAGCGCCTGGCCTCCGTCGAGCAGTGTCACCTTGACTCCCGCCGGAGCTTCCACGTCGTCGATCACCACCTCTTTCAGCGGACGGCGGGGCACGATGGCATACAGCGCTTCGGGCCTGGCGGTCAGAAACGCCTCCACCCGCGCGTATCCCGCGGGCGGCGTGTCCACCATCTTGTTGATGTCGTACTCCGACATGAACTCCTTCTCTTCGAATTTGGGGATGGAGCCCTGGCTCCATTGGCGCGGATGCCGCCACTGTTTCGTGCCGTAGATCGCCTCGCCGTTCGGCTTCAGCCAGCTTCCGATCTGCGTCAGGCGCTCCTCCATAATGACGGGGATGCGCCCGTCGCCGGTCGGCCCAATATCGAGCAGCAGGTTGCCGCCGCGGCTCACGATATCGATCAGCATCATGAGAAGCTCGCGGTCGGTGTGATAGTCTTTGACCGTTTCCATGCGGTTGTAGCCGTAGGAATAGCCCATCCCGCGACTCTCTTCCCACGGATGCGAGGCGGCCTGCATGCCGGATGTGTATTCGGTGGTGTAGTAGCCGCCATGTTTGTGGCGCGTGTCCTTGCCCCACCGGTCGTCGATCGCGACTTCGTCCTTCACCGGCGATTCGTTGAAGAGCCAGGAGAGGAGTTCGGCCGACCGCCAGTCTTCGCTCGGCAACTCCCACTCTCCGTCGGAGAAGATAATGCTCGGTTTTGCGTGGTTCACCACGTCTTTGAACTGCGGCATCATGTGCTCGGCCACGTAACGCTTCTTATCGGAGATCCACAGGGGGTTGTACCACTCGTACAGCGAATAGTAGATCCCCATTTTCAGCCCGCGCTTGCGTCCCGCGGTCATCAGGTCGAGCAGCACGTCCCGCTTGGGCCCGATGTCCACGGCGTTCCAGGGGCGGCCCCAGGTGCGATTGGCCTCCGCGCTCTTCCATAGCGTGAATCCTTCATGATGCTTCGACGTCAGCGCGACATACTTCGCTCCGGACCGCTCGAAGACATCCGCCCAGTGATCCGGATCGTATAGCTCGGCGCGGAACATCGGAGCGAAATCGAAGTACGGGAAATCGGCGCCATAGACCCGCTGGTGGAATTTCCACGTCGGGCCATTGGTCTTTATGTTTTTGGTTAGTGAATTCCAATACCATTCCGCGTAGCCGGTCTCGCCTTTGACGTTCACGGCGGCGAAGGCGGGCACGGAGTACACGCCCCAGTGAATGAAAATGCCGAACTTGGCGTCGGTGTACCACTGGGGGCTCGGGCGCTGGTCGATCGAGGCCCAGTTCGCTGCATAGCGGGTCTGGGCGGAAGCGGCTATCGCCAACGGAGTTGCCGCCATCGTGCGGAGCAAATCTCGCCGTAGCATATGGGGTGATTTTACAAAACCTTTACCACTTGTCTATCGTGCGGAAAACGAAATTCAGGCAAAGTACTCCGTATGAGAGCCCGTCGACCGAAGAGACTTTCAACCAGGCGGCCGTCCGGCCGTGCTGTCCGCGTCATCCGGCAGTTGTGCGCCGAGCGCGCTTTCCTCAAGGAGGAGGTCAAGCAGTTGAATGCGGCGGTGCAGGTGTATCGGGAGTTGGTCCGGCGGGCGGCGGGCGGCCAGTTGGCGCTCGACGCGGCGCGTGGCGGAGTTCGCTCTACTTGCCAGTGACCTCGCGCAAGACGCGAAGGGTGTTCAGACCGAAGATCTTCTTGAGGTCGTCGTCGCTGTAGCCCTTCTTTTTGAGCGCGGTCTTCAGCGCCGGCATTTTTGAGATGTCTTCCAGCCCCTTCGGGGGAGAGGAAATTCCATCGAAATCGCTTCCGATTCCCACGTGGTCGATGCCCGCCACTTTGACGGCGTGATCGACGTGTTCGGCGACGTCGTCCACAGTCGCGAAAACCGGGCGCGCCTTCATCTCGCGGCGGAATTCCTCGGCGGCATATTCGTCGAGCGCTTTTCCGGCCAGCGAAGGCGGCTCCGCCGTGGCGGCCGCGATATCCGCTTTCAACTGCTCGGCGTCCTGCTGGTTCACAAAGCCCTCGCCGAAGTTGATGCCCACCACGCCGCCGTTCTTCGCCAGCGCTTTGAGCATGTCGTCCGTCATATTGCGCACCACATCGGAGAGCGCGCGGCAGGACGAGTGGGTGGCGATCACCGGCTTCGTGGAAACCGCCAGGGTGTCGTAAAAGGTCTTGTCCGAGACGTGCGAGACATCCACGATCATTCCGAGCCGGTTCATCTCCCGCACGACTTCCTTGCCGAAGGCCGTTAATCCGTTATGCGCCGGCTTGTCGGTGGAGGAGTCCGCCCAGTCCGTGTTGCGGAAATGCGTGAGAGTCATGGAGCGCACGCCGAGCCGGTGATACATGCGCAGCACCGCCAGATCGTCGTCGATCTGGTGGCCGCCTTCGACCGTCAGGATGGCCGCGATCCTGCCGTTTTTCACGATCCGCTCGACATCCGCGGCGGTGAGGGCCAGAGCGATCTGCTCGGGATGCGTGTCGAACAGCCGCTGCATGGCGTCGCGCAGATCGAGCGTGCGGCGGATCGCCTCCGCCCCTTTGTAATACGTCGGCACCCAGAGCGCGAAGAACGGCGCGTTGACGCCCCCCTCCTTCAACCGCGGCAGGTCCACGTGTCCGACGGGCGAGCGCTGCGTAATGTCGGCGCGGTCGATCAGGACCCGTTGCGCGGTGTCGATATGGGTGTCCATGCCAATGTTCTGGGCGTGCAGGCGTGCCAGGACGAACAGCAGGAGGGCGGGTCGCATGGGCAAACTATACCGCACTTGATATCCTGTGCTCATGTCCAAGCCAGCTTCTCCAATTCCTCCGGGCTTCCACACGATCACCGCTCATCTCAGCGTGGACGGCGCCGCGAAATTTATCGATTTTCTGAAAGCGGCATTCGGCGCGGAAGAGATCCGCCGCTCGCCGGGGCCCGGCGGCAAACTGATGCACGCGCAGGTGAAGGTCGGCGACTCGATGTTGATGTTGGCGGACGACTTCACGGAGGAATTCCACATGCCGCCGATGGTTCGCGGCAACCTCCCGGTCGTGCTGAATCTGTACGTCCAGGACGCCGATGCAACCTGGGCGCAGGCGCTGGCGGCGGGCTGCGAGGTTCGCATGCCGATCTCCGACCAGTTCTGGGGCGATCGCTATGGCCACGTCCGCGACCCCTTCGGCTTCGTCTGGGCGATCTCCAGCCGCAAGGAGGATCTCACACCGGAAGAGATGCAGGAGCGCGCGGCCAAAGCATTCGGCGGCGGGCATCCATAGGCCGGCATATGGCGACTCTCGGGCTGATCGAGTACGCGGACGCCGGTCCCGAGGTGCGGGCGGTCTATGACGAAATCATGGCCGCCCGGAACATCGACTGGATCAACAATTTTTGGAAAGCGCTGGCGCGCGATCCGGCTACGCTCCGGCGCACGTGGGACTCCATCCGCCAGATTATGGCGCCCGGGGCGCTCGACCCGCTTGTCAAGGAGATGGTCTACGTCGCTGTGAGCGCGACGAATCAGTGCGGCTACTGCATCGCGTCGCACACCGCCGCCGCGCGCAAGGCGGGGATGACGGACGAGATGTTCGCCGAACTGATGGCGGTCGTGGGGATGGCCAACGAGACCAACCGCCTGGCCAGCGGCTACCAGGTCGAGATCGACGACCGGTTTAAGACGTAGTTCAAGCACGCCTCCGGCCGCACCCTTATAAAATCCTTACGTTTTACCTACGACTTCTTCACGTCCTTTTTCCTACCGTGAAAGCGGTCTCAAATGGACGTCAGGATCGATCACCCGCCCGAACGGCCCGCCGCGGCCGCGGCCGGCGGCCGACTTACCGTGGCCGTCATCTGCACTGCCGCGGACGCCACCATAACGGCTCTGCGAACCGCCGCCTCGTTGGCCAGCCGCCTCCATGCGCACATTGTGCTGGTGGCGCTGCAAATCGTTCCGTATCCGCGTCCCCTGAATAGCTCGCCGGTGCGGACCGACTTCCAGCAGCGGCGGCTTTGCGCGATCGCGATCGAGGCTCGCGTCGAAACGGACGTCCGCGTCTATCTGTGCCGGGATCGCCTGCAAGCGCTGGGGGTGGTGCTCGACCCGCATTCGCTGGTGGTGATTGGCGGCCGTAAGCGCGCATGGCCGACGGCCGAGACCCGGCTGGCGCGCCAACTGCGCCGCGCCGGGCACCACGTCATTCTGACGGTGACGGCATGAATTCAAGGAGAATTCAGTGACAATGCAAGAACGGGCAGGCACGGTCAAGGTGGTAGTCGCCACCACCGTGATGCTGTCCTTCATCTCATTTTGGCGGGCCGCCGCGATCGTGTTGAACGACATGGCTTCCACCGCCTACTACATCGGCGGGATCGCGGAGACCGCGATCGGGAAGGCCGCGCCATGGTTCATCCTCGCGATCATGCTCTTCTCCTACGCGGTCCGCGCCGTGTATATCGAAAGCTGCAGCATGTTCGTGCGGGGGGGCGTCTACCGCGTCGTTCACGAGGCAATGGGGGGGACACTGGCCAAGTTTTCGGTGTCGGCCCTCATGTTCGACTACGTCTTGACGGGGCCCATCAGCGGGGTCAGCGCGGGGTTGTACCTGGGCGGTCTGATCAACGAGAGCGCGGAGATGCTCGGCTACAAGTCGGTGCACGTCTATCCGCCGTACTTCGCCGCGGCTTTTGCCATCGTCGTCACGCTGTATTTTTGGCGAAAAAACATCATTGGAATCCCCGAATCGAGCCAAAAAGCGCTCAGAATCATGCAAATTACCACCGTAATGGTGGTGATTTTGATCGCCTGGTGCCTCATTACGATCGCAAAACACGGGTATACTCCCGTTCCGGCGCCGGTCATGGCCAACCTGCATTTCAGCGGCGAAGCGCTGGGATGGCTAAAGGGAACGCTCGCGCCGTCGATTACGGTCATCGCGATTCTGATCGGGTTGGGACACTCCCTGCTGGCCATGAGCGGCGAAGAAAGCATGGCGCAGGTCTACCGCGAGATCGCGCATCCGAAGCTGAAGAATCTGGAGCGCGCCGGCTTCGTGATCTTCCTGTACAGCATGGTGTTCACCTGCCTGGTTTCGTTCTTCGCCGTGATGATCATCCCCGACGCGGAACGGCCCAAGTACCTGGACAACCTGATCGGCGGACTGTCGATGTTCCTGGCCGGTCCGGCGATGGTGAAGCTGCTGTTTCACGGGTTCGTCGTGCTGGTGGGAACCATGATTCTGGCGGGGGCCATCAACACTTCGATCATCGGCTCCAACGGCGTGCTCAACCGGGTCGCCGAGGATGGGGTGCTGCCCGACTGGTTCCGCCATCCCCACCACAAGTTCGGCACCACGCACCGCCTCATCAACCTGATCACGATTCTGCAAATCGCGACCATCGTCATCAGCCGGGGCGACGTTTACCTCCTGGGTGAGGCGTACGCCTTCGGCGTGATGTGGAGCTTCTTCATGAAGGCGCTCTCCGTGCTGATGCTGCGCTACAAGCGGCCCGAGGGGCGCGAATGGAAGGTGCCGCTGAATTTCCACATCGGGAAGACGGAGATTCCGCTCGGTCTCGGGCTGATTACGATCACACTGTTCCTGTTCGCGACCATCAACGTGCTCACCAAGAAGGCCGCAACCATCTCGGGCACGATTTTCACGCTGGCCTTCTTCGTGGTGTTTATGCTGTCCGAGCGATACCACCGCAGGAAGAGTCCGGCGCATAGCGCCGAGTTGGAGAAGTTCCGCATGGAGGTGACCGGCGACCTTTCGGCGGACCTGGCCCAAGTCCGGCCCGGCAACATTATCGTCGCCGTGCGCAATCCGAATCGGCTGGACCACCTGAAGAAGATCCTGGAAAAGACCGACACACGGATGATGGATATCGTGGCGCTTTCGGTGCGGCTGGTGAATGCGGCGGGTTCCGGCGAGTCCGAACTGGAGCCGGGGCAGATCTTCGGGGACGACGAAATCAAGCTGTTCACGAAAGTCGTAAACCTGGCGGAAGCCGCGGGAAAGCCGGTCAAGCTGCTGACGGTGCCGGGCACGGACCCGAGCCTGGCCGGGGTGCAAATCGCGAGGCGTCTGCAGTCCTCGCGGATTGTCGCGGGCTCATCGGCGGTGGCGAGCGTGGACGATCAGGCGAGACTGGTGGGAATGGCCTGGGAGACCCTTGCCGAGCCGCGCCCGTCGCTATCGTTCGAGGTCGTGCTGCCCGACGGGCAGTCCTCCTTCTTCAACCTCGGTCCCCACCCGCCGAGGCTGTGGCCGGAGGACGTCGAACTGGTTCACCGTCTCTGGCTGGAGCTGAGCGAGAAGCATTTTGGCGCGAACCTGCACCACCGCGACGTCGTCCGCGCCGCATTGCGGCGCTTCGAGAAGGAATTGAACGCGCCATCGTCGGAAGAGGCTCTCGAGGAGATCCGCAACGAAGTGGGCCATCGAAACCCGGCGGCGTAGCGGGTCACCTGTTGCAGTTTCGTTGCAATCAATTTGGGAGAACCAACCAAAACCGATGGTTGAACGTCTACCATCGTAATGGGAACTGAAGGTAGAATATCTACCAGCGATATGGCAAGAGAGCCTTCCGGCCGCATCGAACTCCTTCAAGGCACTCTCGACATGCCAGTCCTGAGAACGCTTTTATTCGGGCCCGCTCACGGGCGCCAGATCGCGAAACACATTCAGCGAACGACGGAGGATGTCCTCCAGGCCGAGCATGGTTCGCTCTACCCCGCCTTGCACCGGAAACTGACCGGCGCAGTCGCGCGAATCCTGTGGCCGGCGGAGGGGGTCTGATATGCGCTGGCGGCGGCGGGACCGGGCAGAGGATCTGGATCGCGAACTCCGGGGCCACCTGGAACTGGAAGCCGAAGAACTACAGGAGGCTGGCCTGGCGTCGAACGAGGCCCACTATGCAGCACGACGGGCGTTAGGCAACGCGACTTTGATCAAGGAGGACATACGAGCCGTGTGGAACTGGCCTGTGCTGGAACAGACCGGGCAAGATCTGCGTTACGCCACGCGAACGATGCGGAAGAATTGGGCGTTCTTCACTGCCGCGATTCTGTCTCTCGCGCTCGGCATTGGCGCCAACACGGCCATCTTCGGCCTCATAGACGCGCTGCTGCTCAAATCGCTTCCAGTGAGAGATCCGCAATCGTTGTTCTTTCTCGCCAAGCAGGACGGCGCCCGTGCCGACGCGTATTTCTACTACGGGACCTACCAGCGGCTTCGCGCCGAGCAGCCATTCTTCCAGGAACTGGCGGCATATGGCGCGCGGATTCGAATGAATGTGAGCGTTGACGGCGTTGCCGAATCGACCTTCGGCCAGCTTGTATCGGGCAACTACTTCAACGTCCTCGGTGTTCCGCCGGTTGCCGGCCGCCTCTTCGGCCCCGAGGATGATCGCATTCCGGGAGGCCATCCGGTCGCGGTGATCAGCCATGCCTACTGGCAGCGGCGCTTGGGAGGATCGGCGGACGCAATCGGGAAGAAGATCCTGATTGCCGGCACGCCGTTCACCATCATCGGCGTGACGCCCGCCAGGTTTTTCGGGCTTCAGGTGGGCGATGCGCCCGAGATCAGCGCGCCCCTCATGATGCAGGCTCAAGTGATGCCGGACAAGGAGAACTGGCTCGGCCGGCCACGCAACACCGTGGATTGGCTGAGTCTGTTCGGACGATTGAAACCGGGCGTGACGGTCCCTCAGGCAACCAACGGTTTGCAGGCGCTCTTTCGGAATACGCAAACGCAGCTCGCTGCCGAACTCGGTCTGGAGAAAGCAAGCTGGCGTAAGCAATGGGTGGAGGCCAAAGTTGTCCTGATGCCGGGCGCAACCGGGCTTTCGCGGTTGCGGCGCCAGTATGCCGGAGCGCTCTACGTGTTACTCGGCGCGGTGGGGCTGGTGCTGCTGATCGCCTGCGGCAACGTCGCCAACCTGCTCCTGGCACGAGCCTCGGTGCGGCAGCGCGAAATCGCGCTCCGTCTGGCCATCGGCGCGAGCGGCGCTCGCGTGATGCGGCAGTTGCTGATGGAAAGTTTGATTCTGAGTGGTATCGGCGGCGCTCTGGGAATCGCCCTTTCCTATTCCATAACCGAATTGCTGGTTCGCTTTCTTTCCGTGGGTGGGCCGCTGATTCAACTCGACCTGTCCCCGGATTGGCGTCTCTTGCTGTTCACGACCGGAATTTCGATGGCGACAGGCATTCTCTTTGGCCTGGCCCCAGCGCTTCGCGGCGCCGGGCTCGACCTGGCTCCTGCCCTCAAACAGAGCGGCCGCGGGACGAGCGCGCCACAGCGTTTTGCGCGGGCATTATCCGTGGCGCAAGTGGCGCTCTCCTTCGTCCTGCTGATCGGGGCCGGCCTGCTGGTGCGCACGCTCGATCGCATCGACAACATCGATGGCGGGTTCTCGCGCGATCGCGTCTACACGGTTTCGCTGTCGCCACAGGGCAGCGATCAGAAGAACGGGCCAAACGGACCGCGGCTCAACCGTCTCTATCTCGATCTGCTGGACCGCGTTCATGCCATGCCCGGAGTGGCCTCCGCATCGCTCGCCGGCGAGCGGCCAACCGATCGGGGGTACGGCCGTCCGTTCCGCACCGAGGACGGGCGGCAGGTCGTTGCTCATCAATATCCGATCTATCCAGGCTACTTTGCGACGTTGGGATCAGCGATCGTTCAAGGCCGGGACTTCGCATCCTTGGACACGCGGCCAGGGGCGCCGCTCGTGGCGATCGTCAACGAGACGCTGGCCCGGCACGCGTTTCCCGGCGAAAGTGCGCTTGGCAGGCGGATCGTGTGCACCGGGCTGATTTCGATGGGCGAGAATGGAAGCCCATGCGAGGTGATCGGCGTGGCGCGCGACATCCCCTACTCGACGCTTAAAGACGAGCCGCAGAACGCGATCTACATGACCTTTCTACAGGCCCCCACGGGACGCGGGGGAATGGAACTGATCGTGCGCGCGGCCGGCGGCAGCAGCGACGTGCCCATGCAACTGCGGCGCGAGATTGAGGCAGTCGACCCCTACCTGCCGTCCGTCGTCGTTCGCACGTTGGCGACCGACATGGAAGCCGCCTTGATGCGCGAGCGGCTGTTGGCGCTGCTCTCGAGCATTTTCGGAGGACTCGCGTCGCTTCTCGCGGCAATCGGACTGTATGGAGTCATAGCCTATTCTGTGAGCCGGCGGGCGCAGGAAATTGGTGTTCGCATGGCATTGGGGGCGCTGCCGCGGCGGGTCCTGCGTCTGGTCTTAGGCGAAACGCTGGCGCTGGCGGGCCTGGGAATCGCATGTGGATTACCCGCGGCGCTTGCGGCGACGAGGCTCCTGTCTGGATTCCTTTATGGCGTTAGGCCGACAGATCCGACGGTGCTGCTCGGCAGCGCGGGATTTCTCGCTCTCACAGCAGCGGTCGCGGGATATATTCCCGCGCGACGGGCGGCGCAAATCGATCCGGTCGTGGCTCTACGCGACGAGTAGGTCGCGGAAATGACTATATGCTCGCTCATTGGGAACGTAAGCTCTCCATTTCACGCTGAACCAGCACACACCCTACTCGTCGTCGTCGGCGACAAACCGGTAGCCGACCCAGGGAACCGTGACGATGTGCCGCGGCTGCGCGGGATTGGCTTCGATCTTCTTCCGCACCTGATTGATGAACACGCGGAGATAGGCCGGTTCGTCGCCGTAATCGGGGCCCCACACGGCTTGCAGGAGTTCCCGATGGGTCACGGCCTTACCGGCATGGGTCACCAGATGGCGCAGGATCTCGAACTCCTTGGGGGTGAGCGCGACGTCGCGCCCGTGGGCGCGCACGGTGCGCGTCTCGAAATCGATCTCCAGGTCCGGGGATTGGTAGGTGTGCGGCCCTCCCTCGGGCGCGCGGCGCAACGCGGCGCGGATCCTCGCCAGCAGTTCTTCAATGCCGAAGGGTTTGGTGACGTAGTCGTCGGCGCCGGCGTCGAGCGCCGCGACCTTGTCCTTCTCGCTGTTGCGGACGGAAAGAATAATGACCGGCACGGCGGAGACGCCGCGGATGGCGCGGCAGGTTTCCAGGCCGTCCATTCCCGGCATATTCATATCGAGCAGCACCAGGCTCGGCATTTCCGGCGTCAGAATTGCGAGCGAGTCCTCGCCGGTGCGCGCCTCGATGACCTCATAGTGATGGCCGACGAGCGTCGCCTTCATGACGCGGCGGATCTGCGGGTCGTCGTCGACCACCAGGATCTTGCCGGCGCTCATGTTTCCTTCGCGCCGGCGGCCAGGGAGAAATAAAAGGTCGAGCCCCGTCCCGGCTCGCTCTCCACCCAGATGCGCTCGCCGTGCGCCTCCACGATTCCTTTTGCGATGGCCAAGCCCATACCGCTGCCTTGCGTCTCGTAGCGATTCCGTTCGCCGCGGAAGAACTTTTCGAAGATGCGGCCACGGTCGCTTTCCTCGATGCCAGGACCGCCGTCCGCGACTCCAATCACAATCTTCCCATTCCGGCTCGCCGCGGAAATGACGATCGGAGAGCCCTCCGGCGAGTACTTGAGCGCGTTATCGACGAACTGCCGGACGACCTGGGCGGTGAACTCCGGGTCCGCTTCCGCGGGCGGCAGCTCCTCCGCGATGTCGATGGCGACGCCGCGGTTCTTCAGCGGCGCGGCAAATGCGGCGAGAGCGTCGGCGATCAAATCTGCCGCCGCCACCGGCCGTTTCTCCAGGCGCAGCTTGCCGGCTTCGATCCGGGCCATTTCGACCACCTCAGCGGCCATCCGGTTCAAGCGGTCGGCCTCTTCGTTGATGATGGTCAGGAGCTCGCGATTGGCGTCGGTGGCGGCCCCCAGCAGGCTCGTGACCGCCGCCTTGATCGAGGTGAGCGGCGTCTTGATATCGTGCGCCAGCGAATCGAGCAGCGCGGTCTTGAGCAATTCGCTCTGACGGGCGGCCTCGGCATGGCTGGCCTCTTCGAGCGCGCGCGCCTTCTCCAGCATCAGCGCCACCAGATTGACGATCGCGCGCACGGTTTGCGCGGAAAGCGGCCGCCCGACGAGCGCGAGACCGCCCAGCGAGCGCCCGGCAAAGCGCACGGGCGCCAGCACCAACGACCGCTTCGCATCGATCACGATGTCGGGGAGATCCGCCGACCCGATCAATTCGAGATCGGACGCGGGTTTCCGTTTCGGATCGGAGCGCAGGATCTCGCGGGCGGGCTGGTAATAGAACGCGCCGCCTTCGCAGCCGAACGTCTGCACGACGCGGTCGAGAAACTCGTGGATCATGCGGCGGACCGCGCCGCTCAGCATCATGCCTTGCATGAGCTCGTAGAGGCGCTCGATCTCGCGGCGCCGGGCCTCGGCTTCGGAGGCGCGCCGTTGGGCGCGGTCGGAAAGCTGGCTGGCGGTGACCGCGGTTGCCAGGAAGGCGAGGAGCGCCACCCAGTTTTGGGGGTCCTGAATGGCGAACGTGCCCACCGGCGGCAGGAAAAAGTAATTGAGACCCAACACGGCGGCGACGGACGCAACGGTCGCCTCCGCGAGGCCCCATCGCGCCGAGATTCCGAGGATGGCCATGAGCAGCGTCAGGGCCACCGTCGTGCTATTCGCCGGCAAGAGCCGGTACAGGCCGACCACCGCGCCGACGATCGCGATCGATGCGGAAAACCGGGCGGTTCGCATGATTGGTTCAGCCGCCTCAGCGGCGGGTCACTTCTTCAGGATCGGGTATCCCTGCCACAGATACTCCAAAGCCTCGGGCAGCGTCTGTAGTTTCACGGCGCGATCGGTGTGGCCGGCGTTTTGGGCAAAGACGAACTGGTAGTGGTAGCCCTTGTCGGCGAGCACTTTGGCCATCTTCTCGTTGGCCAGCACCCAGTCATGCATGTTGTCGCGCATCACGTTGGGATTGAGGAGGTCCCGATCGCCGACCTCCATCCAGAGACGGATCGGCTTCTTCGGGCTGTTGGGGATGAGGCGCTCATGGAAATCCCACGCCCCACCCGGAGTTTCGGGGTTCGATGGCCACTGCTGATTGACGTAGGTGCCGGAGTAGGTGAGCACGCGATGGTACCACTCGGGGTGATACCACGCCATGATGAGGGCGCAGGAGCCGCCGGAGCTGCCGCCCATGGTTGCCCGGCCTTCGGGATCTTTGGTCAGCTTCACGCCGGCTTCCTGTTCCACGCGCGGCAGCACTTCCTTCTCGACGAACTCGGCGTACAGGCCAGACATCGTGTCATATTCCATGCCGCGCTGGCTGCCTTGCGCGTCGCCCGAGCCGTTGCTGATGGAAATGGCGACCATTACGGGCACGCGGTGCTGCGCGATCAGGTTATCCAGCGCCGTGAACAACAACCGGTCGGGCCCGTCCGCGCCGACGATGAACGGCGCCGCCGTGCCGGGGACGTATTGCTTGGGGACGTACACCGCGACGCGGCGCGTGTACGGGGCGGGGTGGCTGGTGGTGACGATCAGCTTGGCGGGATCGGCCGGATCGATCGTGCCGAAGGTGTTGGGCTCGCGCGCGATGCCGGGATATATTTTGCTGTCGCGGGATTCCATCGTGAAGTTGAAGACCGCGCCTTGCGGCACGCCCTCCTGCACGGTCATTTCCGGCGCGGGGTTGTGGGTGGGGCCGAGGCTGAAGTTCCCGTCGGCAGTGGCGGGCGGGTTGGCGCCGTCGGGCAATTCCTTCGCGGTGACGTAGCCGGGGGTGTGCGGATCCCGGGTCGGCGGCGCCGGGCGGGCGGGCCGGGCCGGCGCTGCCGGAGCTTGAGGGGCCGCCGGAGCTTGGGCCGTGGCGGGATGGAGTCCGGCCGTCAGCGTGAGGAGAAGCGGGATGCCGAGAAGACGCAACATAACAGTGAGCTCCTTTTGATTTTGGCGCGGGCAATCGCCGCCGCCGAAAACATCACCGATCTTACCTCAAGAGCGCATCGGCGCAAGACGCGGGGCGGGTTTGATATTGTTGTGTGTGCCCGCGTCCCAGCGGCGTCCGAGAGAGAGTCTGCCGATGAATACGATACGGATGTTCCCGATTGTTGTCTGTGCCTGCCTGGCCTCCGCCGCCGAGATTCCGTCGCCGCAAGTGCAGATTGCGGGCGCGGTTCTGGCGGCTCCGGCGGAACTGCGCGAAGGCGCGGCGGTTTTGGGGTACGACGCGAAAGGAAACTGGGCCCAGCTTCGGGCGGGCAAGAACGAAATGATCTGTCTCGCCACGGATCCCACCAAGACGGCCTTCAATGTCGCGTGCTACCACAAGGATCTGGAGCCGTTCATGGCGCGGGGCCGCGAACTCCTGGCGCAGAAAGTGACGGGGGCGAAGCGGAATGAAATCCGATTCAAGGAAGTGGAAGACGGTAAACTTCTCATGCCGAAGGCGCCGCGAACCCTCTACGTGCTGACGGGCACGAGTTATGACGCCGCGACGGGAAAAGTGCAGGACTCCTACTTGCGGTGGGTGATTTATGTCCCATTCGCGACGGCGGAATCCACCGGGCTCTCGACCAAGGGCAGCGACGGCGCGCCGTGGCTGATGGCCCCCGGGACAGCCGGCGCGCACATCATGATCAATCCGCCCAAGAAGTAGAGGCCGCGGCCCTTTCCCCCTGTCTGTCAGCGATCGGCCCCGCACGTGCACTCATAAAGCGCGGAGAGGGGTAGCAGTATGATTCAAGCGGGAAAAGCAACTCGCATCCTTCCGGCGCTGGCTCTGTATTCGTCGGGCGCAATCGCGGCATACGGCCGCACGTCTTCTTCGTTGCATCTGCGGGGAGAAACGGAAACCATGTCGTTCCTGGCATGGATGGTTCTGGGTTTGTTCGCGGGCTTTATCGGCAGCAAGATCGTCAACCGGCGAGGCGAGGGCATCGTGCTCGATATCCTATTGGGGATAGTCGGGGCCTTTGTGGGCGGCTGGTTGTTCCATCTATTTGGCGCCGCGGGTGTCAACGGGCTCAATCTTTACAGCCTGCTGGTGGCGGTTTCGGGCTCCGTGCTTTTTCTGGTGCTCTATCACGCTGTCAGAGGCCGGCGAGTCTGGTAGTCATTTCATCGGCTGCCAGACCTCTTCCGCCGGCTTCGCCGGCGGAACGCCTCCGGCAGCCGAGTTGATCGCCCGCGCCAGTTCCCTCGCCGAGACCGTGACCGGCTCCGCGATCAGTTCCGGCCGGTTGAAGGCCATCAGGCAGGGGCTATAGAATTCCGGATCCTCCTGCGGCATCACAAAGGGTTTGCCGAAGCGCCCATCGGGTTCCAGATGCGTGAGGTAGAGGCGGGTGAACATCCCGTCCTCCCGCTTCGACGAGAAAATCACCCATCGTCCCGTGCTGGACCACGAGTGGTAGGAATCGGCGCGGCCGGAATTGATTTCGTCGAGGCGGCGCGGGGTGGTGGGCAGGGTAGCGATCCGGCTCAAGTCGACCAGGTACAGGTCGCTGCTGGACTGGAAGATGGGGAAGCTGCCATGGTCGTGGCCGGTGAACATGAGGAATCGTCCGCTGGGCGAAATTTGCGGGAGGGAGATGCTCTTGCCGAGTTGAGCGGCGGCGACCACCGTCTCCACTTCGCCCCACGCTCCCGTCGCCTGGTCGAATGCGACGCGGACCAGATCGTAGCGGATCGTCTCCCAGTTTGGGGGCGGACTGCGGCGGTCCTTCGATAATTGCGGCGCCGAGCTGAAGTAGAGATAGCGCCCGTCGGGCGACCATGCCGGCCAGGTTTCGAGCCGGTCGGGACGGCTGATCTGGGGGACCGTGAACACCTGTCCCGTGTCCACGGCGTAGAGACCCAAATCGGAATCGCGGTCGACCACTTCGCGGACCTCGACACCCGCCGTGTGGAAGATCTGGAGCAGGCTGTTGCGCGAAAATGCGAGCAGCTTGCCGCTGGGATGCCACGCGGTATAGGCTGCCGCACTGAGGCTTCCGACGCGCGTGTCGACCCTTTCGGCGCGGGGCCCCCGCACCAGAACCATCGCCGGAATCTGCCCGCTCACGCCGCTGGGGCGGAACTGCGCCAGCATCTGTCCGGTCCGATGGTTGAGAAAGGTGTGGCAGTTGATGCAACCGCCTTCGATGTTCCTGCCGCTCTCATCTTTGCTGCGCTCGTTGTCGAAGAGGACCCGTTCGTCGAAACTCCGCAGATCGCGCTGGCGGAGTGAAATCTGCCCCCACTTGTCGTAGATGGGCGGGATATAGCGATAGACCACGTACGGATCGAGTTCGTCGGCTGCGACGCGGTTGCGCGACTCGTCGAAATGCGTCCAGCCGCTCGCGTTTTTGACGTAGATGTCCATTCGCAACTCAACGCCGGCATTCGCCTTCAGGAGGTCGTGCCATCTGTCGACGGGGATGCGCATGCTCCCGCTGGAGTGGAAGATCTCAATCGGCGTTCCAGCGGGGCCGGACACCCGCAGGCAGAACCTGCGGCCACTTTCCAGCACTTTGAGGTTCAGCGGCGCGATATTCGGCGGAATCACCGCATCGGCGTAATCGGGGTACGTCGCCGCGCGCCGATGGGCCTCGGCGTAAGGCTCGATTCGCTCCCCGCCGCGGTTCCAGACACCGATGGCTACGGCGCAGAAGGCGACGAGCGGACTCAGGTGTTTCGGCGTCATCGGTAGTCTCCCGGCCCGAATACGAGGTAGAAGAAGTAACTGTCGCGGAAACGGCTCCAGGCGGCCTGCATGGCGGCTTCCTTGCTCGAGGACTGTGACATGATCCGTTTGAAAACGGCCATCCGGTTGAGTGTGTCGGGCTCGATTACCAATCCGTCGATTGACACCCGACTGCCCGTTGAATCCGCATAGGCCGCCATTGCCTCCTGGTAGTGGCGCGGCGTGCGGCGCGTTCCATCGGGACGCTGATATGCCGGGCCGGACATGTCGCGGAGGCGGGACATCAAACCGCGGATCGAGGCCATGTCGCGCGCCAGCAGGTAGTTTCCCATCAGGTACTCGAAGGCGGCACGGTTCGAGGGATCCTGTTCGAGCTGGTCGAGCAGGAGCCGCTCCATATCGGCGTCGGGATGGTCGGGACGCTGCCAGACCGGGATCACATCGTCGCGCCGGAGCATCCTCCGCCGCAGGAGTTGGATGCCGGCATCGGCCGCGAGCTGCGGATCGCCGCCCAATTCGCGCAGGGTCCCGCGGGCCCAATTCGCCGATCCGGCTTCGTACGATAGGGCGGTGAGGAATTTCCGCGCGGCTCCCGTCTCGCCTTTGACCATGTTGAGGCGAGCCATCAGGCGATAGACGCGAGGATCGGATCTGCCCAGAATGATGGCCTCGTTACCGAAATGCTCGGCCTCGTTGATGCGGCCGAGGCGCAGGCACATATCGGTAATGCGGAGCATGTACGGCAGGTAATTCTCGGCGCGGAGGCCGGGCAGAGTCGACCCCTTCTGCGGGAAATGGAACATCTCATCGCCGAGCCGATTGGTCTCGTGCAGCGCCAGGTTGATCTCATAGCGGGTGAGCGAGTTGAAATCCTGAGTCTCCAGGCCGCGCGCGGAATCGATCACCGCGGGCCAGTCTTCGCGCGCGGAGGAATCGTCGAGCGATGCCAGGCGGCGGTCGCGCCCGTTGGCGCGGTACGATTCGAACGCCACTAACGTGAGCGCCGTCAATATCGCGGCGGCTCCGGCGAGCGCGACCAGCCGCTTCGGCAACCGCACCGCCGCCGGCCCCCGCAGCGCCGCGAAGGCCGTTCCCCCGGCATAGAGCAGGTAGAGCGCGCACCAGATCACGCTCCGCCGTGTTTCGGCGGTCACAAACCAATCGCGCGCGGACGCGGAAACGTAGACGGCTCCGAGCCTCTCGACGGCCAGGGGGACTGCCGCCGCCAATAACAGGTAGAGGATCCCGAGCGGAAGCCGCGGCCGCCGCGCGATTTGCGCGATAGCGGCCGCCGGCGCGAAGAAGACCAGCGCCATCCCGCCGAGCCAATAGGTCGCGGCCAGCATCGGGAGGAATACCGCGAGCAGTGCGGCTTCGCTCCGCCATCGCTCGGCGACACCCGCGAGTGCCGTGCCTGCGCCGAGCCCTAACAGGAGCGAGGCTGCGAGCGGAGTGCGGTCGAAATACAGGTTCATGGAGGCGAGCAGGAGCAACGCCGGAATGAATCGGACGCCCTGCAGATCGCGGCCAGCGATCTTCCGGAAGTACATATGAGTCAGCGCCGCGACTGCTCCCGCCTGCGCTGTCAGGAGCATCGCTCCGAACACCTGTGAGGCGTAAGCTTGCCCCATCAAACCGGAGAGGTAATCCAGGGCGCCGCCGGGATATTTGAGGAATTCACCGGCGAACCCCGGAGTGGTGTAAAAGACCGGCCGCTGCCAATGGTAGAGCACTCGGGCGTCGATACCCGCATACGCATACGCCAGAAACCCGGCGAAGAACGCCCCGTCCAGCAGCCTCGCGGCTGGCGGGCGCCAGATCCTCATGATGCGCGTAGTGTAGCAACTGTCGACGGCGGCGGATGCCGGCCCTTTCCCGCTAGACAATGCCGTAACCGTATGTTAGAGGTATTAAAACCCGTTTATGGGTATTTGGCGGGCTCGCGCCGTCCGCAGGGCGAGCCAGAGGTGAGTCACGAAGGTTCGGAAGAGAGGTCTTTCAATGTCGATCAAGCAAGGCGCAATCCTCTTTGCCGTTCTGGCGCTTGTCGTGGGGAGCGCATTTGGCCAGGCGGTTTCCGGCAACATCATGGGAATTGTGGTGGACCCTGGCGATGCCAGCGTCCCGGGCGTCGATGTCCAGATCAAGGACACCGCCACCGGGACGATCCGCAAATTCACAACCCCGCAGGAAGGGATTTTCCGTTTCAATAACGTTCCGCCGGGAACGTACACGCTGACGGCGAAAATACAGGGGTTCAAAACCTATACGCAACAGGACATCAATCTCGCGAGCGCCGAAACGCGCGACCTCGGGAGAATCCAACTGACCTTGGGCGCGTTGACGGAAGAGGTGTCGGTGGTCGCCACCGCCACCGCCGTGCAGACGGCGTCGAGCGAGAAATCCTCGCTGGTGGATGGCAATCAGCTCTCGCAGATCGCCATCAAAGGACGCGACCTAATGGCGATGTTGAACCTGGTGCCGGGCGTGGTCAGCACGGGCGCGGGCGAAGCCGCCAGCGAAAACTCGATCGGCGGCGTCAACATCAACGGCGGCGGCACCAGCCGGGTCAATTTCACGGTGGATGGCATCGTCGACCTGGACACCGGGTCCAACGGCACGACGCACTTCAATCCGAATATGGACTCGGTGGCGGAAGTGCGCGTGTTGACCGCGAATTTTCAGGCGGAGTTCGGGCGCATGGCCAGCGGCTCCATCAGCGTGATCACCAAGGGCGGCGGCCAGCAGTTCCATGGCAGCGGCTGGTGGACCTGGCGGCACGAGCAGTTCAACGCCAAGAACTTCTTCGACAATTACAATAACCAGCCGAAGAGCATTTACCGGTACCACGTGCGCGGTTTCAGCGTGGGCGGACCGGTCTACATCCCGAAGGTATGGAATACCAACCGGTCGAAGCTGTTCTTCTTCCTGTCGCAGGAATATACGAAGCAGCGTCCGGCGACACAGATCGGGTACTCCAACATGCCGACCGCATTGGAGCGCGCCGGGGACTTCTCGCAAAGTGTCGACCAGAACGCGAAGCTGATCCAATTGCTGGATCCGACGACACGGAATCCGATCGCCGGGAATATCATCCCCAAATCGCAGATCAATGCGGCGGGCCTGAACTTCCTGAACTACCTGCCGCTGCCGAACCGCTGCGGAGCGAGCGGCGCGGCGTCGGACTGCTGGAATGAATCCGACCAGTCGCAGATCAACCGCCGCAACTTCCGGTCGGTCTTCAACGAAGTTCATCCGCACCGCAACGACGTGGCGCGCATCGATTTCAATCCCACGTCCAAGCTGCTCACCTGGGTGCGTTATGTCAACGACTACGACTTCGACCAGACGGCCAACGGCAATTACGTCAACCTCCTGGATTCGAACAACAAGTGGACTCCGTATTCGGAAGACCATCCGAACCCGGGCCACGGCTATGGCGTCGGCATCACCTATACGGTCAGCCCGACGACGGTCAACGAGTTCAACTTCGGCAAGAGCTTCAACACCTGGAGCTGGTATCCGCACGATCCGGGACAGCTCGACCGGGCCAAGATCGGCAACCCACCGCACTGGTTCGACGAGAAGGACCCGAGTTTCACGAACGACCAGAACCTGTGGCGTCCGGGACTATCGCCCGGCAGCCAGAATTTCGCCTTCTGGGCGCCCGGCTTTTCGTTTGGCGGCGGCTCCACCACCGGGCAATTCAGCATGAACCCCAACCGGCCGTACACGAATTACAACGACATCTACAGTTTCAACGACAACTTCAGCCACGTGCGCGGAGCGCACAGTTTCAAAGCCGGGCTGTCTTACGAGCGCACGGGCAAGGTGCAGCAGGCGGGCGGCAATTACCTCGGGTACTACACCTTCGGCAGTTCGTCTTCGATGCCGATGGACACCAACAACGGGTACGCCAACGCGCTGGTCGGCAATTTCCAGAACTACGCCGAAGGCAAACGCATCATCGGCGATTTCTGGTTCACGAATCTCGAGCTTTACGCGCAGGATAGCTGGCGGGTCAGCCGCCGCGTCACCCTCGATCTCGGATTGCGCTTCTACCACATGCCGCCGCAGGAGAATCTGAACAAGAATTCGGCGGTGTTCCTGCAATCGGCGTACGATCCAGCCAAGGCGGCTCGCCTCTACTATCCGGCGTGCACCATCACGCCGGCGGCGGGGACGGCCTGCCCGGCGGCGAATCAGGTGGCGAAGGACATGGCTACCGGATTCACGACGTTCCCTGCGCTGGCCGGCACGTTCGTGCCGTATTCGGTGGGCGGCTACTCCTCGCAACCGAACTACTTCGACGGCATGGTGGTGGCAGACGGCTCCAACTCCGCCGTTCCATTGGGGCTTTACACGGTTCCCAAGCTCAAACCGGCGATCCGGATCGGCCTGGCCTGGGATGTGTTCGGAACCGGCAAGACGGCGCTCCGGCTCGGTTTCGGCCAGTATTACAATCGCGGCGATGGCAACATCATCATGGGCTATGGCGGCGCGCCGCCGATCACCTACACGCGCACGGTGTACTACTCGGGAGTCAACACGATTCCGACCTTCGCCAACAGCGCGGCGGTGTCGCCCATCAGCAGCGGCGGCATCACGGGCCACCAGCCTCTGGAGACCGTGATGAACGGCAGCATCGGCATCCAGCAGAACCTGGGTTTCGGCACGATTCTCGATGCGTCCTACGTGCTCTCGCTGCACCAGCACGCAACCCAGACCTCGGGCTCGGGCAACGGCGGGGCGGGAACGCAGTACGTCAACGTCGTCCCGATGTTCTCGCAGTACAACCCGAACTACTACAGCGCCTGGACCGGGAACCTGTACGACAACGCTTCCGGACGGGCCATCAGCGACAATTACTTCCGCCCGATGCAGGGTCTCGGCAATGTCAACCGGGTGGACTTCCGCACCACGACGAACTACCACTCGCTGCAGATGTCGGTCCGGCGCGCCAATCGTAAGGGCCTTTCCTACGGCTTGGCGTACACGTGGTCGAAGACCATGATGTACAGCGGATTCCCGGCGTACCCGGGGTCCAGCTTCTTCAAGAAGTGGTACTACGGGCCGAGCTTTAACGGCGCGCCGCACGTGATTTCAGCCAACTATATTTACGAGATACCGGGGCTCGGCAGGAAGTTCAATCTCCGCGCGCTGGGTTGGGTGACGGATCACTGGTCGGTGTCCGGCATCACGTCGTGGCAGAGCCATGGGTTGTACGGCGCTCCGGGGATTTCGCTCACCGGCACCAGCAGCAGCAACCCTTCGCCGAACTGGACCGGTTCGGCCGAAGGCGCGCGGCTGTTCGTGGTGGGCGACCCGACCGTCGCCAACCCGAGTTTCTATAACAACATCAACGCGGCCGCATTCCAGCTTCCGGTGGCATGCAGCCAGACGCGCCAAACCATGGACTGCTTCGGCAACGCCGGCAACGGCAGCAACTTCAAGGTGCCGATCTGGATGAACAACTGGGACCTCTCGATGATCAAGAACGTGCCGCTCAAAGGCGAGCGCCGGAGCCTCACCTTCCGCGCGGAGTTCTACAATCTGCCCAACCACACGCAGTTCAGCGGCATCAACAACACGCTGCAGTATGACCTCGGCTCGTACCAGAAATGGATTACCGGCCAGGGTCCGCTCGTGCAAAGCAACAGCCAGTTCGGGCGTTACACAGGCGCCCGGAACCCACGGCAAGTCGCCATGACTCTCCGCTTCCAGTTCTGAAGCCAGGTCTCACGACGGTGAACGATGGGGCCGCCCGCCGATCGGCGCGGGCGGCGCCATTCGTTTGTGTGCGCCTATCGCATCTTGGCCGCGTCGTTCTTCATGACGAGAGCATTGTGCCGAGCCTGGTCCGTATAGGCGCCTTCGATTGCGGCCGATTGTTCGCTGAACCTGGCGCCTTCCAGCACGCGAGCTTTGTTCAGCGTCATCTTACCGAGCTGGTAGTTCACCATTCCCAGATAAAACAGGGCTGGACCCGTCATCGCGTCGTTGCCTTGAATGAGCGGCAGCGCGGCGCGGAGACTCTTGTCGCTGGCGGCATACTGGCCGCGTTCTCCCTGGATCACGCCACAGATCCAGTGGCCTCGCCCCAGGCCGGCGGCGCGTTTCCGGTCCCATTGCGCCGCGGCCACACCCTCGGGCTTGGGATGTTTGCCCAGGACGTTCACCAGACGAGTGGCATACGTCAGGGCGCGGTCCGGCTGCTTACGGGTCAACGACGTGTCGGCCATCAGCAAAAGAAGATCCTCGTTCTCGGGGAAATTGGCCAAAGCCTTCTCCGCAATCGCCGGGACTTTCGCCGCCGCGCCCGTCTGGCTCAAAGCCACCAGATACGGACCATACGCGGTGTCCAGATACTGGCTCTTGGGATTCGCCTCCTCGAGAGTTCCGATCAGGTCGACCGAGATCGCCGCCGGCGCCCCCGAGGCCGCCGCGAAGAGAGCATACTCGGCGTACAGGCTGATCGCCTTCGCGTGCGCGACGCGGCTGTTCCAAGCCTCCCGCTCGTCGTTGTTTTCCGGCGCGGGGAGGCAGATCTCCGCGGTTGCCAAGGGATACAGCTCCTGGAAAAGCTTCTTCACAGCCGAGGGATTCTTGTTCGCGACGGCGTCCTGGAGGCCCTGGTATTTCTCTTCCAGGGTGTCCGCCGGGACCACAACGGGGCCGGCGAGGAACGCAATGGCCAGCAATGCAGACAGTTTCATGGGCCGCTCCTGACTCCCGGCTGCAAACCGGGATTGGTTTGTCCGGAATCATTGTGCGCCTCGCCGCGCTCGTCCGCAAGGGTGGCGAATTCTCGGCGGGCTACTCCGTGATCTTCTCTTTGAACAAAGCCCAGATGCGTTTGAAATCGAGCTGCAGCGCGATCTGCACCGGCGTCGCGCCGGGCGCAGCCTTACGGTCCAACGGCACGGTCGATCCGTAGAACTTGCCCCAGACCGACAGGACGTCGAGATACTCGGTCTCCCATTTCGTCACGAAACCCGGATCGAGCAGGTAGGCGGCCGCCAGAGCGTCCCAAAGGTAGTTGACGGCGTCGGGGTGCTGCAGAAACCCCGGATATCGATTGCCCCAATCCTCACGCAACAACTCGGTGATGGGCGTCTTCACGGCCACCAATTCGTCGAAGTGATGTTTGCGGACCGGAGCGGTATTGGAGATATCGAGACCGAACATCACCTTCTGGGGGATGCGCGACCGCAATACGATGCGCGCCGCTTCGGGGTCGAACCAGAAGTTGAATTCGGCGGCGGTCGAGGCATTCCCGGGCACGTGAACGTTGCCGCCCATGAAGACGACTCGCTTGATCTTCGTCTCGATTTCCGGCCGCATCCGCAACGCCAGGGCGATGTTCGTCATCGGTCCGATCGCCAGAATCGTCACCTCGCCCGGATTGCGCTCGATTTCGGAGATCAGGAAATCGATGGCGCCGTCGTGCTTCGGCTTGCGTAGCGACAACCGCGCGCCCGGCGCGGGTTTCACATCGGCCGGATTGTCGGCGAAGGCTCCGGTGTATTCCAGCTTTCCCCAGCGGCGCTCCGCCTCCTTGGCCATCGCGGCGGTATGGACGAGCGGCGCGTGGGCTCCGGTGTATACCGGGATCTGGGGGCGCTTGACCAGGTCGAGGATGTGGAGCATGTATTCCGCGCCTTGCGCCGGCCAGACGTTTCCCGGGACGACGGTAATGCCGGGAACGACCACCTGGGCGGGACTGCGGAGCAGCATGACCAGCGCCGCGCCGTCATCGCAGAACAGGCAGGAGTCGGTGTCGAACAGGACGATGTCTCGTCCTGCTCCGAATGCGGTACCTGCGAGGAGCAGTCCAGCCGCCAGCCGCCACATGAATCCTCACTATAGCAACACGCACGGCCTGCGTTTCCGGGAGGTTAGGTCTCATGACCGATGACTGGGACCCGGGCTGCCACTCCTGCTATACTGTTTAATTGAATCATCATGCCGAAACGCACTTTTCAGCCGAATAATCGTCACCGCGCGAAGACGCACGGGTTCCGCTCCCGCATGGAAACAAAGAACGGCCGGGCGGTGATCGCGCGCCGTCGCGCCCGTGGCCGCAAGAAACTGACCGTCAGTTCCGAGAGGTAGTGTTCCATCTCTGGTTTTCCGAAACGTGTCCGTCTGCTGCGTTCCCAGGATTTTCGCAGGGTCTACGATGAGGGCGCGAAGTATGCCTGTCCTCTGTTCGCGGCGTTCTCCGTCCGCGAGCCCCAGGCCGACGGGCCGCATATCGGATTTACCCTCCCGCGCGCCATCGGCAAGGCCGTCGTGCGCAACCGCATCCGGCGGCGCTTCCGCGAAGCGGTCCGCTTTCACCTCGATCGGTTGAACCCGCAGTGGTCCATCGTCATCAATCCTCGCCGCAAAGCGTACGATGCTCCGATGCCGGAGCTCCGCCGGGAGGTGGAGAAGCTCTTTCTCCGCTGCAATGGATCATAAGCCGCGGATTGCGCGTATATCAAGTTTGTGTGTCTCCCATGCTGCCCTCGGCCTGCCGCTTCTCTCCGACCTGCTCGGAATATATGCGCGAAGCGGTGGAGCGTCACGGCGCGGCTCGGGGACTGTGGATGGGGCTGCGCCGTCTGGCGCGCTGCCATCCGTTCCAGCCTGGCGGGTTCGATCCCGTCCGGTGACGGCAGGCGTTAACGGAATCAACGAATGGCAGAACCAGTAAACGGCGGGAACGGCAGTAAGCCGCGTCAAGAGTTGTCGATGGAGATGCGACTGCTGCTCGCCTTCGTCCTGATGGGAGCGGTGATGTTCGTCTCCCAATATTTCTTCAAGAGCCAGGCGCCTCCGCCGGCGCAGAAGACCGCGCAGACGAGCGGCAAGCCGGGCGAGCAGCCGAGCCCCGCGGCGCCGGCGAAAGAAGCTCCGCCGGCGGCCGCCGCCGAGCCCGAAGCCAAAGCGGCCCCCGTTCCCGGCGCCACGCCCGAGAAGGCGCTGCCTCCGCTGGTCATCGACACGGATCTCTTCCGCGTCACCTTCAGCAACCAGGGGGCGAATGTTCGAAGCTGGCTCCTGAAGAAGTTCAAAGGCAACGACAGCAAGCCGCTCGAACTGCTGAATACCGCGTCCGGCCTTGAATTCCCGTTCTCGCTGTACTTCCCAGGCCAAAAGCCGGCCAAGGACGTCAATTGGGCCTGGTACACGCAGACGGCCGACCCGGACGGAATGGGCGTCTCGTACGAGTTCTCGGACGGCCATACCACCGTCCGGAAGTCGTTTCACTTCGAAAAGAGCAGCTTCCTTTCCCGGATCTCGACCGAGGTTGCCATCGACGGCAAGCCCGTGCCGCACATGATCGAGTGGCGCGGCGGCTTCGGCGACCTGACGATCTCGAATCCATCCGCCAATCAGCGCACCTTGTATTTCGACGTCGCCGAGAACAAACTGCGCGAAAAGACCGTCCGCGACGCCAAGGGCGGCCCTGTCGCGGCCTCCGGCAATTTCTCCTTCGCGGGAATTGCCGACACGTACTTCGCCGCGGTGTTTCTGCCCGAGGGCGGCAGCAATATCGAAATCGTCACGCTCGCCGACACCGGCCGCACCCCCGTCGAAGAGAAGCCCGCCCAGTTCCCGGGCGTCGCCGTTTCGAACGGGACGGAGAACCGTTTCGAGCTGTTCGTGGGCCCCAAGGACGTCGACCTGCTCGGCAAGGTCAATCCCAAGCTCGTACAGGTGGTCGATTTCGGCTGGCTGTCGATCCTCGCCAAGCCGCTGTTCCTCATTGTCAACTGGTTCAACGACGCGTTCGTGCACAACTTCGGGTGGGCCATCGTGCTGGTCACGGTGGTCATCAACTTCATCCTGTTCCCGCTCAAGCTCTCGAACATGAAGTCGATGCGCAAGATGCAGGCGTTGAAACCGCAGATCGACGCCATCAATGCCAAGTACAAGAGCTTGAAGATGACGGATCCGCGCAAACAGGAGCAACAGCAGGAGACGATGGATCTGTATAAGAAGAATGGGGTGAATCCCATGGGCGGCTGCGTTCCCATGTTGCTGCAGCTTCCCTTCTTCTTCGCGTTTTACAAAGTGTTCACCGTTTCCGTGGAGATGCGCGGCGCGCCCTGGCTCTGGGTAACCGATCTTTCGCAGCCCGAGCATCTGCCGATCAAGATTCTGCCGCTGGTGATGATCGCGAGCCAGTTCCTGATGCAGAAGACGACGCCGCAGGCGAACGCCGATCCCAGCCAGCAGAAGATGATGATGTTCATGCCGCTGGTGTTCGGCTACATGTTCTACTGGTTCCCGAGCGGGCTGGTGCTATACTACTTGACCAGCAATCTGGTGAGCATGGGGCAGCAGTGGTTTTTCAACCATACCGAAACGGCGCAGGCGGCGGCCCGGTCCGTAGAGCCCGTGAAGAAGAAAAACGGCAGGAAATAGCCCGTGACTGAGCGAAAATATTCCACGGCCGATATCGGCGCCAGGATCGATGGATTCCTGAAACCCACCCTCCAGGCCGGAGGGTTCCACGTCAATTACGACATTCAGGACGTCGAGAACGGAGACGACGACTTCGAGACCCCCGACGTCATGGTGAAGTTCACAGGCCCGGATGTGGACCTGCTGCTTGGCAACCGCGCCGAGCTGCTGCTGGCCCTCGAACACGTCACGATGGAAATGCTGCGCATGCCCTCCGAGGACCATTCGCGCATCTCCTTCGACGCCAACGACTACCGCCTCCTCCGCATCGAGGAGCTACGGCTGAGCGCGCAGACGGCCGCGGAAAGGGTCAAGCGCACCGGGCAGCCGTTCCGCTTCAATCCGATGAACAGCCGGGAGCGGCGGGTGATCCATCTGGCGTTGCGCGGCGAGACTGCCGTGCGCAGTGAAAGTCTCGGCTCCGGTCCGCAGCGGCAGGTAGTCGTCTACCCGGCCGGGATGGCGAGCCTTCCCGAGCCTCCGCGCGACTTCGCGCCGCCCCGTCGTGGCGGCGGGGGGCCCGGCGGCGGTGACCGGGATCGTCGCGGCGGAGACCGCGACCGCCGTGGCGGTGGACGAGGCCCCAACACGCGCTCCGCACCCCGTTCTTGAACCCGCAAGACACGATAGTTGCGATTTCCACACCTCCGGGTCGCGGAGGCCTGGGTGTGGTGCGCCTCTCCGGCCCCGAGGCCCGCTCCATCGCCGGGTCGATCCTCCGGCTTCGCCTCGAATGGCAGCCCTGGCAGGCGCAACTGGCCGAGTTGATCGATGCCGACGGGCACGCGATCGACCACGTCGTCGCCACTTTCTTTGCGGCGCCTCGCTCGTATACGGCCGAGGACGTCATCGAAATCTCATGCCATGGCGCGCCGGTCGTGCTGCGCCATGCCGTCGCGCGCGCGGTTGCCGCAGGCGCCCGCCCGGCCGAACCCGGAGAGTTCACCCTGCGCGCGTACCTCAACGGCAGGATCGACCTGCCCCAGGCTGAGGCCGTGCGCGACCTGATCGACGCGACGACGCTCTACCAGGCCCGCATCGCCGCCCAGCAGGCCGGTGGCTCCGTCTCGCGCCGCCTGGCGCCGCTCAAGGAGCAACTGGTCGAGCTGATCGCGCTGCTCGAGGCCGGCATTGACTTCGCCGAGGACGATATCAGCGTCGCGCCGGCAGCCGAGCTGCTGCGCCGCCTCGCGCCGGTGCGCCACGGAGTCGCGCAACTCGCCGCCAGTTTTCAATACGGCAGCCTGGTGCGCAGCGGCATCGCGCTCGCCATCGTAGGCCGTCCAAACGTCGGCAAGAGCAGTCTTTTCAACCGTCTGCTCGAGCAGGACCGGGCCATTGTGACCGACATTCCGGGCACCACCCGCGACCTCGTCTCCGAAACCGCGTCGATCGGCGGGATCCCGGTGAAGCTCTATGACACCGCCGGGATCCGCGCAGGCACGGAACTGGTCGAATCGCTGGGGATCGAGCGCAGCTACCAGGCGATGGCGGACTCCGACCTGACGCTGGTAGTGGTCGACGCGTCGCGGCCGATGACGGCGGAGGATGAAGCGTTGATTGCGCGTGCGCACCGCCATCTGGTCGTCGCCAACAAATGCGATCTGCCGGGGGCCCGGGCAGGCGTCTCCGCGCTCACCGGCGCGGGTATCCCGGAGTTGCGGGACGCGATTCTGGCGGCGGTGGCGCCGGCCGGGGCGTTCGAGAAAGAGACCGGCTTCATCACGAGCCTCCGCCACGAGCAACTGCTGCGCGAATCCGCACAATTCCTGGACAAGGCGGCCGGCGCGGTCGAGTCAGACATCCCGCACGAGATGGTGCTGCTCGATCTGTACGCCGCGCTTCGCCCGATCGACGCCATTACCGGCGCCACGACGGCCGACGATATCCTGAACCGGATTTTTTCGACGTTCTGTATCGGGAAGTAGCTACTGCTGCTTGCCGCGGATCATGCCATCGACGATGGCGATCAAACCATTGAGCTTATCGTCGAATTCCGCCATTCGGCGGTCGTGCTCCTTCATCGCCAACGCGTGTTCCGCCATCGTGCGCTCGTGCGTAATGATGAAACGTTCATGCTCCGCCATCGTGCGCTCGTGCTCGATAATAAAACGCTCGTGATCCTTGAGCCGCATTTGTTGGCCTTCGAGCCATTCCGTATGGTCTTTCAGACCCGCGGAATTGCGCTCTTCAACGGCGGCCAGCACCACCATTGTGTCCTGGAGCTGCCGGATGACGGCTTCCATGTCCATACTGGCCACTATAACAGCCCCTGCCGCGCAACCGAACCGCCCGCCTGAGCGTCTATTCAGTAGACCCGTTTTACCTTGACGTTTACCTCGATCGCGCCTCGAAATGTGTCCGCGCCTGTTATAATCCGGCTAAACTCTTCCAAACGAATCTCCTATGCGTAGTCCTCTGCGTTTCGCCCAGCTTTCCGCCGTCCTCGCCCTCGTCGCGCTCACGGCGTTTTCCCAGCAACTGCCCCAAGGGGTTCGCAAGGTGACCTCGGTCGAGGGAATCACCGAGTACATCCTGCCGAACGGTCTCCGCGTTCTGCTGTTCCCCGACGATTCCAAACCGAAGGTCACGGTCAACATGACCTACCTGGTCGGCTCGCGGCATGAAGGGTATGGCGAGACCGGAATGGCCCACCTGCTCGAGCACATGCTGTTCAAAGAGACGAAGACCGGCCGCGACGTCAAGAAGGAGCTCTCCGACCATGGCGCGGATTTCAATGGCACCACGTCTTACGACCGCACCAACTACTACGAGACCGTCCAGGCGACCGCCGAGAACCTGAACTGGGCGCTGGGCCTCGAAGTCGAGCGGATGACTGGCATGAAGATGGAAAAGGCAGTGCTCGACACTGAGATGACGGTGGTTCGCAATGAGTTCGAGATGGGCGAGAACGACCCCGCACGCATCCTCGAGCAGCGCGTGCTGGAAGCGGCCTATACGTTTCACGCGTACGGCCGCAGCACGATCGGCAGCCGTTCCGACATCGAGCACGTGCCGATGGAACGCCTCGCCGCCTTCTATCAGAAATACTACGAGCCCGATAACGCCATTCTGACCGTCGCCGGCAAGTTCGACGAGCCCAAGACCCTGGCCTTGATCGCCGGGATTTTCGCCAAGGTGCCGCGCCCCACGCGCGAGCTCGACCGGACCTATACGGAGGAGCCCACCCAGGACGGCGAGCGCACTGTCACCCTGCGCCGCTCCGGCGACCACCAGGAGATCATCGCCGTCTACCACGGGCCGTCCGGGGCGCATCCCGACGCCGCCGCGCTGAATGTGATGGCCGCCGTGCTCGGCGCTTCGCCCTCCGGCCGCCTCTACAAAGCGCTGGTCGATAACAAGAAGGCTGTGGCCGCCGGCATGGACTTCGAAGAGATGCACGATCCGGGTTTTATCGAGGCGGTGGTCCGCCTGCGTCAGGACCAGTCGCTCGACGATGCCCGGCAGATCCTCCTCAAGACGGTGGAGAACCTCGCGGCGGAACCGCCCACGAAGGAAGAAGTGCAGCGCGCTAAGGATCGCCTGATCAAGAACCTCGAACTCGGCCTCACGAACTCGGAGATGGTGGGCCTGACCCTGAGCGAATCGGCCGCCTCCGGCGATTGGCGCCTGCTATTCCTCTCCCGCGACGAAATCAAGAAAGTGACCGAGCAGGACGTGCTCCGCGTCGCGAAAGCCTACCTGAAGGAGTCCAACCGCACCCTCGGCCAGTTCATCCCGACCAAGAACCCGGACCGCGCCGAGATCCCGGCGTCGCCGGACCCCGAGGCCCGATTGAAGGACTACAAGGGCGGCGAAGTCATCGCGCAGGGCGAGCAGTTCGACCCGACACCGGCGAATATCGAAAGCCGCGTGACGCGAGTCAAGCTCTCCAGCGGCGTGAAGGTCGTGCTGCTGCCCAAGAAGACTCGCGGAGGCACGGTGACTGCCCAGATGGTCTTTCGCTTCGGCGATGAGAAATCCCTTTACGGGAAGGCGTACATCGGGCAACTGACGGGCTCGCTCCTGATGCGCGGCACCAAGAGTCATACGCGTCAGCAGATCCAGGACGAGACGGACAAGATCAAGACCCGTCTCAACGTGGCAGGCGGCGCCAACTCCGCGACCGCCGGCTTCGAGACCACCGAAGCCAACCTTGGCAGCGCCCTCAAACTCGCCGCCGAACTCCTGCGCGAGCCGGCTTTCCCGGAAAGCGAGTTCGAGACCGTGAAAGGACAGCGCATCGCAGGCATCGAAGCCGGAAAGAGCGATCCGCAGAACCTCGCTTTTCTCGAGCTGAACCGCCATCTTGCGAACGAGTACAAGCGCGGCGATGTCCGCTACGTCGCGACTCCGGACGAGCAGATCGAAGATCTCAAAAAGGTGACGATTACGGATGTCCGTCAGTTCTATCAGCAGTTCTACGGCGCCTCGGTCGGGGAGATCGTGATCGCCGGCCAGTTCAACAAGGATGAGGCCGCGAAGCTGTTGGAACAGTTGTTCGGCAACTGGAAGAGCTCCGCGCCTTACGCGCGGATCCCCGGCCCGTACCGCAGCGTTCCCCCGCTCAACAAGACAGTGGAGACGCCCGACAAAGAGAACGCCATGATCGTCGCGGGAGTCCTGTCGAAGATGTCGGACGAGGATACCGACTACGCGGCCATGCAAATCGCCAATTACATGCTCGGCGGTTCGACGGGCGCGCGCCTTTTCAAGCGGATTCGCGAGAAGGAGGGTCTCAGTTACGCCGTTCAATCTATGTTCACCGCGCCGGCAAAGGATGACGGCGGACAATTCATCGCGCTGGCGATCGCCGCTCCGCAAAACGCCCCCAAGGCCGAGGCCAGCCTGAAAGACGAACTCGCCCGCACTTTCAAGGACGGCTTCACGGCGGAGGAAGTGAGCGCCGCCAAGAGCGCCTGGCTGCAGGAACGCTTCGTCGGCCGCTCGCAGGACAGCGCCCTCGCCGGCCTGCTGCTTGCCCGCGCCCGCTACGACCGCACCCTCAAGTACGACGAGGATCTCGAAGCCAAGGTGGCCTCGCTGACAGCCGAACAGGTCAGCCAAGCCTTCCGGAAGCACGTCGACCAGGGCGCCATCACCTACGTGAAGGCCGGCGACTTCAAGAAGGCGAACGTGTACCAGCAGTGATGGACGCGACTATCCCGCCATCGCCCGATACGGCTCGAAGTGGGAGTTGATGCGGAAGCGGCGCGACGTCACGCGCACCGCCGTGCGCAGGCCGTCGCTGCGCACGATGAAACCGGTCAGTTGCAGATCGATGGGTTGGGTGTCGGCATACTTCGCCGGCCAATCTACGATCATCTCGATGTGGGAGCCCACCGGCAAGGGTTTGCGCGTGCGAAAGCTCAGACCCGAGGTGCTCATCTCCCGGGTCACGCCGGTTCCCCAACGCCCGGGGGCGCCTTTCTGCGAAACGCGGTAATGAATCGGCAAGCGTAGCTCGTAACGCCGGGAGGCGCGTCGTTCCTGAGCTGGTCGTTCCAAGTAGACCTCCAAGAGGTACGAAACTACAGGCTAAGGAGCAATTGGATTGCCAGCGCCAAAATGGCCGCGAAAGTGCGTAAAATCGCACTCTGCGATGCGGTTCTCACCTGTCTGCGAAGAAAGCCGGCGTGAGGCGCCTGAGGGCGGGGACAACCTTACGCTCTCCGGCCTGATGGTACGATGAAAAATCCCCCTCATTATGGCGCTGCGATTCTACAACACGTTGTCTCAACAGCTCGAACCGTTCTCGCCGGCGCGCGACAACACCGTTCGCATGTATACCTGCGGCCCCACGGTTTACGACTTCGCCCATATCGGCAACTTCCGCACCTTCACCTTCGTGGATCTGCTGCGCAAATGCCTCCGCGCGAATGGGTTTCAGCTCGACCACGTGATGAATATCACGGACGTCGACGACAAGATCATCCGCAACGCCGTGGCGCAGCATCAGTCGCTCGAAGAATACACGTCCGTATACACCGAGGCGTTCCTGGCGGATTGCAAGGCGTTGCGGCTGGAGCGGCCCGAACGCATTGCGCCCGCCACCGCGCACATCGACGACATGGTGCAGGCGATCGAAAAGCTCGGCGCGGGCAACCACACCTACTCGAGCGAGGGATCGACCTATTTCCGCATCTCCACGTTTCCGGGGTATGGCAAGCTCTCCCACAACGACTTCAGCGGGAACCTCGCGGGCGCGCGCGTCGACGTCGATGAGTACGAGAAGGCCGACGCCCGCGATTTCGCCCTGTGGAAGGCCCCGAAAGAGGGCGAACCCGCCTGGCAGACGCCGCTCGGGCGGGGCCGGCCGGGCTGGCACATCGAGTGCTCGGTCATGGCAATCAAGTACCTCGGCGAGACGCTCGATCTGCACGCCGGCGGGGTCGATCTGATCTTTCCGCATCACGAGAACGAAATCGCGCAGTCGGAGTCTCTCACCGGCCAGCCGTTCGCCCGCTTCTGGCTGCACGCCGAGTTTCTGATGGTCGAAGGCCAGAAGATGTCGAAGTCGCTCGGCAACTACTTCACCTTGCGCGACCTGTTTACGAAGGGCTATACGCCGGAGGCGATCCGCTATCTGCTGGCCTCCGTGCCGTACCGGAAACAGCTCAACTTCACGTTCGACGGGCTGAAATCCGCCGCTACGGCGATCGATCGCCTGCGCAATTTCAAACTGCGGCTGGAGACCGACCGCTACCCCGAGGGGGTCAATGAAGACTTGTCCCGCCGTACCGCCGCGGCGACGCAGGCATTCACCGGCAGTCTGAACGACGACCTGAACACCGCCGAGGCGCTCGCGGCCGTGTTCGAATACGTGCGCGACGCCAACAGCGCCATGGACTCGGGCGGGTTTCGCGCCGGGAACGCGGCCGCGGCGCTCGACTTCCTGCGGCAGTTCGATTCGATTTTCGATGTGTTGGAGCCCACCGCGCAAACCAACGCCATCCTCGACTCCGAAGTGGAGTCGATGATCGCGGAGCGCGCGGCCGCCAAGAAAGCTAAAAACTTCGCGCGCGCCGACCAGGTTCGCGAGCAGCTTCTGGAGGCTGGCATTATCCTGGAAGACACCAAAAGCGGCGTGCGCTGGAAGAGGAAATAGTCCGTTGCAGATCCAAACCAAGGCGGTCCATGTGGGCGACCGCAAGAAACCACCGGCCCATATCCCGAGCACCGCGCCGATCAGCACGGCTTCGAGCTTCTCTTATGAATCGATGGAGCAGCTCGACCGCGTCTTCGGGCAGGAGGACGTGGGCTACTGTTACTCGCGCTACGACAATCCGTCATCCGCCGCGCTGGAAGAATTGCTGACCGCGCTCGAAGGCGGCCACGGTTCCCTCACCTGCGGGTCGGGGATGGCGGCGCTGCACATGGCCGTGCTGACGGCGTTGACGGACCGCCGGAAATCGGTGCTCGCCGCCAATGCGCTCTACGGCGCGACGGTCAGCCTGCTCATGAAGGTGCTGGAGCCGCAAGGCATCGACGTGCGCTTTGTCGATGTCTGCGATCTGGACGCGGTGCGCGCTGCCGCCGCGGAGAGCAAGCCCGGCTGCATCCTGGTCGAAACGATCTCCAATCCGTTGCTGCGCGTCGGACAACTCGACCGGCTCGCGGAGATTGCGCGGGAAGCCGGCGCCGCGCTGGTGGTGGATAACACCTTCGCCACGCCGCTGCTGGCGCGGCCGCTCGAACTCGGCGCCCACTTCAGCGTGCACAGTGTCACCAAGTATCTGGCCGGGCACGGCGACGTTCTCGGCGGAGCCGTGGTGACGGACCGCGACCACTTCGAAACCCTGCGGACTCTGTCCCGCGCCATCGGTCCGGTCCTCGGACCCTTCGAAAGCTATCTCACGATGCGCGGCATTAAGACGTTTCCGCTCCGCATGGAGCGGCAGTGCGCCAACGCCTGCCGCGTCGCGCAATGGCTGGCCGCGCATCCACGGGTCGAGCGGGTCTATTTCGCGGGCGATCCGGCGCATCCGGACGCGGCGGCGATCCGCCGGATCTTCCCCGCAAATCTCTACGGCGCGATCGTCAGCTTCGAATTGAAGGACGCGGGGCGGGACGAAATCTTCCGCTTCATGGACGGCTTGCGTCTCGTTGTGCGGGCCACGTCGCTCGGCGATGTGCACAGCATGATGCTGTACCCCGTAATGAGCTCGCACCGCGAAATCTCGCCCAAGCACCGCGAGCGCATGGGAATTCGCGATAGCCTGGTGAGACTCTCGGTGGGAATCGAGGCGGCCGAGGATATTATCGGCGATCTGGAGCAGGCGCTTCGTTAAGACGCGGCCGTTACCACATCTCGGTCAGAACGCGCCCTACCGAACCCGCCGGCGTCTCCACTGCCAGAATCGTCGCCAGTGTCGGCGCGATATCGTTCACCGTGACCGCCGCGTCATAATGTCCGGCGCGGATGCCCGGCCCCATGAAGATCACCGGCACATGCGCGTCGTAGCCGAAGGGCGACCCGTGCGCCGCCACGGAATTGGCGACGGTCCAGAACGGTTCCGGAATGAACTGAATATCGGGGCTCCGTTTGACATTGAAGCTGTCGGCGACGCGCCGGCTCACGCGATCGCCGGAAACCGCCCCTGTCTGTAACTGGTCTCGCGTGTAAACGCGCATCATGTGGGGCACGCGCATGGCCGCCGCCGCCGCCGTCCGCCGCACCTCGCCGGGATTCAACGACTTTTTGGCCATCAGATCCTCATTGAGATACAGCGCCAGATCCCAACTGCCCAGGACCCACTCACCCTCGCCGTACTTTGCCAATAAAGCCGCCTGAACCGCATTCCGCACGGTGTTCGAAGGCATTCGGCCCCCCGGCATGCGGCGCCCGGAGAGTTCCTCGGCGGAGGGCGCTACTCCGTGGTCGCCGGTCAGCACGACGATGACGTTGTCGAGTCCGACCTCCCTGTCGATGGCTCGAAACAGGCGCTCGAGGATCTTGTCGGTCTGGACCGTCACCTCGTGCTCCTCCGCCGAGTACGTGCCGTAATTGTGGCCGACCTTGTCGTTCGAGGAGAAGCTGACTGACAGGAGATCGGTGACATCGTGCTTCCCGAGTTGCTCGGCGGAAAGGGCGCGCTCGGCCAGTTGCTCGACGAGATCGTTGCCGAAAGGACTCGCTTCGAGCGGACTCTCCGTGCCGTCGCCATAGAGTTTCGCCAGGTCGTCGGGAAGTTTGTGATTCAGCCACGTGATGCCGCGGTACTTGTCGCCGGCGCGGGTGCTGTTGAAGTCCTTTACCCAGCCCGGAAGATCGGCGAAATAATAGGTGCTGCTGACGAACGATTGCGCCTTGAGGTCGAACCAATAGGCGGCATTCGCCATGTGGCCCGCCGGCAGAATGGCGGCGCGGTCCTTCAAGGAAATCCCGATCACGCGGGACTTGCCGCCGTCGGACATCTTGAGCTCGTCGCCCACCGTGCTGACCAGCATGCGGTGGGGCGAAGCGCCTTCCCCCGTGCCCCCGAGTAGCTTCGTCTTGCTGTCCGACACGCTGGTGACGTGCTTGTTCTCCTCGCGGTCGAACCAGTCATTGCCGACAATCCCGCTGACGGAAGGCGTAGCGCCGCTGAGAAACGTGCTGTGGCCGACGGCGGTGACGGTCGGGAAATGAATGTAGCTGGCGTTCGTGAACACCGCGCCCTTGGTGAGGAGGCGGTCGAAGCCTTCGTGATACTCGGACCGGTATCGGGTGAGGTAATCGTACCGGAACTGGTCGATGACGATGGCGACGACAAGCTTTGGGGTTTTAGGGGCGGCCGGAAGCAAAACAGCCGCCAGCAACGCGGACAAGAGGGTCTTCTTCATGCTTGTTGCTTCAGGGTAACACGAGGGCGCCTGGGCCCCGCAGGCGCGCCCCAGTGTCCGCGTCGACCGGATCGCCCTGTCGGATTAGCGCCAGTAGCCGCGCCGGAAGCGGTAACCGCCGCCCTCGCGGCGCCACTCCGGGCTGACCCATACGGCGCGGCGATGTGGCGGGCGCATCCAGCGGCCGTCCACCCAATACCAGTTGCTGCCGCGCCAGTCCCAATAGCCGCCCGTCCAGACATAGCCCGGACCCGGCGCCACTCCCATCGCTCCGTAATAGCGGGGCGCGGGAGGAGCCGACCGCACATAGTAGCCGCCTCCATAGTACCCGCCGCCGCACGCGCCGAGGATTGTGCTGGCCAGCACAAAGGCGCCGCCGAGCAGTCTCTGTTTCATCTCCTCAGACCTCCTACTGCCTGGAACGCGCGCCGCCGCTCCCCGGTTGCGGGCCTGAAATGACCTTAATGTTAGGAAGATTTCATGTTGCGGCGGCTATTGGCCGGACGGTCCAGTTCCTTACGCACCATGCGTGAAAGACTGGACGGATTAAAGGGTTTGGGCAGGAAAGCCGTGTCCGGCTGATTGAGCTGATCGTTGGGATATCCGGACATGAAGACGATCCGCAAATCGGGGCGCCGGCTCTGCAATTCGCTGGCGAGTTGCGGCCCGCTCAGCCCCGGCATGATCACATCGGTGAGGACGAGGTGGACCGCGTCGCCGTCCTTCTCGAACACCGCCAGCGCCTCCTGGCCGGAGTGCGCTTCCAGCACCCGGTATCCCCAGCTCTCGAGCAGGATGCGCGTGATCTGCGCCGTGGCGGGCTGATCTTCGACAATCAGAATCGTCTCCGCGCTATCGGCCTGCGCCGTGAGTTTCCCGACGATCGCCCGCAGCTCCTCGAAGATCGGGCAGCCCGGGTCCGGCTGGAAGCACGGCCGTCCACCCTCCGCCTTCTCCCGGATCAGTCCCGCCTGCCGGAGCTGAGCCATGTGCGGACGCAGGCTCGCCGGCTGCATCCCCGCCCGTCCGGCGAGCTCCGGCAGCGACCACCAGCGCTCCGGCTCTCCATACATCGCGGCGAATAACGGACGCCGCGGACCAGGAAACAGGATGTCCAGCGTTGAAGGCTCACGCATGGGCCGCGCCGCGCCCCCTTGACCAGCACTCGCGAATGCAGGAGAGTAGGGGAACAAAAGGAGTTTTGCTCATGAAAGCACTCTTATTCTCGATGGTCGTCTTCGTGGTCACCGCAGCCGCCGCCGATGTTTCAGGCACGTGGAAGGCCGCAACCGAGACGCCCAATGGCACATTAGAGACAACCTTTCAGTTCAAAGTGGATGGCGGCAAACTGACCGGCACGGCTTCCAACCAGTTTACAGGCGAGTCCGCCATCGTGGATGGGAAGGTGGACGGCGATAGCATTTCTTTCACGGTCAACGCCAACTTTAACGGGAATGAGGTGAAACTGAATTACAAAGGCACGGTTGCCGGCGACGAGATGAAAATCACCGTCGAGGTTGCCGGACGCGATCGCACATTCGAAATGAAGGCCAAACGCGCGTCTTAGGCGCACAATGGAGAAGTCATGCCCAGAATTACCGAATTGGATGTCAATGGGAGCAAACGGCGGATCGACGCCGACGCGGACCGCACGCTGCTCAGCGTCCTCCGTGACGACCTCGACCTCACCGGGACCAAGTACGGCTGCGGCGAAGGCCAGTGCGCCGCCTGCACCGTTCTCATCGATGGACAGCCCGTCCGCTCGTGCCTGACGAAGGTGGGAACGACGGCTGGCAAGCGCATCGTCACCATCGAAGGGCTGGCCCCGGAGGGCAAGCTGCACCCGGTGCAGGAAGCCTTCATCGAAGCCGACGCGTTGCAATGCGGCTGGTGCACGCCCGGCATGATTCTGGGCGCGGTCGGCCTGCTGAGAAAGAATCCCCGGCCCAGTGAAAGCGAGATCGTGAGCGGAATGAACGGCCACATTTGCCGCTGCGGCACATACCCGCGGATCGTCGCCGCGATCCAATCGGCGGCGAAGAAGGGAGGTCGCGCATGAACCGGCGCGATTTCTTCGCGGTTTTGGGAGGCGGCATCGTCGTGCTGCTGGTGGACGATTCGGACGCGCAGGAAGCCGGCGGCGGCGCCCGCCGCGGAACCAACGAGCCCGCGCCCGCGGCGCTCAGTGCGTGGCTGCATATCGGGGAGGATGGCCGCGTGACGGTGTTCACGGGCAAGGTAGAGGTCGGCCAGAATGCGCGCACGTCTTTGACGCAGGCCGTGGCGGAGGAGCTGCGCACGCCGGTGTCCTCCATCCGTATGGTGATGGGCGACACCGCCCTGACTCCGTTCGATATGGGGACCTTCGGCAGCCAGACCACGCCCCGCATGTGGCCGCAAATCCGCAAAGCCGCCGCGACCGCGCGCGAGATGCTGGTGGACCTCGCCGTCCGGCAGTGGTCCGTCGAGCGGGGCGCCGTGCAGATCGCGGACGGAAAATTGTCGGCCGGCGGCCGAAGCGCCGGATTCGGCGACTTGACCAAAGGGCAGAAGCTCCAACAGACCATTCCCTCCAGCGCCGCATTGACGGCGCCCTCGGCGTGGAAGGTGGCGGGAACCTCGGTGCCCAAGGTGGGGGCGCGGGACATCGTCACCGGGGCGCACAAGTACGCGTTCGACATGAAGCGCCCGGGCATGCAGTATGGCAAGGTGTTGTATCCGCCATCCTTCGGCGCGGCCCTGCAATCGCTCGACAGCGCGTCCGCGCAGGCCATACCGGGTGTCAAGGTCGTGCGCGAAGGCGATTTCGTGGGCGTCACCGCGCCCGACCCCACCACGGCGGAGAAAGCGTTGGCGGCGCTCCACGCCGAGTGGAAGCCCTTGGCGGCGGAAACTTCCAGCCGCGACGTCTATGGCTATTTCAAGCAGACCGCGCAAAGCGCGGGACCGGCGGGACTGACCTCGTACAACATCGCATATATCGCGCATGTGCCGCTGGAACCGCGCGCGGCGGTCGCGGAATGGGCCGGCGGCAAGCTGACCGTGTGGACCGGCACGCAGCGGCCCTTCGGCGTCCGCAGCGAGCTCTCCGGCCATTTCAGCATTCCCGAGGACCAGGTCCACGTGCTCATGCCCGACACGGGTTCGGGCTACGGGGGCAAGCACACCGGCGAGGCGGCGCTCGAAGCGGCGCGGCTCGCGAAAGCGGCCGGCATGCCCGTCAAGCGGAACTGGACGCGCGAAGAGGAAACGACGTGGGCGTACCTTCGTCCCGGCGGCGTCATCGATGTCGGAGCGAAGGTCGCGCCCGACGGCACCATCACCGAGTGGGAGTTCCACAATTACAATTCGGGGCCGTCGGGTTTGCAGTCGCCCTACACCATCGCGAATAAGACGGAGCGGCATCATCCCTCGAAGAGCCCGCTGCGCCAGGGATCCTACCGGGGGCTCGCCGCGACGGCCAATCACTTCGCGCGCGAATCGTACATGGACGAACTGGCGCACGCGGCCAAGCTCGACCCGTTGGAGTTCCGCCTCAAGAACGCCGGCGACGAGCGCCTGCGCAACGTCATCGTCGCGGCGGCCGGGAAGTTCGGCTGGAAGGATCGGAAGAAGTCGGAGGGCCGTGGATTCGGCATCTCGGCCGGGTTCGAGAAGGGCGGCTATGTCGCCACCTGCGCCGAAGTCGCGGTCACCAACGGCGTGGTCAAAATCGTGCGTGTCACCGAGGCCTTTGAGTGCGGCCCCATCGTGAACCCGGAGCATCTGCGCAATCAGGTGGAGGGCGCTGTTGCCATGGGTGTGGGTGGCGCGCTCTTCGAGCAGATCGATTTCGCGGACAACCAGATCGCCAACGCGAGACTCTCCCGGTACCGGCTGCCGCGTTTCGGCGATATGCCGGTGATCGAGAGCGTGCTGGTGAATCGGCTGGACATTCCGTCCGCCGGCGCCGGCGAGACCCCCATCGTAGGGATCGCTCCCGCCGTCGGCAACGCGATCTTCGACGCTACCGGGAAACGCCTTCGCGCGCTCCCCCTGGCCCCCAAGGGATTGGGCGCGTAGCCCCTATGTCGAGTAAACGGCGACCCGCGTGATCGTGCGGAAGCCCATCCGCTCATAGAGCCGCAGGCCTGCCGGCGTCGATTGCAGGATCGTCTGCTCGACACCGTGCTCGCTGCGTCCACAGGCAATGGCGTGGCGCATGACGGCCTCGCCATAGCCGCGGCGCTGGTGGCCCGGCAGCGTCGCCACGTTGTACACACCCGCGGCGCCGCCGCCCACAACCACCGCCGCCGTGGAGACCGGTTCCCCGTCCACGTACCCAACGTACGCGGCGAAGCGCTCCCACACCTCGTTGTTTTCGAATACCTCGTGAAACCAGGGCAGGGGCACGTGGAAGCAGGTCGACCCGATCGCGCAGAAGGCGTCCTGGGTGGCAGCATCGCACACGCGTCGAATCTCGATTGCCGGCAGCTTCCGCAGCGGCGGCCGCACCTGTTCCGCCACCATGCCCGGCAGATCGACCGAATGCCGCAGTCCGTGTTTTTCGAACATCGGCCGCGCGCGCCGGCGCGCCGGGCCCTTGAGGTAGTCTTCGCAGACCCAGTAGGCCCATTCGAGGCCGCGCGCATTAAAGTGCACCGACGGCAGCATGATGCGCTGTGCGAGCTCCGCGTCGTTGGCCACGGGCGCGGAAAGGAACGCCGCGTTGAACATCTGAAACGTCACGCCCGCCGATGCAATGCTCACCCCGCGGAGCTCGCGCAGTTCCCCCAGGCCGTGGCTCGCCGCGATCACCCGGAACGACTCGCGCAAGTTGTCGGCCACGTTCTCGAAGGTCACCGTCCTCCAGTATGCCCCATGGGGCGCGGGGTTCCCCCGTGGGATACTTGCCATATGGCGCGAGAAGATTTGTGGCCTGCTCTGCCGCTCCGCGAGTGGCAGGACACGTATCGCACTTTGCATATGTGGACGCAGATCGCCGGCAAGATTCGGATGACGCTCTCGCCGCCGCTCAATCACTGGTGGCATGTCGCTCTCTATGTCAACCCGTGCGGGCTGACGACCGGTCCGATTCCCTACGCGCAAGGTATTTTTGAGCTGCGCTTCGATTTCCTGAAAAATGAGTTCAATATCGTCACCAGCGATGGCCCGGGGCTGAACCGGCCCCTGCGGGCGGAGTCCGTAGCCGCGTTTTACGGAGTCATCATGCACGCGCTGAGCTCCCTCGGGATCGCGGTGCAAATTCAACTGAAGCCGCAAGAAGTCGCCGATGCCGTCCCGTTCGACCGCGATTACAAGAACTGCTCGTACGATCCCGTTGCCGCACGGAAGTTCTGGCGCATTCTGGTGTCGAGCGGCAAGGTGTTCGACCGCTTCCGGTCGAAATTCCTCGGCAAGTGCAGCCCCACCCATTTTTTCTGGGGCAGCTTCGATCTCGCCTGCACCCGGTTCTCGGGGCGGGTCGCGCCTCCCCGCAAGGGGGCCATCAGCGGGCCTGCGTATTCGCATGAAGTGTCCAGCGCCGGCTTCTGGCCGGGTGGTGGCGCCGTCAACGGGCCGGCCTATTATGCCTACACGGTCCCCAAGCCCGACGGTCTCGAGAACGCGAGCATTCGCCCCGCCGGGGCGCGGTGGAACACGGAGCTTTCGGAATTCATCCTGATGTATGACGACGTGCGCGCGGCGGAGTCGCCGGAGGATTCTCTCTATGAGTTCCTCGCAAGCACGTACGAAGCCGGCGCGACCCTCGGCAACTGGGATCGCGCGGCGCTGGAGGTTTGAAAAATGCCGGTTTGCACGCATACCGATCAGATCAAAATCACGCACACGGACAAGAAGGGATGCGAGGAGTGTCTCAAATCCGGCGACTCCTGGGTGCATCTGCGGCTCTGTCTTTCCTGCGGGCACGTGGGCTGCTGCGACTCGTCGAAAAACAAGCACGCGACCAAGCACTTCCATCGCGCGCAACACCCGCTGGTGCGCTCCATCGAACCGGGCGAAAGCTGGGTGTGGTGTTACGAGGATGAAGTGATGGCGGGCGAGTTGTAGCGCGCCGCCGTGGGCTCCGCGTTCATCGTCACCAACGGCTGGGCGACGTTGATAGGATAAGCCCAAATGCCTCTAAGACTCCTGCTCGTGGCGCTGAGCCTCACCGCCGGGCTTTCCGCCCGAAACCGCATCGCATACATCGAGTTCTTCGGATATCGCGGCCTCGATGTCGAGGCCGCCCGGCGCGCGCTGCCATTCCACGAGGGCGACCCCATCTCGAAATGGATTCGCCCACAAGCCGAGGCGGCCGTCCGCAAGGTCATCGGGCGCGAATTGACCGACGTCGCGATGATCTGCTGCGTCGGCAGCGGCGATACCGCCGTCTTCATCGGCCTCCCCGGCGAATCTGCTCGAACCCTCGCCTATGAGACGCAGCCACTCGGTGACGCTCCGCCTTCCCCGCAGCTCTCGGCGCTCTTTCGGAAAATGGAGGCGGCGGAAGAGGCGGCCATGAAGAAAGGCATTTTCGGAGAAGACGGAAAGCCGGGTTATCGAATCATGAAAGATCCCCGCGCCGCCGCGCCGCGCGCCGCGCGCTTGCCGCTGACGCGCTCGGTTACGGCGCGCGCACGGAGCGGCAGATTGCCGCGCTGGTCCGCGCCTCCCACGACGCGGACGATGACGTGCGCAACAACGCGACGCGCGCGCTCGGCGAGATTCTCCGCGCCGATCCCGCTGCTCCCGTTCCGCCCGTCCCGTTCAGCGAGCTCATGCGCTCCGGCGTTTGGAGCGATCGGAATAAGGCCTCATTCGTGCTGATGCCCCTCACGGAGGCGCGCGATTCGCGTGTCCTCGCCATCCTCAAGTCGGAAGCTGGTGACGCGCTCGAAGAGATGGCGCGTTGGCGCCCCGTCGGATGGGCCCTTCCGGCCCGAGTCGTTCTCGGCCGCATCGCCGGTTGGCCGGAGGATCGCGTCGAGCAACTCGCGCGCGGCCCGGTAGAGGCCTTCTTTGCGGCGCTCGGTCGTTAAAGCGCCGTCACCTCGCGCGGCCCAGGAAGATCGTGTGCGTCGCGCCCGCGTTGGCGCGGGCTCGCGAATGGTGGAGTTCCACCGCGAAGCCGGCGCGCTCCATGAGTCTCGCAAACCCCGGATCGGGGGCGGCCGCCCAGAACGCCGCGCAGCCCCCCGGACGCAGCGCGGCCAGCGTCTGCCGCAGTCCGGCGAGGTTGTACAGCCGTTGGTTGCCGCGCGCGCCGATCGCGGCGGGTCCATTATCAACGTCGAGCAGGATGCCGTCGAAGGCGCGCGGCGACGAGCGGATCAACTCCGCGACGTCGCGCTGCTCGATGGTGACGCGTGAATCCGCCATGGCGTCCGCCGCCAGCGGAAGCGACCGGTCGCGATTCCATTCGATCACCGGCGCCAGGATCTCGGCGACCACCACCTTGGCGTCTGGCGCCAGCGAGGAGAGGGCGGCGCGCAGCGTGAACCCGAAGCCCAGCCCCCCAATCAGGACGCGCGCGCCCCGGACCCGCTGGAGAGGCGCGCAGGCCAGCCGCGCCAGCTCCTCCTCGGAAAAGTGCTGCCGCGTCGACATGAGCACGTTGTTCTCGACGCAGATATAGTAACTGCCGTCGTGCTCGTCCAGCGAAATCGTCTTACCGTCCGGAGTGTTGGTTTGGCCGATCCGTTTCCACGGTTTCACGCCCGCGCTCCCGGCGCGTGGATCCAGAGGTCTTGCGCCGGACTGCGGGGGCACACGCCCATTCTGTATATAATGGCACAACCGCGCCTTCGCGTCCGGCTGTCAAAATAAAGAAACGCAGACGGGGAGCCTCAGTCCCGCCGGTACTTCTCGGACTTGTGCCTCCGGCATTACTAGTGGTACCCTCACCAACACTGTGGCGAAGATTCTTCTGGTCGAAGACAACGAAATGAACCGTGATATGCTCTCCCGAAGGTTGGAGCGGAAGGGCTATCAGATCGTGATGGCAGTGGATGGCGGCGAAGGCGTGACCATGGCGTCCTCCGAGAACCCGGACCTGATCCTCATGGACATGAGTCTGCCCGTTCTCAACGGATGGGAGGCCACCCGCCAAATCAAGGCGAACCCGCAAACTCAGGCGATTCCCGTCATCGCGCTCACCGCACATGCCATGGCCACCGATCGCGAAAAAGCGCTCGAAGCGGGCTGCGAGGACTACGACACCAAGCCGATCGAATTGCCGCGCCTCCTGGAGAAAATCGAGACCCTTCTGAAGAAATCGCAGGGTGCTCATGGGTGAGGAGTCCGGCACGGTCCGAGTTCGACCCGTGGCGGAGCTGCGCCATGATCTGCGCACCCCGCTGAACCACATCATCGGCTACGGCGAAATGCTGATGGAGGACGCCGAGGAGCGTTCCGACACGGTCAGTGTCGATGCGTTGCGCCAGATTCAAGCCACCGCCAAGGAACTGGTCGGCGTGATCCAAAGCACGCTCCTGCCGCATAAGACCGAAGTCACCGAGGCCGAACTGTCGGCTCTCCGCGATCGGTTGCACGACCCGCTCGAAGGCATCATCGCCAGCGCCGGCGAGCTGTTGGCGTTGCGCAATGGCGCCGCCACGCCGGGCGACACCTCGTCGGCCAAGGACCTGGAGACCATCCGCGCCGCCGCGCAACGGCTGCTCACGATGGCTGGCGAAGCGGCCACCGTGGTCCCGGCGCCCGAAGCGCCCGAAGCTCCCGCGGCGCCCCCCATACCCGCCGAAGCAGCCCCCGAAGCTCGAGCCGCCGCCATCGAAAAGGGCACTCTGCTGATCGTCGACGACAACGCGTCCAACCGTGACATGCTCAGCCGGCGTCTCGAACGCCAGGGCTTCGCGGTCGTGCAGTGCAGCGGCGGCCAGCAGGCGCTCGACACGGTGCGCCAGGCCGGAACGGGGATCGAGCTCGTGCTGCTCGACATCATGATGCCCGAAATGGACGGCTACCAGGTGCTCGAGATCATGAAGAGCGATGACGCCCTACGCCACATTCCGGTGATCATGATTTCCGCGCTCGATGAGATCCAAAGCGTCGTCCGCTGCATCGAACGAGGCGCCGAGGATTACCTGCCCAAGCCCTTCGACCCGGTCCTCCTGCGCGCCCGCGTCGGCGCGTCGCTCGACAAGAAACGCCTGCGCGACGCCGAACAGCGCAAGACCGTCGAACTGGAACAGACGCTGGTGCGCCTGAAGCAGACCCAGGATCAGTTGATCATGCACGAAAAACTGGCTTCGCTCGGCGCCGTCTCCGCCGGCATCGCGCATGAAATCAAGAATCCCCTGAATTTCGTCACCAACTTCGCCGATATCGCCCTCAGCCTGACGGCAGAGCTCCGCGAGGAGCTCCCGCCCGAGGAGATCGCCAAGGTCGAAGACGTGCTGCAAAGCCTGGACCAGAGCGTCGCGAAGATTTCCGAGCACGGCAAGCGCGCGGACAGCATCGTGCGGTCCATGCTCCTCCTGTCGCGCGGACAGACCGGCGAGCGCCAGAAGTCGGACATCAACAAGCTGGTGGCCGAAGCCGCCAATCTCGCCTACCACGGCATGCGCGCGCAGGATTCCGCGTTCAACTGCGCGTTCGAGACCGATTACGACCCGCAGGCGGGCGAGCTCGAGGTAGTCCCCCAACAGTTGAGCCGCGTCTTCCTCAACATCGTGAACAATGCCTGCTACGTGGTCTACCAGCGGAAAAAGAAATCCGGCGACGAGTACCAGCCCACCGTGAAGCTCGCCACGCGGCGCCTCGCCGGCCACGTCGAAATCCGCATTCGCGACAATGGCACCGGCATTCCCAAGGAAGTCGCGGCCAAGATCTTCGACCCGTTCTTTACCACCAAGCCCGCGGGCGTCGGCACGGGTCTCGGATTGTCCATCAGCTACGACATCATTGCGCAGGGGCACAAAGGCGAGCTGTCGGTCGATTCGGTGATGGGCGAGTACACGGAATTCTTAATCAAACTGCCGGTTTAGCGGCCTGGAGCAAGGGAGCAACGGTTTCATGAGTGGCGAACTGAGGGGATTGTCGGGGACGGCGAAGATTCTGGTGGTGGACGACGAGCCGGATCTCGAGTTGATGGTCAAGACGAAGTTCCGCAAACAGATCAAGCAGAACGAGGTGGAATTCGTCTTCGCTCAGAACGGGCAGGAAGCGCTCGACAAGCTGGTCGAGGACTCCTCCATCGATCTCGTCATGAGCGACATCAACATGCCCGTGATGGATGGCCTCACCCTCCTCTCCCGGCTCGGCTCCACCAACCGCATCGTGAAAGCCGTCATCGTCTCCGCCTACGGGGACATGCAGAACATCCGCACCGCCATGAACCGCGGCGCGTACGACTTCCTCATGAAGCCGATCGACTTCGAGGATTTTCAGACCACCGTCAGCAAGACGCGCCGCGCGCTCGATGAAATCAAACAGGGCGCCCACGCGCGCGAGCAGCTCAACGCCATTCAGCATGAGCTCCGCGTGGCCACCCGCATTCAGCAATCCATCCTGCCGCGCACCTTCCCCCCCTTTCCCGACCGGACCGATTTCAGCATCTTCGCCGAAATGACCCCGGCGCGCGAGGTTGGCGGCGATTTCTATGACTTCTTCATGATCGACCAGAACCGCCTCGGCTTCGTCATCGGCGACGTGTCCGGCAAAGGCGTCCCGGCCGCGATCCTGATGGCGGTGAGCCGCACCCTGCTGCGCGCCACCGCGCTCACCGCCGATTCGGCGGGCGAGTGTGTCCAGTACGTCAATCACGTCCTCGTCAAGCAAAGCGATCCCGCGATGTTCGTGACGATCTTCTACGGCATCCTGCACACGGACACCGGCGAGCTCGAATACTGCGTGGGCGGCCACAATCCGCCGTTCCTCTTCTCCGCCAATGGCGGCGTCCGCATGATGGAATCGAAAGGCGGCATGATCGTCGGCATGGTGGAGCAGGCGCACTATACCACCGAGCGCGTGCAGCTCAACCCCGGTGACGGCATCTTCCTTTACACCGACGGCGTAACCGAGGCGGAGGACCTCGGCGAGTGGCAGTTCGGCGAGGAGCGCGTGGAATCCCTGCTCGAGGAGATGAAGGCTCATCCCGTGGAAGAGATCATCCGCGCCGCCTTCCGCCACGTCACCACCTTCGCCGCCGGCGCCCCCCAGCACGACGACATCACCGCAATGGCGCTACGATACGAGGGATGAGAATCGTTGGCTGTTTCCTGCTCGTGGGCGTGGCCGCCTTCGCGCAGGGCCGCGGACCGCAATACCGCAGCAGGATCGCGATTTATGACGTGGCAGCCAGGTCGAGCCGCGTCATTTTCAAGGCGGACCAGGTTTGGGAAGCGCCGAACTGGTCGATCGATGGCAAATGGCTCCTCGTCAATTCCGGCGCGAAGCTGTACCGGCTGTCTCCCGATGGCGGCGAGCCGCAGAAGCTGGATGTCGCCGACACCTACCGTTGCAATAACGACAAAGCCTACTCGTGGGATGGCAAGCTCCTCGGCTTCTCGGCGTCCGTGGCCGGCGGCCGCGGGTCCCAGGTGTTCGTGGCGGCGGCGGACGGCTCCTCGCCGAAACTGCTGACGCCGGCGGCCCCGAGCTACTTCCACGGCTGGTCGCCCGATAATCAATGGCTCGCCTTCGTCGGGCAGCGTGACGGCAAGACGTTCCATCTCTTCCGCGTGCCCGTCGGCGGCGGTCCCGAGCAGACCCTGACAACGGCCGGGGATTACGACGACGGCCCCGAGTACTCGCCCGACGGAAAGTGGATCTATTTCAACTCCGTGCGCTCCGGCGGATGGGACGTCTGGCGCATCCCGGCCTCCGGCGGCGACGAGAAGGCCGAACGCATCACCAGCGACGACCTCGAGGATTGGTTCCCGCATCTCTCCCCCGACGGAAAGCGCATGGTCTGGCTCTCCTTTCCCAAGGGAACGCCCGGCCATAACGGCAGGATCGAGGGAGTCCAGTTGCGAATGACCTCCGTGCCCGCGTCCCGCATCGAAGTCCTCACCACATTCTTCGGAGGGCAGGGCACCATCAACGTGAACTCCTGGTCCCCCGATTCGAAGAGATTCGCCTACGTAATCTACGAACCAATCCCGGCCCCGTAATGCCGCGCTGTGTACACCTCCTCTGTCCACCTCCTGTACGTGTCATGTCCACGTGGTAGACACACCCCTTACGGCCCATATCGTAAGTTAATGATTCCAAAACTCTGGCACGATGGCATCGGACCTGCTTTTACCAGGGCATGTTTGCGAAAGATCTGGCCACCATGCAGAAACTGAAAGCGGAACAAGAGCAGGAGCGTCGCGGGAAATTCCGCTTCCCCATGCAGCGCGACCTCCGGTACAAGCTCCTCAAAGACGGCGCCACCGTCGAATCCGGTGGCGGCGAAACCATTGACATTGGCAGCGGCGGGGTGGGCTTCGCCATCGGACGCGATCTCCCCGAAGGCAGCTTCATCGAGCTCTCCATCAGCTGGCCGGTGCTGCTCGACGACACCTGCCCGATGCGCCTCATCGTCTTCGGCCGCGTCGTCCGCAATGAGCCCGGCAAATCCGCCTGCACCGTCGACAAGTATGAATTCCGCACCCAGAGCCGCGTGGTTCAAACCGCCGTGCGCACCGATTCCATGTTGCAGCGTTGGGCCGACACGGTCCGCCGCGATGTCACCGGGCCGTTGAAGCCGCGCATGATGACTGCCTAGCGCCCACCGGCGGGGCAAGTGCGGTTCAATAGGACTTGCGTCGCTCGGAATGCGTCATCGTCGCGTTTCTGCTGTATGCCGCGGTGTCAGCCGCGGCGCTCCCCGTGCGAGCGCCCATCCGGCCGCTGACCATCGCGCTGAATGCCGCCATTCTGCTCTGCTACGCGCTTCTGATCTACGCCGATCGGCTGCGGCGCCGGCAGTTCCTGAGCGTCGTCCGCGACTGGTTTCCGCTGCTGCTGGTGCTGCTCGCCTATCGCGAGATGGGATGGTTCGCCCTGCCCATGCGCGATCATCCGCTCGAGATGCGTTGGGTGGAGTGGGACCGTCTGCTGCTGCGCGGTGGCGGGCGCCGCGTCGTCGAAGCCTTTGGCCCGATCTTGCCCTCGGCGCTCGAAATCGTCTACTCGCTCGTGTACACGCTCGGCCCGTTTGGCGTCGCCGTGATCTACCTCTACCGCAAGCGTCCCCGCGTGGACGCGTTTCTCTTTCCATTCGTGCTCGGCGTCCTGCTGTGCTATGCCCAATTCCCTTACTGGCCCTCCGAACCCCCGCGGACGGTCTTTCCAGGCGAGGACTTCCCCACATTCGACACCGTTTTCCGGCGCTTCAACTGGTGGATGCTGGGAGGCTATGGAATCCATACCAGCGTCTTCCCCAGCGCGCATGTAGGCGGAGCCTTTTCGGCGGCGTTCGGCATGCGGAGCGCCCTTCCCGATCGGAAATGGGTCACACGCTTCGTGTTCGTGATGGCTGTAATGATCGCCGCGGCGACCGTTTACGGCAGATACCACTACCTGGCAGACGCCGCCGCCGGTTTCGGCATGGCGGTGCTGGCGTGGGCGATATCGCGGTTGCCGGTTATTTCTCGGACGACGAAGACGGAGCGGGCTTAGCGGATTCGGACGGCTTGGTTTCGCTCTTTGTTTCGCTCTTGGCCGGTTCGCCCTTCGATTCCGATTTTCCGTTTTCCGCTTTGCCGTTCGTGGAAGGCGACTTGCCGTTCCGCGCGTAATCGGTCACGTACCACCCGGTCCCCTTGAACTGCAGCGCCGGCGCCGACAGCATTCTCTCCACCTTGCCGCCGCAGCCCTCGTGCACCGTCAGCATCTCATCCGAGAACCTCTGCCGGACCTCGAAAATCTCCCCACATTTGTGGCAACGGTAATCGTAAAGCGGCATAATTCCCTGCTGTCAGTATAGCAGACCGCGCGTAAGTTGTTGCATTTAGACGATCTCCGCCCAAAACGTTAAGACTCTGTAAGGTTTGCGCGGCAAGCTAACGATTCCACCGGAGCTTTCGTCTTAGCAATAGGAAGATGAAACGAGCCTTCACAATCGGAATTCTGGCGCTGCTGCTGGCGGTAGCCGCCGTGCGCACCCCGGCCGCCGGAAGGCTCCTCTCCACCGCCCGCACCGTCGGCCGCCACTTCCACTCCCTGCAAAGCGCCCAGTCGATGAGCCCCATCGAACGCTTCGTCCTCAGCCTGGTCATGACCAGCTAACTGGCATTCGGGCTCCCGGCTTCCCAAACCCTAGCAGGTTGCGGAAAAACGAGGTTTCGGCGAGCGCCCCTCTCTTCCAAACAG
>CAZSQK010000052.1:0-53536 GCA_964608645.1 uncultured Solibacteraceae bacterium | reverse complement strand
AACCGATCGCCAAGCATTTCTTTGTCGTTCAACAGCAACTGCAAGAAAATGATGGCCGACGGCAGCATGATGCCTGCCAGCACCTGAACGCTCAGGATGATGAGTTGCAGAGGCGCTTTCGGGATCAGGACGAGGCCGGCTGCAGCCGCGACACAGAGGACATAGACGCCGTAAAATCCGGGCGCGTCTCTGATCGATTTCTGCAGGCTGTGCGGCCATCCCTTTACCTCGCCGTAGGCCCATGCGCTGGAAAGCGAAATCGCCGTTGTGCCCAGCGTTGCCGCGTTGATCATCAGCAGAATAATGCCCGTCCGAAACCAGGGGCCAAATACTTTCCCGAGGTCCATGGCCATTTGTGCCGGATCGGTGAAGGCGAAACGGTGGCGCAGCGCGGCATCGCCGGTCATCATCATGCAACCTGCCACGATGATCGTGAACGCTGCCCCGATCAGCGTGTCCAGCCTGGCCCACTTCAGGTCGGCGAAACGCAGACGCTTGTCGGCGATGCAACTCTGCTGGAAGAACAACTGCCAGGGTGCGATGGTCGTACCGACGATTCCCACCACTAGAAAAACGAGACTCGCGGTCAACCCTCCGGCCGGAATCGAGGGAATGAAGGTGTTTCGCGCGACTTCGACGGCAGCGGGGTGCGAGTAGAATGCCAACGCAAACCAGGCAAGGTCGAGAACGCAAAGGAACACCACGATGCGTTCCCATCTGCGATAGCTTCCCGTTAGCACCAGCAGCGTAAGAGCGCAAGCTGCAACCGGAACGCCCAGCAGCGGCGATACGTTCAGGTGTTGCAGGGCGAGAGCGATGGCTGCGAATTCGGTGACCAGCGTCAGGAAGTTTAGCAATTGCAAATCGACCAGGGAGAAGAGTCCCCACCACTTGCCGAACCGGCTGTAGATCATGGCAGCGTGCCCCTGTCCCGTGGCAATTCCCAACCGAACGACCATTTCCTGAATGAAATATGTGATGGGCAACAGAAGAACCAGCAGCCAGAGCAGGTGTGTGCCATACTGCGCTCCTGCTTGGATGTAAGTGGATACCGCCCCGGCGTCATTATCGGCTTCCATCACGATCAGACCGGGGCCGAAGACCATAAGGAAGGTGAGTAGGTTGCGGGCCCAGGGATTACGAACGATCACTCCACGCGTGGGCGTAGCAGGAATCACGGACGAATGGATTGCGGCACGATTCATGGGAATGTCCCATCGCTTGACGACGGCTGGACACACGCCTCCCGTGTGAGGAAGGGCGCAACACTCAAACATTCAGCTTGGGCGCGGCGAGCCTAACAGACAGAGAAATCGCAAGCCAACCACAATGAGTAATTCAGCGGCGCAGGGTATCAATCAGACTCGCTAGCGGCAAGTCCGGCAAGGATTCAGGACGGGCATTCCGTGTGAAGACGGAGGCTCCGCTGACTCGGTGCTTGACAGTTCCTCGCACCGCTGCAGACTATTGCTGCCGTCAGACATGAATGGGCCTCCTTTCTTCTTTACGAATGATTGGGAAGCGAAGCGCCACCCTTGATCAAGGTATACCCGCCGGGGTATGCTTGTCAAGGCTCCGCGGCAGAGTTTTATGGCCCACACAACAGAAGAGAAGAAGAAACTGCTCAATCGCGTGCGGCGAATTAGAGGCCAGGTTGAGGCTATCGAGAGGACAATCGACCAGGAGTCCGAATGCTCGGAGGTGTTGCATAACATTTCTGCTTGCCGAGGCGCCATGGATGCTCTCATGGCAGAGGTGATCGAAGGACACATTCGTTTCCATGTTCTCGACACGAAGACCACGCCAACGGATGAACAGGCGCAGGCGGCGGACGATCTGATCCAGGCACTCAGAGCGTATCTTAAATAGGTCGAACCGGGGGATCAAGCGACGGGACTGTCAACCGACGTGGTCCGTTGCAGGAACAGCGGTCGCCGTGTCGGAACTTGGGCGCGTCTGGGACTTATACTCTCTGGCGATCGATCCTGCCTTTTCGCCTACTATTTAGGAACGACTCCGAGAGCCCCTCGCCGATCACGCCCATTGAGAGCTGGTATCGGAGAACGGCAGACTCTCCCTGACACCGAAGTGGTCCGGAGGATGGCTGCGAATTCTGCGCTCCGGCCAGGCATCGATACTCGGAATTTCCCCAAGCCGTGGATGGGGGTCTGCCTGGTAGAACTGCGCCGGTGCGGCGGCGGTGAGGACTAATAGCAGAGCGGCGCATTTCAGATGGCGCGGTCTCATATCTTGATTCTACGACCCAGTGGCGCCGGTTTCAGCTACACCCGTGTGTACGTAGGCCGGGTACAACGTGCGCGCACGACTGGTGCGCGACCCGGCAGTCCAGCTCTTTGATTAGCCGATGCGCCGCAGGCGTCTGAGGCGTAGAAGCTCGGGGCGACGCCGCTGGCGTATACTGAAGCCAGGAGACAACTGGTGACCGCTACTTTCGCAACGCAGATCGAGTTGGACAGTCGGGGCATCGCCTGGATCGCCGGCACGAAAGTAAAGGTCATCGAAGTTGTTCTGGACAAGGTCGCTTACGGATCGAGTCCGGAAGAGATCCACTTTCAACATCCGAATCTCTCGTTGGCGCAGATACACGGCGCCCTCACCTATTATTACGAGAACCAGGATAAGGTTGATGGGCAGATTCGGAGCGGATTGGACGACTCCGACAGGCTCGCTTCCCATCTATCCGATGCGGAGTTCCGGCGCAAGTTGGGCAATCTGAAAAGATCCCTTTGAGCATAGCGCTGTATATGGACGTGCACATACGACGAGCAGTGACGTCCGCTTTGCGCTTGCGCTCCATAGACGTGCTCACAGCGCAGGAAGATGGCGCGGCAGAATTGAATGATGACCGTTTATTGGACCGGGCGACGGAACTTGGCAGGGTTCTGGTCTCGCAAGATGACGATCTTCTCCGCGAGGGAGCGCGCCGTTTGAAGGAACGCAAGGCGTTCTCCGGCATCATTTACTGCCACCAACTTCGGATCACAATCGGTCAGATGGTGGAAGACCTTGAACTGATCGCCACGGCCACAACGAACGAGGAGTGGGCTGACAGGATCGAGTACTTACCTCTCGGACGAGGTCATCAAGAATTGCCGGGAGAAACCTCAACGGCCGGTTGACTCGACCACTGGATCGCCGCCGGCCAAGTGAAGGGCGCCCTCGTAATCGCCGCCGAAATTCACGCGGGTGATGTCCGCAACGCGATACTCCCGCGGCGAGTCCTCCCATTTCGCATCTGGCCCGATTTCCAGCAGGGATAAACGACCCCGGTGAATGCCTTGCACGCGCCCTATCCAACACACCTCCGGGTCAACCTGTTCGCGGTGGATCGTTACCAGCGGGAATGCGCGGGCGGTTGACAGGAGAAGTTCTTCGATGCTTTCGACACTGACGCGGGGTTTCTGGGGTCTGGGTTCACGGCGCTTCCTTAGGGCGGTCTCGACAAATGCCGTATAGAGATCGGGATTCAAGTTTCTCACATCAGCGCACCTAAAACATTCGAAGCCGTCGAAGTGTATCCGATCCCTGACTAGCGCGAGCAAAAAGAAACGCGGCCCGACATCCATGATGTAGCCTCGAATAGTTGAGGTCTCAAATCGCCTCGAAAATCGAACGAGGCATCAGGCACGCATCGCGTCCACCAGTTCCGACAAACGTTTTGTGGGCATTTTTGAACGGTAGCAACCGCTGTAGCAGACCGAAAATGGCGCCCTGACGGCGAGCCATCTGGCCTCCTCCCAAATCAATCACTTCCAGACATCCCCTTTGAAAACCCAGAATAGCGATGGGCACTGCCTCTCGGGCACGCATTGATCGATTGCATTTTGCTCATCGCCTTGATCGCATACTCGCATCGCGTGTATCGGCGGGAAACACGCGCCCTACCCGCGCCAGCTCCAGCTCGGTCTGCTCTGTTGCTGCAGGCGAGCGGATCTGTCGAGTGGGCCCCCCGGACTTCCAACCCTCCCGGGCCGGTCCTCCTCATTACGACGGGCGACTTCCCCGCAGGACTCCTTGCAGGTGTTCTGCGACCGGATGCTGGATACGTGGGCCGAAGGCAGCCATGGGACCCGATCTGGTTTCTGCTGTACGAGGCCCTTTCGTTTCCATGCTGGTATTTCATAGGCGCCTGGATTGATGCGGGCCGTGTCCGCCTCGGGAAGACCATGCTCGCGTACGCCGCTGTACGGCTCCTGCTCGCGCTCGCAGGATTCTATGAAGTTGGGTGGCGAACTCAGATTCTGTTTTGGATGGGGATGGCCTTTTGGTTGGCGGGCCTCGGACTTTCCCGCTTGATCAGAGTCGGCCTGCGCGCTGCCAATCGCGTTTAGCCGCAATCAACTTCCGACGTGGATTTCGTCGGGTAGCATGCGGCGCGCCCTTAACCCTCGCTGCACGTGTAGTCGGCATGATCGGCCTTCATCCATTCGATCCACTGGTCCAATGTGTCGAAGAATTGTGTGCGTGGGAATGGATGAGGCTCCTTCCGTCGGCTCCCAGTCAAATGCACGACTGCGTATCGGACTGAGCCTGTCATTCCTACGCGGAAGAGCACATCGTCGCGGTCGCGTGCGACCGCGAGCGCGGTTGTCTCTGTATCGTAGAGCGGGTGGCCGGGGCCGGCCTCTCGGCGCAACTCAGCTTCGACACCACTCGGTGAATAGGGCGGCTGCCAGGGCGTGAGCAGCTCCAGTTTCGGCTTCATACCCAAGCGTGTGGCCAATTGCCCTGGCAGTTCCAATCGAATTCTGACGAGCAGGTCGTGCAGCGCTTCACGACAAAGCGGTTCGGCCGGCAACTTCGTCTCGGCTGCTGCAGCTTCCAGGTGCGCGAGCAGCCGGCGGTACTCGACACTGTGGAAACCCAACTCCGCCGCATCGAGAGTTCCCTTTTCCGGACCGGCCACCTTGCGCGCTATCAGTGCGGGCAGATACGACAATTTGAAATCTTCGTTCAGTCGGAGCAGGTTGGCTTCCACACAGCCCGTGCGCATCAAATGGATCCCGGTGAGAATCACTCGATAGACGTACAGCAGCGGTTTGACACGGGGCGGGTTATCCTTCTTGAGAAGTTCCCACTGGGTTGCCGCGAATCCAAGGTAGTGGTGGCTGTGGTGGCGCGTGATGCAGCCCCTCGCAATCGTCTTGAGCTCTTCGTGTTCCGGCGTGGTGTGCACGACAAGCGGTGAATAGAGCTGTTCAAGGACGTAGCCGTTCCGCTTCAACAGCATCGTGAAGAACTTGAGGACGTCGTGCGTGACCAGGTCTATTTCAACACCGGCTCGAAGGCCGGAGACTTCTATCGTCTCCCGCTTCGGCAGGAGTCCTACGGCCTCTTGTGCCGGCAAGATGTGAGCGCCGCGCAAGTCGTAATCGGAATCCGGAGATGGAAAGCCATAGAGGTGCGCCCCGCTGATGGTCGCGAACAGCAGCGGGTATGGATGACGTGCCCCTTCGGCGCGTAGTAATTCGAAATCGATCATCGGGCAAACTCCGGCGAAGCGGCCAGCCGTCGAGCACGGACAAGAAAAGCATTTGCGCGTTCGTAATCCGGATGCTCAGGCAGATCGGTTGCCGCAACTGCAGCATCGAGTTCGCGGTGAAGCTCCAGCCGCCAGTGCTCAACATCTTGCCACGGCGCCTCACCCCTGCGGATCGCAAGTAGCTGATCGCGGTATCCGTCAACGCGAAGCGGAACCAAGCCGTGCTTCAACACTTCGACGCCGGAGAGCAGTAGCCGGATCAGATGCATCACGTGCTTCCAGCGTATCTGGCCATGGTTGCGGAGATCCTGTTCGAGTTTCTTGAACTGCGACAGCACGTACGCGTTGTAAGTTCGATGGACGTACCGCGAGAGGAAGATGCCCCTCATGTCGATCAATTCCTGCGCCAGCGGCGTGCATGTCTCTACGAGCGGCGAATATAAGCACTCCAATATGTTTGGGTTGGCTTTCAACGCCAGCCGGATGAACTTCTCGATCTCCCAATAGACTTCTTCCTGGTCGTTTTCCAGTTGTTCGGGGACCCCGGCCAGTGACCATTCCAGATCGGCGGGCGGCAGGTAGAATCCCCGCCGGTCAACATCCGATCCTTCCTGACTCAGCCCATACGCAGTGGAGCCGACGATACAACGATAAATGACGAACCGGTAGAGATCGGCGGACGCCGGCCCTCCGGGTACCTCTGCCTGAACGTGTTTGAAGATCGTGAGCTCGGCGCGGCTGAACGTCTCCTCTACCCCCTCAGGGAACCGGACACGATAGCTGTGCTCCGGCGTCGAAGGACTATGCGTGACGACGCCAACGCATCCGCGGGACCGCGTCAGGACCTTCGTCCCGGCTGGAATGACCAGATGAAATTGACTTTCGTTCGGCACGGCTGGTGTTCTTACCTTATGAATCCCGCGGCTGTAGCAGCGGTGGGGTCCCGCGGGTGTGACGGATCCGAGACTTTCAGAGGTTGCTGTCGGCGTCTTCTCTTGTTGGAGCCGACGTCGGTGGCGTCAACCGATTCATTTTAGCGGTTTGCAGCAGCAAGTGCGATATGACGCACGTTAACATTGAACGCAGGCCGTCGCGGCCTGGTTCACGTGCTTCTACGCGGCGCGGCCAAAATTCCTTGTCACTTCACCATACTTTGGTGACGGGACAAGGCAGACCAAGACCCGTGTCCGGAACCGGCTCAGCTAATCTAAAGCCATGCTCCTGTTGGCCGCGCTGGTCCTGAACCACGTTTCCATCATCGATGTTGCGAGGGGGGTTGCGGAACCTGACCGAGCCGTCGAAATCGAAGGCGCCCGGATTCACGCTGTCCTGCCTGCGAAAGACTATCGGCCGCCGGCCGGCACTCAAGTCCTGGATCTTTCCGGGCGCTACCTGATGCCGGGATTCGTGGACATGCATGCGCACGTACTTTTCCCGCCGCTCGGTGAAGATGGCCGCCCGCTCGCCTCTTTTGACCGTGAGACGGCTCTCGGGTTGCTTCGAACGCTTCTCTCTAACGGGATCACGACGGTGCGTGATCCAGGCGATGCGACGGAAGCCGCTGTCGCCGTTCGCGACCTATTAGCGCGTGGTGTAATCGTCGGACCACGCATGCTTCCCGCGGGCCGCATTCTCACAACGGCGCCGATGCAACACGCTATCTACGTCACGGTCACCAATGAAAAGGAGGTGCGCGAGGAAGTGGACTGGCAAGCCGACGCGGGTGTCGATTTCATCAAGTTGTACCAGGAGCTGCCACCTCAGTTGGTGCGGGCCGGCATTGATGAAGCACATCGACGGGGTCTTCGGGTGATCGGCCACCTCCAATCGACCACCTGGACCGACGCCGCCCGTATGGGAATCGACTTCATCGCTCACGCCGCGCCGTGGGCGCCCGAATATCTTTCGCCCGCCGCCCGGGCCGCCTATCACCCCAGCATGTTCGGCCGCGTCTACTGGTTGGAGCACGTTGATCCGAACTCCCCAGCCGTGCAGGAAATGGTCACGGCGCTCGTCGAACACCACGTCTCCATTGACCCAACGCTGATGGCATTCCGCACGAAGTTTTGGGGCGACGATCCCCGCTACACGAACAATCCCCTGCGGGGTGAAGCACCACCGAAACTCTGGGCCGGATTTGCGCGCCGGAGCAACACCGTCGATTGGACCCCAGACCAGTATCGTGCCGCGCGAGCACAGTGGCCGAAGCTGCTGGCTCTCGTAAAGTTGATGTATGACCGTGGCGTGCTCCTCACAGTTGGGACCGACACTCCGTTTCCCTGGATCGTTCCCGGCGCCAGCTTTCACGAGGAACTGCGCCTCCTCGCCAGTGCGGGCATTCCGGTTCCTGCGGTGCTACGAATGGCAACTCTCAATGCCGCCCGTGCCCTGAAACTGAACATCGGTACGATCGAGCCCGGTAAGGATGCGGACCTGGTAGTGCTCTCGGCGAATCCCCTGGAGTCATTGCGGAATACCGAACGCATCGAGATCGTTGTCAAAGCAGGGAAGATCTTCAAACCCGAACGTTAGGCGACGATATACGCCGACAGCCAAACTATTACCCACCCTGAAACAATCTAGCTCTTTATTTTGAATAGGATACACCCGCGTTGCGGAACGCCACTCCGCGCCCTATACTTGACTCGTTGGACTCGGCCGTTCCAGCTCGAGAACCGTCCATCTCCGAGGTCAGAGAGGAGCTCCAGCAGATTCTCGCCTCGCGGTCCTTTCACCAGTCGCGCGGACTCGCCAAGCTATTGCGGTACATCTGCAGCAAGGCGATGCTCGAGGGCGCCGAGCCGATCACGGAATACACCATCGCCGTCGACGTCCTCGGCAAGCCCCCGGACTTCAAAGAGACCAAGGACGCCGGCGTTCGCGTCGAGGTGCACCGCCTCCGCAAACGATTGGCCGAGTATTACGCGCAGGAGGGCGCTCATCACTCCATTCGGATCGTGATTCCGACCGGTCAATATACTCCCCAGTTTTTGGCGTGCGATGATCCGGCCACTCCCGGTCCCATCGTCCGGGAGCCGGCCCCCGAAATCGGCGCCGTCGAAACGCCTCTGCCTCCCCAGCCCGATTCACCTCCGGCTCCCAAAATCACGCACGAAACCACGCGCGTCAAACGGATCGCGCTTTGGGCCGCCGGGCTCGTGGCCGCTGTCGCGCTCGGCCTTGCCACGATCCCTGGCCGGGTAGGAGATCCGTTAGATAGTTTCTGGCGCCCTGTTTTCTCCTCGCCAAATCCGATCCTGCTTTGTTTCGGCAATGTCGAGGGAGGGCAACGTCTGCAGACAAGCCCAACGACGCTCCCAGGCCTTACGCTGCTCGAATATCATGGGCTGGCCAGCGAAATGATGCTGGTGCCGGACGCCATCACCGTTTCGAGATTCGCCGGTCTGCTGCAGTCGAAAGGAAAACGGTACCGGGTCGCCTCACAGTCGGAAGCCAACTTCGCCGACCTGCAGTCCGGTCCGGCGGTGCTGATCGGCCTCGCCAACAACGATTGGACCGAGCGGCTCGTTGGCAAACTCCGATTTACGCTGGAACGCCGCCCGCCCGGCAAGCTCGTCCTGCGCGACAGCCAGGACCCAGCCCGCGACTGGTCCGTAGATTACAGGATGCCCTATCTCTCAGTGACCCGCGATTACGCCCTCGTCGTCCGCCTGCTCGACCCCAAGACAGAACAGATGGTCGTCACCGCCGCCGGGCTCTCCGTATTCGGCACCCTGGCCGCCGGCGAATTTCTCACGACGGCGGATGAATTCCGCAAAATCGTGGGTGTCGCGCCCAAAGGCTGGCAGCAGAGAAATTTTGAGCTGGTTCTCTCCACCGACGTGATTCGCGGCAAGTCCGGCCACCCGAATATCGTCGCCGCCCACTTTTGGTAGAAGCCGCCGCCTACTTCTTGCCGCGGCCTTTGGCTTTCGCTTTCGGAGCGGGCGCCGCCTCGGGCACGGGCTCTTCCTCGGGCACAGGCGCATCTACCGCGTCGATTTCCTCCGCCGCCTCCGCTCCGCCGTCGGGACTGACCTTCTTGAGCACCTCGGCGAACAGCGCGGCTTTCCGCGGGTCCACCTTCGGAGGAGGAGCCTGCTCGCGCCGGTAGTCATGATCGCTGTGGCAGGTGCGGCATCGAACCTTGGCCGGCTCGGCATTCATCACCGACACTACGGCATGGTTCGTAATGCGCTTGCAGCGCACGCAGAAATCGTCGACATCATCTCCCAGACGGACATCGCGCGTCATGAGGTCTCCTAGGTGGCCGCCGGCTGCCCCGCGGCTTCGGGCTGGCTCTGGTGCTTCGTTTCGGGGAGGATCCACTGCGCCGGCTCGAATCCGACATACTTGCAAATGCGTAACTGGCCGTCCTCTCCTTCAAGCAGATCGCCGACCGACAACGCTTCCCCCGATTCCCGCAGTTGCCGCCACGCATCGTACTCGTGCAGCGCCTCCACCTGTCCCTGCGGCTCATAGTCCTTCGGCTTGAGCGACGCGCAACCCGAAACGTGCGGGGCCCAGCGGAATTGCTGCTGTGGCGAATCCTTCATGCGGTAGATCCGAAAGAGCGGCATAGAACTTTACATTCTAACCGAACTCAGCGCCGCGGTCCCGTCCGCCATGCCTTGCTCGATCCATCGCTCCACATTCGTCGCATTCCATACCATCGCGTCGTACAAGGACCCTAGCGGGCGCGATGGTTCGATCAATGTGACCTCCATCGGCGCGCGAGGCTTCCGCGGACGCAGAATTCCACGCAAGAAGCGGAAGTGCCATGTGGTAAGGCAGTTCACTGCGATCGCCCGCGTCGCGCCCATTTCCGAAGCCGCCCACAAGGGCAACGCGCCGAGCAGGCCGCCATCGACATACCGGCGTCCACCAATCTCCACGGGCGGTAACGCCAGCGGGATGGAGGCCGTCGCCGCCAGGTGCTGCCAGGTGATCTCCCCGTCGCGCGCCAGCCGGAGGAGGAAGCGGGGAACCTCGACGATCGTCAGACCGAACGGCAATCGCGGCTGATATCGTGTGAACAGATCACGCGCTTTGGCGTGCATCCCTTCGGGGCGGATGCAGCCCGCCCGGTGCAACCCCGGATGCAGGATGCGGGCAGTCGATGGGTCCAGCCAATCGCGCGCAAGATCCTCCGCGGTGGCGCCGCCCGCGACGGCCCACCCATTCCACGCTCCGGCCGACGCGCCTACGATCAGGTCGGGCCGGATGGAGTTGCTCAGCGCCTTCCAAACGCCGACTTCCCACGCCGCGAACATGCCGCCGGCGGAGAACACGAGTGCGGTGGGCACGCTCCCATTGTCGCCCCTTGCCCCGTGGCAAAATCGATCCATGCTCTTCGATGCCGAAGCCTACGGGCCCGACGTGGCCGCCATTCTCTCCGAAAACCGGGTCATGCCCCTCGTGCGCGGCGGCCGCAAACTAGCGTCCGCGGGGCCGCGCATCGAACAGGCCAAGATCCCCGAATCGGCCCGCGCCGGACTGTACCTGTTCGCCGGATTCTGGGACGAGGCCCATGAGGTGGCACAGTCGATTTCCAATGCGGACGGCAGCTACTGGCACGCCATCGTGCACCGTCAGGAGCCGGACGCCGGGAATGCCTCATATTGGTTCCGGCAGGTCGGGCAGCATGCCACCTTCCCATCGCTGGCGCGGCGCGCCGCGGAGGTCGAGCCGGCCATGAGTAGCCGCTGGGACCCGTTCGCTTTCATCGATTACTGCGAGAAGGCCGCCCGGCAACCCGGCGGCGAGATGGAGCGGCGCGCCCTCGAGATCCAGCGGATTGAATGGGAGTTGCTCTTCGACTACTGCTTCAGCTCAGCCAGTCACGGATGAACTGCTCCGCGTTCCCCTGCAGATTGGCCGCCTCTGTGCGCACCTCGCGGCCTTCCTCGATATAAACGGCGTCCACGCCCGAGGCCGTCGGGCGAAGCTCCAGACGGCGCTCCCGAGCCTCCATCCGCAGGGTCGAACCCAGCCAGGCGACGTGCACCTTGGTGCGCTTTTCGAACCCGACGCGGGCGGCCTGCTTGAGCAATTCGGCGGTGAACGGTCCTTTCTTCAACGCCTCGGCGTGCGGCGCCGCCGCCTGCGCCTGCGCGCGGTTCCGCTCGCGTTCGCGCTGCTGCTGCACCGCCGTGTCGTTCCCTTCCTCACGCGATTCGAGGCTCTTCAGGTTGTTTTCTAGGTTATCGAGGAAACTCATCCTTCTCCAGTTTCGGCGGCATGGTGCCCCATGTGCAAGTCACGGTAGGATGGAGCCGATGTCCGATCCTGCCCGCGACCACCTGAAGAATCTCCGTAACGCCCTGCTGCGCCTGCACAAATCGCTGCTCGATTCGGAGCGCGCCGCGTACGAGCGCGACGTGGAGCGCATCACGTCCACCGGCCAATACCTGCAACTTGTGCTGAATGATCCATGGTTCGCCTGGTTGCACGAACTCTCTCAATTCATCGTGGTCATCGACGAGAGGCTTGACGACACCGAGGATCCCGCCACCGCGGCCGACGCCGACCGCCTCACCGCGCAGGCGCGCGCCCTGGTGTCGCCGAGCGAAACGGCCGATGGATTCGCGCGCAAGTACTTCGAAGCCATGCAACGCGACCCGAATGCGGTCCTGGCGCATCGCGATATGATCCGGGAATTCGGCGAACGGTAAGCCTGGAGCGGGTGACCATACTGCCCTTCTCCCTCAGTACGGCTCCGGATGGACCGTAATATCCGCGCGCGGAGCGATCTTCTGAATGGCGGCCTCGATGATCTCCGTCAGATCGTGCGCTTCCGCCAGGGTCTGGCGGCCGTCGATCAGGACGTGGAGATCGATGAAGAGCACCGGACCGGAGTAGCGGATCCGCAGGTGATGACAGTCGCGAACGCCCGGCACCGCCGCGACAATCGCGGCGATCCGCTCCTCCATGCCTTCGGGCGCGCTATCCAACAAGGCGTCGATGGTGCGTCTGCCCAACTGGACGCTGACCCAAACGACCACCGCCGACACGCCCAGCGCGGCGACCGCATCGGCGGCCACGAAACCGAACTTCGCGGCGATCAGCCCCACGATCACCACCGCGGAGCTCCAGATATCGGTCTGGAAGTGCAGCGCGTCCGCCTCCAGCGCCTGGCTGTCGTACTTCTTCGCGGCGCGCGACAGCACACGCGCCCGGGACGCGTCGATGCCGATCGACACCAGCATCACCGCGAACGACCAGAATGTCACTTCGATCTTGACCTGGTGTGAGACGAGGCGTTCGACAGCCTCGCGCACGATCCAGACGCAGGTCGCGAGCAGGAGGAGCGTTTCGAAGAGCGCCGAGAGGTTCTCCGCCTTCCCGTGGCCATAAAGATGAGTGCGGTCCGGCGGCCGGCCGGAGAATCGAACGGCCAGGTAGGTCATCAGCGCGGCAATCAGGTCGAGGCCGGAATGCGCGGCCTCGGCGAGGATTCCGAGGCTGCCGGTCATCACCCCGACGAGGATCTTGAAGGCCGTGAGTCCAACGGCCGCGGCCAGCGAGGTCAACGCCGCCCACCGCTTCTCCTGCTGCTCGCTCAAACGGTTCCACCTTCACCGTAACACGCGCCCTTACGGCGCAGCCAGCGTCCTCGCGATCAGTTCGCGCGCTTCCTCCTGAATCCGGCGCAGATGCTCCTCTCCGGCAAAACTCTCGGCATAAATCTTGTAGACGTTCTCGGTGCCGGAGGGGCGCGCCGCGAACCACCCGCGGCTGGTCGAAACCTTCAGCCCTCCGATGGGCGCGCCGTTTCCCGGCGCCGCCGTCAGCTTCAACTCGATCGGATCGCCCGCCAGTTGAGTGGCCGTCACCCGCTCGGGCGAGAGCTTGGCCAGAGTCGCTTTCTGCTCCGGGGTCGCGCCGGCATCGGAGCGCTCATACACCGGCGCTCCATATCGCTCGGTGAGGCCGCGGTAGATCTCTCCGGCGTCCTTCCCTGTGCGCGCCAGCATCTCCGCCGCCAGCAGGCACAGGATGACGCCGTCCTTATCGGTGGTCCAGACCGATCCATCGCGGCGCAGGAAGGACGCGCCCGCGCTCTCCTCTCCGCCAAACCCCAACGTCCCGCCGAGCAGCCCATCGACGAACCACTTGAAGCCCACCGGCACTTCGACCACATGACGCCCTATGCCCGCAGCCACGCGGTCGATCATGCTGCTCGACACCAGTGTCTTGCCCACGCCGGCATCGGCGCGCCACCTCGGCCGGTTCGGAAATAAATAGGAAATCGCGGCAGCCAGGTAATGATTCGGATTGAGCAGGCCCGCGCTGCGGGTCACAATGCCGTGGCGATCGTGGTCGGTGTCACAGGCGAAGGAGAGGTCGTACCGCTCCTTCATGGCGATCAGTCCGGCCATGGCGTACGGCGAGGAGCAATCCATTCGGATCTTGCCGTCCCAATCGAGAGACATGAAGCGGAAGGTAGGGTCGGCGTGATCGTGCGACACCGCGATGGAAAGCCCGTACCGCTCCGCGATGCGCGCCCAGTACGCAACCCCCGCCCCGCCCAGCGGATCCGCGCCCAGGGAGAGCTTCGCGTCGCGCACGGCTTCGAGGTCCACCACCGCGCCCAAGTCGTTCACATACGCGGAGACGTAGTCGTGGCGGTGCGTCGTCGAGGCGGCCAGCGCCTTCCCGTACGTCGTCCGCCGCACGCCGGCGAGAGAACCGGCCAGCAGGTCGTTCGCGCGGTTCTCGATCCACTTGGTGGCGTCCGTATCCGCCGGACCGCCATGCGGCGGATTGTATTTCAAGCCGCCATCTTCGGGCGGATTGTGCGACGGCGTGATGACGATGCCATCGGCGCGGCCGGCGGCCCTGCCGCGGTTGTAGCCGAGAATGGCATGCGATAGCGCGGGCGTCGGGGTGTATCCCAAATCGCCGTCCACCATCACGTCGACGCCGTTGGCCGCCAATACCTCGAGCGTGGTGGCGAACGCGGGCTCGGAAAGCGCGTGCGTGTCCTTCGCCAGAAACACCGGTCCGTCGACCCCGCCGGCGGCCCGGTACTCACAAATGGCCTGCGTGATCGCGAGAATATGGTTCTCGTTGAACGAAGCCTGGAACGAAGATCCACGATGCCCCGAAGTGCCGAACGCGACGCGTTGCGCGGGCACGGAAGGATCGGGTTTTTCCGTGTAGTAGGCGGTGAGCAGCCGCGGAATGTCCGTGAGCATCGAGGCAGGCGGCGGCTGTCCGGCAAGAGGATGAATTGCCATGCTGATCCAACTTACCATCGGTTGCCCGTTCTCCCGCAATCATGCTAGCGTTTGCTTTACATAGCCCCGTTCCGCTAGGTACACCAAAAAAGGAGAACCATTCAATGCCCCTCGTGTCCATGCGCCAACTCCTCGACGAAGCCGCCAAGGGCGGCTACGGCGTCGGCGCCTTCAATGTCAATAATATGGAGCAGATCCAGTCGATCATGGAGGCCGCTCGCGAGACCCAGTCTCCGGTGATCGTCCAGGCCAGCCGCGGCGCGCGCGCCTACTCGCAGGATCGCTTCCTTTATCACCTGATGCTCGCTGCCACCGAGCTCTATCCCGAGATCCCCACCGTCCTCCACCTCGACCATGGCAATAGCGTCGAGACCTGCAAGAGCGCTATTGAAATGGGCTTCACCAGCGTCATGATGGATGGCTCGCTGATGGCCGACGGCAAGACGCCCTCCAGCTTCGAGTACAACGTGCAGGTAACCCGCGAGGTCGTAGAGCTCGCGCACGCCAGGGGCGTCACCGTGGAAGGCGAGATCGGCTGCCTCGGCGGCATCGAAGACGGCCACGGTGCGGGCGGCGACGGCCTCAGCCATCTCACCGATCCGGCACAGGCGGAGGAGTTCGTACGGCTCACCGGCCTCGACGCGCTCGCGATCGCCATCGGCACGAGCCATGGCGCCTACAAGTTCACCCACAAACCGACCGGCGAAACGCTGAAGATGGACGTTCTCATCGAGATCCACAAGCGCCTGCCCGACGTCCACCTGGTGATGCATGGATCTTCCAGCGTCCCCAAGGAACTCCAGGACGTCATCAACCAGTTCGGCGGCAAGCTGAAGCCGACGTGGGGCGTGCCCGTGGAAGAGATCCAGCTCGGCATCAAGAATGGCGTCCGCAAGGTCAACGTCGACACCGACAACCGTCTCGCGATCACCGGCGCCATCCGCAAGGTGCTGATGGAGACGCCGGAGAAATTCGACCCGCGCGACTACATGAAGCCCGCGCGCGACGCCATGAAGAAGGTCGTCGCCGAGCGGATGACGCAGTTCGGCCAGGCGGGACACGCCAAGGACTACACTCCGATCCCGCTCTCCGAAATGGCGAAGCGTTACGCCGGCGAAGCCGTCCTGGCATAACCGCAATCAATCCTCGCGGAATCCGGCCTCGTCCGGGTTCCGCGATCCCCGTATCTCCGCCCCGCTCCGAAGCCCGCGCCCAAACCCCGTAGTCCTCTTGGTAGAATAAAAGTTATCCACGCCCCGGGAGGAACAGCCTAAATTGAACACTGCGATCCTCGCCCTGGAAGACGGAACGGTCTTCGAGGGCAGGTGTTTTGGTGCGTCCACCGAACGTTCTGGTGAAGTCGTTTTCAACACTGCCCTTACCGGATATCAGGAAGTCTTCACGGATCCTTCCTATTCCGGCCAGATCGTCGTTCTGACCAACCCGCAAATCGGCAACTACGGCACCAGCGCCGAGGACAACGAGGCGAGCCGTCCCTACATCGAGGGGCTCGTCGTCCGTGAATTCTCCGCCGTCTCGAGCAATTGGCGCTCCGACGCCGAGGCCAACGATTTCCTGGCCCGCGCCGGCATCCCCGTGATCGACGACCTCGACACCCGCGCCCTGGTGCGCCACCTCCGCACTCGCGGCGTCATGCGCGGCGTCCTCTCCTCGATCGAGCCCGACGCCCGGAAGCTCGTCGAGAAAGCCCGCGCCATTCCGACCATGGCCGGCCTCGATCTCGCCAGCCGTGTCAGCACGCCCGAAAGTTACGAATGGTCGAAGGCAGTTGACGCCTGCTCGCCCTCGGAGTTTATCGGGCGGCCGCCGGCTGCGGAACACCACGTGGTCGCCTACGACTTCGGAATCAAGCACAATATCCTGCGCCGCCTCGTGCAGTCGGGTTGCCGCGTCACCGTCGTGCCCGCCTTGACATCGGCGGAGGACGTCCTGGCGCTACAACCGGACGGCGTCTTCCTTTCCAACGGCCCCGGCGATCCCGAGCCGCTCGAGCCGCAGGTCGCCAACATCCGCAAGCTGATTGGCAGGAAGCCGGTCTTCGGCATCTGCCTGGGCCATCAGTTGCTTGGCCTCGCGGTCGGCGGCAAGACCTACAAATTGAAATTCGGCCACCGCGGCGCCAACCATCCCGTGCGCAATGAGCTCACCAAACGCGTGGAAATCACCTCGCACAATCACGGCTTCGCGGTCGATCCCGATTCGCTCAATATGAACGAAGTCGAGGTCACCCACATGAATTTGAACGACCAGACTCTGGAGGGCTTCCGCCATCGCAATCACCCTGTCTTCTGCGTGCAGTACCACCCCGAAGCCGCCCCTGGCCCGCACGACTCGCATTACCTGTTCGAAGACTTCACCAAGCTCATGCGGGAGAACCGTTAATGCCCCGCCGCAACGACCTCCATCGCATCCTCATCATCGGCTCGGGCCCGATCATCATCGGCCAGGCATGCGAGTTCGACTACTCCGGCGCGCAGGCGGCGAAAGCGCTGAAGGGCGACGGCTACGAAGTGATCCTCGTCAATTCCAACCCGGCGACGATTATGACCGACCCGGACCTCGCCGACAAGACGTACATCGAACCGCTCACGGCGACGTACGTGGAGGAGATCATCCGGCGCGAGCGTCCGGACGCGCTGCTCTCGACCGTCGGCGGGCAGACCGCTCTCAATCTCTCGGTCGAGCTGGCGGAGTTGGGCGTCCTGGAGAAATATGGCGTCGAGCTCATCGGCGCCAAGATCGACGCGATCAAGAAGGCCGAAGACCGCCTCCTCTTCAAAGACGCCATGCGGAAAATCGGGCTGGAGACGCCGCAATCGCAGCTCGTGCGCACCATCGCCGACGGGCTCGCCTTCGCGGAACGCGTCGGTTACCCTTCGATCCTGCGGCCCAGCTTCACCCTCGGCGGCACCGGCGGCGGCATCGCGTACAACCAGGAGGAGCTCGTCGAGATCCTCGAGCGCGGGATCGACCTTTCGCCGGTTCACGAAGTCCTCATCGAGGAAAGCGCGCTCGGCTGGAAGGAATACGAGCTCGAGGTGATGCGTGACCTCGCCGACAACTGCATCATCATCTGCTCCATCGAGAATTTCGACCCGATGGGCGTGCACACCGGCGATTCGATCACCGTCGCCCCCGCGCAGACGCTGACCGACCGCGAATACCAGATGATGCGCGACGGCGCCCTCCGCTGCCTCCGCGAGATCGGCGTCGACACCGGCGGCTCCAACGTCCAGTTCGCCATCAATCCGCTGAACGGCCGGATGGTGATCATCGAAATGAACCCGCGCGTGTCCCGCAGCTCCGCCCTGGCTTCCAAAGCGACCGGCTTCCCCATCGCCAAGATCGCCGCCAAGCTGGCTGTGGGCTACCGCCTGGACGAGATTCGCAACGATATCACGCGCAAGACCCCCGCCTGTTTCGAACCGACCATCGATTACGTGGTCGCCAAGATTCCGAAATGGGCCTTCGAGAAATTCCCTGGCGCGGATCCCACGCTCGGCACCCAGATGAAGTCGGTCGGCGAAGTGATGGCGATCGGGCGCACGTTCAAGGAAGCGCTGTGGAAAGGCATCCGCAGCCTGGAAACCGGCAAGGCGTTCGGCGCGGAGAAGTTCGACGAAGCGCTGGTGGCGCAGAAACTCATCACGCCCACGCCGGACCGCCTGAACTACATCCGCTTCGCGATGGCCCAGGGCTACACCGTCGCGCAGATCCAGGAGCTCACATCCATCGACCCGTGGTTCCTGGAGCAGATGAAGGAGGTCGTGGATTTCGAAGCGACCCTGGCCACCGCTCCCCGCAGCACCGCGATGCTCCGCCGCGCGAAACGCTACGGAATCTCGGACGCGCAGATCGCCAAGAGCTGGAATACTGGCGAAATCTCGGTCCGCCAGACGCGCAAGGAGCTCGGCGTGAGAGCCGGATTTTCCCGGGTCGACACCTGCGCGGCCGAGTTCGAAAGCTTCACTCCGTACCTCTACTCCAACTACGAAGGCTCGTGCGAGGCCGATCCGGGCGCCCGCAAGAAGGTCATGATCCTGGGCAGCGGGCCCAATCGCATCGGCCAGGGGATCGAGTTCGATTACTGCTGCTGCCACGCGTCGTTCGCGCTGCAGGAACTGGACGTCGAATCGATCATGGTCAACTGCAATCCCGAGACTGTTTCGACCGATTACGACACCAGCGACCGCCTCTACTTCGAGCCGCTCACCCTGGAGAACGTCCTCAACATCGTCGACACCGAGAAGCCCGACGGCCTGATCGTGCAGTTCGGCGGGCAGACGCCGCTCAATCTCGCGCTGCCGCTCAAGCGGCTCGGCGTGCCGATCATCGGCACCGACCCCGCCGACATCGATCTGGCGGAAGACCGCAAGCTCTTCGGCAAGCTCCTCGAAGACCTCGGCATCCCCTGCCCGCCCAACGGCACGGCGACCAGCGTCGAGGAGGCCTGCGTCGTCGCCCGCCGCCTCGGGTACCCGGTCCTGGTGCGGCCGAGTTACGTGCTCGGCGGACGCGCCATGGTGATCGCCTATGACGAGGAGATGATCCGCCAGTACATGCGGGAGGCGGTCACTTTCTCGCAGGAGCGGCCGGTCCTGATCGATCGTTTCCTGATGAGCGCCACGGAAGTCGATGTGGACGCGCTCGGCGATGGCGACGACGTCCTCATCGCCGGCATCATGGAGCACATCGAGGAAGCCGGCGTGCATTCGGGCGATAGCTCCTGTGTGCTGCCTCCGCAATCCCTTCCCGCGGACGTGCTCGCCACCATCGAAGACTACACGGTGCGGCTCGCCAAAGCGTTGCGCGTCATCGGTCTCATGAACGTGCAATACGCCGTGCAAAACGGCACAGTGTACGTCCTCGAGGTGAATCCACGAGCCTCGCGGACCGTCCCCTACGTCAGCAAAGCCACGGGGGTGGCGCTGCCGAAGATCGCCGTCGGTCTAATGTGGGGCCGCAAGCTGAAGGATTACGGCTACGGCTCGGGCAAGCTGAGCGTCTCCCAGAACTTCGTCAAATCGCCGGTCTTTCCCTTCAACAAATTCCCAGGCGTCGATCCCGCGCTCGGGCCTGAGATGCGGTCGACGGGCGAGGTGATGGGCGTAGGGATGAATTTCGGCGAGGCGTTTCTCAAGGCGCAGATCAGCGCCGGGGCCCGTATTCCCGAGAGCGGCGCCATCTTCATCAGCGTGAACGACCACGACAAGGCGGAGGCCATGGCGGTCGGCAAGCGTTTCGCCGAACTCGGATTTCAACTGGTCGCCACGCGCGGCACCGCCGCCATTCTCCGCGGCGCCGGCCTTGCGTGCAAGACGGTGTTCAAGGTGAATGAGGGCCGTCCCAATGCGGTCGACCTGCTCAAGGGCGGCAAAATCCAACTCGCGATCTACACCACCACCGGCGCCCCCGCGTTCCACGACGAGAAGGCCATCCGCCGCGCCGCCGTGCAGTACCGCGTTCCGTGTATCACCACGATGAGCGGCGCCCATGCCGCCGCGGAAGCGGTCGCCGCGAAGCTCCGCGACCCCATCCGGGTGTGGAACCTCCAGGAAATCCACGAAGCCAAAAAGACCACGGCATAGCGCGGCGTGCGCGCAAAAAAAACCCGGCGGGGGTTTTACCCTCCCGCCGGGCCGCGTCGTTCCAATTTGACCCTGTCTTGGTAACTTCCTGGTCCCCTTCTCATCGGGGCAGTCCTATTGTATCGTGGCCTTCTTGATATAGTCCAGCCGCGGGAAATGATTCTGCAGGTACTCGTTCCCCTGCTGTTGAATCAGCGACGGATCCGGCCCCTGTCCTCCCGGCGGCATATCGCCGTAGCTGTTATAAAAACTGTCGACCACGTCCATCCCCGTGATCACTTTTCCGAACGGCGCGAATCCCTGCCCGTCCAGCGATTGCCGGTTGTCGCGCAAATTGATGAACAACTGCGTCGTCCGCGTGTTCGCTCCCCGCGTCGCATACGTGATGGTCCCGCGCGCATTGTGCTGCGTCACCGGATCGTCCGGCAGGCTCACGCTCGACCAAAGCCGGTTGGTTGCCGGATCGCCGCTGATCCCAAATTGCACCACGAAATTGCGGACCACCCGAAAGAATCGCGCGTCGTTGTAAAACCCGGTCTTCACCAGGGAATAAAAATGGTCCGCGCCGAGGGGAGCCCACTCCCGATGCACTTCGATGACGACCGGCCCTTTTGACGTGTCCAGGTTGACCTGAAACACGTCCGGCGCTTTCTCGTTCTTCTGCACCGCCGTCAGCTCTTTCTTGACGGGCTCAGGCGAGGAACATCCGATCATCGCCATCAAGGCCAGCGCGAGTACCGCTCCATTCCGCATCAACATTGAGTATGCCATGCTGAAATCACGCCCGCCTATGGCCCCCTACGACGATTTCGCCTGGTTCTACGACCGCTACTGGAACGAGGGCTTTCACGATCTTGCCTTTCCGATCCTCGACCGCATTTGGCTGCCGCGCGTCCCTCCCGCCGGGCGTATCCTCGATCTGTGCTGCGGGACCGGCTTCCTTGCCGGACTGCTGGCCGCGCGCGGCCACAGCGTTACCGGACTGGACCTCTCGCCCGAGATGATCGCCTATGCGCGCCGCCGCGTCCCTTCCGCGGAGTTTCATGTGGCCGACGCGGCCGACTTCTCCGCCGGCGGCGATTTCGACGCCGCCGTCTCGACCTTCGACAGCGTCAATCACATCCTCGGCGCCGATCGGTTGCAGGCGGCCTTCCGCCACACCGCCGCCGCGCTCCGTCCAGGCGCGCCCTTTCTGTTCGACGTTCTCTTCGAGGACGCCTACCAGACGCGCTTCGCCGAAGGATTCTCCATCGTGCGCGACGACCACGTCCTCACCATTACAGGCTCCGGATTCGATTTCCGCACACGAACCGCCGAATGCGTCATCACGATGTTCCGTCTGCTGGAAGGTCAATGGCGCCGCGCCGACACGACGGTCCGCGAACAGTGCTACGCCGCGGCCGAACTCGACCGCGCCCTCGCCCTCGCCGGATTCGGCGAGATTTTCTGTTACGACGCCCGCGATCTCGGCATGGGCGGCGAATTGGGTGTCGGCCGCACCTTCTACGTGGCTACGAAGCCATCGCCGCGTGTAGCCGTTCGTAATTCCGGACGTGCGAAGCCATCATCCGGTCGGTGAGAGACATGTGGTCTTTCAGCCACCTGCTCGTAAATGCCAGGAAGTCCGCGGCGGCCTCCGGCTCGCCCGCCTTCATCTCCTCCTGCAGCCGCGCCACCCTCTTCCGGGCCGTGTCGTGCTGCAGTTTGTGCCACGCATAGTCCGGACACGCGACCGAGCGCATGAGTCTCTCCTCATACGCGAAATGCTCCTCAATCCCGAGGAGCAAGGGCCGCACGAGTTCCTCTACGCGAGCCGCCTCCGCGCCCGCGCGCACAGCCTGGTGGAGTTCCTCCGCCATCCGAAACAGGTTCCGATGCTCCGCGTCGACCTGGGGCAGATATACGGCGTGCGCCTTGGTCCACTTGAAATGCTGCATGCGTGAATTCTACCGCATTTCGGACTAACAGGCGTGTTTTGCTGAATTTTAGCCTACACCGCGACCGGCTGCGGCGCCGGCTGTTTGTGCTTGCACTCCTCGTTCGGGCACTGCCACACCGGACCCGCCTTCAGCCACTTCTCGATCATGTAGGAGTTGCCGCATTCCGGACATTTCTCCGGCACCGGCTTGCCCCAGGCCACGAACTTGCACTCCGGATAGCGATTGCACCCGTAGAACGTCTTGCCCTTGCGCGAACGGCGCTCCACCACCTCGCCCTCCGAGCATTCCGGACAGCTCACGCCGATCGTCTTCTGCTTGACGTACTTGCACGCCGGGTAGTTGCTGCACGCCGTGAACTCGCCGAACCGCCCCGACTTCAGCACCATTCCGCTCCCGCACGTCGGGCATTTCTCGTCCAGCGGCTGATCCGGCTTCTTCTGCGTCCCGCCGATCTGCTTCGTCGTCTTGCAATCGGGATATCCCGAGCACGCGAAGAACGTGCCGAACCGGCCCTTCTTCAGGACCATCGGACGGCCGCAGTTCTCGCAATACTCCTCTTCCCCCTGCTCCGACAGATCCACCTTATCGAGATCCGGTAAATCGACCGTCAATTCGCGGGTATAGGTGCAGAAGTATTCTTTTCTTTGCCACGTGAACACGGGCCCGGCCGCGCCGTCCCGAAGCTCCACGTCGTAGAATTCCCGGATCTGCGGATACCGCGTGAGAATCGTCTGCAGCCGCGCCTCGATCGCCTTGCGATCCTTCTCGCGCCGCTCCGCGATCGCCTTGTCGAGCCCTTTGAGGTCGAGGATCAGCCGCCGCGGCGTATTGTGATCCATCGGATAGACGGTATAACCGCCGTCCTCCGCCCGATTCACCGCGTACCCCGGATACCTGGCGCGGATCTTCTCCATCCGGGCGCCGATGTCCTTGCGCGCCCGCTCCTGCCGTTTGGCGATCTCCTTCTGCAGGTTTTCCAGATCGTTTTCCGTCGTCTTGGGCGAAAACTCCGGATACCCCGTGCATGCCAGGAAACTGCCGTGCTTGCCCCACTTGATGACCAGCGGCTTGCCGCACTTTTCGCACATCAATTCGGTGGGCTTCTCCATCCGCTTGATGTCCGTCATGTGCCCTTCGGCGTGCTTCAAATCCTTGTCGAAGCGTTCGTAGAACTCCGACATCGCCGCGCGCCAGTCCAGCTTGCCCTCGCCGATCTCGTCGAGCTCTTCCTCCATCCGCGCCGTGTACTTCACCTCGAAGATGTCGTCGAAGCTCTCCAACAGCAAATCGGTGACGACCATCCCGAGCTCCGTTGGAACGAATCGCCCCCCGTCCTTGCTGACGTACTCGCGCTCCTGAATCGTCGACAGGATCGAAGCGTAGGTCGACGGCCGCCCGACTCCGTCCGCTTCCAGCCGCTTCACCAGCGTCGCCTCGTTGTACCGCGGCGGCGGCTCCGTGAAGTGCTGTTCCGGCCGCAGCGCCTTCAGACGAAGATGCTCGCCTTCCACCACCGGCGGCAGCTTGTGCTTCGTCTCTTCGTCGTCCTCGTCGACCTCGTCCTTACCCTCTTTATAGACTTTGAGGAAACCGTCGAACTTCTCCACCGACCCCGTCGCGCGGAACGTGTAGTCGACCCCGTTCTTTCCCTGCGCCGAGACGTCGATGGTCGTCTGGTCAAACACCGCCGGCATCATCTGGCACGCCACGAAGCGGTTCCAGATCAGCCGGTACAGCTTCATCTCGTCTTCCGCCAGATACTGCTCCACCACCTCGGGGGAAAACGCCATCGAGGTCGGACGGATCGCTTCGTGCGCGTCCTGCGCGTCCTTCTTCGATTTGTACGCGTTGGGCGCATCCGGCAGATACGGCTTGCCGTAGCGCTCGTTGATGTAATGGCGGACGTCGGCAATGGCGTCGTCCGAAATGCGCGTCGAGTCCGTGCGCATGTAAGTGATCAGACCGACCGCGCCTTCCTTGCCGATCTCGATGCCTTCATACAGCCGCTGCGCCAGCATCATCGTGCGCTTCACGCTGAAACGCAGCTTGCGCGACGATTCCTGCTGCAGCGTCGATGTGATGAACGGCGCCACGGGGTTGCGCTTCTTTTCGCGCGTGCCCACCGACTTGACGATGTAGTCGACGCCGTCGAGAGCCGCCAGCACTTCGTCCGACGCTTGCTGCGACCCGATTTCGACGCTCTGATCGTTCACCTTGAACAGGCGCGCGCTCAATAGCGGCGGCTTCTTGGCGTTCAAGTCGGCGTCCAGAGTCCAATACTCGTTCGCCACGAATGCGCGGATCTCGCGCTCCCGCTCCACGATCACCCGCAGCGCCACCGTCTGCACGCGGCCTGCGGACAATCCGCGGCGCACCTTGTCCCACAACAACGGCGAAATCTTGTAACCCACCAGCCGGTCGAGCACGCGGCGCGCCTGCTGCGCGTCCACCAGGTTCACGTCCACCTGGCCCGGCTTCTCGAACGCCTTCTCCACCGCCCGCTTGGTGATCTCGTTGAACATGACGCGGAAGATCTTTGGACTGTTCTTGCCGTCGCGCAGCTCTTCCTGGAGGTGGGAGCAAATGGCTTCGCCTTCGCGATCCGGATCGGCCGCGAGGTAGATTTCTTCGACCTTCTTCGCGGTCGCTTTCAGCTCGGCGATGAGCTTTCTTTTGCCTTCGATGACTTCGTAACGCGGCTCAAAACCGTTGGCGATATCGACTGCCAGGTCCTTCTTGGGGAGATCCTTAATATGACCGAGGGAAGCTTTGACGACGTACTGCTTGCCCAGGTATTTGTTGATGGTTTTCGCCTTCGCAGGCGACTCCACGATTACCAGAGCCTTTGGCATAGGAAAAATTTCACACTACGGCAACACTGCCGCTCCATTGATGATTGCGGTTTACCCAGAGAACGTTACCACACTTTAACAAAGTTCTTGCCTGGAAGTTGTTTGACCAGACCCAGCATCTCCAGCTCGAAAAGCGCCGCGATCAGCTCGGAAGCCGAGATATCCTCCAGCTTTTCAAGCAGATCATCCAAGTGTACGGCTGCGTCCACTTGCAGCGCGTCGAGCGCCTTCCGGGCCGCGCTGTCGAGCTGCGGTCCGGCGTCACCTAATAAGGATGCCTGAGTCCCTTCTAAGGATTCACCCGGCTCTCCCAGCAGTCGGCTGCGCCCCTTCTCTATGAGATGACGGCGCGACTCGGCGGAAAGTTCAACCACCACGTCATTCCAGTCCTGAACGATCTTCGCCCCCTGCTTTATCAACAGGTTAGGCCCCCAGCTCAGTTTCGACGTGATGTTTCCCGGCACCGCGAAGACCTCCCGCCCCTGATCCATCGCCAGCTTGGCCGTGATCGCCGAACCGCTATACTGCGCTCCTTCCACCACCAGCACTCCGACGCTGATTCCGCTGATGATCCGGTTGCGGATCGGGAAATTCTGCGGAAACGCCGTGGCCCCCATCGGGAATTCGGAGACGATCAACCCCTTCGCGGCAATTTCGGAGTACAGCTTGCGATTTTCCGACGGGTATACGATATCGACCCCGCAGCCGAGCACCGCCACCGTGTCGCCGCCCGCCCCCAGCGCTCCCTTGTGCGCCGCCGCGTCGATGCCGCGCGCCATCCCGCTCACGATCGTCAACCCCGCATGCGCCAGATCCGCCGAAAGCCGTTCCGACACCGCCAGGCCGTACGGCGTAGGCCGCCGCGTGCCGACCACCGCCACCGCCAGCGACTTCAGCAGCTCCCCCCGCCCCCGCGCAAACAGCACGATCGGAGGATCGAAAATCTCGCGCAGCATCTGCGGATACCGCGGGTCGCCGATCGTCACCAGTTCGACCCCGGCCTCGATCATCTTCTCCTGCTGCCGGACCGCGTCCTCGAACGTGCACCCGCTGGCAATCGACTGCGCCACGGCGCCGCTCACGCCGGCCCCCTCCAGCTCCGTCCGCGACGCGCGAAAGATCGCGTGCGGCGTGCGGAACCGGTCGAGCAGCTTGTTCGAGGTGCGGGCTCCCAGACCTGGGATGAGTTTTAGAGCCAGCCAGTGAAGTTCCTCGTCCCGGCTGACGACAGGAGGATGCAAGACGATCACCACCCTAACAGGCGTGCGCCGCCCGGCGCAAGCGCGGCATATCTCAGCGGCATGCAGTGCCTCGCCGCCGGGCAAGGCGCCCGATCACCCATGCTGTTTCCGGTACTGCAACACCTCGACAAGAAACGCGTCCCGCCGCGAAATCACCTCGTCCGCGCTCTTCGACGACCAGTCGTAGAACCCGCGCCCGGCGCGCGCGCCCAGATGGCCCTCGCGGACCAGCTCCCGCATATATTCCGGCGCGCGTGGCTCGTTGTACAGATCCTGCGCCACGTACTCCACCACCCGCATTCCCAGATCCAGCCCGACGATGTCCTGGTGCTCGAAGATTCCGTATGCCGGCAGGCGGATGCCAATGCCGTTCTTCGCCACCGTATCGACGTCTTCGGCGTCCGCGATCCCTTCTGCCACGATGTTCACCGCCTCCCGCACCAGCGCCATTTGCAGCCGGTTGCCGAGTTGCCCCGGCCGGTCTTTCTTCACCACCACCGGCGTCTTCCCGCAGGCCGCCAGAAGCTCCCGCACCGCGCTCGCGACCTCGCCGCACGTCTTCTCTCCCTTGACGATTTCCACCAGCGGCATGAGATGCGGCGGATTCCAGAAGTGCGTCGTGAGCACCCGCTCCGGACGCGCGCATCGAGCCGCAATCGCCGTAATGCTCAGCCCGGACGTGTTCGATGCCAGGACCGCCGAAGGCCGCGTCGCCGCATCGAGCCGCGCGAACAGTTCCTGCTTGAACGCCATATCCTCCGGCGTCGATTCCACCACCAGGTCGGCCGCGCCCACCGCCGCGTCGAAATCCCTCGACGCGTCGAGGAGTTCCAGGGCGCGCGCGACCCGCTCGGGCGCTGCCAGGGCGTTCTCCAGCAGTACCCCGGCCTGCCTGTGCGCCCGCGCCAAACCGGCGGCCGCGCTCTCCGCCGAACGCCCCAGAATCGTGGCCCGCACGCCTCCTGTAGCCAGCGTCAGCGCGATTCCCGGACCCATCATGCCCGTTCCGATTACCGCCGCCGTCTGAAATGTCATGGACACCGGACCATCATACCGCCCGGCTTGTATGTGTCCGCGCTTTCCCGCGCATCGCGTACAAATCCTACTTGCAGGAACCGCAGCTTGCTGGAACAATAGGGCTTTACTCGAACCGTATGCGAATCCGCGTGTTGGGCATCGTACTGGCCGGCGGCAAGGGCACCCGCCTCTATCCGCTTACGAAGGAACGCGCTAAACCCGCCGTTCCCTTTGGCGGCAAATACCGCATCATCGACTTCGTCCTGAGCAACTTCATCAACTCGGGCATCTACTCGGTGTATGTGCTGACGCAGTTCCGCAGCCAATCGCTGCTCCAGCATCTCAGCGAAGGATGGCAATTCGGCGGGCTGCTCAAATCGCAGTTCGTCATCCCCGTCCCCGCCCAAATGCGCTCGCCCGGCGAAACCTGGTATCAGGGCACGGCCGACGCCATTTACCAGAACATCAACCTCGTGGAACAGTCCGATCCGCACGTGGTGGCCATCTTCGGCGGCGATCATATCTACCGCATGAACATCATGAGCATGATCGACTTCCACGTGCACCGCAGCGCCGAGGTCACCGTCGCCGCCATCCCCGTGCCGAAGAAACACGCCGCCGAGTTCGGCGTCATCGAAGCGTCCAACGACGGCCACATCCTCGCCTTCCACGAGAAAAACCCCGACGCCCCCACCATGCCCGGCGATTCCGAACGCGTCTACGCCTCTATGGGGAACTATGTGTTCTCCACCCGCACGCTGCTTCGCCTGCTCCATGACGACGCCGCCGTCGCCGATAGCAATCACGATTTCGGCCGCGACATCCTCCCCAAACTCGCCGGCAAGGCTGAAATCTACGCCTACGATTTCCAGACCAACCGGATTTCCGGCGAACCGGCCGATGCCGTCCCCTATTGGCGCGACGTCGGCACCATCCAGGCCTACTACGAGGCCAATATGGACCTGCGCGCCGTCGCCCCCGAGCTCAACCTGTACAACCCCGAGTGGCCCGTCCGCACCACCAGCTATCCCGATCCTCCCGCCAAGTTCGCCTTCGACGAGGAGGATCGCCGCGGTCAGGCCATCGACAGCATCGTCTCCGGCGGCTGCATCCTCTCCGGCGGAACCGTGCGCAATTCCATCCTCGGCCGTGGTGTGCGTGTCCATTCCGGCGCCATCGTGGACGATTGCGTCATCCTCGATCACTGCGACATCGGCCGCCACGCCAAAGTGCGGCGCGCCGTGCTCGACAAAAATGTCCGCGTTCCGGAAGACGCCGTCATCGGCTACGACCTGCAGCGCGACCGGATCCACCATCACGTCACCGAAAGCGGTTTGGTCGTCGTCGGCGGCAACCGCACGCCGGTGCAAATCACGGACCTGGTGGTCTAGTCTTCGTCCGAGAGCAGGCTGAGGACATCATGGAACACCAAGTCCTGGCGTGGATCACCCAGTACGGTTACCTCGCGATTTTTTTCCTGCTGGTCTTCGGCATCATCGGGTTGCCCATCCCCGATGAGACCCTGCTTACGTTCTCCGGCTACCTCGTATATAAAGGACACCTTGCCCTGCCCTTGGCCTTCGGCACGGCTCTGGCCGGCAGCATTACCGGCATCACCATCAGCTTTTACCTCGGCCGCGTTCTGGGGATGAAGGTCATTCACAAATACGGCAAGTATCTGCGCATTACGGAGGAGCATTTCAACAAGGCCCACGGGTGGTTCGAACGCGTCGGGCATTGGGCGCTCACCGTCGGCTACTTTATCCCCGGCGTCCGTCACCTTACCGCATACGCCGCCGGCATCAGCGAGCTCGAGCCGAAGCATTTCGCGATGTATGCCTATAGCGGCGCCGTCTTGTGGGTCTCCACCTTCATCGGCCTGGGCTATTTCCTGGGCGAGCGATGGGAGGCCGTACAGGCCAACATCCACCATTACCTGCTCGAACTGAGTCTCGCCACCGTGGTGCTGGCTATCGGGTACTTCGTATGGTGGAAGTGGATCCGGAGGCGAAAGCCGTAATCGCCAGCGCCGTCGAGACCACCACCACGGCGCCGATCACGTTGTACCAAAGCCAGGACACCGGTGTGAACCAGGACGTCGCCAGGATCGCCGATTCCCCCACCACCATTCCCAGGAACGCCGCCGTCCCCCGCACTCGCCGGAAGCCCAGAGCCAGCACGAAGCAGCCCAGCAGCGTGCCGTAAAAAAGCGATCCCACGCGATTCACCGCCTCGATTAACGATCCCAGCCCGCCCGCGACCCCGGCGAACGCCACCGCGTAAATCCCCCAAAACAGCGTCGCCCAACGCGACGCCAGCAGATAATGATGGTCGCTCCCGTCCCGTTTCACGTGCCTCTTATAGATGTCGACGACGGTCACGGTCGCCAGCGAGTTGATCTCGCCGGAGCTCGCCGACATGGTCGCCGCGAAGATCACCGCAATCACAAGCCCGACGATTCCCGTCGGCAGGTAGCGCGTGACGAAGGAGAGGAAGATGTAGTTGGTGTCGTTGAAACCCTTCTCCCCGCCCGACGATTCCACCAGTTGGAACGCGCGCTTGCGGGCGCCGTCGAGTTCCTTCTGCGCCGCGCGGTATTCGGCGACGCTGCGGTTCTCCGCCTGAGGATCCGCGGCCCGCCGCGCCTGCGCCACGCTCAAAGCCGCCTGCTTGCGGTGTTCGAACGCCTGCTGGTATTCCGCCTCGATCGGCGCGTACCCGCCCTGACCCTGAATGCGCGCCAGCTCGTTGGCGCGGAACAACACCGGCGGCTGCACGAAGAGATAAAACACGAACACCATGGCCCCGATGAACAGAATGAAGAACTGCATCGGAATCTTGGCGACCGCGTTGAACAGCAGGCTCAGCCGGCTTTGCGCGATCGATCTTCCCGTCAGGTAGCGCTGCACCTGCGACTGATCGCACCCGAAATAAGACAGAAATAGGAACGTGCCTCCCAGCAGCCCGCTCCAGATGTTGAACCGGTCCGCCCAATCGAAATGCGTGGTCACCGCGTTGAGACGCCCCGCCGCGCCCGCCAGGTAAACCGCGTCCGCCACCGACACCGAAGACGGCAGGAGCACGAACACCGTCACCAGCGAGATCACCAGTCCGAGGAAAATCACGCACATCTGCTGCACGTCCGACCACGTCACCGCTTTGATGCCCCCCAGCACCGTGTACGTGATGACGATCGCGCCCATCATCGACGTTGTGACCCGCTCCGGGACGCCCAGGATGACCGACAAAACGATGGCCGGCGCATAGATCGTCAACCCCGCCGAAAGCCCGCGCTGGAACAGGAAGATGACGCTCGCCAGCGCCCGCGTCTTGGCGTCGAATCGCTTCTCCAGGTACTCGTACGCGGTGTAAACCTTGGCGTGATGAAATACCGGCACTACCGTCGCGCAGATCACGATCATCGCGATCGGCAGTCCGAAGTAAAACTGCACGAACCGCATGCCATCCACGTACGACTGCCCGGTGGTCGAGAGAAACGTGATGGCGCTGGCCTGCGTTGCCATGATGGAGAGCGCCATGGCGTACCAGGGCATCGTCTTGCCGGCCAGCAGGTAGCGATCGACGGTGTTGCTGCCACGGGCCCGGTACAGGCCGTACGCCACGATAGAGATCAGGGTGCAGGCCAGGACGACCCAGTCGAGCGGCCTCATCGATACGCTCTCGTGAACGCGTAGAAAACCGAAACAATCGCGACCAGATAAATGACAACGGCGACATAAACCCGCCGCCAGGTCCCTAGAAACGGCGGGGCTTCATCGGGAACGTCGCGAGGTTCCGGCATAAATGGGAGTGTAACATCTCTGTTCGCTACAATAGCCATTTGCGCAACCTCGTCCTTCTACTGCTCCCCATCGCGCTTCTGGCGCAGCAACACGAAACCGTCGTCGTCACCGGGACCTTCGACCCCCTCTCGCTCGACGAGATCGACCGCGCCATCCGCGTCCTGCCCGCGCGCGAAAACAACCTCGTCCTCAACACCCTCGCCGACCTCCTGCGCCAGGACCCTTCCGTCGACCTCCGTGAGCGCGCGCCCAACGGCGTGCAGGCCGATGTCTCCATCCGCGGCGGCAGTTTCGGCCAAACCCTCATCCTGCTCAACGGCCTGCGCCTCAACGATGCGCAATCCGGCCACCATAATATGGACATCCCCGTGCCGCTCGAATCGGTTTCGCGGATCGAGGTGATGCGCGGCTCGGGCTCGACCATGTACGGCTCGGACGCCGCCGGTGGCGTGATCAACATCGTCGCCGAGCCGCCGGAATCGAGCGAACTCCGCCTCCGCACGGCCTTTGGCAATTACGGCGTCAATCAGCAGCGCGGCTCGCTCGCCGGCGTGTTCGGCAAGCTCTCGGAGCAGCTCACGTTCTCGCGCGATTTCTCCACGGGCTTCATCCCGGACCGCGACTACCGCAACCTCCAGTTCTCCTCCACGACCCACGCGCGCACCGCGTGGGGAGCGAGCCGGCTGACGCTCGCCTACATGGACCACCCCTTCGGCGCCGCCCAGTTTTACGGCAACTACGACTCCTGGGAGAACACCAAAACGTGGTTCGCCGCCGCGCAGCAGGATCTCGGAGAGCGCACCACCGTCAGCTTCGCATTCCGCCGCCACAGCGACCTCTTCGTTCTCTACCGGGACAGGCCCGAGGTGTTCACCAACCATCACTCCGATGAAAGCGGGCAGGCCGCCGTGCGCCGCAGCGAACGTCTTTCCGGCGCGGCCCACGTTTACTACGGCGTCGAAGCCCTGCACGAATCGCTGATCAGCAACAATCTGGGCAGCCATGCGCGCAGCCGCGCGGCCGCCTATGGCGCTCTCGATCTCCGCGCCCTGCGCCGCTTCTCGCTCTCTCTCTCGGCGCGAGAGGAGGTCTACCGCCGCTTCTCCGGCGCCTTCACTCCGACCGTTTCCGGAGGCGCATGGTTGTCGTCAAAAGTGAAGCTCCGCGCCTCCGCCAGCCGCGCCTTCCGCGTCCCCGGCTACACGGACCTGTACTATCACGACCCGGCCAACCTCGGCAGCCCGAACCTGCGCCCGGAGCGCGCCTGGACTTACGAAGCCGGCGCCGATTGGACGCCGCTGCCGCGCGTTCGCAGTGAGCTGACCGTGTTCCACCGCCGCGAACGCGACGGCATCGACTACTATCGCGGCAGCCCCACCGATATCTGGCGCGCGCTCAACATTCAGAACCTGAACTTCACGGGCGTCGAGACCGGACTGCGCGTCCGCTCGTTCGATTTCCGCTACACCGGACTCCACGGCGTGCAGGACACCATCGCCGCCGGCTTCACGAAATACACCTTCAACTACCCGACCCATTCGGGCGTCGTGAGCTGGCAAGGGACGCTCCCCGGCGGCCTGATCGGCCGCACCCGCATCGGCGTGCTCGATCGCCAGGCGCGCGACCCGTATGCCGTTTGGGACCTCTATGCGGCGCGCCCGCGTGGCAAACTGCGCCCCTTTTTCCAGATCGCCAACGTCACCGCCACGACGTACCAGGAAGTCCTCGGCGTCGCCATGCCCGGCCGCACGATCGTCGGCGGCGTGGAGTTGGTCGTACACTAGGCACGTGCGCACTCCTGCCGCTCTGCTGGTCTTCGCCGCGATTCTATCGGCGGCCGACCCCGTGCCCCTCATCTTCGACACCGACATCGGCAATGACGTCGATGACGCGCTGGCGCTGGCGGTCATCCATGCGCTCGAATCGCGCGGCGAGGCGAAACTGCTCGCGGTGACGATCACCAAGGACAACCCGTACGCCGCGCCCTACATCGACCTCGTGAACACGTTCTACGGACGCCCCAACATCCCCGTAGGAATGGTGCGCAACGGCAAGACGCCCGCCGACAGCGCCATGATCCGCGTCCCGGTGGAACGGAAGAACCCCGACGGGACATTCGTCTATCCGCGCCGCATCCAGAACGGCGCGGCCGCCCCCGATGCGTTGGATGTCCTGCGCAGCGCCCTGACAGCCGCCGCGGATCGCAGCGTCGTGATTGCCCAGGTCGGCTTCAGCACGAATCTGGCGCGCCTGCTTGCCTCGGACCGCGGCCTGGTGGCGCGCAAAGTGCGCCTGTTGTCCGTCATGGGCGGCCATTTCCCCGTCGGCCAGCCCGAATACAACATCAAGACCGACATCCCCGCCGCCCAAAAACTATGCGCCGATTGGCCCTCGCCGATCGTCTTCAGCGGCTTCGAAATCGGACAGGCGCTCCTCTTCCCGGCGTCTGCCATCGAACACGATTTCGGCTGGGCGCCCAACCATCCCGTAGTCGACGCGTATCGCAATTACCAGAAGATGCCCTACAACCGCCCCACCTGGGATCTGACGGCCGTGCTCTATGGCGTGCGCTCCCAAGCCGATTATTTCGACCTGTCCGCGGCCGGGCAGGTGTCCGTCGACGAGAAGGGCCAAACGCGCTTCACCGAAACCCCGGACGGCCGCCACCGCTACCTGATTCTCGACCCCGCCCGGAAGGCCCGCGCCCTGGAAGCGCTGATCCTCCTGTCAACCCAACCGAAGTAGCGCTAGTGCGCCCAATACCCGGGATGCCCGGCGTACGTGTCGTTCTCCATATGCGCGAGAATCACCCGCCGCAGCGCGATCACGTCCACCTCGCCCTGCTGCTGGAAAATCACCTTGCCGCCCGGCGCGATCACCATCGTAAACGGCACGCCGCCCTCCCACTTCGGTTCGAACGCCGCCTGTAGCCCGTACGTGTCCTCGGTCCCGAACATCAGGTTCCGGCTCGACGCGTGTTCCTGCTGCAGAATCCGCATCACTCCGGCGCGCTCGTCGGGCAGGTTCGCCGCCACCGTCACCAGGTCGAAATCCCGCCGCCGGAACATGCGCCACGTCTTCTCGATCTCCGGGAATTCGGTCAGGCACGGTCCGCACCACGTCGCCCAGAAATTGACCAGAATGACCTTCTTCGAATCGTTGGCCCGCAGCTTCTGGAGCCCATCCGCCGCGACCATCTCCACGTTGACCGGCTCCGCTTCGATCCGCTTCATCTCGCGAACCTGGCTGTCGATCTTCGACTTCCATTTCGTCGAGCACCCGAAGGCCGGCGTATGCGGCGCGGCGACCGGCCTTCCGGCGACCATCGCGTCGAGCGCCGCCCGCGCATCCTGCGTCTTCACGAGCGACTCGCGCTGCGCATTGTCGATGCGCCCCTCGTATCGCAGCTTGCGATTCTTGTCGAAAATGAAGACGTGCGGCGTCGCCGCCGGCCCGTAAGCCTGCGACACCGATTGCGTCTCGCCGTCATATAAATAGGGGAAGTTGAAGTGGCGGTAATCGGCGCGGATCTTCATCTCCTCGAGGCTGTCGCTGACATCCGTGTACCCCAGTTCCGACAGCAGAATCGCGCTCGGGTCATTCGGCTGAATCGCGACCGATGCGACCCCCTTTCCCCGATAATCGTCCACCAGCTTCTGCATCCGGCCCTCGTACAACTGCGACGTCGGGCAGTGATTGCAAATGAACAGAACCATCAGGATCGGACTGTCCGCGAAACTCTTCAGCGTATAAGTCTTGCCGTCGACGCCAGGCAGTGAAAAGTCCGGCGCAGCCGACCCGATCGCCAGCACCGGATGCCCCGCCTGCGGAGGAGGCGGTCCCGGCTCCTGCGCCAACAAACCAACGGCAACCAAGAAAACCGCGTATCTCATCGAGCCTCCTGTCAACGCTGCTGGGGATCAGTATATCGCCTGCCCCGGCGCCCTGATCCGTTCGAGGGCCGGAGTAGACTGAATTACCATGGATGCCGTGAGCCTCCCGCCGCAGCCAAAGCCTCGTGTCCGCTCGGTCGACGCGCTGCGCGGGGTCGTGATGATCGTCATGGCTCTCGACCACCTCCGCGAGTCATTCCATGCCGGGGCCATGTCCTTTCAGCCCGAGGACCTGACTCGCACCACGGCGGCCCTCTTCTTCACCCGTTGGATTACGAATTTCTGCGCCCCGGTCTTCATGTTCACCACGGGCATCGGAGCCTTTTTCTGGTTGAGCCGGGGACGCACGACGGCCGAACTTTCGAGTTTCCTCTGGAAACGCGGCCTCTGGCTGATCGTGCTGGAACTGACGGTATTCCGGTTCGCGATGTTCTTCAGCCTGAAATCCGGAATGGTCATGCTCCTGGTGCTCTGGGCCCTGGGGTGGTCGATGATCGCGCTCAGCCTCCTGGCGCATCTCCCCATCCGCGTCCTGGCCGGACTCAGCATTGCGGTCATCGCTCTGCACAACCTCGCCGACCCGGTGAAGGCATCGCAATTCGGTTCCGCCGCCTGGGCGTGGAACGTTCTCCACCAACCGGGCGTTTTCCTGGTCGCCGGCGTCCCCGTATTAGCCGGCTATCCCCTGGCGCCTTGGTTCGCGGTGATGGCCTTGGGTTTTTGCTTCGGGCCGGTGCTCACGCTGGATGCCGGGCAGCGCCAGCGATGGATGGTTCGCCTGGGGCTCGGTATGACCCTCGCATTTGTGGTTCTCCGCGGGCTGAACGTCTACGGAGACCCTCAGCCCTGGTCCACCCGATTCCCAGGCATGACCGTGCTTTCCTGCCTGCGATGCGCCAAGTATCCACCGTCGCTCGATTTTCTGCTGATGACCCTCGGCCCGGCGCTGCTGTTGTTGGCGTGGCTGGATCGGGCAGCCCTCACCCGCGCCAACCCGCTGATCGTGTTCGGGCGCGTGCCGCTTTTCTACTTCATCGTCCACTTCTGCGCCCTTCGATTCCTGACGATTCCGATGGCATGGGCCCGCTACGGCCACGCCGGCTTTCTGCTCCAACCCGCGCCTTCCATGGGCGGATCCGCCAAACTGTACCCCGCGGGTTACGGGTACGAGCTTTGGGTGGTGTACCTGTTGTGGGTTGGTCTTGTGGCGATGCTCTACCCGTTGTGCCGGTGGTTTGGCCGGCTCAAAGAACGCAGGAGGGACTGGTGGCTCCAATACCTGTGAGATGCTTGAAAGCCATGTCGACCGAATGGATCACACGCGCTGTTCTCTCATGCGTATTTTTTGGCTTCTCTTGCGCGAATAACCAGATGGTTGATGCTTCCTGCAACCTGGAGCCGAAGGATTTTCCGAAGCTTCTCACGAACATCCGACCTTTAATCGACAAAGGTTACGCCGACGACGAGATAAAATCCCTTAAAGACCTTCTCAGCGCCACTCCGATAAAGGGTACCGGCGTTAAGACCTTCGCCATCGTCTACTGGGGGTCCAGCACGTCGCTCCGCGTTGAATTGAAAAAAGACGACGTTGATGAAATTGAGATCTGGTTCATCACAGTTCCCCAGCTTGCGAAGGAAATACAGAGCCAGATGAAAGCATTATTGCACTAACCAAGCGGACGACGGCTCTCAGAGATACGCCTCAGAACTTGTCGCCATCCAGGGCGCCGCCCGATGATCCTCGGGCGCGTAAATCCATCGCCGTTGTGTCATGGCGGAGACCCCCTGCCACGGGCCTGAGAGCGTCGGCGTATGTGCTACTAAAAAGGCCGACCCCTTGGAAAGAGGGCGGTCTGCGGCGGCGAGCCTGATCAGCAATACAAGAAGGTTCCGAAGAAGACGGCAACTTCCGTTTCTTCGGATTCGTCTGCGGGCTGGACGACGAATGGGCCTACTTCGTGCTCTCGGAGCTGGAAAGCGCTCCCGGCCCACTGGGGCTGCCGATCGAATGCGACCTCTACTTCGTGGCAGGCCCCTTTACCAAGGTAATGGCACGCGAGCGGTGCAATCGGGGCGGCTAACGGCCAACCGGGCAGGATGCCTTCTTTATTGGTCACTAAACCACGGCCAAGCCGGACGATTCGATTCTGTCCGGTAACGTGTTTCGACCAGAACCAGTGTCTTCGCGTCGGAAACGATAGACCGCTCGCCGTTTGAAAACCGGAGGCGTACGATGAGAACGTGGGATCACCCATGCCAGCTGAGCGCCCGCTGTTGAGACCAGCGTTGTCGCTTGCAGTCGGGATCGGGATCGTTGCCGTACCGTGGTTTGCTGCCCAGACGGAGATTCGGTTTCTTCAGGACGGGACGGCGATGCTGTTGCTCCCAGGGTTCACTCTTGGGATGGCACTCGGCGCTCGAAACGGGGGAGGAATCCACGACATAAGTTGGCCCGGCGTTTTGATCGGAAGCTGCGTCCTCTATTCCGGTGTAACGTACTTGATCCTGCGGCGCCGTGCGAAGAGGGCTGAACAGCGGCGCCGAGAGTAGTTTCCAAAAACGCCGTTTTATTGCCGAGACTCCCGAAACTACGGACAATGAAGACGTGAAGCGTGTATTTCTCGCCAATGCGGTCATGGCGATTATAGTGAGTTCGACGATGGCGGGGCAGCGCCGATTGACGCTCTCCGAAGCCGAGCGGCTTGTTCGAGCAGCGATGAGCGAAGAAGGCAAACTTCCACCGGCTTTCGACCTTGAGCCTCCACCAATCACCCCGAAGCAAGGTGCGACTTTTCATATTCTTTGGAGTGGAAGCACGTCGGACAACGTTGCCATTAAATCGATCGTAGTGGACATCGATACCGCCGAAGTGTGGGACGCCGCAAGGTGCAAGCGGCTCTCGACACCAGCACTGAAAGCGATTCAGTCGATCATGCGACGCGAACTCAAGGCCGCCGCAACTGCGGTCAGCCGCGCACGCGCTGAGGCCGAGATGCACGATTGTTCCAATCTGATTGACCCGCGACCGAAACGGAGCGACTTCCACTCGGCGCAAGTGATCAGTGCCGATACCGGAAAGAGTGGGGGACGCGGTATTCAGTCAGATCCGGTGGCTGTTCGTATACGGTATTCTCGCCAGTTCCACTCAACACACAGGACGGCCAGATGCAAATTGCAATTCTCGCTGGATCGATGTACGCCATCGACGACATGGGGCGCATTCGAGAAGTGCCTTTCGAGCGTGGTGTCTGCGTCTGATCAGTTGTCGCATTTCCAGAAACCATCAGCGTCCGGCACGGTCGCCGGGATAGTTTCCGGAATCCCCGTCTACCAACCGGAAGGTCCTGTCGCTAAAATCTAAGGCGCAACACTCCATGAGCAATAGTCAACGAGCAGCGGTATTCGTGCCAGCGATAGCCATCTTGCTTTCTCTTGCGACGGCCCTGCTATTCAACGCCTTCGTTTTCGGGTTCGCTTCCGGTGAGGTTACGGTGAACCCGACTGCGAAGCACGGCGCTAACGCGGCGTTGAACCGCGCTGCGACATTGTCGTTGGACATGTTCGTTGCGGTTCAGGTTGCGCTGACGGGCGTGGCGGTCGCCTCGGGGGCTTTCAAGTCGAGTCTGCATTGGGCAGTCAGAGTCTGTTCGGCGGCTTTCCTGGGCGTCATTCTCAGCTACCTAGCCGTCGCGGGCATCGTCTCTGTTGGCGGTCTGCCGCGTCCCCTCGGTGCCGTCGTAGGCGGGCTTGGCGCATGGATTCAACGATTAGTGCGCACGTAGTTCGGCTGCTTCCCGATATGTGGCGTTTCCGGAAGGTCTCCGAAATCGCCGTCTACCGACCAGAGAGAGCATTGTACGGGCGCTACGATTAAGCTGCCTTACTTCACGCACGCACTGTCTATGATGCTATCGAACACTTTTGCGGCTCCGGCCGAAACTGATTCGTACTCGGCAAAGTTCGTTCGAGTGCCGACCCATCTGGATGCGCGTCCATCATTGAAACTCGCTCGGAAATCTATTCCACTTCGATCCCGGAAAGCTATTGACCGCACCGAAAGCGTTGCTTTTTCGCGCAACCATCCAGGACTTGTCGGGAATCCATCCGATACTGACTCGCCCGACCACACTACCAACCCTTCGGGCTGTGATCCGTAGACGACAACTACTCGTTCGTAATCGATGTCGGTGGAGCGCCGGGTACTGCCGTCCTTGGGAAAGTCAAACCGAAGAGGACCCCAGCCAGGACGACTAGCCTCCTCGCTCGTGCATGCGCGGATCGACCACCGTTGTCCTACATGATCGAGCAGGGTGAATCTGACTGGTTCCGTCGAAGAGATCACGCTCACGAAAGGCTCGTATTCCGGTTGTTCGATGAAGGCGACAACGGGCGGAAATGTCAGAAGGCGAAAACGGCCCTGCGGGTCTGCCTTTGCTCTGGTGATTGCATATCCCCCGCGATAAGCACTGATCGTGACCCCGCCGACGGGCTTGCGACGTTCGTCTTTGACGGTTCCCTCAATAGCAGCGACGGCCGGAGCGGTGAGCGCAGCGACCGCAACGAGGAAGAACGAACACTGTCGCACGCACTGATTTAAACACGTGGACAACTCCATGGAAAGTCCTAGGGCTGTATCGGAAACGCTCCGGCGCGATGAGCTTCGAGCACGACGCGAAATTTGAACGCCGGAGCGTTTTCGATAGAGCGACTTGAAGTGAGCCGGTTTGGCACTACGGGCTTATGCGTTTTGAATGGTGTTTCGTGGTGGCGGAAGAAGAGAAGATAGGCGCTGAAGGATGTGCCGAGAGGACAGGGAGGCGCAGTTGGAGAATGCTGCGGTGTTCGGCACTGCAATCCAACAAGGAGCGGGCAGTCCTAACCGGCGGGCGCTCCCACGCGGGCAAATTTCGAGATGAGAAAGAGCAGGTCATGATCGTTCCCCGGGTCTGATTGGCGGAGAGCGGAAGCGCGCCTCAGCGGCGGTGAACCGTTCGAGGATGGCCATCGCGCCACCGCAGTGTGGGCAAAGCCATAGCGGTCGAGGGGTGTCCGCCGGCGTGGCGTCGGTAGTTGTGCGCGTGGAATCGGTAGTGGTGCGCGAGTCACCTATCTGTCCGAGGAGCGCGAAGCAGCGAGTGGACGCGAAATGTGCTCGTCCTCGCGTCGTCCGACTATTTCCCGCCGAGACTCTTGTACAGGCCCATGAGATCGCCTTTGTTTAACGCCTCGATAGCCGCGATGAGCGATTGATACTGCTGGATGAGCGTCGTCCCGGGAATTCTGAACGTCGGGTTGTTGAAGGTGGCAGCTAGTTCGCTCTGGAGGGCGGCGGTTCCTTGTGTCAGGGTCGAGGTGTAGGTGGTGACTTGCGATTGCAGCACGCTGTTTTGCGCTGTGAGCGTAGAAACGGACGATTGCGCGGCGTTCAGTTGATTCATCAGCACCGCATTCTGGGTGTTCGCAGCCGAGAGCTGTGCCTGTAAAGACTGGATCTCCTGTTGCGCGGCGGTGAGACTCGCAGTACACCCCGATGCGACCGGGAAAAAGCCGACGTACAGCAATTCCTGAGGTGAAGTTGCGAATACACCTAGGTCGGCGTTGGAAGTCCCGCTAAAACGCTCGATTGTCCCCGCGTATCGCGAGGTCGCGTATACATTACCATCGCTCCCGACTGCGACTCCGTACGGCCACGCCAGATTCATCGTTGCGGTCTCGGCGAAGGTGATCCCGTTGTATCGCTTGATCTGCTGTCCATAGAAAAGGCTGACGTACATGCTGCCGTCGGGGCCGAAGGTGAGCCATGTGGCCACGCCGCCCGGATATGGCGGCGTCACAGCCGCCATGAATGCTCCAGTCGTTCCGTTATATCGTCGCACTGGCTGCGAACCGTCAGAGACGTATAGATTGCCATCCGGTCCAAATGCGAGACCACTTGGATAAGCGAGTCCACCACTTCCGCGTGCCACAAAGTCGTCGATGTAGACCCCGGTCACACCATTGAAGCGGACGACACGCCCCAGCCCGTCACCCTCCGCACTCGCGACATATAGATTTCCATCAGGGCCAAAGACGATTCCGTATGGAGATATCGATCCGCCACCCTGTGAGAAGTCGTTCATGAAAGTGCCGGTCGTTCCGTTGTATCACTTAATCACACCGTTGAAAATGCTGGCAATATAGAAGTTCCCATCGGGTCCAAACGCAAATCCGGTGGGGCCGGACAATCCGCCCGCACCGGGCGCGACGAAGTTCCCTTTCGACGCGCCAGTCGTACCGTCGAAACGTCGCACCGTGTTATCGAAATAGCCCCCAACCAGCATGTCTGTCGCGGCTTGGGCGCCCCAGGGTGCGAGCAATAGAACCATGACCGTTCCTGGCAGACTTCGCTGCGATCTCGGTCGAATTCCCTTTGTGAATCCCATGATGTATCCCTCTCCTTTTTCCGAACGTGAGAGTGTCGAAAGTGCGACGTTCACGTTCCAGAGTTTAACAGCAATTTCTCCCGAATTAAAGTGACTAGTCTTGCCAGGGCGCCTATTGTCCTTGCGCCCGGCGCGGCCTGGCGTGTTTCTTCCTGCGTCCATGGCCGTCAGCTATACACGTAGTTGTGCGCTGGCTACCGTGATCCCGCGCCGGCGCCAGCCCACGGATTCGTGGTCGAACTTGGCGGCAACGCTGCTGAATACCCTTCGGCCCAAACCGTCGCCGAAAGTACGCTGGCGTGGGTCAGAAAAAAAGCCGAATCCGTCCAAGCGTCGGATTTCCATCCCGCGGTCCTTGCCGCTCAGTCGCGGCGATCAGGCGGATCAAGCCTACCGACACGATGGGCATCATCTACGAAATCGTTCTCGATACATCGGCGCGGCGCCTCGGCAAGAATTCCGTCGTCTACAATTCAGTGGTTAACTCGTTCCGCCTGGACCCGCTGACTCATTATTGAGGTAGGGTAACGAGGCCGGGATTCCATTTCATACGATATCGCCGTTGGCCAGCCGTTACCGAAGAAACCCCAGAGGCCTATTTCTCCTTCTCTACTAAGATCGCCCGCAGATTGGTCTCGGTCTGCGTGACCGTCACCGGCCCGTTGACTCCCTCCCAAGACCTGCTAACGATCCTGTCGGCGACACTGCTGACTACATGTCGAAAGGTCTTCACGAGATAGGATTCACCCAGGTAGACGGGAACCGTGAGAATCTTTCCGGAATTGTCGCGCCCGAGTGCAAATCCTCGCTGCACGCCATGGAGGTCTTCGACGCGAACCCCGGTATCACCTACTGGGGTGCCGTCTTCAGGAACGGCTTCGATGCGGAGTATGGCGGGAGTACGGGGTGCTGGAAGCGTCATATCCACTCCCTTGAGCGCCTGCCCCCTCGTGAGAACCAGCCTTTTCGCCTTATCGCGCTCTGCCGTGCCTGGGTAGAATGTGGGCGCCCATGGAAGCCGGTCATGGTACCTCTCTCCGTTGACCGCCACGACCACCTCGCCTGGGGGCAATCCGTTCAGTCTGTATACACCGGCCTCAGTCGTCTTGGCTTCACGTATCGGCAACGTGTCGAGTTCTCCGCGCCGGTCTTTGATGAACGCCTGAACCGGAACGTCTGACAACGGCTTCCCCTCGGAGTTCCGGACGACACCCTCGACTGTGCCGTTCGGCCAGACGAAGAGACTCTGGAATCCGCAACTGGACGTGGAGACCGCGGGGTCCTTCGGCCACCGCCAGGAGTCCTCATAAACCTCGGGCGAAGTAACGGTCACGTGGTAGCGTCCTGGCTCGATATTCAAAAACTCGAACTCTCCGCTGGTGTTTGTCGTCGTCTCCAGTCGTGCGTCTCCAGCAGCCGCCACGACGCGCAAACCGCTGGCGCCCTCGCCCTGCACATCGTAGGCTCCGGCTTTCTGTTGAACTTTACCGATGAGTCGCTGGGGCTTACCGCGCTCGGCCTCTCGAAGAGCCGACAATAACAATTCATTGCCAGCCACCGCAAACGAGAACGAGCACACGCTCCGGCTCACTCGTGTGTCCGAACTCCTTTGCCCGTAGATGACGTAGCGTTCGTACTTCTTTAGTCGCATGTAGCAACTAGTTCGGGCTGCCGTGTCAACGGTGACCTCCTTAACCTCCCTGGAAAGCCCGTGAAGAACTTCTTCGACCACCATCTTCGCGGGTCCCGAGCCCTCACCTTCACCGCTATCCTCCGTGACAATCCCAACGAACACGACTGGCGTTGATCGGAGCCAGTCACAGGCGGAACCGGTCGTAAGGCATGAGCATGCAGCGGCCGTCGGAGCATGGATTAGAGCTGCGAGAATCAGCAGTCCGTACAAGCGCATCGCAATTCCTCCTCGGCGAGATCTCGCCCCCACATTGGCAACTCTTGCGTTGTGGATCACTTCGTAGTCCTGGATGGAGTGACACCAGTTTGTCTCAATGTGTTCCCGGCTTATCTCAATGTCGCGCCCGATCCAGGCCAGCGCAGAGCGTAGTCGCGTCACGTACCTGAAGACGGCGAGGGCGGCTGGAAAGACGGTGTTTTCCCACAACGGGGTAAAGTGGCGTTAAGTGGGCCCGATTGTTTAGGATCGACGCCTTTTTAGCATTTGTCTCGGCCGTAGAATGCCGGTAGCCCAGGGTTGTCACAAAAAAGTGAGAACTGGATTTGCCCGCGAATCAACGACTTAACGGACAGCCATGGCCGGAACCCGATTCCGCCGTGCTAGATTCCTGATTGAAAAGAGCTGCTCGCCGGCCGAGAAGCAGCCGTTCCGGGGCCGCGTTCCGATCCAGAGTTCTCGAGACACGCGATCGGGCTCAAACGCAGGCGCAACGTTCTCAGGCCGCCATAGAGACTTGTACTCCACTCCGAGTGGAGCCAAGGAGCGCTCCTTGCAGTCCCGGCTCTCTCTAGCCGATTGGAAGACTTACGAAAGGAACTACCCCATCCACTCCGGATGAAGCGCCGTCCCGTCGAACCGCGTCGCAGTCTTGAATAACTCGAACTTACCGCTCAGCGCTGCCTCGCGCGTCTTCGACACCAAGGCCGAGATCTGCGCCTTCGTCAGAGGCCTGAACGTCCGCGCCGCCTCGAATGCCTGGGTTGTCTCTCAAATTGCCGAGTGTAGCCGAGAAGGCCGCCTACACCAAAAACCCGTCAGATCGCGCGCCGTTCAGATTCTCGCGCAGAGCCCAAATCACGAGGGACTTGACAGGTCGCTCCATATCAGAAGTACAGCTTCAGCGCGAGCTGCATGATGCGGGGAGTATTCGCCTGCGTCGCCCAGAGCCCGAAGTTCGCGTTCTGCAAGCTAAGCGCTCCGCTCGAGGGGCCGAATATTGTCCTGTTCAGAAGATTGAAAGCCTCGGCCCGGAATTCCGCGTGAATGGCTTCACGGAACGGGAACGATTTGGCAAGCGAGATATTTTCATTCTTGGTGGCGAAATTGCGCACCTTCGGGTTGGTCCGGGTAGCGTTGCCGAATTGAGTCGTGGGCTGCAGACCGAAAAATGAGGCTGGCTGGAAGAACCTGTCTCTGTTCGGATCGAACTTCGCTGCATAGGCGCCGCGCCAACCGTCGTACGTTGTGATCGTCGGTGTGTTGACAAAGGTCCCGTCTCCCAGCGGAAAGCTGACGGTCGTAGTCACAGCGATCGGAGTGCCGCTGAGGTAAGTGTTGATTCCAGAAACGCGCCAGCCACCCAGCACTGCATTCAATACGCCGCCCCTGTTCAGTAACATTCGGCCCTTGCCGAATGGCAGGTCAAAGGAATAACTGATCTTGACCTGGTGGGTCTGATCGGTTGTCGCAAGCGCCTTAGAAAGGCGCCAGTCAAAAGGATCCTCGGGACCCGCGGCGTCGGCGTTCGTCAGATATTTGGAGAACAGATACGAGCCCTGCATCGTAAACCCATGACTGAAGCGCTTGGTGATCTTCAGATTGCCGGCGTTATAGGTAGAGTGGCCAACTTTATCGCCTCCGCCATTGAACGTGTCGATCGTGAGGAACTGCGGGAACGGAAGCAGCGACTGCAGTACCGTCGCGCTGTTACCCCAAAGGGCGTTAAAACCCGGCCACGGCGCCTTGATCCCCGCGGCATTAGCGGCGGCCGACCCGACGAGTGAATTCAGGAGGGTTTTGCCGCCGGATGTGAAGGGGCTTAGATTCGCGGGCAAGTTTCTGTAATTGAGGGCGTTAAAGGTGAGCATGGTGGAGGCAATTCTGCCGGCCATCGTGCCCACGTAACCAGCGTCGACCGCCACTGTCTTCGTGATCTGACGCTGGATGTCGAGCGAGAAATTGTACTCCGTGGAAGGCATGACCGCGGTCTTCCCGTTGTAATACGGCATATTGACTCCGTTTCCGACCGAGGGGTCGATTTGCGGAACCGGCGCCCAATACGGAGCCCCGTCCTTGAGCGTAAAGGTAGGGAACAGTCCCTGGCTCGTGTTGGTAGCCGTGATGCGCTGGATAAAACCGACATTGTGCGACGAGTTGGCGTTCTGAATAATCTGGCCGAAGGTCTCACTCGCGGAACCGCGCAGGGTTGTCTTTCTGCTGAGTGAATAGGCGAAGCCAAACCGCGGGGACACACCGCCGTTCCAGTTCGGGATCAGGGTCCTACTGCCGGTGCGGCCCGGACCTTTCCCCGCGAAGACCAAGGCGCCGGGTAGCCCGCCGGCCGCGGGATTCGGCAGCGTCGGATCCAGATCGCTCTGCTGGTCATAAACTACAGAGGGCGCATGGACCCTCTCGAATCGCAGGCCCAGATTCAGCGTGAGTCTCTCGCTGACGCGCCAGTCGTCCTGGGCGTACGCCGCTTCACTGATCCAATGAGTTTGGATGAGACGGAGCGTGTCGAGAGCCCATCCGGAATCCTGCCCCAGCAGGAACGAGGCGAATCCGCTTCCGCCGCCCGTAGCTTGCGAACTCACGTTGGGGAGGCCCGTGTTCGTGGACGAGAAAGTAACATTGCCGGAGTAGTTCTGGGAGCCTCCTCCATTGTAGATCGTGTTGTTATAGAACGCGCCAAACTTGAAGGTATGCCTTCCTTTGACCCAGGTCAGGTCGTTTCTGAACTCCCAGTTGACGCTGCCTTGAGTGTTGGTGTCCTGACTGCCCCAGTTGGTAAACGTGTCGCCGAAGTTGATTTGCGGGAAGTTGGTATTACAGTCCGGCCAATTGGGGATACAGATGCCAAGCGTCTTCCATCCTACGGTATTGAGGGGGCTTAGGCCGAAGCTCATCGGTGAACCCTTCAGGTATCCCACGCCTGCGACGTTAAAAACGTTGACCGTTTTGCCGCCGGTGACCCGGTTAAACAGCGAAGGCGTGATGGTGAACTCGTGAGTGAGGCGATAAACCCTCCAGTAAGTCGAGCCCTCCGATGAGTTCGACAGCCCTCCCGGCAGGCTGTTAGTCAGTCCCATTCCTCCAACCCCGCCCGGATTGACCTGGGAGGCCGATTGTCCCCGGCCGTAATAAAATGCCGCGTGCTGCTTCCTGGCAATCGCCTGATCTAATCTAAGGCTCCACTTGTCAACCGGAGCCCTCGTCCCGGCGTTGCTCGGAATCCGATAATTTTGTCGTATGTAAGACGCGGTGCCAGGAACCAGGCCAGGGACGTTCGGGACGGCCAGGGGCGCGGCATACTTGATGATCGCCACTGCGACCGGGTCGAACATGGATTCGGGTATGACGTTATTCGGAAATGGGTTACGGGTGTAGGCGCCGGTTGCGGGGTTCAGCGTTTGCGAGGCGGGATCGTAGATCTTGTATTGCTTGTTGTTGCCGTCGACAAAGTTACTGAAGTCGCCCTTAAACATTTCAGGCGTAGGCACGCTGAGCGGATTGACCGAGGCGCCCACGCGATTGCGGAAACCTTCATAGGAAAAAAACCAGAATGTCCGGTTTTTGCCATTGTAAATTTTCGGAATCGTAACTGGCCCGCCGGCAGTAAAGCCAAAGTCGTTCTGCTTCAGGACAGGCTTGAATGTGGCAAAAAAGCCGCGCGCATCCATGTCGTAATTGCGCAAATACTCATAAACATCGCCATGGAACTTGTTGGCGCCGGATTTGGTGACGAAGCTGACGGAGCCGCCCGACGCGTGGCCGGTCTCCGCCTTGAAACCGCCGGATTCGACGCTGAACTCCGCAAGGGAATCGATTGAGGGCGAGCTTTGTGCCGCAGCGTTCTGAGTGTTCAAGTCAGTGGAACCGGAAATCGTAATGCCATCGAGCGTCATGCCCTCGAGGCCGCGTTGTCCGCCGCCGATTCGAAAATTGCCCGCCGCGCCCTGGACATCGGTGGTTGTGTTAGCCAAATCAATCGGGCTGCGGACGGTGCCGCCCACGGCAAGCGGAAGCTGGTCGACAAATTCAGTGGGTACAGAGGTCGCCACGCGCGCCGTGTCTGTCTGGATTTGCGTGGTCTCGCTTTGGACCTCCACTGTCTCCGCCGCTGTTCCCAACTGGAGCACCACGTCGAGCGAAACCGTGTCGCCGGCCGCCAGGTGGATTCCGTCCTGGACGAACGTCTTGAAACCCGGACTCTCCACGCGAACGCGGTAATTCCCACCGGGCAACGACGGAATCGTGAATTCACCCGTGCTCGCCCCGCTGACCGTGTTGAAGTTGTTGTTGGTGGCGGTGTTTACAGCAGTGACAGACGCATTTGGCACAACAGCGCCACTCGTGTCTTTAATAAGCCCACGCATCGTGCCGCGGTCCTCTTGGGCCCATGCTGCGGCACAGAAGAGGGCCAGCAAGAATGCAGACTTGGCGTTCTTTAGCATTGACGACTCCTATTAGGTAGCGGTAGCATCCCTAGAACTGCCTTGAGGGTCTATATCCAAACTCAATCAAGAAAACAAGCATCATTTTCAGGACTCGCGCCAGTAGATGTCATTTTCAGATCCATCAGAAAGTGAACCGGATCTGCACCTGTAGCGTTCGCCGCGGCAGAGTCCCAGTGGCCGCTCCAAAGCCCGCATTCAGAGGCGTGAGCCGCGACGCATTCAAGCTCCCGTCGGCATTGTACTGATTGTTCGTGATCGTCGAGGGCGCCGCCGGGCTGGCGAGTTGCATCGTCGTGCTCACCGCATTGATCACCACCGTATTGAACACATTGAACGCATCCACTCGGAAGCTGAACCGGCGCTGCTCGGAGAACAGCCGGAAGCTGCGCTGGAGTGCCAGGTCGGTAATGTTCATGAAGCAGTAGTGGAACAGGCTGGAGCCTGACTCGTTTCCGACACTGTTATAGGTCGGTCCACTGAACGCGCTAGCGTTGATCTGCGCGTACTGGTTGCCGGAGCATCCCGACCCCGCATTCGGCCCGACATTGATACGCGCGAAATATTGCGGCGAACCTGTCAGGTTCACGTTTGCGCCGTCGGCCGCATAATTGTAGCGGACATCGTAAGGCGCGCCGCTGCCGCCTGTGTACACAGCCGACAACTGCCACCCGTTCACCACCGCGGCAGCCGCTGGCGGAGCGTTGCGGATCTGCGGAAGCTCCCAGAGCAAGAATCCCTTCAGCGTGTGCCGCCGGACCCCCACGTCGTCAATGATCTTGTTGTTCTGCTCGTAGACAGGGCTGAACGAAACGGCGCCGCTCGCACTGTGGGTCATGATCGGTGGCGAGAGCTGATTGCCGGTGTTCCGCAAGCCTAACGCATAATTGAATCCGGCGGTGATGCCGCGGCGAAACTCCCGCTTGAACGACACCTGAACCGAGGAATACGTATCGTTATACCGGGGCCAGGTATCGTAGATGGCGCCAAAACCACGATAGGGCCGCAGCAGGTTGGTGGTCAGCGCCGTCGCGCCGAGGACCTTACTGCTTCCCAATGTCGGATCCTGATACTGAGGCAGGTAGGCAGTCCCGAGGTCCGGAGCGTTCAGGTCCAACGGGTTGTAGCCCGCCGGGGTTGAGATCGTGCCGAAGGCGATGTTGTTGTAATTATTCGCCTGCACATACGAGACGTCCAACAAGGACGCCCACGGCAGCGCAATCTGGGCGCCGAAATTGAACTGGAGCGAAGCCGGAATGTCCGCGTTGTAGTTGTAGACCACCAACTGCGGCGGAGCCTGATAGGCCGTGGCGGCGCCGGCCGCCACGTTCTGAAGGGTGGAGTTATAAACCGTCGCGGCCTGGCCGGTGGGCGGATTGCCGATCTGGCCGTAGATGGCGTCGCCCTGCGGACGGTCGTAGAACAGCCCGACTGCGCCGCGAAGCACAAGCCTTTGCGAGACGGCGTACGCGGCGCCGAATCGCGGGGCGAATACCAGGAAAGGCTCGGAGTAATTCGCTCTATTGATCCCCTTGCCGGCCTGGACGATGCCGTTCAACAGATTTCCCGTGCCGGGAACGATGTTGCCGATGTTCGCTGCTGACCCCGGTCCGAGCGAAACTCCCGTTGCCGGGTTCACGGCCACGCGATTGGCGGCGGCGCACGGACTCTGATTCGCGACCGAGCAGCCCGGGACGAACAACAACGGCGCGTCGCTGGCCTTCCATTTGTCGGGGAAGAAGTTCGACAACTGCTCCCTCGAATCGTACTGCGGCCCGTTATGCACGAAGCGCATTCCCATATCGAGCGTCAGTTGCCTGGTGATTTTCCAGTTGTCCTGGAAATAAAAGTCGTTGCTGTGATAAACGTAACGGCCTTCCGTCAGAGCGCTTTGCTGGGCGTACGACTGGAAAACGCCGACCGCCGCATTGGAGTACCCGAAGCCGGTGTCGAGCGGGTTATTGGTGGTCTGACCGAAATTCAGAGCGCCTTCAATCGGCAGCACGCCCAGAGTCTGCGTGCCCAGGTTCTGAACCTTCAGGTTATTCTGCAACGTATAACCGCCCTTGAAGGTATGGCGGCCCCAGATCTTCGTGAGCGCGAGGTTCGCGTCGACAGTGTACTGCCAATTGACGAACGGCGGATAGTTATTGTTCGGCGGAGCGTTGGCGACGCGGCTGCCCCAGGTGTAGTTCGGTTGCAGCAAAAGCGTGCCGTCTTTGTAGTAGGGCGCCTGCTCGCCGAGCAATACTTTTTCCTGGTACGAGCCCTTGGGCACTTTCAGCGCATTCGGGTACAGGAACGGATAGTCGCAGAGGCCGGGGGTATTGCAGCGATTGGCCGCTTCGTTGATCGGCTCGCTGCCCAACTGGTTGCCCCGGGTGTACCCCAGCGATCCTTCAAAAATGAGCGAGGGACTAAACGTATAAACCACTGTCGCCGAGGGCACAATCAGCGCCGGGAACTGGGTGATTCTGTCGTTGAATCCCGGAATGGAACCCGTAACCGGCTTCACGTTCGCATTCTGGCCGGCGTACTTCCCGCTGATGCGGAGTTTTGAGGACACGTTCCAGTCCGCGCGAATGAGATGCTGGAAGTTCGTCTGCGTCACTCTGGGCGCGACCGTCACCAGGTTGTAGTTCAGACCGTTCGCGTTGGGCAGCGGATATTGGTTCAGGATGGCCAATCCGAGCGGATACAGCCGGTTCTGGGGAATGACGCCCAAAACGCCGCCAGAGGCGAAGCAGCCGGTAGTGTTAGTCGCCGTGCAAGGGGCGCCCGCCAGCGGATCGGTTATGATGTTGAACAGCTTCCCGTTGTTGTCGGTGGTCTGCGAGAAGTTCCCCTGCCGTTCGAGCAGCGAGGGCACGCGGAAGTAATTCACGGCGCCGCCGGACGAGGTCGGCTGCACCTGCTCCGATAAGAACCAGAACAGTTTGTTTCCGCGGCCCGGCCTGCCGACGGGCCCGCCAATAGTGCCGCCCCATTGCCGGATGAGGGAGTATGGTCGGGCCACGCCGTTCAGATTATTGGCCCAGGAGTTCGAATTCCAGCCGGAATGCTGATCGAAATCGTAGAGCGATCCGTGAAAGTGATCCGTTCCGCTCTTGGTGATGCCGACCACCTGAAGGCCACTCGAACGGCCGTACTCGGCCTGGTAGGAGTAGGTGAGCACTTTGACTTCGGCGATCGAATCGGAATTCAGAGGGATGCCCGGCTGATTGCCGCCGGTGTTCACCGAGGTCACGCCGTCCAGCATGTAGTTGGTCCTCGCCTGGCCGCCGGTGTTGTCCAGACGTGTCGGACCGTTTGAACTCGTCGAATTCACGCCGGGCGTCAGCGCCACCATCTGGGCGAAGAACGTTCCCGACACCGGGATATTCTTCACCACTTCCTGTTGGACGACGGCGGAGCGCTCGCCCGTAGCCGTCTGCACCAGCGGCGCCTCACCCTTCACTTCGAGCGTCTCGGTGATGCTGCCGACTTCGAGCGTGATGGGCGGAACGGCCACGCGATCGCCAGGGACCGCCTGGATGCCCCCGCGTTCTACCTTCTTAAAGCCGGTCATCGTCACCGTGATGCGGTAAGTATCGCCAGGGATGCTCGGGAAAGTGTAGTCTCCCGACGCTGACGAAATGGCGTTGAAGGTTGTGCCGCGGGCTTCGCTGGTAAGGGTTACGCTGGCGTTCGGAATGACGGCGCTCTGGGCGTCCTGCACACGTCCTACGATCGTGGCCGTTGCCTGGGCCAGCGCCTTTGGCGCATACCCTACCAGGAGGAAGGCCAACAGGGCCGCCCCCGCTTTCAGAGTGTTCAACATACTTGGCGAACTCCCCTCGCAACAAAACGCTGTGGCAGAGTGACTGGCCGAATACTCTATTACCAATGAATCCCGGCGTCAACCCCGGTCGAGAAATTCTTGAGGTTAGGGGAACTCTTCGTCAGTCAAAAAGCCGGAGTAGATCCGGCATCGCCCGCTTACTGTACCAGCGCAAAGCTGAAGATGCCGCCATCTCCCGCGAGCGCCACATACTGCCGGCCGCCCACCATATAAGTCATCGGCGACGCCCGCCAGTTCTGGCCCGTTTCGAAGTGCCAAACCGGCAAGCCTGTCTTCTCATCGAGCGCCGTAAACGTCCCGCCCGGCTCGCCGAAGAAGACCAGCTTTCCCTCAGTGGCCAGCATGCCTGTGCCGCCGAAGCCGCCGCCCACCAGCGGATACTGCCATGCTTTAGCGCCGGTGTGAATATCAAGCGCGGCAACGTAGCTCTGCCCTCCGGGCGCGCGCGTCCCGAATGAGCCGCCAAAGAATCGCTGTCCCATTTGCGGCGGCGTGGGATCTTTGCGCGGCGCCGAACAGCCCTCCGAAAGCCGCACGAACATCCGCTTCGACCCCGGGTCCAAGGCCGCGGACGCCCATTTCGGCGCTCCCGTCGCGCAGGTCATACTTCCTTCGAGCGTGCTCTCGAAGTTCGGGTTCACCGTAGGACGCCCGTCCTTGCCATATCCGGTAGTCCAATCTTGCTTGCCCATCGGCGAGGCCAGGAGCAATTTGCCGTCGGTGCGGTCGAGCACGAAGAAGAACCCGTTCACATCGGCATGCAACATCAACTTGCGCGGGCGCGCCTCCCATTGTTCATCGAGCAAAATGAGCGGCTCGTTCGCATCCCAATCGTGCGTGTCGTGCGGCGTGAATTGAAAATACCATTTCATGGCGCCTGTCTTGACGTCGAGCGCGACGACGCTGTTTGTGTAGAGGTTGTCACCCTTGCGTTCGTCGCCGTTGAAATCAGGGCAGGGATTGCCGACGGTCCAATAGGTCAATCCCAACGAGGCATCGTACGATCCGCTGAGCCAGGTCGCGCCGCAGGCATGATCGATCGCGTTGCCGATCCAGGTCTCCGAACCCTTCTCGCCGCGCTTCGGGACCGTCCAGAAGCGCCAGGCGTGCTCGCCGTTCGACACGCGATAGGCATCCACAAACCCGCGCGCGCCTTCCTCGCCGCCCGCGATGCCGGAGAGCACCAGGTCGCCGATGACCAACGGCGCGGCGGTCGCGCTGTACCCCTCCGCGGTGTCTCCCATCGTGACGTCCCACAGTTTGCGGCCAGTGAGCCGGTCGAGGGCCAGCAGGTGCGCGTTGTCCGTGACCATGAAGATGCGGTCGCCAGAAATCGCTGCCCCGCGGTTTGAGCCGCCGCCCGCCTCGCTGAGAATCCCGGGCGTACGCGGCGTGCGGAACATCCAGATCTGCCGTCCGGTGGTGGCGTCCAGGGCATAAGCGTCATTGGTGGTGGTGATGTACATGACGCCGTCCATCACGATAGGAGTCACTTCCAACCGCGGCGCGCCGGGGACGGGAAAGATCCAGGCGGGTGCCAGGCCCTTCACGTTGGAGGCATTGATCTGGTCGAGCGGACTAAACCGGTTGCCGGTGTAGCCGCCATCGTAGCTGGGCCAGTCGAGTTTGGGTTCGATCGGCTTCTCGGTGTAGATATCGCCGTGGCGCGCCAGCAGGTGGACTTTGCCGTCCGCGGTGTCTAGCGTGGCGCTGAAGTGCGTGGAACTGGTGAGCGTGCCAGACAACGTACTGCCATCCTGCATCTTCAGCGTCGCGGGTTGGGGCTGGAAAGTTGCGGGTCCGCGGC
>CAZSQK010000051.1:0-53542 GCA_964608645.1 uncultured Solibacteraceae bacterium | reverse complement strand
CGTCAGCGGTGAGTCCATCTCCACAAGACTGCCAGGATAGCACCGGCCATGCGCACCGTCTCGGGACGAATATGACTCGTTCGTGGGCTCGATCGAACGGGTGCACCAGTCTCCGTTCACCAGCCTTCGCATCAGGAACCATCAGCCAACCTTCAACAACAGACTAAATAAGACCAAACGAGCGCCTGCGCAGCACGACCTCCGTCGGGCAACATCGGACAAGGAGCGTTGGCATTCCGGGTCGGTTTGGCAACGTCGAATCTACAACCTGCGGGCAGGTTTATGGCACCCCGTATTCGAATCCTCCCTCTCCGCCAGTTATCCCGATGCAGTGGTGCGCACGTGGGCGCTCCGATTCTTGGTCCGATCTTGTCAGTGCAACTGGCGCCGCCGGCGATGCGGCGGGCATTTTGTAATGCGTAACAGCCTGCATGATCCCAGATTCCGCATAATTTGATGCCTACGGCATTTCAATCGATTTCCATTGGCTCATCCGTTATGCACTACAAAACGGAAGCACTGTGCGAAAGCCCGCTTGTGCGATCGCCGCTTTAGGGCTAACATCCCTCTCCAGAGAAGGGGTCTTTCGATTTATGCGAATTTGGATCGCTACGCTGCTATTCATCGGCTCTGCCCTGGCGCAGACCAACCGCGGAAGCATTTCTGGAACGGTCTTCGATCCGTCCCAGTCCGTCATCGCTGGGGCCAACATCACCGTAACCAGTGTCGGAACCAACGAAGTCCGCAAATCGAGCACGTCCGAGAATGGCTCCTACTCCATCCAGAACCTCGAGCCGGTGACCTACCGCGTCGAGGTCGAGGCGCCCGGCTTCAAGAAGAAGATCGTCGACAACGTCAAGGTGGATACGGCCAGCAACGCCACCGTCAACGTCACCATGGAAACCGGTTCCGTCGATACGCAAGTCACCGTGAGCGCCGAGGCCGCGATGGTCAACACGGAATCCGGCACCACCAGCAGCACCGTCACCGAGCGCGAGATTCAGGACGTGCCGCTGGTCAACCGCAGCGTGCTCGACCTCGCTCTCACCCTGCCCAACGTCTCCGGCGACGCGGGCAGCGAAAACCCGGTGCTGGTTTCGGTCACCACCTGCCCCGGCTGCAATTTGAGCGTCGGCGGCGGACGGCCGCTCAGCACCCAGATGATGGCGGATGGCGCCAATAACACCGGCGTGAGTCTGGGCCGCACGATGGTCAGCTTCTCTCCGGAGACGGTCCAGGAATTCACGGTGCAGACCACCGTCTATTCCGCCGAATACGGCACGAGCGGGGGCGGGATCATCAACGCCACCACCAAGTCCGGAACCAATCGGCTGACGGGCACCGCGCTGTGGTACAACCGCAACCCCGCCTTCGCCGCGGCGCCGTTTACGCAGGCGCCCACCAATCGTCCGCAACCTACGTTGAAGTACAACCAGTTCTCCCTTGCGGCGGGCGGCCCGGTCTGGATTCCGAAAGTCTACAACGGCAAAAACAAGACCTTCTGGTTCGCCGCCTACGAACCCTTCTACCGCCGCGACCACCTCGATCAGTACGGTCTGCTGCCTACCGACGGGATGCGGCAGGGCGATTTCAGCGATGTCGTGAACACATCCAGCGGTTGGCTTCCAAAGAGCGTCGTGTCCCAGTTTGCCGCGATCGCGCCGACGGCGGTCTCGCCAGTCGATAGCGCGATCTATCAAAACTACAGCCTCGTCAATGGAAGTCAGTTCACCCCGATCGCTCTCGCCACCGGCGCCACCGCGACGCCGTTTCCCGGCAACGTAATTCCCAAGTCGATGCTGGACGCTTCCGCGTTGAAGGCCGTCGCCCTCGTCGCTCCCGCCGGCGCCTATTACCTCAACAGCAACGGCCTGATTTCGAACGCCTTCCTGCCCCGCCGGCTGCGGCAGAACGAGAAACGGTACACCGTCCGCGTAGATCACAGTTTCGGCGAGAAAAATCGGATGTATGGCCGCTATACCTCGACCCCGATCGTCAAGACGCAGGACACCCCCGTCAGTCCGACCAGCAATGGCGCGGAGTATAGCTGGGCGAAACAGGTGATGATCTCCGACACGCACACGTTCGGACCGACGGTCTTCAACGACCTGCGGCTCAACTACACTCGCGGGCGCTTCAGCAGCACGGTGGCGCCGGAGTGGGACGCCAAGACGGGACAGAATCTGAACACCGCCCTCGGCCTGCCGAACATCACACAGGGCGGCGTCCCGGGCTTGAATGGACTGTTTCCCGGGAGTTCGCTGGGCGGCGGCGGCAGCACCGCCACTGGCATCGGCGGCGGTGGTTCGACGCAGAACGAAGATCGCGAGGAACGGTACGCTCTCACCGACATCGTCTATAAGGTTCACGGCGCGATGAGCTTGAAATTCGGAACCGACCTTTCCCACGCCCTGCAGAACGTGACGCCGCAGTTCGCGGCGCTCGGCGGCCAATACGCATTCTCGAACGTGCAGACCAATTCCACCAACACCACGACCGGCACCGGCGGCAGCCCCTGGGCGAGCTTCCTGCTGGGAGTCCCCAACGGCAATGTGACGCTGCGCAACGTCGAGATCCCCTATTACTACCGTTGGAACGCCGGCGCCCTGTTCGTGCAGGACGATTGGAAGGTGACTCCGCACCTGACCCTGAATCTCGGCGCGCGCTGGAGCGTTCAGATGCCGCGCACGGAGAAGTTCGATCACCAGGGCGTCTACCGCCCGGACCTGGCGCAGAGCGTCGCGCTCGCCTCCCCATTGACCCTCACCGACGGGGAGGTGATCCGGTCCGTGCTGGTCCCTCCGTTCGTCTTCAGCGGGCACGGCAATTCGCGCTACCTGTGGCCCACCGATTATCACGGCTTCGAGCCGCGCTTCGGCTTCGCCTGGAATCCCGCCGTCCTGCAAGACCGTCACATCACCATCCGCGGCGGCTACGGGCTGTCGCACGCTCCGGTGACCGGCAGCTTCCGCCTGCCGACTCCCGATTTCGGCGCCACCTCCAATTACGCCACTGCCATTCCGTCGAGCACCGCGAACCCGCAATACGTCATGCGGCTGGGCTCCAATCCCCCGGTCCTCACCGGCGGCACGCCCGACCAGAACATCGCCGCGCCCTCCAACGGCGTTGTCGCCACGAACAGCCTGTATTACCTGAATGTCGGCGGCTTCGCCATCTCCCCGGGCTACAAGACTCCTTATGTGCAGAATTGGAATCTGACGGTCTCGACGCAGCTGAACAAGACGACCTCGCTCGAGGTCTCCTATGTCGGCGTGAAAGGCACGCACCTGTTCCTCGGCAGAGTCAATATCAATCCCAAGGACCAGGCGCTGTTGAACGCCTTGAACGCGGCGAATATCAGCACGACGAACACCATCGCCGATCCTCTTGGGCGCAAGAACCCCTTCACGGGCGCCACCCTCACCGTGCAGAACGGAAGCCTCGGCAGTCCTTACCTCGGCTTTTCCAGCATCACCCAACTGTATGACGGCAGCGCCAACAGCATTCGCCACGCAGGGTACGTAAGCCTGATTCACCGTGTCGCGGGCGGCTTGACCTTTACGGCGAACTACACCTGGGCCAAGTCGATTGACGACGCCTCGTCGTCGGGCGGCGATAAGAACGTGTTGACCTCCGTCGGCGGCTTCACCGACGGACAGGCGGCGTTCGGCGCCACCCGGGCGAACGACCGTTCCGTGTCGACTTTCGATCAGCGCCACATTATCAACGGCACCTACATCTGGGATCTGCCGCTCGGCCGGAGCCGCCGGTTCCTCAACCACCTGTGGAAGCCCCTCGATTTCGTTCTCGGCGGATGGACCACCAGCGGCACGATCAAATTCAACAGCGGCTTCCCCTACATGCCGTACCTCTCCGATGCAAACCAGCTCGGCGACATCACCCACACGGCCCGGCCCGATTTGACCCCCGGAGTGCCGATCCTCAATCCACTGTGGAGCCGCTCCTGCCCGACTGGCACCGGTTGCCAGCCTTATGTGAACCCCTCGGCGTTCGCCCGTCCGGCGCTCGGCGCGCTCGGCACGGCGCCCCGCACCCTCGATGGCGTCCGCGGACCTTGGGCGCAATGGTTCAGCGCCTCGGTGCAGAAGGATTTTTACCTGGGAGAGTCGCACAAGCGCCGGCTGCAGTTCCGCGCCGACGCGTTGAACGCCTTCAATCACCCCGTCTTCGCGGTGTACCCGAACAACGCCGGCGGCGCGGATTTCATGGGCGCGCCCAGCACCGCCGCCCTCAACGCCACCGATTACAACACGTGGGCGACGGCCAACAATCAGCCTCTCGCCGCCACCACCGCCGGAACCGCGCTGCTTGCCCAGATCAACGGCATGGTGAACGCCCAGAAGTCGGCCAGCGGCGCCTTGCCCGCCAACTTCTTCGCGGTGCCGCTGCCCTCCAATTTTTACGGCAAGGCCGCCGCAACGTACGACATCACGACGTTGCAAGGCTACAAGTACTTCCGCCTGCGCCAGTCCTACGCGCCGTCGCCGGGGTTTTTCGGAACCGTCTACAACAACGGGCAGTCGCGGTATCTCCAGTTCGGCGCCAAATTGTATTTCTGATGGTCCGTGCAAAACGGTTCCGTTTTGGCCGGGGCTCTACCCCGGTGGCACCTCGACCGTCACCTGCCTCTGCGCTTTGTGCCCGCGCTTGCCGGTGACCGTGAGCGTGTACGTGGTGGTCCTTGCCGGCGCGACATAAAACGACCCGATGGGCGACCGGTGCAGCGTGGGAAACACCGGCGGATCGATGCTGACCTCCTCGGGATTCTGCGCGGCAAAGGTCAGCGAGAAAATCCACTTGCCGGTGTAATCGCGCTCGCGTTTGGTGATTCGGAACGACGTGATCCGCGGCAGCGTGTCCTCGTCCGGGCGAACTCCGAGCTCGAACGATTCCGAGACGATGCGCCCGTCATTTCCCTCGGCGGTCAGCGTGTACCGGGTGGCCCGTTCCGCCGAAACCTCGACGCAGCGGTTCAACGCCGGCGACACATTGGCGATCGGCGGCTCGATCCGCACCGCGCGGGCGTTCAGCACTCCATAACAAATCACGGATTTGCCGCCTTCGACGATATTGCCATCGCGCGCATAGAATTGCAGGATCTTCACGCCGGAGCCGCCGTAGATACGGTCGAAGCCGTGGTCCGCCGCCGGGGCGGGCGCGTGCTGCCGTGTCCAGCGGTTCGTGCTCACGGCGCGGGAAACGAAGATCCAGGCGACATATGCGGTCGCGATGGCCGTGACCGCCACAAACACCCGGTACAGTCCGCGCATCCCTCAATCTGACGCAAACCGCGGCGCTCTTGTTCCAGGCATCTTCGATAACCTTCAGTGCCTGCTCCGTCCACGGCTCGTGCTCACGGCGCGGTCCTGGAGTCGCCAGTAAGGAACTACGTGGCGACGATAGGGCGGTTCTTTTTCCGCAAAAGGATGGCGATGAACAAGACGAAGCCCGGCCATACGCCATAGAACATCGCAGCCGCCCCGGTTGGCCGAATGGCTAGAGGATGGCCACGGTACACCGCGTTCTCATCCTCTTGCGGCGGCTTGATTTCGGCAACGGCGTAGATGGCCTCAAGCACCCCCTCTGCTGTAGTCGCTCGACTCATTTCTCTTCGGCCGCCCAGGAAATACCAGATCTCTCCATATCCAGCATTTGTCTGCTCAAAGAGTCCAATTGACGAAGCCGATACGTACGTGACTCGAAGATCGGGCAAAGTGCGCCGCAATTTCGAGAGCGCCCGCCGCTCCAGATCGACGCGGCGCGGATCTTCCGGCGCCAGCCGGACCTCGATTCGAAGAGGCTGCTGAATTTGCCGGAGTGCGTGTTCATCTGCTTCCGGAAATGAGTTGCTCCGGCTCTCGGAGGCATCCCAACTGCCTCGCGCAAAGCTGCAGCCAAAGATAAGCGCCGCTGCGATTCCCACGAGTCCGATGGAGACGAGGACACGCCTGCGCACGGGATCCCCCATCCGCATCCAAAGAGCGGCCACGGCGAGACCGAGAACGATGAATACGGTCGCGATCAGGACGGCGTCAAGCCGGATCAGGCCGTGTTGGAACTCGGCCACTAATGCGGCGGGCGTGTACCCGGCCGCTCGTTCCCAGAAACCGCCTTGTATGGCTCCGAAAAAGCTGACGATCCATGTGCCCACCGTCAAACTGAGCGTCAGGATCGCGGCAGTGGACGGATGTTCCGCAACGGACGCCATAGCCGCGGCAAGAGCGATCGTCAGGCCAGCATTCAGGATGTGTCCCGCAATCAGTGCCGCCAGTTCCGGTCCGTAGACGCTTCCGCCGTACCATTTCCAGAGTAGGATGGCGCTCAACGCCGGCAGCATGGCCACCAGCCATCCCGCCACGGCCACGAGCGTTTTAGCCGAAATCAGCTCGATCGTGGAAACACCCTGCTGCAGTTCCAGCTTGAGAGCGCCACTTTGCCGGTCGCCGCCCACCAGCCGAATGGCGACAAACGGCAGCAGAAAGACGGCCGCCAGTTCACAGGAACTGAAGGTCGGCCCCCAAATACCGATTAACGGCGACAGCGCCTCGCCCACCCCCGCACTCGTGCCGTTCAGGCCGCTGACTTCCCCGTAGGTGCGCACGGCGCTTATGAAGGAGACTCCAACCAGCGGCCCCATCGAAACGAGCAATACCCACCACGCCCGCGATACGGCCAGCTCACGACACTCCTTTTCGAGAAGCCAGAGATAGGCTGGTCTACGTGAGGGCAAGAAACACCTCTTCCAGAGTGTCGAAGGAGCCGGTTGGCTTTCGCGACGCCGCGAGAGCCGCGAGCTCGCCAACCGTGCCTTCTCCCCGCACGCGCCCACTGCTCAGTAAGACAAAGCGGTCGCACACGCGTGCCGCGTCGCTGATCTGGTGGATGGAGAGAAAGAAGGTTCGGTCGCGGGCATAGTAACGAAGCACAGAGGCAACGTCGCGCGTTTGCCGTAAGTCAAGGCCATCGAAGGGCTCATCGATTAAGAGAGCGGGTTGCGGAGTCAAGAGGCCGACTGCCAATAGCGCCCGTTTTCGCTGACCTTTGGAAAGAGCGGCGATCGGTCGCGGGAGCAGGGCGCCCAGGTCGAGTTGGCCGACCAGTTCGTCGCGAACCGGCTGTGCGCCGCCGAAAAAACCGGCCGTGTAATCGAGGACCCATCGCAGTGACTGCGCGCCCCAGGGAACAATGCCGTCGGGCATGTAGAAAAGCGTCTGTGAACGTTTGTCGCGGGGAACTTCCCGGCCTCCGCCATAGATGGCGCCGCCGTCACAGGGCAATACACCGGCCATGCACTCAAAGAGTGTTGTCTTTCCGGCTCCGTTCGGGCCGATCAACCCGAGCACCTCGCCCGCGCGGACGTGAAAACTGACGTCCGACAACGCCGCGACCGCGCCATAAGACTTGCGTAATCCCTGGACCTCAAATAGCATGGTGTTCCTTCCGAGCATACCCCGGCGCCCTCCGGAGCCCGAATCTCGAACACCTGTGCATGAAGCGCTGGCAACTACGATCCGTGGTAGTAGAGTCTCTCCATGATTTAGAATAACCAGTTCGCCAGGGATCACAGATTCACGAATCCAACCCGTCCCGACGCCGGTTGCCCACATGAGAATACCGAAGCCATTCCGGTTGGCCCTGCTGTCGGCGGCGCTGGCGGCCTTGTCTACCGGCCCTGTGGTTGGGCAGTCGCCCAACAACGCGTCGCTGACCGTGGTCGTCGTGGACCAGACCGATGCTTCGGTCAAGGATGCCAAAATCTCCATCGTCAATAACGCGACCGGCGCTCCGCGGGAATCGGTTTCAGGAAACGATGGGAGCGCCACAATTCCCGCGCTGCCGCTGACCGGAAGCTACACGGTTCGCGTCACCAAGGCAGGCTTTGGCAGTGAAGAGGTCAAAGGCATCGTGCTGCGTGCGGGCGAGACGGCAACGGTCAGGATAAAACTCCTCGTCGGCTCCTCCAACGCGGAGGTGACCGTCTATGGCACTACAGAGGGAGTCCGCGCCGATCCCGAAATCGGCGTGAGCTTCGAGAGCGCACAAATCGACGATACGCCGATCCTCGGCCGCAAGTTGTCCTCGATTCCGCTCCTCAACTCGGCGTTCCGGCCAGCGAAGGGCACGGGCGACCTGTTCGTGAATCAAACGTACGTTGCCACCGGCGCCGGATCCCGCCGAACGGTCACCACCACGGTGGATGGGGCGAACAATGACGAGGCATGGGGCAGGCAGATTGCCATGTCGACGTTGCCCATGAGCGCCGTTCAGGAAATGACGGTCCTGACGAACGCCTTCTCCTCCGAGTTCGGCTGGACCTCAGGGCCCGCGCTCAACATTGTCACCAAGTCCGGCGTCAACGAATTCCACGGCGGCGGATCGTATTTGGCGCGTCCCGGCGGCATGCAGGCAAAATCGTTTTCCACGAAGAACTACTGCGCCCCGTCTGTCGCCACATGCACCGTGCCTGCGACGCTGACCTCCATCAGCCCCGTGGACATTCCGGATTCGCTGAATCAGTTCTCCGGATCCTTCGGCGGACACCTGATCAAAGACAAGACCTTCTTTTTCGCGGCTGACGACTACACGCGACAGGATCGAACGACTCTGCTCTCCAACACTCTGCCCGCGTTCGTGCTGCTCGCTAATGGAGACCTCTCCTACACCGGCAACTACCGCCAGGAGCTGTTCAACGCCCGGCTCGATCACAGACTCACCCCCGTCCAGAACCTGATGGTTCGTCTGAATATCGATCGCTTCTTTGACAACAATCCGCAGGATGCCGTCGGCGGCACGAGCGCGCCGAGCGTTGCGCGCGTATATGCCCGCCGTTCGTGGACGGCCCAGCTCAACCATTCCGCGGTGCTCAGTCCCAGCCTTCACAACGAGGCGCGGTTTGCCTGGCTCGACGGCGATCCGGTGACGGAGTGGGATGCCAAGACACTTTCCACTACCTACACACGGGCCGGGTCCGTGCCCTTCACCATCGGCCAATCGCGCGTGGCCAATCTGTTCGGGCATCAGGCGCAGTTCTCGGACACGCTTTCCTGGACGAAAAGCAGGAACTATGTGCGCTTCGGCGTGAGCGTAGTCCATCACACGTCAGGCGGCGCCGGCAGCGAGCCGGGCACGGCTGCGCTCGGCACGTTTACGTTTAAGAATACGACCACGGCGCCGTTCGACCAATTGACTTTGAATGACGTGCAGCAGTATACGCAGCCAATCAATTTCGGCTTCAGCACCTACGTGCTGAAGCAGTGGCTTTACGCGGGGTTCGTGCAGGACAGCATCCGCGTAAGCCGCGATTTGACGGTCGATCTCGGTCTGCGCTATGACCGGCAAACCTTGACGGATGGGGCCGCGAACATCGCCCCCCGCGTGGGTTTCGGCTGGCGTCCCGGCGGCAGCCCGCGCCTGTCGATCCGCGGCGGCTACGGCATGTATTACACGCAGATCCAATCCAATCTGATTGCCGGATACCTGGTCAACGGCCTCGACGGATTGACCACGTATACTGCGACGCCGGGCCAATTTGGTTTTCCAACCTGTCTGACCGGTTCCTGCCTGCCGCTCGCGTTCGATCCCAAGATGCTCCTGCCTTCCCAATTGCCGGCCCGAGATGCCACCATTACACCGGGCAAACGATCTTTCTACGAGTCTCAATTTGCCAGGTACGGTCTGAACTTCGGACTGCTGCCGAACTATCCCGATAACCTGGTAAGCCCGAGGAGCCAGGTAGTGTCCATCGGGGCGGAACGGGAATTGGTCAAAGGACTGTTTGCCGGCGCCGATTACGTGCGCCAGCATTGGACCGATCTGGTCCGCACCGTGGATCTGAACGCTCCGGCGCCGTTCGATCGCACTGCGGCCGGGCAGGTGAGGACCGTCCCCGCGGCGAATGCCACCCGTCCGATTCTTCCCGTCAACGGCGGCGTGCGGCAAGTGAATGTCTTGATGAACATGGGCGTGGCTGATTACGACGGTCTGCAGACGCAGATCAGCTACCGGGGTAACCGTCGCATGCATGTCGCGGTCAGTTACACCCTGTCAAAGGCGACGAACACGACCGAGCCGGACGGGAATGGCATCGGCCCGAATGACGGCAACATTGTACGGCTGGGCGAAGTCGAACGAGGCGCCAGCGTGCTTGACCAGCGGCATCGGGCCGTAATCACGTATACCTGCAATCTGCCGCGCGGCGTTACCTTCGGCGCCCTCGCGCAACTGGCGTCGGCGCGGCCGCTGAACGCCACAACCGGCGTTGATAACAACGGCGACGGGCTTAACAATGATCGGCCTGTCATCAATGGTCAGGTGATCGGCAAATCAATATTCCGCGGCACGGCGACCTCCGATATGGCGCTGTACGTCGAGGACCGTATCAAGATCGGGGAGCATGCGGCGCTTCTCCTCCGGATCGAGGGTTTCAACCTCCTCAACCACGGAAACTACCTCGGGCGAGGGCAAACTACATACGGCGATACCGGCGCGCCGAACCCGACCTTCGGTCAGTTGGCGGCTGTTGGAACGGCTCCCAATGCCGTCCCGGCGTTTGCGAATGTCGACCCCCCGCGGATGTTCCAAATGCAAGTGCGGTTCGTTTTTTGAGACAATCGGGCGGCGTGATGAAGATGACTCTAATGTTTGGATTGGCCGCTTGCGCGGCTGCGCTCTCCATGGGCATCGGCGAAGCCGCCGACCTCAAAGTCGATCTCAGCAAAGAGCAGGTTGGAAAGCCGCCGGCCACCTTTGAACCGATGGTCGGAACCTGGGTTGTCGCGCAGGACGGGCCGGACAAAGTGATCATGATCGACGGCCGGCCATGGGTCGCCGGCAAAGACAATCCGACGAAGCTGCTGCTGCAGACGGCTCGCAAGCTGTATGGGACCACGAACGAGGAGCTGATGGACAACGCCAAACAGTTTGCCTACTACCCGGTCGCGGTTCTCAAGGGTCTCGACAACTTCTCCAACGGCACAATCAGCATGAAGTTCAAGACCATTTCGGGCGACTCCGACCGCTGCTCCGGCATCCTCTTCAACGTGAAATCGAACGGAGACTGGCTGGCTGTCCGGTATAACGATACGGAGAACAACGTCGCAATTTGGGAATTTCACAATGGCATCCGCCGAAACCTCAAGTTCAGCGACCGGGCCAAGCCCTTCCCGTTAGACCGGAATGCATGGCACGAGCTGAAGCTTCTTGTGGACGGCGCCAGTATCAAAGCGACTCTCGACGGCGCGCCGGCGATCGAGTATACCCTCGGCAGCGAGCCGGCCGCCGGAAAGAAAGGTCCGCCGAATCCGGATCTCATTCCGGCCAACAACTCCGTTCTGCGTCCGCCGGTTGCCGGTAAAGTCGGGCTGTGGTCAAAAACCGACAGCACCAGTTACTTTAAGGATTACCTCGTAAGCCCGCGCTAGTCCTGACTCCTGACTCCTGACTTCTGACTCCTGACTCCTGACTCCTGACTCCTGACTTCTGACTTCCCAAATCCTCAGAGGACTTCAACCGCGCCGCCCTTGACCACCATCCGGCCCGGCTTGCGGCAGAAGTCGAGAGCCCCGCGCGGACGCCGCGCTAAGATGGATTCTTCACTCATGTCGCGAGTCTATACCCCGATTACCGCCGAGATGGCGGACTACATTCGCTCCGTCTCCCTGCGTGAGCCCGCCGCCCTCCGCAGCCAGCGCGAGGCGACGGACGATCACCCCCAGGCGTCCATGCAGATCTCGCCCGAGCAGGGCCAGTTTCTCCACCTCCTCGCGCGCATCGTGGGCGCCCGGCGCACTCTCGAAATCGGCGTCTTCATGGGCTACAGTTCGTCCTGGGTGGCGCTCGCCCTGCCCGCCGGCGGCAAGATCGTCGCTTGCGACGTGAATGAGGAGTACACCGCGCGTGCCCGCCAAACGTGGCGCGAGGCGGGCGTCGAGGATAAGATCGACCTGCGCCTCCGCCCCGCCCTGGAAACTCTGGACGCCCTGTTGGTGGACGGTCAGGCCGGCGCCTTCGACTTCGCCTTCATTGACGCCGACAAGTCGAATTACTGGAACTACTACGAGCGCGCCCTTCAGTTGGTGCGCGCCGGCGGCCTCATCGTGATCGACAACGTTCTCTGGCACGGAAGCGTGGTCGACCACGCCGACTGCTCGCGCGACACCGAGGCCATCCGCGAGTTCAATCGCAAAATCCATACCGACCAGCGGGTCGCGCTCAGCCTCGCGACCATCGGCGACGGGTTGATGCTGGCGTGCAAGCTCTGACGAAAACGCTCTTTCCCTGTTACGCGCCGTCCGAGCGCGAACTCGCCCGGTCGCTCGCCGGGTTCCTCGAGCGCGGGGCCGACGTCCGGGTCTTCCTCGAAGAAGGCGAGATGCGCCCCGGCGAGGATCTCGCCGCGAAAGCCCGCGAAGCGCAGACCGCCGACGCCATCGTCGTGTTCTTTTCGCGCGAATCGATGCCGTCGCGCTGGCCGCGCGCGCAGTGGGAGCATGCTCTGGTCAATGAGCCCAAGGCCGCGGATATCCCCATCGCGTTCCTCCGCTGCGACGATTGCGTCCCGCCCAAGGTCCTCGTGCCCCAGTTCACGGCCCGGCAGTTCCGCGAGCTGAAGCGCTGGGTGCGCGGTCACGTCCCCATCGGCAGCCGTCCCAATGCCGATCTCGAAGTGCTCGGGATCGCCGTGGCCGATCGTCCGGGCATGGAGTTTGCCGGCAGCGCCGGCCTCGCCGCCGAATTCGCGCTTGAATTTCGTCAGGATTTCGACGGCGTCTTCACGCTCGAATGCGGCGCCCGCAGCATCGCCGCCCTCGCGGGCGATCTCGGAGCCCAACTCGGCCTCCGCCTCGAAGGGCCGCTGGCGGAAAATCTCGAGCGGCTGCGCCATTTCTGCGAGGCGCGCCGCTTCCTGATTGTTCTTGAGGACGTTCCGGAATTGGTCCCCGCCGAGCTCGTCTTCGGCGGCCGGTGTTCGACGCTTGCCACGAGCGACGCCCGTGGCCGCGCCCCCGGCCCGATCCAGGAAATTCAGGCCGCCGTCGCCAACCCCGCCACGCCGTTCGACGCCTTGTGCGCCGCCGCGCGCCAGGGCCGCCGTCTCCTGCGCGACTCCGGCCGCATCGCCGAGCTCTACGAATTGATGCAGCAATGGCACGCCGCCGCGGCCGACGAAGAAGATCGCGCCTCCCTCGACGAATCGGCCCGCGAACAGATCTGGATCGTCGAAACGTGGGGCCGCGGTGAAGAAGCCCGCCTCCTCGAATACGACCGCGCCAGCCGCTTCGATGACCAGATGATGCTCCCCTTCGGCTAGCCCCGGGCGTGAGCGCGTTCATCGGAGTTCATCTGCGGCTGAACTACGTCTTCCCCGCTCCCGGTCGATCAGCGCTCGTTTCCGCTCCAGGCCCCACCGGTACCCGCCCAGCTCTCCAGTGCCGCGAATCACCCGATGGCACGGGATGGCCAGCGCCACGGTGTTCGACGCGCACGCCCGCGCCACCGCCCGCACTGCCGACGGTTTGCCGATCCCCGACGCCACCTCGCCGTACGATTGCACGTCGCCATACGGAATCGTCTGCAGGTAATTCCACACGCGCATCTGAAAGGCCGTCGCGCGGATATCGAGAGGCAGATCGAGCCGCGGCTGGTTCCCCGCCAGGTGCGCTGTCAGTGCCGCCACCCACTTGTCGAATTCGGGAGGATGCGGCTTCGTCATGGCGATAATCTGCGCCGCCGGGTACTCCCGCCGCAGCGCCGCCGAGAGCTCTTCTTCCGACTCCCCGAACTGCACGAAGCAGATCCCCCGATCCGTCGCCCCGATCGTCATCAGCCCCAGGGGCGATTCCGCCGCCGCGTACGTAATCGCGACTCCCTGCCCGCCGCGCCGGTACTGCATGGGCGTCATTCCCAACCGCGTGCCGGCGCGCTCGTACACGCGGCTCGATGAGCCGAATCCCGCGTCGTACACCGCCTCCGTGACGTCTTTCGCCTCCCGCAGGCTGCTCTTCAGCTTGCGCATACGGCAGGCTTCGACATACTCCTTCGGCGTCACGCCCGCCACCGCCTTGAAGCTGCGCTGCAAGTGGAATCGGCTGAGCCCCGCGCGCCCCGCCAGGTCGGCGAGGTCCGGCGCTTCATCGGGATGGGTCTCGATATACCGGCACAGTTCCCGCACCTTCGCCGTGGCCCGGTCCCGCTCCGGGTCGAGCGGCCGGCATCGCTTGCACGGACGCAGCCCGTCGCGCTCCGCCTCGGTGGCCGTCCGATAGAAACGCACGTTCTTTCGCAGCGGCCTGCGCGACGGACACGAAGGCCGGCAGTACACCCCGGTCGTCGTCACGCCGAAGAAGAAGTCGCCGTCGAAATTGCCGTCGTGCCGCGCGACGGCTTCCCAACATTGTTCCTGGTTGATCATAACGACAGCTTGCCCGATTTCGCGGTGCCGGACTATCCGCCCGTTGCGGTGAGATTCCGGTACTCTTCCTGCACCCTCGTGCCCGCCTCGCCGACGGTGTCGGTTACCCGCCGCCAGATCTCCGGCGTTTCGCGGTGGAGGGCCAGCGCCTCCAAAGCCGACAGGGCGTCATCCACTCTTCCATTCTTCACCAGGTCGAGCAGAAACGTGAAGCCGCGCTCCTGCCGCGCCGTGCTGATGCCGCGGACCAGCGCGTCCCGCAGATCGGGATTGCGCGTGTCGCGCCACGCCGTCTCCAGCGCCTCCACGGCTTCCGGCAGGCGCGACGACCCGAGCGCCAGCGCCGCCTCCGCCCTCACCTCCGCCGCCTCCGCGCGCAGGAACCCGGCGACGAACTCGATCGCGCCGGGACCCTCCAGTCGCAGAAGAGTGTCGAACACCTGTCCGGCCACCGTTGGTTCCGTATCGCCCGCGCGCGCCTTGAGCCGCAACAGCAGAGGACTCTCGTCCCCGCCCATTTCTCCCAGTGCCCGGACCGCCTCGGCCCGAACGGTCTGCGCCGGTTCTGTCAACGCGTCCACCAGCGCGCGCAGCACCGCCTCCCGCCGGATGTCCGCGCAAGTGACCAGCCCCAACAGGCAGATGCCGCGCAACGAGGAGGCAGTGTCCGCTTGGCCGCCCCAGATCGGCTCCATCTGCACGTGCCGCGAACCCCGCAGGAACGGCGCCGACTCCCGGTAGTCCAAGTTCGAGAGCGCCTTCGCGATGGCGTTCTTCCCCCAGCATTGCGGGTCCCTCTCCAGAGGCTTATCGAACAGGCGGTCGAAGGCGGCCACCAACTCCGGCAGCACCTCGCGCATCTGTAGTTCCGCGGCGATCTTCGCCGCTTTGGCCACCACTAAGCCGACCCGGTCGCCCAGCGCCTTTCGCACCGCCGCCGCGCTCGCCGCTCCCGGTCCCGCGTCCCGCAGCCGGCTGAGCCGCTCGATTTCGTCCTCGATCCTCCGATGGGCCACCGCATCCAGAATACCTGGACCGCCGCATCTTTTTTTCACACCCGGGCATCCAAACATGCATGAAAAGGACGGCAAGCGCCCAGTGGCGCGGCGATCTCAAGTCGGGCAACGGAACGGTCTCGACGGCCAGCGGAACTCTCAACCAGGCTCCCTACTCGTTCCACACGCGTTTTGAGGAGGGAAAAGGCACAAATCCGGAGGAACTGCTCGCCGCGGCCCATGCGGGCTGTTTCACGATGGCCCTGTCCGCGCAGTTGGCGCAGGCCGGTTTGACCGCCGAAAGCCTCGAAACCACCTGCGCGATTTCGTTCGAAAAGCAGCCCGATGGATTCGCCATCACCGAAAGCCACCTCGAACTGAAGGCCCGCGTGCCGGGCGCCACGCAGGAGAGCTTCGATAAGGCCGTCCAAAGTGCCAAATCGGGCTGCCCGGTGTCCAAGCTTTACAAAGCGAACATCACGCTGACCGCCCAACTCCTGTAACGACTCTGCCGTGCGGCGGCACACCAAGGCCTCAAACGTGCTGCCTGTCGCGCAGATATGGCACTCGCGCTGCTGCGCTATTTCTCCTTTGGGTTTCTCATCACATTCCTCCTCCATGGTGCCGACTTGGCGGCCCCGGCGGAATATGAAGGCCGGCCGATCTCCGAAGTTCGCTATGAGCCGCCGTCTCAGCCCGTAGCGCGCGCCGACCTCGCTCGCCTCGTCCCCTTTAAATCCGGCGCGCCGCTGCATGTCGAGGAAGTCCGTGACGCCATCAAGCGTCTCTATGGCACCGGCGAATACTCGAATATCGAAGTTGAAGCGGTCCCCGACGGCGAACGTGTCGCGCTCGTGTTCCGCACCTCCGAGCAGTGGTTCGTCGGTCCCGTGGAGGTGCACGGCAAGGTCAAGCTGCCGCCCAGCGAAGGCCAGCTCCAGAACGCCGCCCGTCTCGAACTGGGCACGCCGTTCGAGGATGCCGACCTCGAAACCGCCACCGACGGCATCCGCGGACTGTTGCAACGCAACGGGCTGTACCTCTCCAAGATCGATCCCAAGATCGACCGCGACGCGGAACATCAGCAGGTCTCGATGACCTTCCGCGTCGACTCCGGAAAGCGGGCGCGCTTTACGACGCCCGTCGTCATCGGCAACGCCCGCGTCGACGCCGATAAGGTCGCGAAATGGGCCAGGTACCACGGCTGGTTTCGGTGGAAACAGGCCACCCAGGAGACCACCCAGCGGGGGCTCCAGAACATCCGCGGCAAGTACAACAAACAGGACCGCCTGACCGCCAACGTCACTCTCGACCACCAGGATTACCTCGCGTCCGAAAACCGCGTCCGCGCCACGATCTCGGCGGATGGCGGCCCCAAGGTCAAGATCGCCACCGATGGCGCCAAGGTCTCCAAGAGCAATCTCCAGAAGTACGTGCCGGTCTTCGACGAGGAGACGGTCAATCGCGATCTTCTCGTGAGCGGCGTCCGCAACCTCCGCGATTACTTCCAGAATCGCGGCTATTTCGATGTCCAGGTGGATTTCACCAGCCAGGACAAGGGCGCCGACGAGCGCGACATCACCTACACGGTGGCGCTCGGTGACCGACACAAGGTCGTCAGCGTCGATGTCCGCGGCAATCGCTACTTCACCGGGGCCCAGATCCGCGAGCGCATCTTCACCCACACCGCCGGCTTCATCATATTGCGACATGGCCGCTACAGCGAGGGTTTCGCCCGCCGTGACGAGGACGCCATCAAAGCTCTGTATCGCGACAACGGCTTTCGCGACGTCACAGTCACCCTCGACACTATCGACGATTACAAAGGCAAGACGGGCGACGTGGCGGTCACCATCACCATCGTCGAGGGCCCGCAATACAAGGTCTCCACCCTCAAAGTCGATGGCATCGACCGCAACGATCGCGACGCCATCGTCTCCGCCCTGGCCTCCCAGCCGGGCCAGCCCTTCAGCGAGACCAATGTCGCGCTGGATCGCAACCATATTCTCGAGATCTACCAGGATGCGGGATATCCCGAGGCCAACTTCGAATACCGTGTCTCGCCAGGCCCCGGAGATCACGAGCTAGCCCTCCAGTTTACCGTCCTGCCCGGCGAGCCCCGCATCGTCCGCGACGTGCTCATCACCGGCCTGCGCTCCACACGACACCGCCTGATCGATCCCAATATTCTGATGAAGTCCGGCGATCCCCTCTCCTGGACCCAGATGGGCCGCATGCAGCGGCGCCTGTACAACCTCGGCGTCTTCGACAAGGTCGATATGGCGATTCAGAACCCGCAGGGAGACACCGAGCACAAGTACGTGCTCTATCACCTGACCGAAGGCCATCGCTATTACACCGCCATCGGCTTCGGCGCCGAGATCGCGCGCATCGGCGGCAGCCAGACCAGCCTCGACAATCCCGGCGGCTCCACCGGCTTCGCTCCCCGTGGCGATTTCGAGTTCTCCCGCCTCAATCTTTGGGGCCTCGGCCACAGTCTCAACTTCAAGAGCCGCTATTCCACGCTGGACCGCCGCCTCTCCCTCAACTACCTCGCCCCGCGCTATCGCAACGTGGAAGGCCGAAACATCTCCCTCACGGCGCTCTACGACAACACCCGCGACGTCCTCACCTTCACCGCCCGCCGCCTCGAGGGTTCGGTGCAGCTCTCCCAGCGCCTCTCCAAGGCCACCACCGCCCTTTGGCGCTATACCTGGCGCGACGTTCGCGTCGACGCCTCCACCCTCAAGATCAATCCCGGGCTGATTCCCCTCGTTTCCCAGGCGGCGCGGATCGCCATGATCGGCGGTAACCTCGTGCAGGACCGCCGCGACGATGCCACCGACGCCCATCGCGGCGTCTACAACTCGCTCGATGCGGCGCTCGTCGAAAAGGTGTTTGGCGGCAACAAGGAATTCCTCCGCTTCCTCGGCCGCAATTCCTATTACAAAATGATCGCGCCCGATGTCGTGATCGCCAGCAACACCCAGTTCGGAGTCATTCACCCCTTCGGCGCCGGCGGCGACCCCCTGAATTACGTCCCGATTGCCGAGCATTTCTTCGGCGGCGGCAGCACGTCGCATCGCGGTTTCCCCGATAGCCAGGCCGGCATGCGCGATCTCGTGACCGGCTTCCCTCTTGGCGGCAACGCGCTGCTCTTCCACTCCACCGAGCTCCGCTTTCCGTTCCTCGGCGACAACATCAACGGCGTCCTCTTCCACGACATCGGCAATGTCTTTAGCTCTCTCGGCGGCATCTCCTTTCGATTCCACCAGCGCGACCTGCAGGACTTTGATTACATGGTGCACGCGGTGGGCTTCGGCATCCGCTATCGCACCCCCGTCGGCCCGGTCCGCGTCGATCTCGCCTACAGCATCAATCCGCCGGCTTACTACGGCCTCAAGGGCACTTACAAGGAGCTCCTCTTGGGCACGGCGACCCCGGCCAACCAGGCCATCTCGCATTTTCAGTTCTTCATCAACATAGGACAGGCCTTCTAACATGGGATCCCGTATACTCCTGCTCGTCCCCCTCCTCGCTTCCGCCGCCGTGGTCGACCGCATCGCGGTCGTCGTCGGCAAAACCGTAATCACCGAGACGGAGGTTCTCCAGGAAGCCCGCCTCGAAGCCTTGCTCAATCAGGCCCCGCTCGACCTTTCGCCCGAGCAGCGCAAGGCGGCCGCCGAGCATCTGGTCGACCAGCAGCTCGTCCGGAATGAGATGCAAATCGGCAGCTATCCGAACCCCACCCCGGCGGAAGTCGATGCCATGCTCGCCAACTTCCGCAAGGAACATTTCCCCGGCGCCGCCCAATACCGGGCTGCCCTCGACAAGTACGGCGTCACCGAAGAGCAGCTCAGGAATTACCTGACCTGGCAGCTCGCGGCCATCCGCTTCACCGACCTCCGATTCGCGGTTCCCGGCGACGGCCGGCAGTCCGCCGACCGCGTCCGCCCCGGCGCCGCAATCCCGAAGGGCGATGTCGATCAACAGATGGACGCGTGGCTCAAAGAGACGCGCGGCAATACCAAGGTCCAATTCAAACCAGGGGCATTCCAATGAGCCGGAGACGAAAAATCGCGTTAATCGTCGGAGGCTCCCTCGGCGGGCTCATTCTACTGGTCGCCATTGCCGTCCTCGTGGTCGTCCAAACCGACTGGTTCCGCAACTTCGTGCGCACGAAGCTCATCGCGACCGTCGAGGAAGCTACCGGCGGGCGCGTCGAGTTGGGTTCTTTCAATTTCACCTGGAGCCACCTCCGCGCCGACGTGAACAACTTCATCATCCACGGCCTCGAGCCGGCCGGCGCCGCGCCCCTCCTCCGCGCCAAACACGTCCAGGTGGACCTCAAGCTCCTCTCTCCCCTGAAGGGCTTCATCGATATCGCCTACCTCATGATCGACACGCCCCAGGCGAACCTGATGGTCTTCCCGGACGGCAAGACCAACATTCCCGCGCCCAAGATCAAGCAGAAACCCAGCGACCGGTCCGGTCTCGAGACCATCGTCGACCTCGCCATTGGCCGCTTCGACCTCGTCAACGCCAGCACCATCTTCACTGACCAGCCGGCCGCCTTCAACGCCAGCGCCCAGAACCTCCGCGCCCACCTCGCCTACAATCACCTTCACCCCAGCTACACCGGCGAAATCGATCTGGCGCCGCTCCATCTGCGCTCCGGCCCCAACGATCCGGTCGACGTGAATGTCAAGCTCCCCATCGCCATGGAGAAGGACAAGGTGACTCTCACCAACGCCCAGCTCGAGAGCCCCCGCTCCAAGGTCGTCATCTCCGGCGAGCTCGACAATCTCGGTGCGCCGCAGCCCCACTCCTCCGCTCACTTGAACGCCTCGGTCTCCCTCGACGAAGCCCGCCGCATCGCCGGCCTCAGCATCCCCCTCGACCTCCGCGCCGGCCCGCAGTTCATGACCGCCGACATCACCGCCGCCGCCGACGACCGGAGCATCCATATCCAGAGTGCTCGCATGAATCTCGGCGCCAGCAGCCTCGAAGCGAAGGGCACGCTGAAAGAGCCCAATAAGCCCGGCGACGTGCAGTTCAACGCCACCCTCGCGCTCAATGAGCTCGGGCGCATGCTCAAAGTCGCCGCGCGGCCCGAAGGCGTCGTCAAACTGGGCGGCAACGCCTCCCTCCGCGAGAACAACGACTACCTGATCGCCGCCAACGTGGACGCGCGCAACGTCGCCATCCATCAGGGCGCCACCCACCTCTCCGGCATCGCCCTCGATTCCAGCGTCACCGCCGATCCCCACCGCATCGAGCTTGCCAATCTCCGCCTCGCCGCATTCGGCGGCACTTTCGCCGGCTCCGCCGCCATCCAGGAGCTGCAGCAGTTCCATCTCGCCGGCAACCTGCACAACTTCGATCTGGAACACCTGACGCGCGCCTTCATGGCCAAGCCCCTCGGGTACGACGGCGTAGTCTCCGGGCCCGTGCAGGCCGAAGGAGACATCCGGAACATGAATACCCTGGTCGCGCGCGCCACCCTCGGCATCGCGCCCGGGCGCCGCGGCGTGCCCGTCTCCGGCAAGCTCAATGTCGATTACAATGGCCGCGCCGACACCGTCCTGCTCGGCCAGTCCTTCCTCCAACTGCCCCACACCCGCGTCGATCTCTCAGGCTCTCTCGGCAACCGGATCCAGGCCCATCTCGTCTCGCGCGACCTCGCCGACTTCCGCCCCCTCGGCAACATTCCCGTCGCCCTGAACGGCGGCGGCGCGGCGGTAGTCGACGCCACCGTCACCGGGAAACTCAGCGCTCCCCGCGTCGCCGCGCATGCCGAGTTGTCCAATTTCGCCGTCGAAGACCGCACCTTCACACGCTTCGCGGCCGACGTCACCGCTTCCCCCGACCGCGCCGCCGCCGCCAACTCCATCCTCACCCGCGGCGCGCTCCAGGCCAACTTCTCCGGCGCGGTCGGGCTCCGCAACTGGAAGCCCGAGAACTTCGAGCCTCTCCGCGTCGACCTCACCATGCGCAATGCCGATGTCGCCGACGTCCTCGCATTGGCCGGCCAGTCCGATATCGCCGCCACCGGAGCCCTCTCCCTCGACGCCCATATCGCCGGCACTGTCGGCAGTCCCACCGGCAATGCCGATCTTTCCGCGGCTAACGGCACGATTGAGGGCGAGCGCTTCGACACCATCAACGCCCACGCCCTCATGACCCCGCAGGCGATCGACGTTCCCACGCTCGCCGTCGTCGCCGGCCCCTCTCGCATCGACGCCACCGCCCATTACCAGCATCCTCTGAACGACCTCAATCGCGGCGAAATCCGCGCTCACGTCGCCAGCAATCAAGTGCAGCTCGCCCAATTCCAGTCGCTCGTCAAGGACCGCCCCGGTCTTCGCGGCGTCTTGTCACTGAATGGCGATGTGGCCGCGAATGTCGTTCCCGCGGCCGGCGGCACGGAATTCGAAATCGCCAACCTCAACGCCAATGCCGCGGTCCGCGGCCTGCAGATGGAAGGCAAGAACCTCGGCGACCTTACGGCCACCGCCGCCAGCGCTGGCAACACCGTCAACTACAAGGTCGATTCCGATTTCGCCGGCTCCACCATCCACGTCAACGGGCGCTCCCTCCTGACCGGCAATCACGACACCACCGCCGACGCCTCCATTGCCAATCTCCCCATCGACCAGGTGCTCCTCGTCGCCGGCAGGCGCGATCTCCCCGTCAGCGGAACGCTATCGACTACCGCCCAGGTCTCGGGCACGCTGCAGGATCCCCGCGTCAAAGCCAACCTGACGGTGGTCAAGGGCTCGGCATACAACGAGACGTTCGACCGCCTGCAGGCGGTCATCGGTTACACCAATACCGCCATCGACCTGCCGGATTTCCGCATCGATGCCGGCCCGTCCTATCTGACCGCCACCGGGGCCTTCACGCATCCCGCCAATGACCTGGAAGATGGCCAGGCGCGCTTCCACGTGCAAAGCAACCAGATCCAGCTCACTCGCCTCCATGCCGTTCAGGACGCGAAACCGGGCCTCGCCGGTGTCGTGCAGCTTGCCGCGGACGGCGCCGCCACCTTGCGCAAAGGATCTGCGCCTCTCTTCTCCACCCTCAATGCCAATCTCGACGCGCGCGGCCTCAGCGTCGACAAGAAACCCCTCGGTGATCTCACCGCAACCGCCAAGACCAGCGGCCAGCAGGTCGCCTTCGACCTGACCTCCGATCTGGCGCACGCCAATATCCGTGGCGCCGGTCAAATGCAGCTTACCGGCGACTATCCGCTCAACGCGCAGGTGACCTTCGCCAACCTCACCTATACCGGCCTGAGCCCGCTCCTCGGCGGCACGCCCGAGCCCTTCGACGCCTCCGCCAACGGCCAACTCACCGTCAACGGGCCCGTCACCAAGACCGACTTACTCCGCGCCACGCTCCAGATCGCCAGGCTCGAAGCCCATTCCATACCCGCCACCACCGGCCGCAAGCCGCGTGTCAACTTCGAGCTGCATAACCAGGCGCCCATCGTCGTCGCCTTGGATCGCTCCGTCGTCACCGTGCAGAGCGCTCACATCGTGGGGCCGTTCACCGACGTCAACGTCACCGGCACGGCGGCCATCGCCGATCCCAAAAAACTCAACTTGCGCGCCGATGGTAACGTGAAGCTCGAAATCCTCGAAGCCTTTAACCCCGATATCTTCTCCGCCGGCAACGTCACCCTGAATGCGGCCGTCAGCGGCACTACCGATAAGCCGGTCGTCAACGGCCGGCTGCTCTTGCAGAATGCCTCGCTCAACATGCTCGACGTGCCCAACGGCCTCTCCAACGCCAATGGCACGGTGACGTTCAACGGAACCGAAGCCATCATCCAGAACATCACCGGCGAAACCGGCGGCGGCAAGGTGACCCTTGCCGGCTTCGTCAGCTATGGCGGTCCGGAGATGCAGTTTCGCGTAACCGCCAACGCGGACAGCATCCGCGTCGCCGCGCCCGACACTGTCACCACCCAGGCCACCGCGCGGATTATCGCCGCGGGCACCACGTCCCGCAGTCTTGTCTCCGGCAACGTCACCATCGAGGATGTCGCCCTGCACTCGCATTCCGACATCGGTTCGATCCTCGCGCAGGCCGCCACGCCGCCGCCCGCCGCCACCGCCAGCACCGGTCTGCTCGGCGGCATGCGCTTCGACATCAAGATCCAGACCGCGCCCGACGTCCAGTTCCGCACCACCCTCACCCAGAATCTCCAGCTCGACGCCAACGTCACCCTCCGCGGCACTCCCGACCATCCCGGGATGCTCGGCCGCGTCGTTGTCACCCAGGGCGAAGTCGTGTTCTTCGGCTCGAAGTACACCATCGATCAGGGCACGGTCGCCTTCTACGACCCGAATCGCATCAACCCCATTCTCAACATCGACCTCGAAACGACCGTCCAGGGCATCGATGTCGCCATCAGCGTCACCGGCCCCATGGACCGCATGAAGCTCTCCTACCGCTCCGACCCGCCCATGCAGTTCTCCGACCTCATCTCGCTTCTCGCCTCCGGCAAGACGCCCTCCACCGACCCGGTCCTTGCCGCGCGCGCCCCCGCCGCCCCGGAGCAGAACTTCCAGCAGGCGGGCGCGTCGACGCTCCTCGGCCAGGCCGTCGCCAATCCCGTCTCCGGACGCTTGCAGCGGCTCTTCGGCGTCTCCAAGTTCAAGATCGATCCCCAGATCACCGGCGCCTCCAATACGCCGCAGGCCACCATGACGCTCCAGCAGCAAATCTCGAAGTCCGTTACCTTCACCTACATTCAGGACGTGACGCAGAGCAATCCGCAGATCATCCGCATGGAATGGGCCATCGATCCCCAGTGGTCGGCCATCGCTCAGCGCGACCGCAACGGCATCTTTGATCTCGATTTCTTCTACAAGAAGAGGTTTCACTGATCGGGAATCCATATGGTCCGATGGGCAATCGTCGTTTTCACCGCCGTTCTGGCCTGGGGACAAGCCCCCACCGATCCCGCGGACCCGCACCCTCCGGTCGCTGTCGTCCGTTCCGCCGACCGGGCGATGCCCACCCCGAGTCTCGAACCTGTGCGCAGCGCCCCCACCACCGGCTCCGCCGATCGCATGATGCCCGACACAGCCACATCCTGGTCGGGCCTTCTCCTCAGTGGAGCCCTTCTGATCGCCGCCGGCCTCACCTTTCGCCGCGGCCTGACGCGCTAACCCATTGCTGGCGTTGTCTATAATAGAGTTTCATGTCAGCCGAGCTTGCCTGTTTCGCGGAGGGTTGCCGCGCGCGCTTTCCTATCACCGAGGTCATCTACACCTGCCCGAAATGCGGCGGCCTCATCGAAGCCGTTTACGGCCAGGCGCCCCCCCAGCCGGACCGCTGGAAGCGGCTCTGGCGCGAACGCCGTATGTCGAATGACCCCATCGATCAAAGCGGCGTCTGGCGCTATCGGGAATTCTTCCCCTTCCTCGACGACTATTCGCCGGTAGTCACCCTCCGCGAAGGCTGCACCCCCCTGCTCGACGGTCCCGGCGCCGCCGAGTATGGCCTCTTGGACCGACTGACGTTCAAGCACCAGGGTTTCAACCCCACCGGCTCCTTCAAGGACAACGGAATGACCTGTGGCGTCGCCCAGGCCCGGCGCTTGGGCATGACGCGCGTGGCCTGCGTGTCCACCGGGAACACCTCGGCGTCAATGGCCGCCTATGCCAGCGCCGGGGGCCTGCAGCCCGTGATCTTTCTGCCCCACGGCAACATCTCGTTCGGCAAGCTCGCCCAAGCCCTGGAGTATGGCGCGCGCACCCTGCAGGTCGAGGCCAATTTCGACCAGATCCTCGCCATGGTCCGCCAAATCGCCGAAAGACTCGGGATATACCTCCTCAATTCCATCAACCCCTTCCGCATTGAAGGCCAGAAGACCATCATGGTCGAACTGATGGACCAACGCGACTGGCGCGCGCCCGACTGGGTCGTCCTCCCCGGCGGCAATCTCGGCAATGCCTCCGCCTTCGGCAAAGCCCTCCGCGAGATGCTCGCCTGGGGATTGATCGACCGCCTGCCCAGGCTGGCGGTCGTCCAGGCGGAGGGCGCCGCGCCTTTCTACGACCTGATCCGATCGGCGGATCGTTCCCGCCTCCGTCCCGTAGAACATCCGGACACGCTCGCCACCGCCATCAAGATCGGCGATCCCGTTTCCTGGCCCAAGGCCCTCCACGAGATCCAAGCCACCCGCGGGGTCGTCGAGAAAGTCACCGAACAGGAAATCGCGGACGCCAAAGCCGTGATCGGCCGCTGTGGAATTGGTTGCGAGCCGGCCTCCGCCGCCACACTAGCCGGCATTCGCAAACTCCGCGCCGCGGGCGTAATCGCCGGCAATGCCGATGTCGTGGCAGTGTTAACCGGGAACGTTTTGAAGGACCCGGACTACATTCACAAATACCATACAGGGGTACTACAGGGCCCAGGATCGAGGAAAATCCTCCCTAACCAGGGAAACCCCCCGGTACTGGTCTCCTATGATGAAGCCGCAATCTGTTCAATCATCGGAAGTTAACCTATCAAATACCCACAAAAGGGTGTAGTACGCTACCCGCAAATAAGAATAAAGTTGGTCCTGGATTTACTATTGTTTTTGTTTAGGACTTCTGGTACATATGTACTATGTTGCCCGCCAAGAAATCCCCTGTGACGATGAACCCGTCCCGAGATTACCAACGGGAGCTCCAATATTTGTACGCCAGGCGCTCCGCCATCGATGCCGTGATCGCCTCGTTGGAGGTCTATGACCGGCATTTCGAGCCCTCACGGAGCCCGCGGCAACACCAGAAGAGCGCCTGACGACCCCTACCTGGTCAGAAGCTTCTGAATTCGTCCTGCCAGTTCGGCTTCCGTAACGGCGCCCGGATGGTAGAAACGAACGATCCCAGTCGCGTCGATCAGGACCACGGTGGGTGTGGTGCTGGCCCCGTAAGCCAGGAAATTGGCGCTGCTCAAGGGCACGGGCATCCCCGATAGCGCCCCGTAGTATTGAGCCCGCACCTTCTCGATGTATTGCTTCTCCGCCGCCGGCGCGGCATCCTCACCGCCGGCAACATAACCATACAATCTGGTCGGCCCTTCCACCACCAGGCCTCTCGGTCCATACGTCTTCATCAGCGATGCGATAATCGCGACTTCCGCCTTACAGTCCGAGCACCAGTGCGCCCAGAAGAAAAGCAGCACCGGATGTCCCTTCAAGGCGGAGAGCGGTTTCGGAGACGAGCCCAGATGATCTTGCAGGTCCAGCGGAGGCGCCGGCTTGCCCTCCATACTCAGCAGGTTGATGTTCTTGCGGATCCGCTCGCCGATCGAAGTCTCGCGATACATCGCAAGTTGCTCATTCAAAAAGGTGACTGCCTCAGCCCCCTCTCCCCGCGCCGCCAGCACTTGCGCGTGCACCTCCACCGCCGCCCCCACCGCCGTAGGTAGCCACGGATCCGCGTCGAGCTTGCGCGTCTTGCGCAGAGGGTCCGTCAGCCGCGTCGTCTCCGCCGCCAGCCGGTCCGCCTTGTCATACTGCTTGGCGCTGAACGAAGCCCGCGCCAGCCACGAGAGCGCCGCCGCCACCTCCGGCGTCCCCCCGGATCGCGATTGATACGACCGAACCACCGCCTCGGCGGCCGCAAGCTGGTTCCGTGCGATCAGTTCCCGCACATCGTTGACGAGCGAAGCATAAAGAAATAGCGCCGGGATCACGTTTCCTATTGTAGTGCCCGGCCGGTCGCCCGCGTTGCCAACGCCGCGACGAACTCCGACCCCTTCCCGGTGATCGCCGCCGCCCGTTCTCGCGTATCCGCGCACGCGTAAATCCGAAACTCGTCCGCGTTCCCCGACGGCCGCAGGTGAATCACGTCTCCCCCCTCGAACGTGATCCGCAAACCGTCCGTCCGGTCGATCCCTTCGACCCTCCCGAACAGCGGCTCGAACTCCGATGGCGACATCTGCTCCACCAATTGCAAACCCGCCGTCCGCGGGAAATTCCGCAGCAATGTCGATGACGTGTAACGCGGCGGCAGCCCCGCAAAGAGGTCGATCAGCGGCACGCCCTTCTCTCGCGCCGCGAACAGCACCGCGAGAATCGGCAGCACGGCGTCGCGCGTAGCCAAAGCGCGGAGCGTCTTGCCATTGCGCCGGATATCCGAGCCCACCAGGAAGCCGCCATTCGCCTCCCAGCCGCAGACGGCGGTCCGCCCCTTGCCCGCCGCGGCCTCCATACCGGCAATCACGTACGGTGAACCGATCCGCGTCTTCCGCTCCAGAGCGGGAACCAGCGCGCTCCGATCGATCGCGTCGTTGCAACTGATCGGAACCACCACCGCGTCGGCGCCCAGATATTGCGCCACCACCATGCCCACCAGGTCGCCGGGAAAGAAGCGAACCTGCCCGCTGGAGTCGACTCCCAGGATGAGAGGCCGGTCGCTATCGCCGTCCGTGGACACCACTGCGTCCACTCGTTCCGCCGGCAGCAGGTTCTGGATTGCCGACAGCGCGCCGGCATCGATATTCTCCGTGTCGATCGGCACGAAGGTCTCGCTGCGTCCGGCGGGAATGACCTCGGCCCCGAGCGATCGCAGCAGCTCCAGCACCAGGTCGCGCCCCACCGCCGAATGTTGATACAGCACGACCCGCATGCCGGCCAATGACTGCCCGGCGAAGAACTCGCGGTAGCGCTTTCCGTACTCCAGGGCTGCGTCGCTGGAAACCGCCCGCGTTTCCCGCTGCGGCCGGAGCGCGCCGCGCTCGTCGAATTTGGATTCCGCGAAAGGCTCGCCATACACGCGCTCCCGGACCTCGGCGACCTTTTCGTTGATCGGCAACTCATGGCTCTTCAGCAGTTCGCCCCGCGACGTGTTGAGCTTGTAGCCGTTCCAGTCGAAAGGGATGTGGCTGCCCGTCACCATGATGCTGCCTTTGCCGCGCGATAACGCGTAACAGGCCAGCGCCGGGGTCGGTATCGAGCCGGCGTGGACCGGGCGCATCCCGGCGTCGCGGACGGCCTCGTCGACCGCCTCGCACAGCGTGGGCGAACTGGGCCGCAGATCGTTGGCGATATAGAACTCGTCCCCGGCTACGATTCCGCCTGCTTCCGGCGGCTGCGATTGCAGGTAGGCAAGTTCGCCGAGGACATTGATGTAGATTTCAAGCTGCGTCAGATCGACGAGCTGTCCGCGCCGTCCGCTGGTCCCGAACTTCAGCGGACGCGGCGCCTGAATCAAATGAGAGCGAAGGGTCACCTTCTATTGGTACAACAGATTGCAGCCGGCGGTCAGACCTTCACCAGACCCGCCGCGATCGCGATTCGCACCAGCGCGCCCGTTCCATGGATCTCCAGCTTCTGCATTAAGCGATGCCGGTGACAGGCTGCGGTTTTGAACGTGATCCCGAGACGCGCCGCAATGTCTTTCGTCGATTGCCCTTCGGCGATATGCCGCAGCACTTCCAGCTCGCGCGCGGTCAGCTCGGCGAGTCGATTGCGCAGAGTTGGATCGCCCCGCGGGTGTTGGGTGGTTCGCTCCTGGAACCGCGCCAGGCGCGACGCTTCGCACTCCAGGTCGGTCCGAAGACGACTGTTGGTAGCCCGAAGAGACTCGATTCTCCGGCGATATGTTTCGAACTCAAAGGACCCGGACGCCATCTCTCTTCCTCCAATTATGTCCCGGCTGCTCACAAAAACGCCGTGCCCTCCTCTCGTTGTGTGCATAAGAGTACTGTGGCCGGGTAAGGGCGAGGCGTTATACTCCAGTCAGACCGTGATGCTGGAAAAACAGGCATCGAGTCGTGCGGACCTGAACGGGGCAGCCGGCGACGGGCGCGAAGCAGATCGGGCCCTGCTCGAATTCTACGCCCCCGCCGCGATCGTCGTGACCAGGCAATGGCGTGTCCTGGAGCGCCGGGGCAATCTGCGGCCTTTCGGCCTGCCTGACCGATTCACACGAGTCCCGCAAAACAGTCTGGGCGAAGCGATTCGTCGCGGGGTGGAGACCGCCGCGCTCGCCGATCGCCGGCACGTGGAAGAACTTCCCGGCCAGGCGCGGCTGAGCATCATGCCTCTTGCCGCTTCCGGCCCTCGAAAAAGGCTCTTCCTCGTCATCTTCCAGGCGCCCGAGCAGGTCGCCGCGGATCGCATTCGCGAACTGGAATCGCAGCTCGCCGCGGCCAACACATATCTCGCCGACGCCCTGACCGATTACGAAGCCGCCACCGAAGAATTGCAGTCCGCTCATGAGGAGTTGAAGTGCGCCAATGAGGAATTGCATCAACTGAATCACGATTTGGGATCGGCCAACGAAGATTTGGGACATCTCAATGCCGCCCTCGAAGCTCGCTCCCGCGACCTCCAGCATGTGAACACGGAACTGGTGAACCTCCTGGGCAGCGTCGGCATTCCGATGGTCATGCTCGGGAAGGATTTGCGCATTCGCCGCTTCAACTCGCAGGCGGAACGGTTTTTCAACCTGCAGAAGGCCGATATTGGCAAGCGCATTCGGGATGTCCGGCCCTCAATTGGTCTGCCTTACCTGGAAGAGGCTTGCCTCGATGTGCTGGACACGTTCTCGCCGCGCTCCCGGCATGTCCACGACGCCGCTGGACGAGACTTTTCACTGCTGCTACGGCCCTATCGGACGCAGGACAATCAAGTCGACGGCGTCGTGCTGGCGCTCGTGGAGAACGGCGCCCCATATCGGTCCGTGCCTTCTTCGCCCTCGTAACCATCCGCACATTTCGTCAGTGTATTGACCGATTCGTGACGGCAGCCGCCGGGGGTTCAATACAAGTGTGCTCCATAGCGAGCACAATTATGGGCAAACACGACGCACTGACCTACCTTCCCAGCACACGAGTTCTGGAGTTTCCCCGTCTTTCCGCGATTTACGAACCGTCACAAGCGGTGTCGCACCTCTACCTGGTGCTGAACGGACGTGTCAAGCTGTGTTGTACGGCGGACGCCGGCAGCCAACTCTTGCTCCGCATCGTTCCGAGGGAGGAGTTTTTCGGACAGGCGGCTCTCATTCCCTCGGGCAACGGCCTTCGCGAAAGCGCCATCGCGATGGAGTCCGTCCAAGTTATGTCCTGGACCGCCGAAGAGGTGCGGGACCGCGTCGAAAAGGAGCCCAAGCTCGCCCTCGCCCTTTGCGAATACTTCGCCGGGCAGAACACCCTTCTGCGCGAGCGGATCGCGACCATCGCCAATTTCAAAACCGGCCCGAGGGTAGCTCTGGCCCTGCTGCAACTGGCGCGCGCGAACGGGTCTGACACACCGCAAGGGGCCACCCGCATCAGCGGCCTCACGCACCAGGCGATCGCGGACTACGTCGGAACATCCCGGGAAATCGTGACATCCGAGATGAATCGTCTGCGCCGTCTTGGTCACATCGAATATACCCGCCTGCACACCGATGTCTATGCCATGGCGCTCACCGAATGGATGCGCCAACAGGGCACGCAAGTCTACAGCGGAGCGGCACAGCCCGCCATGCCGGCGATCGGATAGCTCCGATCCCTGCCGGCGCACATCGCCGTTTGTGTTTTACAATTGACTCTCACCAATGGAAGTAGCTACTGAAGCCCTCAAAACTGCGCTGCGAGTGCTGACGGCAGTCAGTGAAAAGAAAGAACCAGACCCGGCCGACGTAGACGAGTTGAAGCGGCTCTCTCCTCTGCTTGCCGATTCGTCGTCGCTAGACGAGATGGCTTGCGACGTAATTCTGCAGGCGATGAAGCGTCGCGACGAACTCAGAAAACGCCTCGGGAATCAAGCCCCCTGAAATTTAGGTTCGTCAGAAGGCTAGCGAGGAACCTCCCGGAGACTGTGGGGTTACTGATAAAATTCACGGTCATGCGGGTTCGAATCCCTTTGCCCACAGAGAGTGATCATGATTGATCTTTTCGCGCCGGAAATCCGGCGAAATCCTTGGCCTGTCTACGATCAGCTCCGCGCGGAGTCGCCAGTTCTGCATGTCCCCCCGCCGTTCAATGGATGGATGGTTTTCGATTACGAAACCGTGAAATGGATCATGACGGATCACGCTTCATTCAGTTCGCGGGTTCCGGCGCCCAATTTCTCATTCATCTTCACCGACCCGCCTGAGCACACCAGGTTGCGGAACCTCATTTCGCGTGCGTTCACGCCTCGCGCGATCGACGATCTGGAACCGGCAATCCGTGAAATCTCAAAAGGTCTGGTTGACAGCGCCGTCGCCGCCGGTCAGATAGAGTTCGCAGCGGACTTCTCTGCGCCGCTCGCAATGAGGGTCATTGCCGGGATGATGGGCATCGCACCGGAAGACTGGCCTCGTTACAAGGGGTGGAACGACAAGATCCTTGGCCTGACTTACACCCGGAGCGGAGGCGAAAAGGCGCAGCAGGCGAAGCGTGATTTCGACAGCGTAACCAACGAGATGAGCGCCTACCTGGTGGATAGCATCGCTGAGCGGCGAAAATCGCCCCAAAACGATCTACTGACGCGCCTCCTCGAAGCGGAAGTGGAAGGCGACCGTTTGACCCACGAAGAGATACTCGCGTTCTTCCGCCTGCTGATGTTCGCCGGCCAGGAAACAACGACAAATCTCCTGAACAACGCCGTAGTTTGCTTTCTCGACCACCCGGACCAGCTCTCGAGGCTGCGCAGTGCGCCGCAACTTCTCCCGTCTGCCATTGAAGAAGTGCTGCGCTATCGCTCGCCATTCCAGTGGATGATGCGAACGCCTCTCCGCGATGTGGAGGTGCACGGCGCGGTAATTCCAAAAGGCGCATTTGTGCTTCCGATGGTGGGCTCCGCCAACCGGGACCCCAAGCGTTTTCCGCATCCCGACCGCTTTGACATCGCCCGCGATCCCAACCCTCACGTCGCTTTTGGCCACGGCATCCATTTCTGTCTCGGGGCAGCGCTGGCACGCATGGAGGCGAGAATCGCACTGTCCGATCTGCTGTCGCGATTCGAGAGCTTTGCATACGCAGACACGGAGCCGTGGAAGCCGCGCGAGGGCCTGATCGCGCACGGTCCTGCTAGCCTGCCGATTCGGTTCGAGGTGAAGCGGACGGAGCCTGCCCGCGTCTGAACGGCGTAGCGTTTACCGGAGAGGGCAACTCGTTCGAAAGCCAACTGGCTACAAGAAGCAAGGACCTGAAGCCGCACGATTCCGCATCAGGTTCGCGGGCTGAGCCCGCCGAGCTTTCGGACTATTGGAGCGTATCGGTGACCCACAGATTTCTCCGAATGGACTCGGTTGCCTGCTGCGGCACACGTGTAGTAGTTTCAACGGATGGAGTCCGAAATTCGAACCGCTTGGATTGCGCAGTTGCTCTCCACAGAACCAGCTGATCGGCCGCGGGCCGAGTCCGCCCTCCGCGATCTTTATCGAGAGGGCGGTTTCAAGCCCCCCTCGCATTTCTTCTGGTTCGATTCTCCATTCATGGCTGCTTGGGCTGCCTTTTTGTTGTCCGCCGCGCACGATTCCTTTCACGGAAGGCTGCTCAAAGACTGCAACCGCGAGAAACAACGCAGGGAGCGGATAGACAGCGTGCGCGCCGATCTCTGCAAGTCGGCTCACTTGGACTGGGAGGCGCTGACAGCCATGGCAGGCAGCACGATTATGTATAACAGTTGGATCCCTAATGAGTTCACTAGGATCAGGACGATCCTCCCTGAGTTGGCCAAGGCTCGCAAGCCACGGAGACGCTGAGGACGGCACGTTCAAGTTCGACGAGCGCGATGATCTTCACCGCGCTGAGCAAAGCCTGAGCTCTGTTTTGGAAAAATACGCGGGGTCCGATGTCCGTACAACAATCAAATACCCCCTTACCGGACGCTATTCGTTTTCCGAGATGGCGAACGACGAAGCCGCATCCCGTCAGATGATGGAAGTGCCGCCTCTCCTCGCGGCTGTGTGGAGCGTGTCGCGATTCGCGGGCCGGTGGTGGTGGCCATTCTTCGTATGCGTAGTTCTCTCGGAGCGTCCGGTGGAGATATACGTCAACGACGAATCACTCCTGCATCGGCCCGACGGCCCCGCACTCCTATACCGGGACGGCACGAAGGTCTGGGCTTGGGAGGGCGGCCATGTATCAGAGGATTCTATGCTGCATCCGGAGAACATCCCGCCCGTACAACTCAAGCGTTGCAGCCCTTCGTTCCGCAAGTTCGTCGCGAGCCGTGCGGTAACGCCGGTGCGCAAAGAAAAGCTCAAGTCCAGCGCGATTCTCAAGAAAGCCATGCCGGCGCAGTCTGGAGAGCGCGTCCAAATGTTACGCACGCACAACGGCGGCCGGCTCCCTTTCTTCGACCGCTACATGGCTGGCGACTATCAAGTCTGGGAGGAACTGATCGTGCTCGATCGTTCGGTTCGCAGCGATCCGTATGCGGCCGATGCGCTTGCGGTGGCGTACGAGATCATGAGCCGGGTGGATGCGAACGTCCGTACCATCACTGCCCGGCTAGCGGCCTTGGGTTATGAAAGCGCGGAGGAAAAGCTGCGTTACCTACCCGGGCCTGGCACATTCAAACAGATTGCTCGGCTGGAGAAGCTGGCAGGCGCTCTGCCACTCTCTCTCCGTGCCTTCTACGACGTGATAGGCTCGGTCGACCTGATTGGCGAACATCCGTCGATCGCCCCTCCCGATGAGTCCATCACCCCGGACCCATTAGTCGTAAACTCAGTCGAGGATGCACTGGAGCAATTCGATGACGAGGGGCCAGACCCCGATCGAGAGCAATTCCTGATCGTGATTGCGCCAGACGCTCTGCACAAAGCCAATATCAGCGGCGGCGAGCCCTACGAGATCGCCTTGCCTGATTTGCGAGCGGACGGCCCGCTGCTCTGGGAAAGACACGAACTTTACTTTGTTGAATACCTGCGCCTGGCGTTTCGCTTCGGGGGTTTCCCCGGCTATGAGGGAATCGATCCACTTCCCGCGGAACTGGAGATTCTGACCGCGGGCCTCGTACCGTTCTAAGCCGAGCCGTCGACGATTCAAAGTGATCGTTCCGACGCTGGTGTGCAGAACGAGAGGGTCATATCACCAGCTGCACGCTTCTCTGAACCGACCCCAACAATGAGTGTTCGCCGTATTCGGGGCGCCGCCCGATCAGAAATGAAACACCAGAGTGAGTTCCGCAGGCGTCGCCTTCCCCGCCACCGTGGCCGGCCGGAATTTCCATTGCCGCGCTGCGTTGAGGCTGGCCAGCCGCATTTGCGAGCCGCTGGGAACCGGCTCCCCGGTGGACGACACGACCTTGGCGCTGCGCACTGTTCCCGTCGCGTCGATGCTAATCAGCACCGACATCGTAACCGGGCCCGTGGCGTTCCGCCTCTCCTCCAACACTTCACGCGTCAAATTCGGACTGACGCGCCGGGTCGGAACCGGCTCCGTCCGGCCCGTGAGTGTTACGCCCTGCCTGGTCACGCCGGCCGTGTCGGCGCGATCCGCCTGCTGCCGTGACTGCCGGGGCAGAGACGGCCTCGCGGGAGCCTTGTCTGGTGGAGCGGCAGGGACCGGCAGGGTAAAGGAAGGCGCCGTGTCGAAGCCCACCACTTGCATCGACTCCGCCAGCGCCCGCCCATCCGGCAGCAGAAGTTCCAGGCGGAATTCCGCGTCGACGCCGGATAGCGGATGGTACATGATGCGCCCTTCCCGCAGTTGATTGGCGCTCACCGGAATCGTGCGCGCCACCGGGCCGTTGTGGATGGTCAACGTGCCCGCCGTGGCGGTCTGCACGGCCTCGGCATTGCGGTTCCACGAGACTTCGAACTCGTCGAGGCTGCGCCCCACCTTCAACGACAACGCCGAAGGAGCCGGCGCGGCGGGATCGGGCGCTTCGACAGTCTCCGCCGGGGACGCGGGCTGGCGCCAGCGAAGTTGGTACGCCACGGCTCCCCCTCCGATGAGAGCCGCGGCGGCTGCCAACGCAATCCAAGGCGCCCGGCGGCGCCGCGCCGGTCTGGCAACCACGCGCGGTTGCGGAATCGGCGGCGGCGCCAGATCGGTCAGCCAGCCGTTGCGTAGCAGGTATTCGTCAAACGGAAATTCCAGCAGCGGCGCCTCCGCCGTGGACGGCTCCTTCGGATTCACCGCGAACAAAGTCGCTGACCACGGCCGTTGCGCCAGCGTGCGCACAATCAGGAACAGCGCGTGCCCGGCAGGCTTCTCAACCGAGCTCTGAATCGCTTTCAAGTCGGCTTCCGTGAGCAGCGGCCAGCCTCCCGGCTGCGTCCGGAACGCCCCGATGGCCCGTTGCGCCTTCACCGCCGTCGAACAGTGATCGATCGTCGCCGCGTCCTTCCCACACCGCCCGAGGAGCACACCCGAGGCGGTGACGTCAGCCGCCTTCACCAGACCGCGAAGTTCTACGATGGCCGCATAGCGCACCGTGATCGCAATGGTCTCCTCGCCGCGCCGCGCCTCCAGCACGATCGAAGCGCCCGTATCCGCGAGTAGAGACTGTTCGACTGAGGCCACAGCGATCAGCATAAGCCGCCCGCCAAATCCATGACAACGCACCAGTGGGCTGAGGTGGAGAGGAAGCGAACAGCCAATCCGCGCGTGGAAACCCCGAATCCGGACTTCTGTGAGGTTCGACTCTGCGATTCTGTCCGCTGCCGGACCCTTGCATGCCGCGCCACCACCGGCGAAAATACGAGTTCGAGGTCGCCACATGAACCGTAGACAACTCCTTGCGACTGCCGCCGCCCTCCCGGCGCTCGGCGCCGGATTCTCCGCCGCCGCCGCCCAGCAGAAGGCGCTCAAAATCACCGGGGTCGAGACCGACCTTCTCCAGCGCCCTCCCGGAGCCCCCTACTACGATGCGATCCACCGCCTCGGTGTCGACAACGGTTCGGTCGTCCTCCGCATCCGCACCGACGCCGGCATTACCGGCTGGGCGTCCAGTTCGTTCGGCATGATCCCGGGCGGACCGAAGGTCGTGCAAACGATTCTGGAGCAGGAGATCAAGCCCGTGCTGCTCGGCAAGGACCCCGCCTTTCCGCGGCGGATCCGCGCCGACCTTTGGAAGGCGCTCGAATACCAGGGCGTCGGCGGTGTCGCCCAGTTCGCCATCGCGGCGGCCGATATCGCCATCTGGGACATCCTTGGCAAAAATGCCGGGTTGCCCGTCTACAAGATGCTCGGCGCCTACCGCGATCGCATGCCGGTTTATTCCATGTGCGGGTGGTATTACGACGGCGACGACGACCTTTCCAAGTACCGCCGGTCCGTAACCACCGCCATGGAACAGGGCTACCGCGCGGTGAAGATCAAGGTGGGGCGCGGCGGCATGGAGGACGACGAACGCCGCATCCGCGCCGCGTTGGACATCGTAGGGAAGGGGAAGCGCGTCATGGTCGACGCCAACCAGGTCTTCAACCGCAACGACGCGCTGCGCCGCGGCCGGCTCTACCAGCAGCTCGGCTGCTTCTGGTACGAGGAGCCGCTCCCGCCGCAGGAGATGGAAGGCTATGCGCTGCTCGCGCAGGAGCTCGATATTCGCATCGCCACCGGTGAGAACCTCGCCACCAAATACGCGTTCGCCGACCTGATCGCCCGCCGTGGCGCGGACGTGGTGCAGCCCGACAATCGCCGCGCCGGGGGCGTCACTGAGTGGATGGAGATCGCGGCCCTCGCCGATGCCTACGGCCTCGAGCTCGCGAGCCACGGCGGAGGCAATACCAACCTGAATATGCTGCTGGCCATGCCGAATGCGATTTACATGGAGACCAGCGGCGCCCACAAGATGATCGAGGGCGAATATCCCGCCCCCGAAGAACCCGGCATGAGCAGCGAAGTGCCGGAAGCCGAGATCAAGCGCTTCAAGGTCTCATGATCTATGGACAAACTCTTCCATTTCGACGCGCCTCGCGAAAAGTACCAGTGCGACGCCGCCGTTGTCTGGTGCTTCGACAACCGCTTCGAGGCGGGGTTTCGCAAATTCCTCAAGCGGATCGGCGTATATTACTCGGACCCCATCAAGATCGCCGGCGGCGCCAAGTGTCTCGCCTCTCCGGATCACGAGAGCGACCGTCAATTCGTCCTGGAACAGCTCCGCAAGAGCATCCGCCTCCACGGCGCCAAACGCGTGATTCTGATGCTGCATTCCGACTGCGGCGCCTATGGCGGTCTGGCCGGCGGTTTCGGCGGCGATAGCGCCGTGGAGCGGGAACACCACCGCAACGAGATGCGCCAGGCGAAAGCGAACTTGTCCGCCGCCCTGCCGGGGATTGCAGTCGAAGGCTACTTCGTCGATTTCGAAGGAGTCTGGTCCACCGAAGCCGCGGCCGCCGTCTGATTTGTGCGCAAAATCATCCTGGCCCTCCGCGTGTTCCACATCGCGGCGTGAACGACACGGAAAACCGCGCCCCGACCGAGTCCGAGATGTGCGCCAACGTCGTCCGCCTCGCCTTCGGCAACGATCGCGAGCGTTTCGACCGGTTCTGCGGCCTCATCCGCGAGGCCGTGCCCGAGGCGCAAGCCGCAGTCCTGCGCGGCAGCGCCATCACAGGGTTTCGCTGGAAGGACGGCGCGCCCTTTGACGCCGATGGCCCCGGCTCCAGCGATCTCGACTTAACCCTGGTCGGCTCGGACGTCCTCCGCTATTACTCCATCGGCGGCTATTGGATCCCGGGAATTCATTCCCGGCCGTTGAGCGACGAAGACCCGGATATCGCGCCCGAGCTCGTCCCGTTGCGCCAACGCCTGATGGAGATGGTCCGCCGGCCAGTCAACATCCAGGGCACGCGCGATTGGGTCCAATATCTGCGCGGCGACGTTTTCGGCCAGCCCTACCTCACGCTGTTCGGCCGCGTTGCGGAGACTGAGCCGCGGCCGTAAGGGAGCGTTTGCAAACGACGTGCTTAGCTATGCGCCTCCTCAGCTATAACATCCGTTACGGAGGCGTGGGCCGTGAGAAGCTGCTGGCTGGCGTGATCAATGCCTGCCGGCCCGACCTCGTCGTCTTGCAGGAGGCGACCCGGCCGGAAGTCGTAAAGAGCCTCGCCGCGGCCTGCGATATGAAATCGTGGGGCGCGAGCCTCGGAGATTCCCTCGCCTTCCTGAGCCGCATCGACATCGCCCATTACGAATGGCGCCGCGTCATGCTGTCGCGCCGCCGCTATCTCGAAATTGTGCCCGCGGCCGGCGGACTGCGTGTGTTCGGCGTGCATCTCTCGGCGATCCACTCCAACGTGACGGAACGCCGCCGCATGTATGAAGTGACCGCGCTGCTTCGCCAGACCGCGCCGTACCGCGACACGTTCCATTTACTGACCGGCGATTTCAACACCCTGGCGGAGGATGCGATCTTCGATCCCCAGCGCCTCCCGCCGCGGTTGCGCGCTCTCTACTGGCTCGGAGGCGGACGCATTCATTGGAAGGCCCTCTCGATGCTGTTGGAAGCCGGATACGCCGATGGCTACCGGCTCCTGCATCACGATCCCGGCCTCACCTTTCCCACCTGGGACCCGCAGGTGCGGCTCGATTATCTCTTCGTGCCGGCGAAGTTTCTATCGGCCGTCACGTCCTGCCGTGTCGTCTACGACGCCCCCGGCGCGAAGGATGCCTCCGATCACTTTCCGCTGTTGTCCGAGATCGTCCGGACGGATTAGCCTTCACCGCGGACCGTCGGGTTTCGGAGGCGCCACCTTCTCGATCGCCGCATTGAGCTCCGCGATCTGGATGGGCTTGGAGATGTAGCCGTCCATTCCGGCCGCCAGGCACCGTTCCACCTCCTCCTTCATGGCGTGTGCCGTCAGTGCGATGATCGGCGTGCGGCGAGTTCCACGGGCCTCTTCCAGCCGCCGTATGGCGGCCGTGGCTTCGCATCCGTCCTTCCCGGGCATCTGCAGGTCCATCAGGATGAGGTCGAAAGCTCCCTGCTCCTGCAAGGCGACCGCCTGCAATCCGTCACTCGCGATGTCCACGACGTGGCCCCGCTTCTCCAGCAACAGTTTGGCGACCTTCTGGTTGACCGGGTTGTCCTCCGCCACCAGAATCCGCAAACGCGCCTGGGGCGGCAACGGAGCTTCGGGTGGCAGGCTGCTTTCCGGCGCCGGTTCTTTCCCCTTCCGCAAAGCCGCGGCCACCGCTCGCACCACGGCGCGATCGTCGACCGGTTTCGACAAGTACGCGTCGATGCTGACCTCGCTCGCGCCGACGGCCTTAGCCTTTCTTCCGGGCGCATTCAACAGAATCAGTCGTATCCCAAGGTGCTCGGGGTTCCTGCGAATCTGCCCGGCGAGTTCCCAACCGTCCGCGTCCGGAAGTGTTCGATCGACGATCGAAATCGGGATCGGCGCCCCGGAAAGTCTCGCCGATTTCAGCTTCTCCATCGCTTCGCGGCCGTCCACTGCGGTCACGACTTGCATGCCGGCATGGGCCAGAATCCCGGTCAGTGCCTCCCTGCTGGAGGCATTGTCCTCCACGATCAGGACTGGCACGCCCTCGAGACCGGTATCTTCGTCCGGAACCTTCCGCACGCCCACACTCTCCGGCTTCCCGAATCGGACGCTGAACCCGAATTGGGTGCCGGGACCGCCAGGCGATAAGCCGTAGTTCCACGGGCTGCGCACGTCGATCCGGCCTCCCATCATTTCCACCAGTCCGGCTGAGATCGCCAGCCCCAGACCTGTCCCGCCAAAGCGCCGCGTCGTCGAACCATCCCCCTGCTCGAATGGTTGGAAGATCACCTGCTGCTTCTCCGGTGGGATGCCGATCCCGGTGTCGCGAATCAGGAACCGCAGCACGACGTGGTCCGCGCCTTCCTTCTCCATCGCCAGATCGAGCACCACCTCCCCGGCATCCGTGAACTTCAACGAGTTCCCCAGGAGGTTCACCAGCACCTGCCGCAAGCGCACCGAATCCCCCACCACCCGGTCGGGCACGTCGGGCGCAATCCGCGCCACCAGTTCGAGGTTCTTCTCGCCGGCGGCCACCGTCAGCGGCTGCAGGGCCTCCGCCACGCAGTCGCGCGGGTGGAATGGCTCACACGCCAGCTCCACCTTGTCTGCCTCGATCTTGGAAACGTCCAGAATGTCGTTCAGGATTGCCAGTAGCGAGCTCGCGCTCTGCTGGACCACTCCCAGATATTCCCGCCGTTCCTCTTCCGTCTCGGCGTGCTGCGCCAACTCGGCCATACCCAGAACTCCGTTCATGGGTGTGCGGATTTCGTGGCTCATGTTGGCCAGGAACTGGCTCTTGGAACGGTTGGCGCGCTCCGCCTCCTCGCGTTGCCGGTCCGCCTCCGCGTGCGCGAGTTTCAGTTGTGCGATCAGCCTCCCCCGGTTCGAGTAATTGACGGCGAGGAGCAATAGCTGGTACGAAATCACCATGCCGCTCAAGATCGCGCTCGCCAGGAAACCCGGGGCCATGTACCAGGGCGGAACCACGGAGAAACTGAAGGAGGCGGGTTGTGGGCTCAGATTGCCGGCGCGGTCCATGGCCCTGACCTCGAACCGGTGACGGCCGGTTCCGAGGTCGGGATAGACAGCCGCTCGGTTGGGAGCGAACGTGCTCCACGCATGGCCGTCGATGCGGTACGAAAACAGGAGCCGGTCGGCGGCGGTGTACTTCCACTTGTCCACCCCGGAGAACAGCAGTCGTGCCTCTCCTCGTCCCGCCTGGGCCGGATTCAGATGCTCCGGAATGTAAGCGCGCGGAGGATCCGTATCGGCTTCCGGATGGAACATGCTGAGGCCCAGCGTTGTGCCCACCCAGATCCGGTTGCTGCGGTCCTGGTGCACGCGGAACCCGATCGAGGAGGGTAACCCTTCTTCCAACCCATAATCGAGCCACGTGCCGTTCTGATACCGGTACACGCCATCGGACGCGGCCACCCAAATCGAACCGTCGCGCGCCGGGAGAATCATCCGCGTCCGGTCGGCGTCTCGCAGCACCCTCCAGTTCCGCCCGTCGAACTCCATCAGCTTGCTGCGGCCGCCCACCCAAAGCTTGCCCGGCTGGACTTCCGCCAGCGCGTAGGCGCCGGTGTCGGTATAGCCGGACTCGCGCCCGACTTCCCGCAGGCGGCCATTCTCGTACGCGCTGAGTTGGTTGGGGCCTCCAATCCAGATCGTGCCGTTGGATGTCTGCCGCACGGTGAGAACCCCGCTCGCGTCCCACTCCAATGGCAGACCTTTCTGGAATTCTCCATCGTAGACGCTCAGTTCGACTCCGGGCCGGTCCTTGGTTCGCGTCACGGCCCACGCCGTGCCATCGCCGCGCGGGGTCAGGGACTCCAGGGCAGATCCGCCGGGCGGCACGATTTCCCGGAACTCCCGGGTGCGAGGATCGAAATGCAGCAGTTTGCGCTCGGGGCAGGGCGCCACCAGTCCCCCATCGCGCATCACCAACAGGGAATCCGCCCTGAAGACCAGCGGCGTCCAGCGCTTCGGCACTGGGATGGTCTCCTGCTGAGCCCCGGCGAGATGAATCAGATTCGTGGCCGTCAGAATCCAAAGCCCGCTCGCGTCATCGTCCTCGATCCCATACACCGAGGACTCGATCCCGCGGGCCGCCGCCGGAGTCCGCCAAATCTGGGGCGCGTTGCGCGCGAGCCCGTCGTAAGTGGCCAACCAGAACGCGCCGCCGGGCTCTGTCGCCACATCGGTGATCGAGTCGGAAGGAAGTGCCGTGCCCGGGATCTTTTGCAGCGCGCCTCCCTGCCGCCGGTAGATGGCGTCGCCGTCCTTGATCCAAACGCTATCGTCTGCGCCCCGCCAGGCGGAGGACTTCTCATTGGAGGTCCGGTAAATCGTCCTCCACTCGCGGCCGTCAAACTGCAACAACACACAACTTCGACCCGGCGCGGTGGCCGTCACGAACACCTCGCCGCCGATCCCCGGAGTCGGGTGGCGAAACTGGCTCAACGCCGTCGGCCACTCGCGAAATTCCGCCCATTCCCACGATTTCTGGGCGGCATCCGGCGTGCCTCGGAGCCGTCCTGCGCCGCGTTCCCCTGCGATCCACAGACCCTGTCCGAGGTCGCCCGCCATTTCCGCGAAAGCGCCAATGTGAGAGGTTGCGCCATCCCAGAGGACCTCTGCCGTGTTCTTGGCGAAGTCGTATTCGAGGAGTTGGCGCGCCTGCAGCACAAGAGCCTTGCCGGCGACGAGCGGTTTGGCGTCCACCGAACCGTTGAGGAGGGCAACGGCGCGGTCGTTCCATGCCCCGGACCCGTCGAAGATGCGAAAGCCCTGGCGCGTAAGCCCCCAGGCCCACCCTCCCGGCTCGCCGAAAACGCGGTCAAATGGGCGGATGGAACCCTTCTCGAACGCGACTTTGCGCGTGCCGTAGCCATCGATCACGGTGGCGCCCGGAATATTCCGGCCATGCGTGACCCAGCGGATGTCGTCCGCGCCGGCGGCGACGCTGTGGACGTACGATTCGTACATCCCGTCTGCCATGCGCCAATACCGCCAAACGGTTGCGTCCTGGGCGTGAGCGGCCGTAACCAGAAAAAAGGGCGCGATCAGACAGAATAGTCGCGTATCCCCCATGTCTTATGCGAGGGGGCGCCCCGCAAACCGGGTCCCCGTGGCGGTCCGACAGCGGCGGGCATGCATAGGAATCTAAGGATACACCAAGCCGGGGCGTGAGCGATGGCGCGACCTCCATCGTCACACGCGGAACGGATACCCCAGTTTCTCCAGGTATGCCTTCGTCGTGACGGCGGTCTCGCGCGCCGTAATCGGCGTATTCGCCGACCGGTCGAGTTCCACCATAATATTCGCCGGGTGGCCGGCATTCTCCATCGTGTCGAGCACGCTCACCAGATCGACCTTCCCCTGGCCCAGCGGACAGTATCCGGAGAACATCTGGCCGCCGCTATAGTCCTTCAGGTGCATGTGGACCGTGATCGCGGCGAAGTCCTTGATCACCTGCGCCGCGTCGGCGCCGCCCTTCTGCAACTGGCCGACGTCAGGCGCGAACTTCAGGTATTTCGTGTCCACCGAGTCCATCAGCGCATACACCTCGTCGCGGGATTCCACCGCCGTTCCGGTGTGCTGGTGAAAGCCCGTGCCGATTCCTGCGTCCACCGCCGCCTTCGCGTATTCGTTCAGCGCCGCGACCACATCGCTCTTGTGGTCCGCGAACTTGTACTCCGCGCGCTTGACGCCGTTCGCCGCCAGCACCATGAACGTCCCGCCGTATTTCTTGATGATCCTGGCGAGCCGCGTGACCTTTTCGACGGTCTCCTTGCGCAGCGCGGGATCCACCACGTTCGTCGTGAAATAGCCCGACGTGAGCGGAATCTTGTGCTTTTCGATGAGGGCCGCGAGCGCGCCTTTGCCGTCCCACGATTCGAGAACGTCCGCGAACGTCTCCCACGACCAGTAGCCCAGGCTCGCGATGTCCTTGACCGCCTCCTCGAGGTTCTCCGGCGTTTTGGGAGCGGCGTTCCACGTCAGGCAAGTGTGGCCGATCTTCAACTTCCGCGGTGGGGCGGCCCGCAAGGCGGCAGCGCCCAAACCCGCGGCGATCGTCTGCGTGAAGCTTCGTCGATTCATCTCGCTCTCCTGATCCTGGCGCTGGGCGTGGTGTCGGCTTCGAGGTCGCCGAGCACGAATTGAATCGCCGCCAGAATGTGCTGCGCCATCGCGGGGTCGGCGAATAACGTGGGCGTGTGACCCATCGCGCAGTTGAACACGCGCCCTTTGCCATAGCTCTTAATCCATGTCATGCCGTAGTCGCCGTCGGGACGCACGTCCTTCCACCGCGTCATGTCCGACTTCGCCGTGTCGATGCTGATCAGCACGTGCAGCTTGTCGCGCGAGAAGGGGCCCGTCGGCAGAAAATGATAGAACTCGTCGATCCGCTGGAAGCCTTTGCCGTTGAATTGCCGCGTCAGCGGACTGTCCGGATCGTCGATCTTCAGCGTCGCGGGCTCCACCTGATGCGGACCGTCCTGGGCGCCGATCAGGTCGCCGAACTCCAGCAGGTCCATCGACGCGTAGGTCGACCCGTGAATGCCCGCGAGTCCGCCGCCCTCGCGGACAAAACGCGTCAGGCCACCAAGAACCTCCGGGTCGTTGAAGAGCTCGCCCACCACGCTGTTCAGAAACACGGCGTCGAATTGCCGGATCTTCGGGTACTTGAGATTGTCGAGATCGTTGCTGAACGTGGGCTCGTATGCGCCTGTCTGTTTCGCCATCAACTGCAGAGCGAGATTGGCATGCGCGATCGTCGCGTGATAATAGCCGCCGTTCGGGCACAAGTCGATCACCAGCAGCTTGCGCGCCTTCTTGGGCTTCACGACCGCTTCCTTCGGCAGTCCGGCCTCGATCTTCTGCCGTTCGTCCGCGGGGATCCCATCGACGGAGGTGATCGGCGTCTTGCGCGCGATCTCGTCCACGCGATAGCCCATCGCCGGCAGCGCCGCTTTGGCGAAGGCCGCGGCGGTGACGTCGTCGAGAGTCAGGATCACCCGCCGCGCGGGGACCGCCGGCGCCGCGCAGTTCGTGCACTTGGGCGGCCATGCCGGCGCGCCGGGCGGATCGAGCTTGGCCAATCCGAGCAGAAAGGCCGAGAGGCGCCGCGGATCGCTTTCCCGCACGTTCACCACCAGCAGGCGGTCCTGAATCGATGCCAGCGGCTGTCCGGACGCCGCCCGCACGCCGAGGCGCTTGCTGAAGCCTTCCAGCCCCTTGGCGTTATCCACCGCCACGTTCACGCCGAATTCATTTGCGAGCTTGTCATACTCGGGCAGCGCCGCCGCCTCCGGGTTCGCGACGATGGTTTCCACCCCGAGCCCCCGCGCGAACTCGAACAGCTTGCGCCGTCCGCCCGCATCCCCGGGCAGCGTCGCCGCGCGATAGGAGGCCATGCGCAATCGCAGCTCCGCGAGGCGCCGCTTCACCTTGGCGATCTCGTCCGCGGAAAGCTCGGCGTCGAGGTTCCGGGGGATTTCGGCGCTGACTTTCTGCGCGCTCGATCCTTCAATGAAGCCGAGTCCCGCGGCGTCGACTTTCGCCGCCGCCTCGGAGAACGTGAGATTGCCGAACGCCGTCGCTGGAAATCCGACCCTCCAGCCCATGAGATCCGTGGCGGCTCCGGGAATCGAATGCGAATCGGAAGGCCGGGTCGAGAGCGGCCGATTTTGACCTGACGCGAGGATCGCCCCGGCGATGATCGTCACAGCGACAGCACGCATTCTGAAGTCCCCTTTACCGCTATTGCGTATTACGCAACGGCATCTGCATTCGTGCGTCACGGATCGTATCAGGATCGTGCACCCAACGCAATCGTCGCCTGTGGAATTCTTGTTGAAAAACCCGTGGAAATCTAGCGCAGCCCAGGCTCTTGGATTTCCACAATTCGGTCGGCTTTTACGCTCGTCAAAACCTGCGAATTTCCGTCCGGCCAGCGAATCTCGATCTTCGCCACGAGGGAAGTTGCGCCCAGTCCGAAATGGATCGGTCCGCTCACCGACGACGCGTACCCGACATTATTCGTCACCTCAGCCATTTGATTGCCGATGCGAATGCGGGCGCCGATCGCGTCGCGGTTCGAGTGCGTGCCCGTCAGCTTCAACGCGATCCAATGCTGCGGCGCCGGGCTGACATTCTCCCATAACTCGGCCAACTCGCCGAGCGCGGTCACCACGGCGTCGACGCGGCCGTCGCCGTTCAAGTCCGCGAACGCGGCGCCGCGATGCGCCTTCACCGCCGCCATTCCCGCGTCGACCTCCTGAAACGTGCCGCCGGCGTTTACGTAGACGGAGTTCTTCTCGCGATACGTGTACGCCTCCGTCATCTCCACGCGGTCGTTGACGTGCGAATTGGCGGAGAACAAGTCCTTCCATCCGTCGTTGTTGAAATCGAACAGGCCGAGGCCCCAGCCGCTATGCTTGACGGCCGCCGCGCCCAGACGCGATGGATAGGTCGCGTCGATGAAGTTCCCTTTGCCGGCATTGCGAAACACCGGGAAGGTCTCGCCGGCCAACGCGGTGACGACGATGTCGGGGAGTCCATCGTTGTCGTAGTCTTTGAACTCCGTGCCCATGCTGGCCACGGGCTTGCCGTGGTCGCGCAATGCGGCCCCGGCCGCCAGCGCGACTTCTTCGAAGCTCCCATTGCCGAGATTGTGGAAGAGAAAGTTCGGCATGTTGTCGTTGGTGACAAACGCGTCCGTCCATCCGTCCTGGTCGTAATCGGCGAACGAGACGCTCATGCCGCGGCCCGCGTATTTGGCGAGGCCCGCGCGCGCGGTGACGTCCTCGAACGTGCCGTCGCCACGGTTGCGATAGAGCGTGCTGGCGAGCCCCTCGAAGTATTTCGGATGGCAGTAAATCCGCAGGCCTTTCGAGGCGTCTCCGCAATAGCGGTCGTCGGCGGCCGACCACTTCGCGTAGTGCACCACCCAGAGGTCGAGTTTGCCGTCCCTGTCGTAGTCGAACCAGCCGGCGGCCACGGCCCACGCGCCGCTCGCGATGCCCGCCTTTTCGGTCACATCTTCGAAGCGTCCGCCGCCCGCATTGCGATAGAGGATGTTGCGGTTGACGCCGGCGACGAACAGGTCGGTGCGGCCGTCGTTATCGAAATCGGCTGCGGCTGCGCCCATCGAGTAGCCGGCGCCGGCGACGCCGGCCTCTTCCGTCACGTCGCGAAACTTCATGCCTCCCTGGTTGCGATAGAGGCGATTCCAGTATTTCGGCGAGGACTTTTCCAGCGAGGGCAGGGAAGCGCCGTTGGTGAAGTAGATATCCGGCCGGCCGTCCCCATCGTAGTCCAGGATCGCGACACCGCCCGGCATCGTCTCGATGAGATGTTTCTTGTCGGTCGGGCTGTTTTCGAGCACGAACGCGACACCGGCCTCCTGCGCGACGTCGCGGAATCGAATCGGCGGCGGCGCGGCCGCGCTCCACAAAACGATGCCGCACGAGCCGGCCATGGCCATCCAGGTGATCGGCCGGAGGCTCACTTCGGCGGACCGATCTGCGCCTCGCGGGCGACTTCCGCCTTCTGCTCCTCGTTGCGTTTGACGATCTCCTGATATTGCGCCATCGCCGTCCGCGCTTTCTCGGCGTTGCCGCTGGCCCGATAGGCATTGGCCAACTGGAAGTGCAGGCTGCCATCGTCGTCCAGTTCCAGAGCGCGTTCCAGGTGGGGAACCGCTTCGGCGCTCTTTCCCAAGCGCGACAGGGATAGGCCCAGCGACGCGTCGGCCGCCAAGAGCTTCGGATCGGCTGCCAGCGCGGCCTTCAGATACGGGACGGCTTTCTCCGGGTCCTCCAGGCGGAGCAGGCTGTCGCCGGCGACGAAGTTCAACTCCGCGGAGCGCGGGTTCGCCTGGAGCAGCCGCACCGCCTGGTCGAGTGCGCCGCGATAATCCGACGCCATGAAGAGCGACACGGCGATCTCGCGCTCGAGACGCGGATTGCCCGGCGCGAGCGCCAACGCCGCCCGCCATTCCTGCGCCGATTCGAGATGCTGGCCCTGCCCGCGGGCAATCTCCGCCTTCAATTGGTGCTGCTCGGGAGACGGCGGCAATTGTCCGAGACGGAAGAAGGCCTGCAGCGCCAATTCATTGGCTGCCTTTGCCTGCCAGAACAGCGATTCCGCCGGCGGCGCGGCGCCGCGCGGCAGATTGGTCAATTGCGCGTCGTGCCCGGCCAGGAACTCGCACTCGCCGGCGTGCGTCTTGCAATCGGGCGGCGGCAGGGCGGCCTCCTTCGCATCTTCGGCGGCGGCCCAGTCCGCGTGGCCCGTCCTGCGGTAAACGTCCGCCAGCGCCGCGTGCACGCCGTGCAGATTCGGCAATTTCTTGAGCGTCTCGTTATAGAAGAAAAAGGCGCTGCGATATTGCCGCTTCTGCACCCGCGTATCCCCGACCAGCGCCGCCACATAGGCCGAAGTGGGATCGGCCTTTTGCAGCCGGTCGAACGCGCTGCCGGCGAGGCCCTGATAACTCATGCCGAGCCCGTACCAGGCGCGGGCGTCGTTCGGCTCGGCGTTGGCCACCTCGCGATATCGTGCCGCCGCCTGCTCGAACCGTCCCGCGTCGAGCAGCGCGGCCGCGAGCATGCCGCGCGCCTCCCGATTCCTGGGATAGGCCGCTACGACTTTCTCGAGCGGCGCGACCGCCAGGCTCGCTTCATTGAGAGCCAGCCGGGCCTGCGCCAGAGCGATCAGCGCCGGCATGAGGTTCGGCTGCGCTTTCAGAACCGCTTCGAGATGCGGCACGGATTCGCGCTCACGCCCAGCCATGTGTTCGGCCAGCGCGAGATTCAACAACACGCCGGAATTTCCCGGCACAGCCTTCAGCACCTTCTGATAAATCGGGATTGCCTGCTCGTATTGCCCCGCGGCCATTAGACCCCTGGCGCGTTCGGTCTCTCGTGCCAGCTCGTCGGACTGCCCCCAAAGGCTTGCCCCCAAATAAAAAAGGGCGAGCCGCAAGGCGGCCCGCCCAGTCCTGAAGGTCATTCCGTCAGCTTACCACTGGAAGCGTAAGCCGAAGCGGATCTGGCGTTCGCCGGACGCGCTGCGCACGCTGAAGAAATTCGCGCCGCCGGTCACGTTGGTGCTTGCCATGCCGCCGAAGTGAGACGTGTTCGAGAAGTTGAAGAACTCTCCGCGGAATTGCATGCGGAAGTTTTCCTTGATGTTGAACTGCCGGGTGATGTTGAGGTCTGTGTTCCAAACGCCGGGGTTGCGGAGAATGTTGCGCCCCGACGAGCCGAACGTGTTGATCACTCCGACCGAAGCGAAAGAGTTGGGATCGTAGTAGCGGGTTCCGGGACCGACATCCCCGATCCGCACGACCGGCGCGACCTGGTTGGCCGTCTGCGAGTTGCCGCCGGGAGCGTTCAACGCCGTAGAATCGCCGACCGTGAACGGCGTGCCCGTGTAGGCCGCCATCACGCCATTGACCTGCCACCCGCCGAGCACCGCCGCGCCCACGCCGGATTTCGCGAAGGACTTGCCCTTGCCCATCGGCAGTTCGTAGAGCCAGCCGATTTGCAGGACGTGCGCGCGGTCGAAACCGGCCACGGCGCGATTGCGCTGGAACACGGGAGCCCAGTTCCAGCTCACGCTCGCCCAGCCGTCGTCATCCGTGTAGTCGATCGTCTTGGAGAAGGTGTAAGCGGCCTTCACCATCAAACCCTTTGAGAAGGAACGGTTCACCGCCACCTGCAACGCATGGTAGTTCGAGCTCAGGTAGCCGTCCCACATGTTGGTCGCGATGGTGCGGCCGTATTTCACCGCATACGGCAACTGCGCGGTGGTCGTGCCCGGACCGGCCGTGTTGATGTTGAGGTCCGCCAGCAGGTGCACCGAGTGCGTGCCGACGTATGCCGCCGACACCACCAGGTCCTGCGGCAGTCTCCGTTCGAGTGTCAGGTTCCACGACTGCGTGTAGCCGCGGTGAATCAGGCCGGCGTTCGGGCTGCGCTCATCCACGTTGGTGGGAAGCGTAACCACGCCGCTGGAGATATCCGGACCGGTCACGTTGGGAACGCCCTGCGCGATCGTGCCTTCATAGCCGAAGCTGTTCGAGGCGACGTTGGCGGCGTTGATGGTGAAGGGATACCAGCCTCGCAGCGGCCGCGAGAACGGCAGCGGGTCGAAGTTGAGGCCGTATCCGGCGCGCACGACGGTCTTATCGCCGAGGCGATAGGCCAATCCGAGGCGGGGCGAGAACAACTTATGGCTGACCGTGATCCCGACGTTATCCGGCTGCCCGCCGCGTCCGCCGAGGAACACCTGGTTGGTGGCCGGATCGTAACGCTCGAGCCCTTTGCCGGCCCGCTGCATCAACGGATAGTACTCGTACCGCAGCCCGATGTTGATCGTCAGGTTGCGGGTTACCTGCCAGCGGTCGCGCGCGTAGCCGCCGAACTGCCACTCGCGTCCCGTCATTAGCAGGTACTGCAGCGCCTTCTCGGCGTCGTTGGAGTAGCCGAGAAGGAATGAAGCGTAGCTGTTGTACTGGTTCGGCGCCGCGCCGCCGCTCAGGGCCGTCGGTCCGCCGCCGAAGCCGAGACCGCCGCGCGGGCCGAAGCCCACTTCCGGCTGCCAGTGGTTCAGGTGGTGCCGGACCACGTCCACGCCGAAGCGGAATTCATGCGCGCCCTTGATCACGGTCAGGTTGTGGCTGCTCGTATAGCTTTCCTCGACGCGCCGCAACGGCATCCAGTTCGGCACGCCGAACCCGGTGTAGCTGCTGATGCTGATGTTCGGGAAGCCGCTCTGCAGCGGGTCCGGACCGTTCATGTTGGCGATGCCGAACTGGAGGCCATAATTGGTGCCGAAGTCGTTCGGAATCACCCCCTGGCCCTGCCGCTCGTAGCCGAACACGCCGTCCAGAATCACATGCGGCGAGAAGATGTGAGTGTGGCCGAGGGTGCCCACCTGAATCAGCGTGTCGCCAAGACCCGGATCGGAGCCGGGAAGGCCTGGGCCGCCGGCGATGCCGAAGACGGCCTTGCCGCCGGAAGTCGCCCACATACGGCCGTACTTGCCCCATACCGACTCTTTGTCGTTGACCGTCAGGTTGATCTTTGTGTCGAAGTAATTCCGGCTGAGGATTGGACCGCCGGCCGCGAAGTAGTTGTTCAGCGTCGCTCCGCCGGCGACATTCGGCGCCGGATAGTAGGACTGCAGCTTTAACGCGATCGGGTCGAGCCGGTTGCTGGGAATCTTATTCCCGGCGAATGGCGTGCGGCCCACACCCGCGGATGTGCCGGTCAGCGGGTCGTAGATTGTGCCCGAGCCGTTCGATGTCACGTAGGAGCTGAAGTCCCCCACGCGTTGATCCGCTGTGGGAACCGTGTAGAAGCCCGGCGAGCCCTGCCGCTGCCGCGTTCCGTCATAGCTGAAGAAGTAGAACAACCGGTTCTTCCGGATCGGTCCGCCGACGGTGGCGCCGAAGTTGTTGTAGATGCTCAACGGCTTGTCGGTGCCGGCAGCCTGGAAGAAGTTCCGCGCCTTGAGGTGCTGATCGTCGTGAAACTCGTAGGCGCTGCCGTGAATCTGGTTGGTCCCCGATTTGGTGATCACGGTCACAGCCGACGTGCCGGCCATCCCCTGTTCGGCGTCCGCCGCGCTGGTGGTGATGTTCACCGTCTCCACCGTCTCTTCCGGAGCGACGTACCCGACATGGTGCGGCAGCCAGATGTTCACGCTGGTGGCGCCGTCGATGCGGGTGATGTTCCCCTGGCCGTTTCCGCCGTTGATATTGGTGCGCAGCGCGCGGCCGGGCGTGTCGGTGATCGAGTTCTGGAACGACGCCGGTGTCGCACCCGGAACCAGATTGAGCAGCGTCTGGTAGTTCCGGTAACCGCTCAAGGGCAGGTTCGTGATGGCCTTCGTCGAGATTTCCGAGTGCGAGTCCGATTTATCGGTTTGCAGCAGCGCCGCGTTGGCTTCCACCGATACGGTTTCCGTGAGCTGTCCGACGTCGAGCTTGAACTCGGTGCGCGCCACGGTGTTCGGTGTGACCTCGAGATCCTGCTGCGAATAGGTGCGGAACCCCTTGGCCGCGACCTTCACGTCGTAGTGTCCCGGAAGCACGTTCCCGAAAGAGTATCGGCCCCCTCCGTCGGTTTCGGTCGTGCGCGTGCTAGCGGTGTCTTTGCTGGTTAAGGTTACCGTAGCGTTCGGAACCACTGCGTCGCTCTGATCCGTCACAACGCCGACGACGGACCCATAGAGCACCTGCGCGTAAGCGGTCGGAGTCGAAACCCCGAACAACAGCGCCAGGAGCAGCATTCCGAGACACCACAGCGTAATCGCGTAGCTGGACTTTCCTCTCAAAGCATCTCCCCTTCTCCCCTCGCTGAGTGCGCGCCGGGGCTTTGACAACGTGTGAATACTGGCATTTTTTATACGGCTTTCCGCGCCGAAAGTCAAGATGAAAGGGGAGTTGCGCCCCCATTCGGACGCTTTCTGAGTGCGCTTGCATGGCGCTCTAGTAAGCTGTAGAGAGCGATGTCGAAGATGTTAATTTTTTTGGCGTTTGGCGGCCTTCTTCAGGCCGCCGTCGATCCGGTAATCTCCGGAGATTCGGCGCGGGGAGAGAAGGTCTTCGAACGCGAGCAGTGCATCCGGTGCCATCGCGTCAATGGCCGCGGCGGCAAGATGGGGGCGGACTTCAGCGTCGTCGTCAGCCGCAACTACACCCCGGCGCACCTCGCCACCACCATGTGGAATCACGCCCCGGTGATGTGGGGCGCGATGGACGCCGCGGGTATCCGTCGCCCGAAGCTGACCGCCGGAGACGCCGCCGACCTTTTCGCGTATTTTTACTCGACGCGCTTCTTCGACAAGCCGGGCGACGCGGGACGGGGTAAGGCGACCTTCGCCGCCAAGCACTGCGGAGACTGTCACGGCGTCACCGAATCGCGCGGGGAGAACGCTCCGCCCATCGCGAAATGGGATTCGCTCGCGGATCCGGTAGTCATGGTGGAGCAGATGTGGAACCACAGCAGCCACATGCAGGACGCTTTCGCGCGCCGCCAGATCGCCTGGCAGGAACTAACGACGGCGCAACTTTACGACATGCTGGCATGGCTCCGTTCGCTCCCCGAAACCCGCCACCTGCACGCCCGCTTCTCGAACACATCGGACCGCGATGGCTACAAGATCTTCGAAGCGAAGGGCTGCGTGAAGTGCCATGCCGGCAAGCTGGCGCTCGAGGACCGCCTGCACAATATGACGTTGACCGACATCGCCGTCGATATGTGGAACCATGCGCCGCGCATGGTGAAGCCGACGCCCTCGTTGAGCGAGGACGAGATGCGGGAGCTCCTCAGCTTCCTGTGGATGCGGCAATTTGTCTACCCGGCCGGGACAGTGGCCAAAGGGCAGGAGATTTTCAAAACCCGCCGTTGCGCCGATTGCCATGCGGGCGGCGCTCACGGCGCGCCGCAACTTCCGGGGCAGGCGCGGCACTATTCGGAGGTGGCGATCATCTCCGCCATTTGGGGACATGGTCCGCAGATGCTGAACCGGATGAAAGACGCGGGGATCGGCTGGCCCCGCTTCAAGAACCCGCAGGAATTAGGGGACCTGCTGGCTTATATCAATTCGGTGCAGTGAAGCGGCTCCAGCGCCTCGCTTCCGGCTAGCGAAAACCGTTGCGGCGCACACTAGTGTCCGGTTGAGCTGCGACTCAGAGTCCG
>CAZSQK010000050.1:0-53939 GCA_964608645.1 uncultured Solibacteraceae bacterium | reverse complement strand
TTCACATTCGGAGTCGTAGATCTTCTTGTGCTGGCGCGCGTTCTTCCTGAGCCAAACCAGGAGGCGGCGCGTGGGCCAGTCTAGGGTTCCCAGAGACCGTTGAATCATGCTTTGCCCCTCTCCTTGGAGAAGAGCATACTTCTTCACAAAATCGAATTGCAAGGCCTAAGCCTCATATTTTCTGCTATTTATCGAGGGATTAAAGAATTGATGAATTCACCTGCTTTCCTTCATGAATTCACGATGAATACACAATCACCGCTATGAAGGATCATTCGACGGCGGAGAAGAATCTTCGTCGGAAGTCCCTGGTCTGAGTCCTCCGGTGCGGAAATTCGATCGGAATCTGATCCGCTATGCCTGCCTCGGCCAGATCGAAAGGCAGCAGAATCGCCGACAGAGACCCGACGGGTTCCAACGCCGTCCGCTCGTTCAACTCCGAAGACCTGCCATAAGTGCCGCTGATTCTGGTGGAGTGCGAATACAGCAGGGGGACCGGTGGACCGCCGGAACGGACGGTCGTTATGAGCTTGATTCGATCCTCCTTCCCCGCGATACTGACCGGCTCGTACCTCAGTTTCTCAGCGCTGGAGTTATCATTGCCGAGGTTTTCGTTGATATCGTCAATCGTCGCATCCAGGAACACGCGGCCCAGTGGGGAAAGCACATGCAACTCGTCACAGACAGAGACAATTCGTTCCTTAAAACTCTTCTGCCCGCGTCCAGCCGCCAGCGGAACGGGAGGGCGATGCGAATCGCTGTTTACCTGAATCCAATTCCCGCCGACCAGGCCGAAGAAATAGGAATCCTCAGGTGCCGAATCTTTTTTCTCCTGGAGCGCCTTATCGGTGTCTTCCCCCGTTACGGCTGAGTATTTTGCGAGTAGCGTCCCCGTCAGCAATTTGCATTCAACGACATCCGAGAGGAAGCTTTCGGTAGACGAGCCGGCCGGCACGAAATCGGCGTGCCTCCGCGAAAAAGTCATATAGGCATCCGCACCCGGAATGTTATTGGTGACAATCTGCAGGCGCCGCAGCGACTCATCCTCCCTGCCGACCTTGATCAGGAGCTGGGCTATCTCGCGGAGCAGCCAGTAGAGGGTGGTGCCGGAATCGACCACCAGGTACACTTTGGGAGCCTCCTTCAATTTGGCAAGGATCCGGCCCATTAACCAAGGGGCGACGGTGCGGGCGAGGAAGTTCTTTTCCGCGACGAAATGGCTGATCCGGTCGCCGAATACCGATTCTCCTTCCCGGTATAACTGTGCCTCGAGGATGGCCTCGGTGATCCAAGACCCCCGGTTTTCGATCAGCAAGCGCGAGATGCTTGCCGCCAACACCTTCGCCAGTTGATCGGGCTGGGCAGTAGAGAGCGCTCGCACCGGCCGCGCAGGATTCTCGAGCCAGCTCCGCGTGGCTTCGGGAAAGTCGACATAGCGCTTGAGGAACCCCTGCACGACCCCGGTCATATGCAGGCCATCAGTTGCCAGTTGCTTCTTGAGCGACCTCTGGAGGTCTGTGTCCAGCCGGACAGTAGTAGTAAGCTTTCTCATGGCTCCGTTCAGTATATATGTCTATCTCAGATCTTCAGAACCAGAACCTTATATCAGTACCCAATTCGGGAAGTGGCTGGTTTATCCCGCATACATCGCTTCGGAAGCTTGCGGTTGGCCGAGCCGGGAGGAGAGCCGGAACGGTTTGTGGAACGAGACCCGGGGAGGTTGACGCCTTTGCCCAACAAAAGCGCTCTCTGCCCAGTGAAGCAGCAAAGCGCAAAGGTCACACGCTCGCAAAACTCCCTTGAATCCCACACAACAGTCCGATGGACCCGACCGGGGGCGTTGAACGGATGATCCAGGGTTGCTTGTCGTTTCGAACCCGGCGGGCTAGGAGAGAAGTTCGATTGCTCGGGTGCTTGGGGAGTAGAGCCCAGCCGCCGCCGCTCTGATGCTACCCTGTGCTACCCGATTGTCTGTAAGTGATTGAAAAATTGGTAGCGCTAACGGGAATCGAACCCGAGGGCTGGCAGTTCGGCCCAGTCCAGTCGAGTCCAAGTGGTTGTGGTTTCAGTACAGTTGGTATTCTAGGATGCTCTGGAACACCGTCACGGTCCGCCGACGTCACAGCGCGGTCACAGCGCATTTGCGTTGTGCGGCTCCGTTCACGCCATGAGCGAAATAGGCCCTTTTTGAAAGGCTATAATGGCAAGAGGCGACACTGAAGGGGAGCCCATGTTCCGGACTGTCAATTTGAATGCGGAGATCCCAGCGAGCCGTGAACTTCATATCACGCTGCCGGCTGATTTTCCCATCGGCCCCGCTGAGATGGTTCTGGTCGTCTCTTCTCCAGCGCCCGCTGGAACCGGGACGCTCGGCGATTTCGTGAAATCCGAGTTCTTCGGAATGTGGGCCGACCGGACCGATATCGGAGATAGCGTTCAGTTCGCGCGGCATTTGCGCACCGAAGGATGGCAGCGTTCCGCCTAGATGCTGCTGCTCGATACCGACATCCTGATCGATTGTCTTCGTGGTGTGCCCGCCGCGAGAACATGGCTGGAGAGTGCAGCTACAGAGATCTTCGGCATACCAGCCATCGTCGCGATGGAATTGCTGGTTGGTTGTCGCAACCAATCGGAGCAGCAACGAGTTCAGAAATTCCTGACGGCCTTTCCCCTTCTTTGGCCTGACGCCTCCGAGTTCGCGCGCGCTTATGAGTTGTTGGCGACGCATCGCCTGGCAACTGGAGTCGGAATCCCCGATTGCGCGATCGCAGCGATGGCGGTTGCCCGTCATACCCGCTCTGTACTTTCAATCGAAGACATTTTCAAATCTTCGCCGGCTTAGAGGTGCGAGAGCCTTACCAGCGCGGGTGAAACTCGTGACCAAAGCACGTCCGTCAGGCCCACCGCCACCAACGCGCCCTACGCCGCCGTTTCGGCTACCAGTTCGCCCTTCTCCAGGTGATGCACCTTCGTCGCAAACTGCGCGGCGTGCGGATCGTGGGTCACCAACACCACCGTCTTGCCGAAATCCTTGTTCAGCTTCGACAGAATCGTCAGCACCTCGAGCGCCGACGCCGCGTCCAGGTTGCCCGTCGGCTCGTCCGCCAGGATCAGCGCGGGATCGGTCACGATCGCCCGGGCGATCGCTACGCGCTGCTCCTGCCCGCCCGACAACTGCCGCGGGAAATGCCCCAGCCGGTCGCCGAGTCCCACCAGTTTCAACGCCGTCGTCGCATGCTCGATGCGCTCCGCTTTTTTCAGATTCGTCAGCTTCAGCGGCAGTTCCACATTCTCCAGCGCCGTCAGCACCGGGATCAGGTTGAACTGCTGGAAGATGAATCCGACGTTCTCGTTGCGCCAGCGCGCGATCTGCCGGTCGGTCATCTTGCGCAGCTCGCGCCCCAGCACGCGGATGTCGCCCCCGGTCGGGCGGTCCATCGCCGCCACCAGGTGCAGCAGCGTTGATTTTCCCGAGCCGGAAGGGCCCATCAGCGCTACGAACTCACCCGCGTGGATCTCCAGCGTCACGTCGTGCAGCGCGATCACGTGAAATTCATCGCGCACGAACTCCTTCGTCAATCGATTGGTAGTGATGACGGCTTCGCTCATAGTCAGACCTTCTGGCGGACCTTGTCCCCATCCTTCAAACCGGCCGGCGGATTGACGATCAGATCCTCCCCGCCGATCAACCCCTGCTCGATGCGCACGTTCTGGCCGCTCGTCGCGCCCGTCTTCACCGGACGCCGCACCGCCCTGCCGTCCAACCACACAAACACCGCGCCGTCTTTCACCGCCGCCGCGGGCACGATCACCACCGGCTTCGCCGGAGCGTCCGCCGCCGTTGCCGCCGGTTTCTCGTCCGCAATAAAGGCTACGCTCGCATTCATCTCGGGGCGCAGATACTCGTCCGGCTTCGCAATCTTCACCTTGACCTGCACCGTCGCCTTCTGCCGGTTGGCCTCGGGCGAGATCTCCTTGATGAAGCCGTCATACTTTCGGTCGGGGTAGGCGTCGGTCGTGACGATCCCGCGCTGCGCCGCGTGCAGCTTGGCGAAATCGTTCTGACTGATGTCGAGCTCCACCTGCAGGTCGTTCAGATCCGCCAGGGAGACCACGTACCCCTTCGCGCCTCGCTCGCCGACAAAGCTGGTCGTGACGAACTCGCCTTTCTCCACGACGCGCTCCAGAATCGTACCGGTCACCGGCGCGCGGATGATCGTATTGGCAAGGTTGGTCTCGGCGAATGCCACCGCGCCCTTGGCTTGGTCGAGTTGCCCGCGCAACGCGTCGATCTGTTCCTGCCGCAGCCCGATCTTCACCAGTTCGTACGTCTTTTGCAGGGCATTCACCTTGTGGATCGCCGAGTCGTAGCGCGCCTGCGCGTCGTCCAGGGACTGCTTCGGCGCGACATTCTCCGCCACCAGGTTGCGCGATCGGTCCAACGTCACCTTGGCGTTCTGCAGATCGGCGCGCGCCGATTCGACGTTCGCCAGCGCCTGCGCGACCTCCTCCGGCCGCGAGCCATGCAACGCCTCGTCGAGCCGCGCCTGCAGCGTCGCCAGCTGCCCTCTCGCCTGTTGCAACTGCGCCTGGTACTCGTCGTCCTCCAACCGGACGATCACGTCGTTCTCACGCACCCGGTCGCCCTTATCCACCCCGATAAACTTCACCTTGCCGATCACCTTCGCCGCCACCTGGATCTTATGCGCGGCAACGATGTAGCCCGTGGCGTTCAACACCACTCCTTGCGGCGCGACAGCCGCGTTCATCGACTTCACACGCTGGACTTCCACTTCCGGCGCCGTGTTGAGCCGCGACGAGAGCATGGTGTAGCCGCCCAGCAGCAGAAAGACCAGAACTCCGCCGATGATCCATCGGCTTGCCCACTTCGACGGCTCCGTCGAACGTCTGTCGCGGTCGATCTTCAGATTTTTGAGTTCCGCATCCATGACCACCCCTATACCTCGCGCAACGCCGTGAGAATCTCCTTGCGCGAGGCGTTCCGCGCCGGAAACACTCCGCCCACGCATCCCAGCGCCGTGGCAAATGCGATCCCGATCGCCATGATCTTCGGCGTCACCTGAAAATCGAACGCCATCTCCGCGAAATTCGAGTTTCCGACTGCCGTCGTCAGGCCGTTCAGCGGCATCACGAGCAGGCAGCCGACGACGCCGCCGAGCCCCGCCAGCAGCACCGACTCGACGAAGAAGCTCGCCATGATGCTCCCTCGCGAGAACCCGAGCACACGCAGCGTGCCGATCTCACGCGCCCGGCGGGCCACGGCCGCGTACATCGTATTCATCGCCGCGAAGCTGCTGCCGACCGCCATGATGATCGACACGAAAATCCCGATGGCCTCGATCGGCGCGCCGGAAACGGTCTGCAGTTCGTAGTATTCCTTCTCCGACATCGCGTGCATCCCCAGCCGTTGGTCGTTATTGATATCGTTCATCAGCGCCTGCGCGGTCACGGCATCGGTCGCCTGCACCATGGCGGAGCTGAGAACCTCCACGCGCTGATAGTCGGAGCTGATCTGGTTCACATCGCCCCAGATTTCGCTGTCATGCGCGCAGCGTCCGCAATCCATCACGCCGACGATCGCCCACTCGCCCCGCGCGAAGCGGATGGTCTTTCCCATTTGCGCGTCGGGGAAGCGTTGGGAGACCGAGTGGCCCACCACCAGTTCGCGCTGCCCCGTATTGAACCAGCGCCCCTTCTCGATCTTGACGTTTTTGCGCAACTCGATCCCTGCCGGTTGCAGGCCCCGAATCGTCACGTTCACTCCGTTGGCGTTGTCGACATTGGCGAGATTGATGACCGTGATCATCTCCAGTGACGCCAGAGGCTGCCCATCGCTCCCGTTGGCGATGCCCGGCTTGAACTTCAGATCCTGAAACTGCGCGCGGGCGAAGTTGCTCACCAGCTCCGAATCCGAGCCTTTGCGCATGACCAGCACGTGCAGCGGATTGCCCGACGATCCGAGAGTCACCCGGAGCCCATTCACCAGGGCCAGGATCGCCAGCAGGACAGCCACCGTCAGCCCGATGCCGAGCGCGGTCATTACCGTCGTGGTCTTACGGACCACCAGGTTGCGCAGATTGTAGGAAAGTGGAATGGCCATGACGATTAATCCGAACTGCGAAGCGCCTGCACGATGGAGATCCGCGACGCCCCCAGCGCCGGAACCAGCGAGCTGAACAACCCCACGACGCCCGCCGTCGCCAGACAAGCCGCCGCAACCGACGGCTCGATCGGCGGCAGCGTGGGCAGAAAGCCGCCGATGGGACTCTTCGCGATCCCCCGCATGATGCCGGTCGAGATCAGATAGCCGATCAGCCCCCCCGCCACCGAGATGGCGACCGCCTCGCCCAGAATCAGCCCCAAAATCGCGCCCGGCGCAAACCCCAGGGTCTTGAGCACGCCGACCTCGCGCACCCGCTCGCGCACCGACATCGCCATCGTGTTCGCCGAAACCAGCAGGATCGTGAAGGTCACCGCGCCCCCGATCGCAATCAGAAACATCTTGACGTTGCCCAGCAGCGACAGGAACCCCACCGTGAACGCCTGTTCCGATTCGGTCTTCGTCTCCGCCGTGGAGTTGCGGAATTCGCTGTCGATGCCCGATGCGATGCGGCCCGAGTTCTTCGGATCGTCGATCAGAACGTAATAGAGCCCGACCTGTCCGCGCCGCCGCTCCGGCATTCCCTGTTCGACATATTCCTTGTTCAGGTACATGACTTCGCTGGTGCGCGGCCAGTCGAAGATCCCGCGGATCGTGAACTCGTAATTGCCCGGATAAATGTCTCCAATCAGAGGCAGGCGGTCGCCGACCTTGAGCCCGTGCGCCTTGGCGACGTCGCGCCCGATGATGCAGCCCGTGCGGTCGTGGATGAACGCCTGTTTCTCCTCCTCCGGGATCCGTATCTCGCCGTAGACCTTGAACAGCTTCTCCGGCTCGATCGCGAATCGCGCGAACATGTTCTTGGGATCGCGATTGTCTTTGTATGTGCCGCCGAACCAGTTGCCGATCATCGCTTCCTTCACGCCCGCCATCTGCTGGATGCGCGACATGTATGACAACGGGATCGGCACGGTGAGCGATACGCGATTCCGCACGACCAGCCGCAGCGCCTCGTCCGGCGCCGGGTCGCTGAGGTAGAAAGCGTGGTACATGGTCATCATGACCGCGAGCAGGCACATCGAGACGCCGATGCTCGCGACGGTCAGGATCGTGCGGCGGCGGTTGCGCCAACAGTTCTTGAAAATGAGCGGAAGATAGCGCATGGGTTACTTCGATTTACGCATGGCGCGACCCGGAGTTCAACCGCCCGCCGCCGAACGCCCGGATTTTACCGGCGAAAGGACGGCGTCTCCAGGCAGGGCGTCGCGCCAAGGCATCGCCCCAACGCTTCCTATCTCAGATGCGTCGGCTGTGTGAACGCCCCATTTCCCGCCGAGTCCCATGCGGCGAACCGCACCCACTTCTTCCCGGCAGGGTCGAACGGGATCGCGAATTTCTTCGACCCGAACGGCGCCAAATCCGTGGCCGGGACGATCTGCCGTCCCGTCGTCTTCCCATCGCCCCACACCAGTTCCACAAACTCCAGCGGGAAGGTCCACTCCACCTCGGCGTTGTACGTGCGCCCGCTGATCGCCCAGTTTCGCAGCAGCACCTCGCCGCTCGACACGAAGTAATCGCCGGCCCGCATCGCGCGCGCCACCGGACTCCAATCCTCGTCGAACTTCGGCACGGACGGCAGCTTTACGTAATTCACGATCAATTGCGGGAACGTTTCGTCGTCCGGATACTTCATGTACGTGTCGCCTTCCGCGATCATGTACTTCGGACCCGACCAGTTGTTCATATCGTCGAGTAGCGCCAGGCAGCGCGCCTCGCACAGCCGCTTCTCCGATTGATCCACCGGCAGCGACTGGTACGACCCTCCCAGAAAACGGTCGCTCAGGAAGTGCGCCGTGTCCCGGATCGCGTCGGGGTAGCCTGCCGATCCCTTGGTGCGCGGATGCGCTTGCCAGAACAGCCCGCCCTCCCGCTTCACCATGTCGAGTTCCTCTGTGGCATTGCTGACGTGATACACCTTGCCGTACTGCGGATCGTCGGCCTGAAACTGCTGCCCCGCCTTCGTCGCGTGCGACCAGTACACCGGCCGCGGCAGGAACGTGATGTAGTGGCCGCCGAAGTTGGCGTCCGGCTCCTCGCCGGGAATCAGCAGAAACCCGCGGTCGGAGAAACGGCGGCAGCCCTCGAAATACACCTTCTGCTCCTTAAAACGGAGCGGACCCGGATCGTTCGCGTGCGAATCGGAGTGGAAGTCCGCCAGGATCGCAATATTGATTCCGAGGCCCCGCAGCACCTGCAGCCAACTCGGCTGCAGGTCGATCGTCCCCGCGTCCGTGAGCTGCTCGTTGAAGTGGAAATGGAAGTGGCTGACCAGCACCTGGTAGCCCGGCATCGCCTTGTACTGATCGTCGTGCGTGAACGCGAGGACCGCCTCCGCCGTGGCGCGGCCGTCTTCCGGGCTCAGATAATAGTAGACCGGCATGCGCTGCCACGTCCCCGGCGGCGCGTTATACAGGGCGAAGTTGAAGGTGTCGTGCCGCGATTCGGCGGCGCGGCGGTTCCACACCTCGTCGGACACGCCATAGGGCTTGAACGGCTCCTCCCGGTCCGCCTGCCTCACTCCGACGGCGAAGGAGGCGTCGCTGTCCTTGCGATAGTAAATGAACCCGAGGTTCGTCTCGATCTCGCGCGCGAAGAAAAACTTGTGCGATGGCGGCAAAAATGCCAGCGATCCGCCGCCGCTCTCGACGATCCCCAGCCGGTTGCGAGCCTTCACCGCGACGGCGTCGGTATTGACGGCGCCGCCCAGCGCGTACTGCTGCCACGCCCGCGCCGGATCGCGCCATACGATCCGCGTATCGTTGCCCGCCGCCAGCCCCTTCAGCCCCGCGACATACTTATAAGCGACCGAAGGCTCCTCCGTCTTGGCGATCGCCTCCTGCCGCAGCAGATTCGCGCCGCGATAGGCCGTGAATCGCAGACTGCCGCTGAAGATGCCCATGTCGAGCCCCGGGAACTCGATCTCGATGCGCGCGCCGTCGGTGCGCGCCTGGCATCCCGTCGCATGGTACGACGCCCAGGCGCGGCGAATCTCCTCCGGCTTCCGCGGCATATCGTAATTCGTGTTCGCCTGCCCCGGCACCATCAGCGGCGCGTCCCAGAAGGCGTTCCATTGTTCCCGCTGCACCACCTCCGGCGTCAGCGCAATGCCGAGCTGACGCAGTGGCGCCATCTGCTGCTCCGAGAGCCGCCGCCTGCCGCTGGTCACCTGGAACTCCGGCGTCAGATTCCGCCCCAGCACGATCCACGCGCCGCCCGGCCGGTGCGCCAGCAGCTCGGCGATCATGGGTTGTCCGTTCCGCACGGCGAACGCCGCGCGAAGCTGCTGTCCGCGGGCGCCGTCCCACGAGACCTCGAGCGCCCCGTTGCGCATCTCCGCCTTCAGCCCTTCCATCGCCTTCAGGCCCGAAAGGTCGCAGGTAAAAGACTGTGCCGACACCGCCGCACAGAACGTCGTGGCAAGCAGAAGCCATTTCATACGGACATAGTGTACAGCGCATTTCGGACGGCCGCCTCCGTGCCTTGACAATCCTTGGCGGCGCCGTCCTCGAACGCGGCAAAGGAGATCCCCGCCCGCCGCGCCACACGGATCGCCCCCACCGAAGCCCTCCGCATGGAATAAGGACCGGGCTCTACCGCAAACGCCGTAAGGCCACGGCGGCGAGAGCCTTGGCTCTGGCCTGGCGCTCGCCGTCGTTCATCTTTCCACCGAGGCTGATGCGCAGGAAGCGGTCGCCCTTCCGGACATAGAGATTGCCGACGAAGCTGTGGACCCAAAACGCCTCGTCGCCCACTCCCGCCACCGGCGCGGCCTTGGCGGCCGCCTCTTCCTCCTCCGACTCCGCTTTTGCGCCTTCCTCGCGGTGAAACCAGCGCTCCCACATCTCCCGCGCGGCGTCGTGTGACGCCCCCGCCGGGCCCGTCAGAATGACGCTGATGGAGTTGCTGAACGTGGGCAGAGTGTAGAAACATTGCGACTGCCGCACCTTGCCCGCCGTCTGCGATGTGGCCTTTGTGTTCGCGACCTGCTCGCCGGTGGCTTTGTGAATCGCCTCCGCAGAGAGGAGCGCGCAGGCGTCCGCCCCGGCCGCCCGCACGGAGGCGGCCATCAGAATGAGACCGGCCAGCAGCCGGATTGTGTCACTTACCCGCGCAGTATGCATTTCCCACCAGAATGTAGCGGCCCGCCGAGGTGTTGTCGATCGTCGCCAGCAGCCCTGTGCCGTCTCCCCCCACCAGGAACTGCGTCCGCGCGTTGATGTTCACCAGCGAATCGCCGGCCTTGAGGCCGCCGGCCAGGCTGTCGGCGATCACCAGCGTGATCGTCCCGTCCGCGTTGTACGCGCTCCCCGCGCCGGCCGCGCCGTCCCGCACCTGCTGCGTCGTGCCGCTGGCGAGAGTGGTCGTGTGCCCGTATTCGAAAACCGGTGCCGCGCCCGCGCCGGCCGTGCTCATATCGACGAAGTACTGCGTTCCATTCGGCGCCGTGAAGAAGATCGTCCACACCGAATTGGGTTGCAGCGGCGTCGCCAGGTTGGCGACCTTCATCGTGAACGTGAGTTGCGCGGGCGCCGTCGCGCTGACATACTTCTCGCCGATCGAGATCGACTGAATGTCGAGTTGCGAATTCGCCGGAGCGCCCGCCTGATCGCCGGCGGAATCGGTGACCACCGTGATGCCGGCGCCCGTGCACGGCGATTGCGGAGGCGGCGCGGCAACGCTCGCCATCTCGCCGCACAACGGACTGCGCCCGTATTTGTTCTCCGCCGCAACCCGGTAGTAGTATGTGCCGGCCTTCGCTGCTTTGTCGAGGTACGAGGTCCTCGAGGCGTTGACGGTGGCGAGCGGCGTCTCGCTGCCGCTGGCCACGCCCCGATAGACCACATAATCCTTCAACGCCGCGCCGCCGTTGTCCGGCGCCGACCACTTCACCAGCGTTCCGGTGGCGCTTTGCAAAGCCGACCCGACCAGCGGAGCGGCCGGCGCGGCGGGCTCCGCCGGATCGAATGCCGCGAACGTGCGCTTGCCGCCCGATTGCCGGAGGACCGTGCCGAGTGCGCTGCGCGACGCCGTGTTCGGCGAAGAGGCGTCGCACGATCCCGCGACGCAGCCATCCGCGAAGGCGCCGATCAGTCGGCCCTGCGCGTCGATCGTCAGGTCGTTGAAATCGAGCAGATTGCGATCCGAGCCGCACAGCGTTCCCGCGATACAGATCGACCCGACCTGCACCGGGTCGTCGGGCGTGACGTCGATCAGGAAGTAGTTGGCGCCGCCGTCGTACGTCACCGCGACGTAACCGTGCCAGATGCCTGTGTAGTTCGCGGTGTCCTGCAGGTTGCCGGGTGTCGGCGAACCGAGGAAGAACATCGCCGCGCGGCCGGGATCGCCCGCCGCCACCGCCGGAAACACGGAATTCGCGATGGACAATGGCGCGCCGACATTCACCGAGCCGCTCCATGTCTTGCCCTGATCGTGCGAGACAGCCATCTTGGCGGCGCCGCCGCCGTCCTGGTAGCCGAAGTAAACAGTCCCATCGCTGGCCACCCCGATGGATGGATCGTTGCCGATCGCAGGCGTGCTGTCGGGGATGGGACGAATGGACCACGTCAATCCGTTGTCGGTCGAGACCACTGCGGCCTGAGTGGCGCCGCAGCCCCGATTGGGCACGTAAACCGTTCCGTCCGGAGCGACCTTCGCGTGCCCGTGAATGCCCGTGCACTGCGTCAGATTGTAGATCGGAACTCCCGGACCGAAGGTGAGTCCGCCATCGTCGCTGCGGGCGCAGAACGCCGTGGCGATGTCCTGGGAGCAGTAGTAGACGGCATTGTTATAGGCGGGGTGCGGTGGAGGCGGGGGCGTCGCCGCCGTATTATATGGGCCGCTTCCCAGGGTCTGGTGATCGACGCCCGCCGGCTGGCCCGAGCCCTGCGATTGAAGCCACGTATTGCCGTCGTCGTCGGAAAACGCCATGATACTCGTCGCTCCGGCTAATTGGGACTGAAACAGACGGCCGGGGTGGCTTCCGCCGAAGTGATCGCAATGGCCAATCGGATCGGCGGTGGTCACGGTTTCGACCGGGCTCGAGACATCGGTCCACGTGAGCGCGGCGGGCGAAGAACAATCGTCGAACCGCAGGCGGAATTGATTGAGGCTGGAGGTAAAAAATGCCACTCCGCCCTGATTTACCGTGCCGGATTTCAGCGATGCCACGTTCGGATTCCAGTCGACGCCGATCGAGGGCTCGCCCGAAGACTCCGCGCCCCCGGCGGACGGCGGAGCGGCATACACCTGGAAACGCGGCGCGATTCCCGTCGCCGGCGGCGGCTGCGGCGGAAGATTCTCCAGCGCGACCGTGGCGGTGAAGCTCTGGCCCAGCGGATTCCATGGGTCTACCAGCACCGTGTAGTTGCCCGAGACCGCCGGAAACGTGGCCACCGAAGGCTCGCCGCCCGCGGTGTCCGAGCCCAGCACGTTACCGCTCGAATCGAGCACAAACACGTCGAACTCGCCTGCCGCGATGGGGAAGCTGATGGTGACGCGGATCCGCTTCGTCGACGCGTCGGTGGCGGCGACATTGACCGTCAGTTGGAACGTGTCGCACTGTTCGGCCGGATTGATCGGATCGCAAAGAGGAGTGCCATTGACATTGTCCGTGACGTTCGGAACGGCAAAGGGACCCGCCGTGTATGACAAACTCGGATTCGCATCCGTCAACGTTCCACTCGGGGGAGTGCTGGCCATGATGGGGCGAACCAGCACACATAGGAAGAGCAGGGCCCATAATGCAAGACGTTGCTGCAAGGCTTTTTCCTCCGGTCGTAAGCGGCAGCACCTCAACCACCGTTGTCCGGTCTTTCACCCACCTCCCGGAGGCGCCTTGCCAGCGTGAGGTACCGTAAAGGAGTGCGCGCCTTACGGCATGCGTTGATACTGGCTTCCCTGGGCGTTGCGGGTGCGCAAACCATTTATACCTTCGCCGGCCTGCCATATAGCCATCGCAGCGCGATCGACGGCAAAACAGCCGTGAACGCTCCACTGGCTTTGGTGTACGGGATCCTCTTCGACAAACTGACCGGCCGCCTCCTGCTCCACGACGAGGGGCTGGTCAGCCGCCTCGAACCCGACGGCACGCTGCTCGCGCTGGTTGGGGTGGGCCGCAGGAATGATGGCTCATCCGCGGACGGAACGCTGGCCAGCGCGTTCAACGTCTTCACACTGCGCGGCATGGCGCAGGACGCCGAGGGCGCCCTGTATCTTTCGGACGCCACGGCGGGCCGCGTGTACCGCGTCGGGCTCGACGGAGCCGTCACTACCTTCGCCGGTGGCGGCATCGCCGACGCGGGACTGGCGACCAAGGCTGTCTTGAGCTCGCCTCGCGGGCTGGTCTTCGACTCCCGGGGCAACCTCGACATTGCGGAAGCATTTTGCCTGTGCATTCGGCAAGTCTCGCCCGCCGGAGTCCTTTCCACCCTTTTCAAGCTTCCGCAACAGCCCGGCTTCTTTCAGTATTTCGAAGGTCTGGCCATTGACTCACGCGACAACCTTTACGCCACCGCGTTCCGGGGCAGCACCGTTTGGAAGATCGCCGCGGACGGCTCGGCGGCGGTCATCGCCGGAACGGGCGTCGCCGGTTTCAGCGGCGATGGAGGTCCGGCGGTCTCCGCGCAATTGAATGGACCCAGCAGCGTCACGCTCGATTCGGCCGGTAACCTGTACATCGCCGACACCATGAATCAGCGAGTGCGGCGGATCACGCCGGCCGGAATCATCTCGACATTCGCGGGCACGGGCCTGGGAGGGTTTAGCGGAGACGGAGGCCCGGCAACCGCCGCCCAACTCTTCAACCCGGCGCAGACCGCGATTGACGCCGCCGGGAATGTCTATATCGCCGACTTTACCAACCGTCGCGTTCGCGTCGTATCCCCCGCCGGGGTCATCTCGACTCTCGCCGGAAGCGGCGTTCTGGACACGCCTCCCGCGGACGTCGGCGACGGCGGTCCCGCGCTCCACGCCACCTTCAATACCCCCATCAGCGTGACGGTCGGACCGTCGGGGGACTTATATGTCGCGGACACGTTCGCCGAACGCGTCCGCAAGATCACGCCCGGCGGCATCGTCACGACGGTCGCGGGCAACGGACGGCTCGCCTATTCGGGAGAGGGGGGCTCGGCGACGCAGGCGTCGATCATCCATCCCATCACGGTGGTGGTGGATTCCAGCGGCACGGTCTACTTCGAAACCGGCGACAGCCGTGTCCTCAAAGTGACGCCCGATGGCATCCTCCATCTGGTGGCCGGCATGGGGACCGGCACGGGACTCAACCGGTCGGGAGGCGACGGCGGCCCCGCCGTCAATGCGACGTTGAATGAACCCAAGGGCCTCGCCGTCGACAGCCGCGGCAACGTCTATATCGGAGACACCTCGAACGCGCGGTTGCGCCGCGTGGATCCCAATGGCGTCATCACGACACTCTCCGGCCCGGGTATTCAGGACATCGATTATTGGAACGCCGTCGCGATGGATCACGACGGGAATTTGTATGTGGCGATCACGCACTCGGACCCGTTGCGTAATGACAACTACAGCGTGGTCGACCGCGTGAACGCCGATGGATCGCACACGCGCGTGGCCGGGAATGGCCGGACATGCGTGGGTCTTTCCCCTGCGGCCTACGCCTTCGATGGCCTCCAGGCCACGGAGACGCCGTTGTGCATCATCGTGGGTTTGACGTTCGACGCGCAGGGCGCTCTATACATTCCGGATTCGTTTTACGCCTCCGTCCTGCACGTCTCCCGGGACGGGACTGTCCGCCGGGTCGCGGGCAACGGCAAGAACGGCGACCTGGGAGACGGCGGTCATCCACTCGACGCGAACCTGGTCGGAGTCAATTACTATTCGCCCTCCAGCGTCGCCTTGGACGCCCTGGGGAACACCTTCCTGCCGCAGGCCGGCACGAATCGCATCCGCGAGATCATCCCGGCGCCGCTGGCGGCGCGGTTCTCGAAAGACCGCCTCGATTTTCAGGGCGCGTCTTCGCAAACTCAATCCGTCCAGGTTTTGACGAACATCACGGAGCCTCTCCCGTTCGCCGTGCGGCTGCCCATGAATGGCGGCGCGTGGCTGAGCGCCAACCGGGTAACGGGACAGACGGGAGACGAGTTGTTGCTGTCGGCGAACCCCGCCGGTCTCGCCCCGGGGACCTATTCGGCGACCGTCGAAGTCTCGGTTCGCGGCGGCGCAAGGGCGACATCGGCGTACCTCCCCGTCACGCTGACCGTGCCGTAGCGTCGGCTTTCAGCCCAAACGCAAAACCGTTGCGGCGGTGCGTAGGTAGGCGGCGATTTCCGCGTGCCGGTAATACTCGGCCCAGGCGAGCGGCGTGGCCTGGTAGGCGGTATCTTTCGCGTCGACGTTTGCGCCCGCCTCCACCAGCATCCTGACCACGTCGAGCGAGCCCGAACAGACTGCGTTGTGAAGGGGAGTCGCAATCGGCTGCACCGCGCGGTTGTACGCTTTCACGTCCACGCCGAGCCCGATCAACATGCCGGTGGCGCTCGCCTTACCGTGGAACGCGGCGGCCTCCAGCGCGGCATGAAGGTCGTCCGCGCTCGCGTCCCGCAGGAGCCGCGCCACATCGTCGCCGCGATCGAGGCACACGGCGGCCGCCAGGGTCAGCTCGGCGGGGTCCAAATGAGCGCCGGCATTCAGGAGCGCCGCCGCGATATCGATCGAGTATTCGTTCGGTGTCCATTCGGACTGTTCGATCAGGCTGCGCAGCGCCACCGCCAGCGGCGTGGCGCCGGAGCGATGCCTGGCCTCCAGAGGAGCGCCGCGCTCGAGGAGGAGTTTCACCATGGGCAGGCATCCCCGCCAGGCGGCGACGTGCAGCGCCGTCTCGCCCGCCGACCACGGCGGATGGCTGCGCGCCGCCCCGATATCGAAACCCAGATCCAACATGAGGCGGACGGCCGCCGTATTTCCGGAGCCCGCGAAATCCGCCAGCAAGCCGCTGTTCTGCTCCTGCAGCCGCTGCGGCAGCGACGGATCGCCGTCCGCAATCCGGCGGGCAGCGTCTTCGTCGCCGCGGGCGCAGGCAGCGAGGAACGCATCGTCCCCTTCGAGGCTCACGGTGAAGCCGCGCCGTTCGAACAGCTCGAGCACGTCCGTCCGGGCCATCCGCGCGGCGAGCGCAAAGGCCGTTGTGGCTTCCTTCGACGGCAGCGCCGGGTCGGCGCCATGATCCAGCAGCAGCTCGAAGTACCCGATCGGATTGCCGCGTGACAGCGCATGATGCAGCGGGCGCCCGCCCCAGCGCGTGAGGAAGTTCGGATCGGCGCCATGGGCGAGAAGCCACGCCACGCCCTCGTCGTCGTGCCAGTCGAACTTGCGGATTAACAGGGTCGCGACGCTGGCGGGCGTGAGTTTGCCGCTCTCGACAAGAATCTTCATGGCCCGATTGTCGAGAGTCTCCGGAGAGTGGTAGGGAACCTCGTCGTCGTTCGGATCGGCGCCCCGATCCACCAACAGCCGCGTCAGCTCCGGGTTGTGGGCCACGCCGGCGGCGCCGTACAACGCGCTTTCCAGCGTCGGTTGGGGCTGATGGTCATCGGCATAGAATCCGGTGTTCGGATTCGCTCCCGCGTCGAGCAGCGCCGCCGCCGCGCGCACAAAGCCTTCCGTCCGGGATCGATCGAGCCGCAAATATTTCGAGAAGCAGAGGTGCGTCAGCGCGTCCCAGCCCCGCGGCCCGCCTTTTGCCGTTGCATTCGCCGGATCCTGATCGAGGAACCGGCGCACCGCCGCGTCGTCGCCAAGAATGGCGGCCGTATGGATGTCGCTGGCCGCAATTTCCGGGTGCGCGGCCAGCACGGCCTCAGCGCGCTCGAGCGAACCGTGCCAGAGCGCGGCGTCGATGAATTCCGCCCGTGGGTCGTCTCTTTCGGGCACGGCGGCCCCCCTCCGCTTCGAATATGGTCACCGCAGTCTTCGTAAAGTCATCCTTCGGGCGGTGATCGCCAACATGCCGCCGGGGGGTCCCTTACTCCGCCAACTGCCGCAGCACATACGGCAGAATTCCGCCATTCCGGTAATACTCCACCTCCTGCGGCGTGTCGACCCGAAGGTCCACCGAAAACACCTTCTCGCGGCCCTTCTCGTCCACCGCCCGCACCGTCACCGTGCGGCCTCCGCTCTCCAGCGCGGCCTTCACGCCGTCCAGATGGTAGATCTCCTTCCCCGTCAATCCGAGACTCGCGGCCGTCTGCGGGGCCTGGAATTGCAGCGGCAGCACGCCCATTCCCACCAGGTTCGTGCGATGGATCCGCTCGAAGCTCTCCGCGATCACCGCACGCACGCCGAGCAGCATCACGCCCTTCGCCGCCCAATCGCGCGACGATCCCGACCCGTACTCCTTGCCCGCCAGGATCAGCAGCGGCACACCCTCCGCCTGATACCGCATCGACGCGTCGTAAATGTACATCTTCTCGCCCGTCGGCTGGTGCAGCGTCCAACTGCCTTCCGTGCCCGGCGCGAGCTGATTGCGCAGCCGGATATTCGCCAGCGTCCCGCGCACCATCACCTCGTGATTGCCGCGCCGCGCTCCATACGAGTTGAAGTCCTTCGGCTCCACGCCCTGCTCCATCAGATACTTGCCCGCCGGGCTGTCCTTCGCGATCGACCCCGCCGGCGAGATGTGGTCCGTCGTCACCGAATCGCCCAGCATCGCCAGCACGCGAAGCCCGCCGATATCCTGAATCGACGTCGCCGGATCCACCATCTGGTCGAAGTACGGCGGCCGCTTGATATAGGTCGATTTCTCGTCCCAATGGAACATCGCGCCGCCCGGCGCGGGCATGGTCCGCCAGTTTTCATCGCCGGCGAAGGCCGCGGAGTACTCGCGCTGGAACATGCCCTGATCGATCGACGCGCGCACCGTGCTCTGCACCTCTTCGTTCGACGGCCAGATGTCGCGCAGGTACACCGCGGCGCCCGCCGGATCGTGACCGAGAGGCTCGGCCGCCAGGTCGATATCCATCGTCCCCGCGATGGCGTAGGCTACAACCAGGGGCGGCGATGCCAGGTAGTTCGCCTTCACCAACGGGTTGATCCGCCCCTCGAAGTTGCGATTCCCGCTCAGCACCGCCGCCACCACCAGATTTCCCGCCGAGACCGTTTCCGCCACGGCGTCCGGCAGCGGCCCGCTGTTCCCGATGCACGTGGTGCAACCGAAGCCCACCAGGTGGAAATTGAGCGCCTCCAGGTACGGCATCAGGCCGGCCTGGTTGTAGTAATCCATCACCACCTTCGAGCCCGGCGCGAGACTCGTCTTCACCCACGGCTTCACCTTGAGTCCGCGCTCCACCGCCTTTTTCGCGAGCAGCCCGGCCGCCAGCATCACCGACGGGTTCGAAGTGTTCGTGCAGCTGGTGATCGCCGCGATCACCACCGCCCCGCTCTCCATGGTGACCGCGTCGCCATTCACCGCCAGCGGCGCCTTGCCCGTCTTCTTGGCTTGCGGGAAAGCGTCATAGAAATTCTTGCGAACCCCCGGCAATTCCACGCGGTCCTGCGGCCGCTTGGGACCGGCCATCGACGGGGTCACTGCGGCCAGGTCCAACTCCAGTAGATCCGAATATAAAGGATCGGCTGTCGCGTCCGTCCGGAATAGGCCTTGCTCCTTGGTATAGGCTTCCACCAGTTCGATCAGGTCAGGCTCGCGATTGGAGAATCGCAAGTACGCGAGAGTCTCCGCATCCACCGGGAAGAAGCCCATGGTGGCCCCGTACTCCGGCGCCATGTTGGCGACCGTCGCGCGGTCCGCGAGGCTCAACGCGCTCAGACCGGCCCCGAAAAACTCGACGAACTTCCCGACCACGCCCTTCTTCCGCAGCATCTGCGTAATCGTGAGGACCAGGTCCGTCGCCGTGCAGCCCTCCACCATCCGCCCGTACAGTTTGAAGCCGATCACCGGCGGCAGCAGCATCGAGATCGGCTGCCCGAGCATGCAGGCCTCCGCCTCAATCCCGCCGACCCCCCAGCCGAGCACTCCCAGCCCGTTAATCATGGTGGTGTGCGAGTCGGTGCCGACAAGGGTGTCGGGATAGGCCATGCCATTGCCGCGGAAAACCACGGACGCCAGGTACTCCAGATTCACCTGGTGCACGATGCCCGTATCCGGCGGCACGACGCGGAAGTTGCGAAACGCCGTCTGCCCCCACCGCAACAGCATGTACCGCTCGCGATTCCGCTGGAATTCGAGCAGAGCGTTCAGCGAGAAGGCGGTGTTCGATCCGAAACTGTCGACCTGCACCGAGTGGTCGATCACCAGGTCGGCGGGCATCAGCGGATTGGCGCGCCCGGGATCGGCGCCCATGGCGGCCAGCGCGTCGCGCATGGCGGCCAGGTCGACCACGGCCGGAACGCCCGTGAAGTCCTGCAACAGAACTCGCGCGGGCATGAAGCTGATCTCTTTCTGGTCGGGGCCGGTGACGCCGCGCGCGACGTAATCGACGTCGGTGGCGGAAACGCGGCGGCCATCCTCGTGGCGGAGGAGGTTCTCCAGCAGAATCTTCGTGGAGAACGGCAGCCGGCTGATATTGCCAACCTCCGTCTCTTCCAGACGGGCCAGCCGGAAATAGTCGTATTCCGCGGCGCCCACGCGCAGCTTCGCCGCCGCGCCAAAACTGTTATTTGCCATTAATTTCATTATAGTTGCCGCCACCCCGAACGGCTGGTGGGAAACCGCTATAAAGTTCCCCGGAGCTTCCGACGATCTATTCCGCGTGTCCACCCGCGTTTGCGGTCACGCACAACTCGCCGATCCGCTCCGCCCCAATCTCGAGGCCTTGCTCCGCAACTTCGATTGCGACGCGCCGCGGTCCAAGAGGCTCATGAGCCAGCTCCTCGAAGAGGATCGCGAGGCCTTCTTGCGCAGCGCCATCCAGTACCTGCGAACCCAGATGGATTCGCGCGGCGCGCAACATCTGATCGGGCTCCTGGTGGTCAGCGGCCAGCTTCTACCGGCCCTCAGCGACCCCGCCTTTACCCGGGAGAACGCGATGGCCCTGGCGATCGCCGCCAGCCGGATGAACCCCGCAATCGACGTGGTCCTCGCGCGTTCCCTCGCGGATAGCGCGGCCGAGGACGAACACGCCACTCCCGACCGGCATGTCCGCCTGATGGAGATTCTGGCGGTGATCACCGATGGCATCCGCACGTTTCCCTCGCTGGTGCGGCTGCTGCGCCATCCCAACCCGCATATCCGCTCGAAAGCGGTGCTCATCATCGGCAGGGGCAATCGCAGCGCCAAGTGGGTGCGGCAGCGCATGGCGGACACCGATCCCCGGATCCGCGCGAATGCGGCCGAAGCGCTCTGGGGTGTCCGCACCGACGAGGCCCGCGAGCTTCTCCAATCCCTTGTGCATGATTCGAACAATCGCGTCGCCGGCAATGCGGTCCTCGGGATGTACCGCCTGGGCGATTGCGCGATGATCCCCGAATTGGTCGCCATGGCGCATCACGAGGCCCCCCTCTTCCGCGCCACCGCCGCCTGGGTCATGGGTGAAACCGGCGACCCGCGCTTCACCGAGATCCTCGCCGCCCTTCTTCGCGAGCCCAACGCCACGATTCGCAAACGCGCCTTCGCCGCGCTCGGCAACATACGGTCCTCCGTGGCGCAGTCGCATACAGGTCCGCGGTGGCGTCTCGCGGCTCGCCTTCTCGAACCCGAGTCCTCGCGGTCCATGCGGCGGCTGCTCTTGGGCGCGGTGGCCGAAGACAGCCTCGCCTTGCCCGATCTTCTACCCACCCAGATCCTGCTGAATGAGGATGGACGGTCGATTGTCCAGTATCGCGTCACCGAGCGCCCGCTTCCCGAGACCCAGTCGCTGGTTTTCGTTCTGCCGCGCTCCGGCGCCGGCCCGGCGCTCGAGTGTCTGCCCTGGAAGCGTCCGAGCGACCTGTGGGCGGGTGTTTATTACAACCGCGAAGGTGTGCCGGCCGCGGCGTCCATGGATTGCATTCCGCGCTTTCAATCGGCCGCGGAGGCCATTGCCGCCGATTGGGAGCGGATTCCACCGGCGCTCGCCTGCGCGGATCTCTGGGGCGCCATCGCCGCCGCGGTGAGCATGGAATCCAACAGCCTGGCCGGCAAACGGCGGCTCATCGTCTTCAGCGAGGCGGTGCCTCGCCGCGCGCCGGGCGACGAAGTGATCTCCGCCGTCGCAGCCGCGCAGGCGTTCGTCCAGGTGATCTCGCCGGGTCGCGATCCGGTCATGGAGGAGTTCTGCCGCCGCGTCAATGGCGCCTTCTGGCCCGGCGGCGAACAGTCCGTCCTTCCCGCTTACTTCAATCTATTTACCCGCTACGAAGTCGCCTACCAGCCGCCCGATCCGGACGCGCACGCGCTCAAGATCCGGCTCCACGGTCCGGGATTGTGCGCCGAAACGCGGATTCCGCTCTTCACTTCGGAGTAGCCAGGTATTTCTCCGGAATCGGGCTGCCCTCACGCTCCGCGTCCCACAGGATCGTCACAACCTTCCACGCGTTTCCCGTCTTGGCCAGTTGGAAACTGTTAATCCCGCGCGCGAACGGCTTCTCGCCCGGCGCGCGCCGCGATTCATACGTGCTGAAGACGTGCGCGATATTCCCGAACGTCTCCACGCGTCGCGCCACTTCCGCTTCGAAGAAGCCGTTGGAAGCCGTATTCGCGCCCGATCGCTTCGCGAAATCGTCGGCTCTATCTCCAATCCATCGCCAGCCGCACCATGGTTCGCATCGGCAGTCCCGACGGCCCTTTCGCCAGGTGCGGCTTTTCCTCGTCGATCCATGCGGTGCCGGCAATATCCAGGTGCACCCACGGCGTGTCCTCCGCGAATTCCTTCAGGAACCACGCGGCCGTCACCGACCCTCCCCACCGGCCGCCGACGTTCGCCAAATCGGCGAAGGCGCTCTTCAAATAGTCCTTGTACTCCTCGTCGAGCGGCATCGCCCAGCTCCGTTCGCCCTCCGCCTCCGCCGCCGCCAATACGCGGTCGCGCATCGCGTCGTTGTTCGAAAACAATCCGGAGCGGACATGCCCAAGCGCCACCACGACCGCCCCGGTCAGCGTCGCCGCGTCCACCAGGTGTGTGCAGCCTTGCCGGCGCGCGTAGACCAAGGCGTCCGCCAGGATCAGGCGGCCTTCCGCGTCGGTGTTGATCACCTCGATCGTTTTACCGGACATCGCGGTCACGATATCCCCGGGCCTTTGCGCGCGGCTCCCCGGCATGTTCTCGACGCACGGGATGAAGGCGGTCACCGGAATTTCCGGCTTGAGTTGCGCGATCGCCTGCATGGCGCCGATCATCGTCGCGCCGCCCGCCATATCGTACTTCATCTTCTCCATACCGTCGGCGGGCTTGATGGAGATGCCGCCGGTGTCGAATGTCACCCCTTTGCCCACCAGGCCGAGATGCGCCTTGCCGTTGTCTTTCGCCGGGCGGTAGCGGATTACGACCAGCGCCGGGGGCTCCGCGCTGCCCTGCGCCACACCGAGCAGCGCCCCCATGCCGAGTTTGCGCATCTGTCCTTCGTCGAGAACGTCACATTCCAACCCGTGCGCGGCGGCCATGGCGCGCGCAGCTTCGGCGACCTTTGCCGGCGTCAGCTTGTTCGCCGGCTCGTTCACCAGTTCGCGCGTGAGGTTTTGCGCTTCGCCGATAATGCGTCCCCGTTCGACGGCCGCTTCGGAAACCGAGCCCACAATCGTGAAGCTCTCCACGGCCTTTTTGTCGTCTCCGGTGCGGTAACGATCGGGCTCAAAGTTGCCCAAAATGGCTCCTTCGACGGCAAAAATAGCGAAATTATCGCCATTTTCGATCGAAAAAGCGATCTTTTTGACCGATTTTGCTCGCAAATATCGCACTGCGACGCCCGCCGCTTTGCGCGCGGCATTCGGATCGAATTTGTCCGCTTTGCCCGCGCCGACCAGCAGCACCCGGCGGGCGGCGGCTCCGGGCGGGTGGTGCAGCAGCGTCAGCTCGCCGGCTTTTCCCGTCACCTCCCCGGAATCGAACAAATCGGCAGACCCGAACCGGTCCTCCTTTCGGCCTTCAAACACCGGGACAACCAATGCCTCGGTCACGACCTGCTCCAGCGGCTTCCGTTCCACGCTTATCTGCATGTTTCGATTTTCCCGAAATTCCGACACAATTCCAAATTTGGAATCGTTGAATCTTCAGGGAGATGGAACGAATCTGTATCGTATCTCGTTGTTTTTACAAGAGGCTTGTCCGGAGAATATGCTACACTGTGGGCGGAGTTCCGTCGGAAGGGAATTTCCAAAAGCTGTAACGGCGTGATCCCCACGAGCGTCCAATAAGCTGTAGACAGCGGCTCTCCCGGAAGAGCTGGTGGATCAAAATGGCAGACCTGTCGCAACCGAACAATCCGTTTCTCCCGAACGCCGACGACCATTTGTCCCGGCTGCTGGTTTCTCAGGTTGAGGAGCCGTGGTACCGCTCGCTCATCCAAAACATCAAAGACGCGATCAACCCGCCCAAGCTGCCGCCGCTGGAATTGACGTCTAAACCAGTCGCAGTCAAGGACATCTGGGGCCTCTACGGCCGCCAGCGCAAGTCTTTCATGATGTCGACCGGTTTCCAGATCGGCGTCGTCGTGGTGCTGTTTACGGTCTTTTCTACAAAAGCAGTACAAAATCAGGTCAAGCAGGCCGTTTCCCTGGTGATGCCGGCGGACATCGACCCATACATGCCGAAGGCCGCCCCCAAGAAACAAACGATGGGTGGTGGCGGCGGCGGCGGCGACCGGTCTCCGCTCCCGGCCAGCAAAGGCCGACTGCCCAAAGCTTCTCTCCGGCAGTTCACCCCTCCCATGGCGGTGGTGAATAACCCGAATCCGAAGCTGATGATGGATCCGACGATCATCGCTCCTCCGGACGTCAATCTGCCCCAGGTGAACATGTCGCAGTACGGCGACCCGCTCGCCAAGATCGGCCCTCCGTCCAACGGACCCGGTTCGGGTGGCGGTATCGGATCTGGTTCGGGCGGCGGTGTCGGGTCGGGTAAAGGCGGTGGATTCGGACCGGGTGAAGGCGGCGGTGTTGGCGGCGGCGTCTACCGCGTCGGCGGCGGCGTGACCGCGCCGGCCCTGCTCTTCAAGAAAGAGCCGGAGTATTCGGAAGAAGCCCGCAAGGCGAAGTATTCGGGCACCGTCCTGCTGTACATCGAAGTCGACACCAGCGGTAAGGCGACCAACATCAAGGTGGTCCGGAGCCTCGGCCTGGGTCTCGACGAGAAAGCGATGGAAGCGGTCCGGCAGTGGAAATTCAAGCCCGGCTACAAGGACGGTAAGCCCGTCACGGTGGCCGCGACCATCGAAGTCAACTTCCGCCTCCTGTAAATTACTCTGCGAAAGGAAAGGCGATCCGGGCGACCGGGTCGCCTTTTTATTTTTGGGGGCGGCACTCCGGACAGGGGCAGATCTTGTGGAAGTGGTCGTACGTGTAGATGCCCGAGTTGTGCCCGTCGCTCCAGTTGATGCGGATGGCGTAATTGCCGACGGGCTCGACGCCGAGCATCCGGATCGCAGGCTTGAACATCGGGAAGGGGTTGTTCGACGCGGACTCGGGCTCGCGCGGCGGCGTTCCGTGAGCGCCGGTTCCGCCTCCTGTAAATTACTCTGCGAAAGGAAAGGCGATCCGGGCGACCGGGTCGCCTTTTTATTTTTGGGGGCGGCACTCCGGACAGGGGCAGATCTTGTGGAAGTGGTCGTACGTGTAGATGCCCGAGTTGTGCCCGTCGCTCCAGTTGATGCGGATGGCGTAATTGCCGACGGGCTCGACTCCGAGCATGCGGATGGCAGGCTTGAACATCGGGAAGGGGTTGTTCGACTCGGACTCGGGCTCGCGCGGCGGCGTCCCGTGAGCGCCGGTGCAGGTGGCGCAGGGGCACTTGTCGCGCAGCCAGGTCAGGCCGTAGTCGCTGTGATGGCCATCCTTCCAGTCGATTTTGATGCCCTTCGACTTGGAAATGGCAATATGTTCCGGATCGTTGCTCATCAATTGAAAAGTCGCTCCACGTCGCGCACGCCCGAGATCCGCCGCATGGCGGAGACGAGCTTTTCGAGCTGCTTCTTGTCCCGCACATCAACCGTCATTTCGACGATGCCGCCGTCCTGATCGGCCTCCGTTTTCGCTTCCAGGCTGCGAATGTTGGTGTTCTCGTCGGAAAGCACGGAGGTGAGCTGGTTGAGCATGCCCGGACGATCGTCGGTATGGATGACGATCTTCACCGGGAAGGCGTCCTCCACGGCGCGCGCCCACTCGACCTCGATCTTGCGCTCGACGTCGTACATCAGGTTCTGCACATTGGGGCACATCTTGGCGTGCACGGCGACGCCCTTGCCGCGCGTGACGTAGCCGACGATCGCCTCGCCGCGGATCGGATTGCAGCACTTCGCACGGTACACCAGCAGGTCGTCGATGCCGCGCACCTTGATCACACCGTCGGCATCGTTCGGTTTGCCGGGCATGGTAGATGGAGCGACCGGCGGCGGGGCGGGCTCGGGCTCCTCTTTCACAATGCCGGGCGCGACCTTCCCGAGCACCTGGCGGGCGGAGAACTTGCCGTAGCCGAGCGCGGCGTACAGGTCCTCCATCTTGCTGTAGCCGTAATCCGACGCGCACGCCTCCAGGTCGGCTTTGCTCACCCTGCCCATCTGCACGCCGAGGCGGCGCGCCTCTTTCTCGAGATACTTCTGGCCGATATCGATGGCCTTCAGCCGCTCGCTGGCGTTGATGAGATGCTTGATCTTGTTGCGCGCACGCGAGGTCTTGACGAAGGCGAGCCAATCCTTGCTGGGCTCATGGCCCGGCTGCGTCATGATCTCGACGATGTCGCCGTTGCGCAGCGACGACCGCAGGGGCACGATCCGCCCGTTGACCTTGGCCCCGACGCACGTGCTGCCGACGTCGGAGTGGATGGCGTACGCAAAATCGATGGGGGTGGCGTCCCGCGGCAGGACGATCACCTTGCCGCGCGGCGTGAACGTATAGACCTCTTCGGGGTACAGGTCCACTTTCAGCGTGGACATGAACTCCCCGGGATCCGGCATGTCGCGCTGCCATTCGACCAGGTGGCGGAGCCAGGCCATCCGCTGATCGTCGGCGGCGGGCCCCTTGCGGCCCTCCTTGTACTTCCAGTGCGCCGCGATGCCTTCCTCGGCGATGCGGTGCATCTCCTCGGTCCGGATCTGCACTTCGAAGGTCTGCCCATGCGGACCGACCACGGAGGTGTGCAGGGACTGATAGAGATTGGGCCGCGGAATCGCGATGAAATCCTTGATGCGTCCTGGAATCGGGCGCCAGCGGTTATGGATCACACCGAGCGCGGCGTAGCAGTTCTTCACCGAATCGGTGACGATGCGGAGGGCCATCAGATCGTAGACCTGGTCCACCGTGATCTTCTGCCGCCGCAGCTTTTGGAAGACGGAGTAAGGGCGCTTGACGCGGCCATCGATGCGGGCGGGAATGCCTTCGCGCCGCAGCTCCGCCTCGACCGTCTGGCGGATCTCGTTGAGAAACTCTTCGTTGGAGTGCCGCTTGGATTCGATGGCGGCGAGAATCTCGGTGTACGCGTCCGGCTCCAGATGCTGGAAGGCAAGGTCTTCCAGCTCGCCGCGGATTTTGCCCATGCCGAGCCTGTGCGCGATGGGGGCATAGATCTCGATGGTCTCCCGCGCGATCCGTTCCCGGCGCTCCGGGCTCACATAGCCGAGGGTCCGCATGTTGTGGATGCGGTCCGCGAGCTTGACCATGATGACGCGAATGTCTTCGACCATGGCCAGCAGCATTTTGCGGAAGCTTTCCGCCTGCCGTTCCTCGGCGCCGAAGATATCGAGCTTGGAGAGCTTGGTGAGCCCATCCACGCAGCGCGCGACCTCATCGCCGAACTCCGCGCGCACCTGATCGACGGTGACGCTGGTGTCCTCCACGACATCGTGAAGCAGCCCGGTCTGAATGGCGATGAGGTCCATCCGCATATCCCCGAGGATGTGCGCGACCATCAGCGGGTGCACCATATACGGCTCGCCCGAATCGCGCGTTTGCCCGGCATGATAGTTGGCGGCGAAACGGAACGCCCGTTCGATGGAGGTCAGGTCGTCCTTAGGGCGATATTCGCGGATCTTCGCCTCCAATTCGCCATAGAGCTGCTCCACGGGGTCGTGGGGAAGGAGAGACGGCGCAGACGGCGGGATACTCGCGGGTTCGGAAGCCACTTGATTTGATTGTAACGTGGGGGTGAAGCAGGACGGAAGGGGCAGGCTTGGCGGCCTGCCCCTCGGGGGAATTATTTGCTGGGTTCCGCTACGATACCGCCGGGATTCTGGGCGGCTTTCTTCTCGGCCTTGATCTTCTTGGTGGCGAGAGCCTTCTGCACCCAATCGTCGGCGACCTTCACTTGCTTCTCATACTCGTCCTTGTTGTCCATGAGATCGGCGCGCTCGCGGATCAGCAGGTTCTCGTATGCCATGGCGTCATCGTACTCGGGGTCGATCTGCAGCGCCTTGTCGAGCGACTGAAGACCGGCGTCGATCACCGGGCCGTACTTCGCCTTCAACTCTTCCTTGGTCTTCTTGTCCTTGATAGGACCGGGGTCTTCCTGCTTCATCCCGAGCGCGGCGCGGGCCGTGCCGTAGGCCGGATACCACTTGGACCATGCGATGAAACCGAGACTGTAAAACGGAATCGGGCTGTTGGGATCCACCGCCGCCAGCTTCTCGTACCATTTCTGCGCCTCGTCCCACTTCTTCTGGTTGAGGTACAGGGACGCGAGCGACGCGATGGCCACCTTGTCGCTGGGGCTCTGTTCGAGCACCTTCATGAACTCGTCATGAGCGGCGGCCGCCATGCGGTTGTTCTCGGGCGATTCCGCGCCCGGGATATACTGCTGCATGTACGCCGTGGCCAGATAGAGACGCGCCGTGGGGAAGTTCGGATCGAGCTCGACGGCTTTTTTGAAGCTCTCGACCGATTCCGCGTACTGCGCGTTCTTAAAGGCCTGCACGCCTTTATTCAACTGATCGCGCGATTGCAACTTTTGGCAGCTCGAAGCCAGGAGCGCCACAGCGGCCACGCCGAGGATGAGAGTGACTTTGCGCATTTACTGTCCGGCCTCCACTTTGGCGGTCATCAGACCCACCTTGTCAATGCCCGCGCCATGCGCGATATCGATGGCCTTCGCCACCCACATGAAGTCCAGCTCGGGATCGCCCTTCACGAACACCACGCGCTCGGCGCGAGTCTTGAAAATCTCCTGTAGCCGGTCGCCGAGCTTCTCCTCGGCCTGCGGCTCGTTGTTCACCGAATAATTGTGATTCTTATCCACCACAATGACCACGGTGCGCTGGTCGGAGAGATTCGGCTTCTGGTTCGGAGGCGGCGGCTGCGGCACGAGCGCCTCGAGTCCCTTCGGGGTCAACGGCGTGATCACCATGAAAATGATGATCAGCACCAATAGGACGTCGATCATCGGCGTCATGTTGATGTCGGATTTCGGACCGCCGGATCCGCCTACTGCCATTCCCATAAGATTGCTCCTTTAAAAATCCTTCAATTGCTGCTCTACTGACCGGCAGGCGCCCCTGGGGTCGGCGCCGGCTTAGCGCTTTTTTCCTGCACCTGTTCGGTGAGCAGTCCGAGGTTATCGACTCCCGCGGCGCGCAGATTGTCCACGACGTCGACCACCTTTTCATACCGCGCCCGCGAATCGGCTTTGACGAACACCGTCTTGTCCAGGCGGTTCGTGAGCATGTCCTTCACCTTGGCCGGCATATCTTCGGCGGGCATCTGGGTGGTGTTGAGGTACGTCTTGCCATCGCGCGTGACCGCGCAGATGATCGCGTCGCTCTTGTCCGCCGCCTGCATGGGAATCGGGTTCTTGGTCTTCGCCATGTCCACGCTGACGCCCTTCGACAACATCGGCGTGATGACCATGAAGATGATGAGCATCACAAGCATCACGTCCACCATGGGAGTGACGTTGATGTCGGCCACGGGGGGCGGCGCTTTGAACTTTTTCTCTTTTTTGTCTGTCGCCATCGTCTGTCTCCAGGAAACCGGCAGGAGGGGGGAGCCCGCAGGCTCCCCTATCTTCAACTCGCCTGAGTCCACGGGCCGGATGGATATCCGGCCGCTGTTCTACTTGCGGGCGCCGGCGCCGCGCTGCGACCGCTTCAGGAAGTAGTCGATCAGCTCGGAGCTCGAGTTGCCCATCTCCACGTCAAAGGCTTCAATCTTATTCGTGAAGAAGTTGAACATCCAGACCGCCGGAATGGCCACGAACAGACCGATCGCGGTGGTCACCAGGGCTTCCGAAATACCGCCGGCCACCGCGCCGAGGCCGGTCGACTTTTCGGTCGAAATGCCCTTGAACGCGTTGATGATGCCGACGACCGTGCCGAACAGACCCACGAAGGGGGCCGTCGACCCGATGGTTGCCAGACCGCTGACGCCGCGCTTCAGTTCGGCGTGCACAATCGCTTCGGCGCGTTCGAGGGCGCGCTTGGAAGCTTCGATCTCCTCGCCGGGGATCTCCGTGCTGATCTGGTGCGCCTGGAATTCCTGCAAGCCGGCGACGACGACCTTGGCGAGATGCGACTTCTTGTACCGGTCGGCGATTTTGACGGCTTCGTCCAGCTTGCCTTCGCGCAAGGCGCCGGCCACGGCCGGAGCGAACGCGCGCGACTGCTTACGGGCGGCGTTGTACGCCATGACCCTGTCGATCATGACGCCGATGGAATACGCCGACATGATGAACAGGCCGACGACGACCGCCTTGGCGAGAGGGCCCATCTGTGCCCAAAGGTGAATCGGATCCCAAGATACCGCGGCTCCGCTGTCCTGGAGCAGATACAGGGACCAAACATGGAGTTGCAATAGCATTGTTGTTTCTCTCTCCTGCGAGTTGAATTTTTGGCTACGTTCTACCGACGTCTGTTACAGGCGTGCGGGTTACTACTGGCTCAACGTGAAATTCACGTCGATCTGAGTTTGCACCTCGACCGGCTCTCCATTGAGGAGGGTCGGCTGGTACACCCACTGTTTCACCGCTTCGAGAGCGGACGGGACCAGCAGCGGGTGGCCGCTGATCACTTCGAGATGCTGAATGGTGCCGTCCTTGGAGATAATCGCCCCGAGCTTCACCACGCCCGAGATGCGCGCCTGCTTGGCAAGCGGCGGGTAAACCGGACGGGGCTGGCGGACCAGACGGGCCGACTGCACGTTGCCGCCGACCTTGATGCGCTGCGGGGTCACCGGCTTCTCTTCTTTCTTCGCCGGAGGCGGAGGCGGAGGCGGAGGGGCCGCGGACGGGACCGATCCGATAATGCCGCCGAGGACGCCGCCAGGAGTGCCGCCGGCTACGCCGCCCGGGACGCCGCCGACTACACCGGCGACACCGGAGCTGGGCGGAGGGAGCTCTTCTTCTTTAATCGTCGCGACTTCCTTGGGGACGACCTTCGGCGCCATCAGTTTGCCGGCGTCGAACTGCCGCGGAATCACCTTCACGACTTTGACGGGAGCGGAGGCGGGTGGAGGGGGAGGAGGCGGCGGGGGCGGAGGCGGCGCCACCAGGAAACTCTGCAACTGTGCGGTGGGGAGGACGTCAAACCAGACCATCGGGATGATGATGGCCACGATGATCAGGACGATTTGAAGGGCGAAGGCCAGCAAAACGGTTACCGGCTTCTTCGTCTGTCCGCCACCTACGAATGTCTGTTCAAACATAGAAAGCTTCCTTTCCTTGTCGACCGCGCCGGCGCCCTGCGGAGCGCCATCCACGGCCTGTCTCTATTTAGCCGCCCTCGACGGAGTCTTCCGGGCCGGTTCGGGACGAGCCACCGACACTGCCGGAGCTCGCTGCGGCCGGCGCTTGTCCGCATAATTATGCCAGAACAACACGATCGGGCTCGCAATGAACACCGAAGAATATGTTCCGACAATGATTCCACAAAGCAACGCAAAAGAAAATCCGTGCAGCACGGGACCGCCGAACAGGAACAGTGCGATCACCGTCAAAAAGGTCAAACCCGAGGTCATGATCGTACGGCTGAGGGTCTGGTTTACGGCCTTATTCATGACCTGCTCCAGGGGTTCCCGCCGCGTCATCTTCAGATTCTCGCGAATCCGGTCGAAGATGACGATGGTGTCGTTCATCGAATAACCGACCAGGGTCAACAGCGCCGCGATCACCGTCATCGAAATCTCTTCCTTAAAGAGAGAGAAGAGGCCGATGGTGATAATGGTGTCGTGGAAGACGGCGACCACCGCGCCCAAGCCGTAAATCCACTCGAACCGGAACGCAATGTAGACCAGCATTCCCGCCAAAGCATAGAGGGTCGCGAGGGCAGCCTTGTTCTTCAGATCCGCGCCCACCTTGGGCCCGACCATCTGCACCTGAATCACATGAAACGGCGCCAGGTAGCACTCCTGCTGAAGCGAGTTCATAATAACAGCATTCATGCCAGGCACGGATGACAATTGGTTAAAATCGGTGATGAGCCCCGACATTTTGGTGTCGCGGAAGTTCACCAGATTCCGCGCCAGTTCCTGAAGCTGCGGATCGCTCATGGACACGCCGGCCCGCGCCAGCGGTTCGCGCAACCGCTCGAGCACAGCCTGCGAGCTGGCATTGTTAAATTCCAGCTTCCCGTTGTTCGGCTGGCCGAAGGTGGTCATCAGGGCATTTTCCATGTCCTGCCGGTTCTTCGCCAACTGGGTCTCATCCGCCAGTTCGGTGCCGATTTCCACCTCATTGACGGCCCCGTTGCCCGAGATATTCTGGACCGTGACATCGCCCTTCATCGCGCCGCGGATCTTTTCCACGGGCGGCTCCGACGCAAATTTCACCGTCATGAGCGCGCCGCCCTTGAAATCGATCCCGTACTTGAGCCCGTGTTGCACCGCAATGCTTCCCAAACCAGCCACCGTCAACACCAGCGAAGCGATAATAAAGGGCCACTTCTTGCCCAGGAAGTCAAAGTTCGTATTCTTGAATAATTCCATCGAAACTGGCCATGCTGGTGTGGTTCATTACGTTGGACACCAGCCTTTTTAGATTTGTTCCCGTTTTCGAACACCCCATCAGGGGGTTCCCACACCAATTAAAGCCGGCAAATGCCGGCCTGGACTCCTAAATACTCAACGTCTCCATCTGGCGGCGGCCGGACAGCTCGTAATCGAAAATCGTCTTGGAAACGAAGACCGCCGTGAAGACGTTCGCGATCAGACCAATCGTCAAGGTTACCGCAAATCCCTTCACCGGACCTTCGCCAAACAGGAAAAGGAAACAGCACGACACCACCGTGGTGACGTGGGTGTCAACGATCGTCCACCAGGCTTTATTGAAGCCCGTATCAACCGCCGCCACGACGCTCTTGCCGGTGCGGAGCTCCTCACGGATGCGCTCGAAAATCAGCACGTTGGAGTCGACCGCCATACCAATCGTCAAAATGACCCCGGCGATTCCGGGCAGCGTCAGCACGGCGTGGAAGTACGAAATCGCCGCCAGCAGCACGACCGTATTCAACACCAACGCCAGCACGGCGTTGAGGCCGCTCCGTTTGTAATAGACCAGCATCACCGCGATCACCGCGATCAGTCCCGCGATGCCGGCCACAATGCCCTGATGGATCGAATCCGCGCCGAGCGAGGGTCCTACCGACCGTTCCTCGTTGTACTTCACGCCGGCCGGCAGCGAGCCGGAGCGCAGATACCGCGACAGGTCGACGCCTTCCTCTTCGCTCCCCAAGCCCGTAATACGGCCCGAATCTTCGATCTTCGATTGGATGGTGGCTACACTGACAATCTGGTTATCCAGCACCACCGACAGGCGGTTGCCAATATTCCGTTCCGTATATTGCCCGAAGCGGCGGCCGCCTTCCGGCGACAGGGTGAAGCTGGTTTCCCATTTGCGGAACTCGTCCTGGCCGGGGCGCGCGTTGCGCATCTCGCGACCGGAGATCACCGGAGTCTTGCTGACCAGATACCACTGCTCGCCCTCGGCGGAGCCGCGCGGCTTGGCCTTCGCGGGCTTGGTGCCCAGCGGCAAAACGCCGCCATGCTGCGCCAGCAGCGCGTCGCGGGACGGGAACGGACCGTCCTTGACATCGTCGATCTCCAGGACAGCGGCCGTGCCGATTAACTCCTTCACACGGGCGGGATCGTCCACGCCGGGCAATTGCACGAGAATTTCGTAATCCGAACCCGACCGGCCATATTGCTGCACCGACTTCTCCGCCAACCCGAGCTGGTCAATGCGGTTGCCGATGGTGTCCATGGTGCGCTGCACCGTATCGCGTTTGAGCTCGATGAGCTCCGTCGGCTTCATCCGCATCGTGTAGTCTGTGGAATTCACCGCGGTCAGCACGTACGTGGGAAAGCGCTCGCTCACGATGTTGCGGAAGGCGCTCGACTCCGTGGAGGGCACCCCTTTGATCGAGATGTCCACTTTATCGGCGTCGGCCACGGATTGCGGTTCGGTGCGGTCCATGCCCGCCCACTGGATATTCTGCTTCTTGAGGTCTTCTTTAAGGCGTTCGATGGTGGTGTCGGCGTCCGCCTTTACGGCATCCTGTACCTGTACTTCCAGGACTAAATGGCTGCCGCCTTTGAGGTCGAGCCCGAGGCGGATGTTCTTTTGAACGTTCGCCACCAGAGCCGCCTTGGAGGTGGGGAAATCGATAATGCCGTAGATGCACAGCAGAATCGTCACGACAATGACCACGGTCCGGGCCGTCAAATTCGTCTTCATGGGAGTTTCGTGCCTGCTTCGATAAACCTACTTCTTTACGTCACTCGAGACGACGCTCGAGACCGCGCTGCGCGCGACTTGAATCTTGATGTTGTCCGGCTTGACGCGCAACGTCAGGGTTTCGTCGCCATCAATCGCGACGATCGTGCCCACGATCCCGCCACTGGTCACCACGGATTGCCCATTTTGCAGACCGGCAAGCATCTTCTGTGTCTGCTTGCGCTGTTTCTGCATGGGAAGGAACAGGAGAAAATAAAAGATTCCGAAGATGAGCAGGATGGGCAGGAATCCCATCCAGGAACTGGCCGGCGCCGCTGTCTGCAGAAAAAGGCTTAGAACCACGTTTTGACTCAGTAGAGCGTCACTCGGCGTCACCCGATGCCGAGCGAACACACTTCAAGTATTCTGGAAATGAATTCGATATTATAGCGTGCCTAATCTCACGCATGATGTCAAGGTACCGCCGGATGTTGTGCCTGGTCGCCAGTACCGCGTATAAAATCTCCCCGGACTGGAACAGATGGCGAAGGTAAGCTCGGGAGTATCTTTGACAAGTATAGCACTGACACTTTTCGTCGAGTGGCCGGGGGTCGTCGCGATAGCGGGCGTGTTTAATAATGACGCGTCCCCCGGATGTAAATAAATATCCGTTTCGGGCATTGCGCGAGGGCAGGACACAGTCCATCATGTCGATTCCGCGGGCGACGTACTCGGGAAGCTCCGCCGGCATGCCGACGCCCATGGCGTAGCGAGGCCGGTCGCGCGGCAGGATATCCCCGGTGGCCTCTACCATTTCCAGGCTCAGCGGCCGGGGCTCGCCGACCGATAATCCACCGACCGCATATCCGTCGGCGTCCAGGTCGAGCAGGGCGGCGGCGCACTCCCGCCGCAAATCCGGAAACATCGATCCCTGGACGATGGGGAACAGCGCGTGCCTGGTGGGGCTCTCGGCGATGCGCACTCTAAAATGAAGGTTGGCCTGCCGGGCCCAGCGGACGGTGCGCTGCATGCTTTCGCGCGCATACTCGTGGCTCACGGGGTATTCCGGACACTCGTCGAGAACCATGAGGATATCGCTGCCGAACGCGAGCTGCACGTCGACTGTCGATTCCGGCGTAAACATATGGGACGCTCCGTCAAGGTGCGACTGAAAGACGACGCCCTGTTCGGAGATCTTGCGGAGGCCGCTGAGGCTGAACACCTGGAAACCGCCCGAATCGGTGAGCAGCGCATTGGGCCACGACATGAAGCGGTGCAGACCGCCGAGCTGCCGGATCAGCTCGTGCCCGGGGCGGATGAACAGATGGTAGGTGTTGGCCAGGATAATCCGGGCGCCGAGCTCCTCGGCAAGGTCGCGCTGCGTGAGCCCTTTGACGGTCGCCTGGGTCCCGACGGGCATGAAGACCGGAGTCTCGATATCTCCGTGCTCGGTGTGGAGAATGCCGGCGCGGGCGCGGGTATGGGGACATTCGGCGATCAGGTCGAAGGAAATCTGGCGCAAGATCTGATTGTAACGGGGGAGAGGCCGGCCGCCACCCGGCATGAGGTTTGCGCCGACGTGAATCCGGGAGTGTTCCTATAAGCTTTGGCCGGGTCTACTTCACCGGGACCGCGTGCTCCTTGATATACGCGTCGATTCGCGGATCCCGATCCGCGCCGGCCGCCCCCGCGGGAATGTAATGGAAGGCTTCGGCGTATTCGACCCCATATGGCTTGCCGAGCTCCCGGGCGCGCGTGAGGGCGAACTCGCGGATGTAATTGCGGTCGGCGGTGACGTCGTCGCCATCCAGCAGCGGGAGCCGCTGATTGCGTTTGGCCAGTTCGGCGCGAAGCCGGGAACCGGAGCGGCCGCCGGGACCTTTGGCGACGTTGGCGCGGATCGCCTCGATGCGTTTGCCGATCTGCTTCGTGATGTCGACAACGCGTGTAATCTCCGGGCGGCGCGCGAAGTAATACTTGTCCTGCACCGCCTTGGGCTGGAGACCGGCGGCAAAATGTTCCGGGAAATCGTGGGCGCGGCCGGCCATCCAACAGGCGGCTTCCATGGCGCGGGCAATGGCGTGGTGGTCGGGATTTTCCTCGTCGTGCGCCCACGGATCCCATCCGACCACGGTGTCGGCCTTCAGCAGCCGGATCAGGAAAATCAGCCGCCCGATCACTTCGTTCAGAGACACGTCGCCCATGCGATGGTTGTTGTAGTTGAGATCGAAGCGGCCTTGGCAACCGAGGACGCGGGCCACCTCGGCATTGTCGCGTTCGTTGCCGAGCACATGATCGCCGATCGTGCCCGTCGTGCCGAGCCCCGGGGCATCGCCCATGTCGTCGTTGGTGGCGCGGATCAGGTACCCCGTGTAGCCTTCTTCGATCAGCTTGGCGACCGTGCCGGCGGCGGAAAGCGGAATATCGTCGGAATGCGCCTGCACCGCCAGCAACACTTTGCCCCGGTGCGGCAAACCGGGATTGGAGGGTTCGAAGACCACGCCGGCCGCTGTTTGCGCCTGGGCGAAACGCGCGATCGCGCCGGACGCAATCAACCCGCCGCAGAAATTGCGCCGTAACATGCGTCCGATTATACTCTCGTCGAGGTTCCGCCTTTGCGCATACGCGAGATCCGATCGGCAGGGCTGCGGCACGGCACGCCGGAAGGCGGGTGGGCGACCGAAATCCGCCCGGACGACTGCGTCCACACGCTCCTCGCCGTTTTCACCGACGAAGGCGTTACGGGGTGGGGCTCCGTCTTCACCAACGACGCGCTGGTGCGCGGGGCGCTGGGCGTGCTCGAGCCGCTCTATCGCGGCGAGAACCCGCTCGAACCCGAGCGCGTCAGCGAGAAACTGCGCGCCCACACCTTCTGGATGGGGCGCGGCGGGTCGATCACGCACGCCATCAGCGGCATCGACATTGCGTTGTGGGACATTCTCGGCCAAGCGACGGGTCAGCCCGTGGGGCGGCTGCTCGGAGGAAGACACCGGGAGCGCGTGCGGCCGTATGCCTCAGTCCTGATGCGCGAACCGCGGGCGCTGGCCGAACAACTGGCGGGGATTCGCGAACAGGGCTTCCGCGCCTTCAAGATCGGATGGGGGCCGTTCGGGCGCGACAGCTTCGCGATGGACGAGGCTATCGTGCGCAGCGCGCGCGACGCCGTGGGGGCGGAGTCGCTCCTGATGGTCGACGCGGGGGCCAGCGACGCGTTTTGGCCGCGCGATTTCCAGTGGGCGGCGCGGACCGCGCGGATGTTGTCCGGGTACGACGTCCATTGGTTCGAGGAGCCGCTGCCGCCCGACAACCTGCACGACTTTATCGCGCTCCGCAAGCTGGGGCTGGTGCCGGTGGCGGGAGGCGAAGTCCTGACGCGGCGGCAATCGTTCGCGCCCTGGCTGGAACAGCACGCCTTCGACATCGTACAGCCGGACGTGACGAAGGCCGGCGGCATCAGCGAGGAGCGTCGGATCGCGTGGATGGCGGAGGACCACGGAGTGCGCTTCATCCCGCACGGGTGGAACACCGCGGTGGGGCTGGCGGCGGATCTGCAACTCGCCTCGGCGATTCGCGGCACGGACCTGGTGGAGTACCTGATGGGCTCGCCCTTCATCGACGATCTCGTGCAAATCCCCTGGAAACTCGATGCGGAGGGGATGCTGGCGATTCCGGCGGCCCCGGGATTGGGCGCGCCGCTGAATCCGGACGCCGTGGAGCGCCACACGGGCGAGCGTTTTCCCGCACAATGAGGGCATGGACTTTCGCATCGAGAAGGACACCATGGGGGAGATGCGCGTCCCGGCCGGAGCCTTGTACGGAGCGCAGACGGCCCGCGCCATCGAGAATTTTCCGATCAGCGGGCGGCGGTTTCCGCGCAGCTTTATTCGCGCGCTGGGCCTGATCAAGAGCGCGGCGGCCAAGGTCAACGGAAGAGCGGACATCGAGCGCGCCGCCGAAGAAGTGGTGGAAGGCAGACACGACGATCAGTTCGCGGCCGACATCTTCCAGACCGGCAGCGGCACGTCGACCAACATGAACGCGAACGAGGCGATCGGGCGGCTGGCCGGCGCGCATCCGAACGACGACGTCAATCGCGGACAGTCGAGCAACGACGTCATCCCGAGCGCGATGCATGTGGCGGCGGCGGAGTCGGTTAAGGGCCGTCTGCTGCCGGCGATGCGCGCGCTCGAAGATTCGCTCGAACGGAAGGCGGACGAGTTCTGGGACGTCATCAAGATCGGCCGGACGCATTTGCAGGACGCGACTCCGTTGCGCATGGGACAGGAATTTTCGGGATATGCGCGGCAGGTGGCGGCAGCCGCGGAACGGCTGGAGGCGGCGCTGCGGGGTATTTACGAGCTGCCGCTCGGGGGGACGGCGGTCGGGACCGGACTGAACGCCCCGAAGGGCTTCGCGGCGGCGGTCATCGCGGAGATCGCGCGGCGCACGGGGCTGCCTTTCGTGGAAGCGCCGAATCACTTCGAGGCGCAAGCCGCGAAAGACGCGGTGTGCTTCCTCAGCGGGGCGTTGCGGACCTACGCGACCGGGCTGACCAAGATCGCGAATGACCTGCGCTGGCTGGGGTCGGGTCCACGGTGCGGTTTGGGCGAGCTGCAGATTCCGGGTGTGCAGCCAGGGTCGAGCATCATGCCGGGCAAGGTGAATCCGGTGATCGCGGAGAGCGTGCTGATGGTGTGCGCGCAGGTGATCGGGTACGACGCCACGATCGCCTGGTGCGCCGCGGCGGGCAATTTCGAGCTCAACGTGATGATGCCGGTGATGGCGTGGGACCTGCTCGACGGGATCGAGCTTCTGGCAGCGGCGTCGCGGAACTTCGCCGTGCGAATGGTCGACGGGCTGGCGGTGGATCGCGCGCGGGCGGAGGGCTACGTCGAGCAGTCCCTTGCCATGGGAACGGCGCTGGCGCCGGTGATCGGGTATGAGAACGCGGCCGCCCTGGTGAAAGAAGCCTATGCGTCGAATCGGACGGTGCGCGAAGTCGCCCGCGAGAAATCCGGCCTGCCGGAAGAGCAACTGGAGGCGCTGCTCGATCCCCGTTCGCAGGTGTAGACGGCGCCATAATGGATTCATGCAGAACATTCTGCCGGTCCTATGTTTTATTGCGGGATTTGGCTTGGCCTGGCTGGTGCTGAGCCGCCGTTCGCACGAAGTGGAGGCGGCATTCCTGGCGCTGGCCAAAACCACCATCGCGGAATCGCAGCAGGCCGCGCGCGGCGACCTCGCGCAAGCCGTCTCTCCGGTGCGCGAGTCCCTCCTTCGGGTCGACACGCAAATCCACGAGCTGGAAAAGGCGCGCGCGGGCGCTTATGCGACGCTGCAGGAGCAGGTGCGCTCGCTGATCGAAACCCAGACGCAGCTTCGGACAGAGACGGGCAAGCTCGTAACGGCCCTGCGCACACCGCACGTCCGGGGACATTGGGGCGAGATCCAGTTGCGCCGCGTGGTGGAACTGGCAGGCATGCTGGAGCACTGCGATTTCACCGCGCAGACGACCGTGAATGGCGAAGACAGCCGCATCCGCCCGGACCTCCTGGTGCGTCTCCCGGGCGGCCGGACGATCGTCGTCGACGCTAAGACCCCGCTCGAGGCCTACCTGCGCGCCATCGAAGCCACGGACGAATCGACGCGCAAGGCGCGCATGGCGGACCATGCACGCCAGGTCCGCGCCCAAATGACGGCATTGAGCCGGAAAGCGTATTGGGAGCAGTTCGAGCAGGCGCCCGAGTTCGCGGTGCTGTTCCTCCCCGGCGAGTGCTTCTTCAGCGCCGCTCTCGAGAGCGATCCCAGCCTGATCGAAACCGGGGCCGCGCAGAACCTGATTCTCGCCACGCCGACCACGCTCATCGCGCTGCTGCGGGCCGTGGCCTACGGGTGGCGGCAGGAACGGCTGGCGGAGAACGCGGCCGAGATCAGCGCCCTCGGCAGGGAGCTTTTCAAGCGGCTCTCCGACATGGGCGACCACTGGAACCGGGTGGGGCGGGGTCTGGAGCGGGCGGTCGAGTCGTACAACGGCGCCATGGCGTCGCTGGAGTCGCGGGTGATGGTCTCGGCGCGGAAGTTCACGGAACTGAAGACGGCGCCGCTCGGCGTCGAACTCGCGGAACTGGAGCCGGTGGGCAAGAGCGTGCGCCCTCCGCTCGAATGACCGCCGGCTTTTGAACGGAATCGCCGGGCGCCAGCCCCGGTATAATAGAAGGAGTCTCCCCCTCCATGGAACTCCGTGAAAAAGTGGCCCAACTTCCTCTTGCGCCCGGAGTGTACCTGTACAAGGACATCGGCGGCCGGGTGATTTACGTCGGCAAAGCCAAGATTCTGCGTCACCGTGTGCGGAGCTACTTCTCGGACGACAAGCTGGCCGATGTGAAGACCGGCACGCTGATCTCCGAGGCATGCGACGTGGATTACATCCTGGTGGACAACGAGAAAGAGGCGCTGGCGCTCGAGAACAACCTCATTAAGCAGTACAAACCGCGCTTCAATATTCTGCTGCGGGACGACAAGACGTACCCGTACGTCAAGCTCACCAATGAGAAGTATCCGCGCGTGTTCGTCACGCGGCGGCTCAAGAAGGATGGGGCGGCGTACTTCGGCCCCTACTTCCCGGCGAATCTGGCGCACCGGCTCGTGCATTTCATCCACCGCCACTTCCAGGTGCCATCGTGCAAAGTGGACCTGACGCGCTTCCACCCCAAGCCGTGCCTGCAGTACCACATCCATCGCTGCCTGGGCCCGTGCGTCGAGGGGCTGACTACGGACGACGCGTATGCGGCGGCGGTTCGCGATGTGCGGCTGTTTCTGGAAGGCCGTCACGGCGATCTCGCCCGGTTGTTGCGCGCGCGCATGGCGTCGGCGTCGGCCGACATGCGGTTTGAGGAGGCGGCAGGCCTGCGCGATCTGCTGGCCACCGTCGAGGAGATCGAAGACCGGCAGAAGATGGCCGCCGCCAAGGGCGACGACGTCGATATTTTCGCCTGCTACGCGGAGCCACCGCTGGTCGCGTTGAACCTGTTCCATCTGCGCAACGGGCAGATCGTCGACCGGCGCGAGTTCTTCTGGGAGGACCAGGACGAGTTCGAGGAATCGCAGTTCTTTTCCTCGCTGCTGAAGCAGATCTACCTCGATCAACAGTATGTGCCGGCCGAAATCCACGCGCCGGTGGAGTTCGAGGACCGCGACGCCCTCGAAGAGCTGCTTTCCGAGAAGCGCGGCCGCAACGTCGAGATCCGCACGCCGCAGCGGGGCCAGAAGAAAGCTCTGCTTGGCCTGGTGCAGACGAATGCGAAGCACAGCTTCGACGCGCGCTTCCGCGTGCTGAAACCGTCGTCGCGCGCCATTCAGGAAGCGCTGCAGGACGCGCTGAACCTGCCCGCGCCGCCGTCGCGCATCGAGTGCTTCGACATCTCCCACATCCAGGGCACGGACAAAGTCGCCAGCATGGTGGTCTGGGAGGACGGGAGGATGAAGAAGGCGGATTACCGCAAGTTCATCATCCGCACTGTCGTGGGGAACGACGATTTCGCCAGCATGCGCGAAGTGGTGGGGCGGCGCTACTCGCGGCTGCAGGAGGAGAAGCGCCCCATGCCGGGTCTGGTGCTGATCGACGGCGGCATCGGGCAGTTGCACGCGGCCGCCGGCGCGCTGGAGGCCATCGGGATCAGCGACCAGCCTCTGGCGTCCATCGCCAAACGCGAGGAGATTATTTACGTGTACGGGCAGGAGGACGAGCCAGTCGTGCTGGACCGGTTCTCGCCGATCCTGCATCTGGTGCAAGCGATCCGCGACGAGGCGCACCGCTTCGCCGTGACGTTCCACCGCTCGCGGCGCAACGCGCGGCAACTCACTTCGGAGCTCGATGAGATCCCCGGCGTGGGCAAGCTGACGGTGCAGAAGCTCCTCAAACGGCTCGGCAGCTCCGAACTTGTCCGGGCGGCCTCGGAGGACGAACTCGCCAAGGTGATCGGACGCGCCGCCGCCCGCAAGGTGAAAACGTATTATGTATCCTTGCATCATGCGCAGACTGAGTCCGATTCTGCTCTTCCTGTCCTGCACGGCGATGGGGCAGGTGAGCCGCAACGAGATTACGACGCCGCTAAGCCCTTCCGATTCGAAACCGAATAGCGCCGCCGTCCCCGAGATCTGGAGTATCCCGACGCAGTTCGAACGCGTGGTGGTGCTGCGGTTCAAGTACGATACGGAGCTGTTGTCCGCCCTCGAGAAGGCGGTCAAGGACAACAAGATCACGAACGGCGTCATCCTGAGCGGCTACGGCTCGGTGCGGAATTACCAGGTGCACCAGGTCAGCAACCGGACGCTGCCGTCGAAGAACATGTTTGTCAAGGACTCGACCGCGCCCGCGGATATCGCGGGGATGAGCGGGATGATTTTGAACGGCCGCCTGCATCCCCACATCATCCTTTCGAACCCGGACAAGGCGTTTGGCGGACACCTCGAGCCGGGGACCAATGTGTTCACATTCGCGGTGGTGACGATCGGGGTACTGCCGGCGGGGTTGAACCTGGAGAAGGTGGACGACAAGAACTGGCGGTAAATAAAAAGGCCGGGAAGCCTTGTGGGCAACCCGGCCGTTATCGCTTGCGAAGGTTTAGCGCGCCGCCATGAGCGCGCGCAGGCGCCGTGCCCGTTCCGGGGCGCGCAACTGCCGCAGGGCTTTTGCTTCGATCTGGCGAATCCGCTCGCGGGTGACGTCGAACTCCTGGCCGATCTCTTCCAGGGTGTGTTCCCGCTCGCAACCGATCCCGAAGCGCATCCGGATCACCTTCTCCTCCTTGGGAGAAAGCGTCTTGAGGATGCCGGCGGTCTCGTCGCGGACGTTGGATTCGATGACGGCGTCGACGGGGGAGCCGACCCAGCGGTCCTCGATCAGGTCGCCGAGCGCCGATTCGCCATCGCGGCCGACGGGGGTCTCGAGCGAGACCGGGTCGCGCGAAATGGTTTTGAGCTTCTGCACCTTTTCCACCGGGATGTCCATCCGGCGGCCAATTTCGTCATTTGTCGGAGTTCGACCGAGTTCCTTCTCCAATTCCCGAGTCGCACGGAGAAACTTGTTCATGCTCTCGTTCATGTGGACCGGAATTCGGATGGTGCGGGACTGATCGGCGATGGCGCGGGTGATCGCCTGGCGAATCCACCACGTGGCGTAGGTGGAGAACTTGTAACCGCGCCGGTATTCGAACTTGTCGGCGGCCCGCATCAGGCCGATGTTGCCTTCCTGGATCAGATCGAGAAGATGAAGTCCGCGGTTTACGTATTTCTTGGCGACGGATACGACGAGCCGGAGGTTGGCCTCGACCAAGTCCTTCTTGGCGCGTTCCGCCTCAGCTTCGCCATGCCGGATGACGGTCAGGCTATGCTTCAGTTCGGGCAGGGTCGCGCCGGCGGCGGTTTCGCGCTTGCGGATTTCCCGCTTCAATTCACGGACGCGGGCCTGCTGAATGGGGTTGTTGCGGGTCTCTAACTTCTTGGTTTCACTATCCAGATGGCTAATTTCATCGACGGCGCGCTCGATCTCGCGGGCGAACTCTTTCCACTTCAGGGCACGGAAGGGAACGCGGCGGATCGCCAGGGAGGTCTCGACCTTCGCCCGATTCAGCTTGGCGCACAGACGCTTACGGGGCCGCTTGTTCGCGGCGGGAGTCGCGTCCACTTTTTCCTGCAATTGCTGCAGTTTCTTGCTCAAAATACCGACATCGGCGAACAATTTGGCGGCTTCCGTGCGCACCCTGACGTCGGCGGGAGTGCCATCTTCAACGTCGCCGAGGTCGGCGACGGATTCGAGTTCGATGGTGGCTTTCTTCAGTTGTTCGGAGAGTTCCACGACCACGCCGAGCACGAGGGCCGACCGGCTGATGGCCTTCTGCATTCGTAGTTTGCCGCGTTCCATGCGGCGCGCCAGGTCGACTTCACCCTCGCGGGTGAGCAGCGGCACGGCGCCCATCTCGCGCAGATACACGCGGACAGGGTCGTCGGTGTAGATGGACTCTTCCACCGGCGCGGGGTGTAAAAAGTCCGGCTCGTGCCCGGCCTCCGCGTCGAAAAACTTCGCATCTTCTTCAAAATTCAGGCCGAGGGTTTCCGGATTGTCCGCTAAAAATTGATCTTCAAATTGGTCCACTAAGACTCACCTCCCCCTTGGACACGCGATTCCTTACACCGGATGTCTGGGAAATGGGATTTAACTGAATCAAAAACGATTTGCTGGTCCGGCCCGAAGTGTTGAGAGGATCGGCTGCATTCGGGATATATGACTTTCGACTGATGATATCACCAATCCCCAGCAAAACTAAAGCCCTATTTTAAAGATGTCTGAAAACGGAATAGGTTACACGAAAAGGAAACACGACCCGCCGCGGTTCCGAATCCGTGCCGGGATGGCCGGCGTTCAGGTCAGTTTCTGGCGCATCAGGTTCTTGAGTTCGTTGAAAAAAGCCTGCTCGTCCTGGAAATCCCGGTACACGGAAGCGAAGCGGACGTAGGCGATCTTGTCCATGTCGCGAAGGTTCTCCATCAGAAATTCTCCTACTTCGGTAGTTGAAATCTCCCGGTCGGGCGAGTCGCTGACCTTCGATTCCACCCGGTTCACCAGTTCGGAGAGCTTCGCCATACTGATGGGACGCTTCTCGCAGGCCTTCAGCAGGCCCCCCAACACCTTCTGCCTCTCGAATTTCTCCCGCCGGCCGTCCTTCTTCACGACCATGTACGGAACCTCGTCGATCCGCTCATAGGTGGTGAAACGGCGTTCACAGCCCAGGCACTCCCGGCGGCGGCGAATCGTGTCGCCTTCCTTGGCTTCCCGGGAATCGACGACCTTGTCCTCCAAGTGATTGCAAAACGGGCACTTCATGTCGAAACCTCTCTGCCGGCGTCGCGCAGGCTGTGCCAGTCGAGGCCCTCCTTCAGCGCAACGATCAGACCCAGCGGGACAATTGCTACAAATGTAAGAATCCAGGTCAAAATAGCGAATGAGCTCGCCAGCTCCAGCCGCACCCCGAACAGTTCGGTCAGCACCAACACGGCCACCACCTGCATCCCTCCACCAATCCCGGGAATCTGCACGGCCGATCCGAACGAAACGAAACCCATGAAGATCAGAACATCTACAAGACTAAGAGTAAGCATCCCCGAGAATGCCCTGGCCACGCTCCAGTAGCAGGCGGCGATGAGAATCCACTCGACGACCGAGTACAGGAAGATCAGCAACAAAGCCCCATCGCTGCGCGTCGACTCGATCCCCTGCACGAAGGCGTCGAGCCAGCGCTCCACCCGCGCATGATGCCGGTCGGGCAGGAAGCGAAACACCGCTGTCAGCCACCGTTGGACGGGCTTTGCCAGGTGGCGGAAAGAAAGGATTACGACCAGCAGAATCAGGCACATCGACGCGACGATCTTGCCGCCGACTGCCAGAATCCACGCTAACCGTTCCCCCACTTGAACGCCCGACGCATGCACCCGGGTGAGCGCAAACGCAAAGACCAGTAGCGCCATCAACAGGTCGAATATCCGTTCCAGGACCCAGGCGGCGAATTGGGAAGTCACCGGCACCCGCTCCTTGACCGCGATCAGGTACGGGCGGACGAATTCACCCGGACGCCCGAAGAGCGTAATTGCCGTAAATCCTATAATTGTCGCAGATAGCAGATTCCGCGTCGACGGCCGGGGTTTCAAGGGCTTCAGAAACACCGCCCAGCGCAGCGCCCTCCCGTAATACGTGCCGAACATCGGAATCAGAGCCGCGGCCAGCCACTCCCAATGCAGCCGCGCAAACGTCGATCCCAGCAGCGACCAGTCGAACGCCCGCGCGGCCAATTGGGCGCGGATAAACCAAGCCACCGCACCCAGCAGGATGACGCAGCCGGCCACCCACTTCCACGTATGATTTCGAATCGGTGTCTCCTCCGCCCCGGCGGGGCAGCCCCGGACAGGTCATCGACCTGCCTCGCTCACCCGAAAAAGGTGGCACGCGGGAAAAATTGAACCTATCATGATAAAGCCTCGTTTCTCCATATGGAAGAAAACGAGGCGTATGGCAGCCGCGACGATAGCTTTCGGGAGGTTCGACAAACGCTCCAGCAGCGAAAGCTTCCACCCCCACGTGGGTGTTGCCGTGGCGCGCAATCTGGTAGAACGAACCTTGGATCCCGATTCCAGCCTCGTGTCCAGATGCCTTCGCGGCGATGAGACCGCGTGGGAAGACCTGGTTCGCCTGCATACCAGGAAAGTATACGCGCTTTGCTACCGCTTTACCGGCAGCGGGTCCGAGGCGCAGGATTTGACGCAGGAGGTTTTCTTGCGGGTGTTCCGCACCGTGAAGACGTTCCGGTCGGCGGAAGGCTCGTTCGCGACATGGTTGTCGCGGGTGACCCGTAACCTTTTGATCGACCACTATCGCCGCACTCGTCAGGATCGAGTGACGGATTCGATTGAAGAGCAGTTGCCGGTGATGGAGGAGGCGGGCGCGGCGGCGTCGGCGCGTCCGGACCATGCCATCGCAGGCCGCGAGGCCAGCGAAATCCTCCAGGCGACGCTCCAGAAACTCTCGCCCGATCTGCGGGAGGCTGTCATCCTGAGGGATTTGCAGGAAATGGAATATCGCGAGATCGCCGACGTGTTGAAGATCCCCGAAGGCACGGTGAAATCGCGAATCAACCGGGGGCGCGGCGAACTGGCGCGCCTCTTGCGAAAGCAGAAGTTGGCGGTATGAACTGCGCAGATATCGAAATTCTGATCTGCGATTACGTCGATGGCACGCTCGCTGCGGCCAGCAAGGCCGAGGTGGAGCGCCACCTGGATGGCTGCCCGGCCTGCGCCGAACTGGCGCGGGACTCGGCCGCCGCGGTGGCCTTCATGGAGCGCGCCGCCGATGTGGAACCGCCGCCCGAGTTGATCACCCGCATCCTGTTCGATGCGCCGTGGAGTAAAGGCAAGCAGAAATCGAAGCTGCGGGAGTGGACGGGCGCGCTGTTGAGCCCGATTCTACAGCCGAAGTTCGCGATGGGCATGGCGATGACGATTCTGTCGATCTCGATGCTCGCGCGCTTCGTGATGCCCGTGCGGCAATTGCGGCCGGCGGATTTGCGCCCGGCCGAAGTGTGGAATGGCGTCGCCTCCCGGGCCGAGTACGCCTGGGGGCGCACCGTGAAGTTTTACGAAAACCTGAAGATCGTGTATCAGATTCAAACGACGCTGAAGGAATGGCAGCAGCAGACGGAAGAGCAGAAGCCCGCCACCGAGAAACAGGACGAGCGGAAGCTTCCGGTCAAGCCGCCGGCCTCACCCGGCGCGCCGGCGGAATGACGTAGAGATAGAGGACAAGCGTATGAATTGCCAGAATCATCCTGAAGTTCCAGCCACGGCGTATTGCCGTTCGTGCGGCAAACCGGTGTGCGACGAATGCCGCCGCGACGCCTTTGGAACCGTCTTTTGCGCAGAGCACGCGAGCGCGCCTGCCGGAGCGGCGCCCCCCGCCGGCGCTCCCGGACCCGTCTTCACCCCGGCTCAGACGCCCGGAGCGGCCCCCGGATATGTCTACACGGACGTGTCGCCCGGGCTCGCCTTCTTCCTCGGCTGGATTCCCGGCGTGGGCGCGATCTACAACGCGCAGTATGTGAAAGGCCTGGTGCACGCGGTGATCTGGGGCGTGCTGGTCAGCATCGCCAGTTCGAACACTCTGCGCGGCTCCGAGCCCCTGTTCGGCATGCTGGTGGCCGTCTGGATGTTCTACATGGCGTTTGAGGCGTACCACACGGCCCGCAAGCGCCGCATGGGCGAGCCGGTGGATGAGTACTCCAGCGTTCTGGATTTGCGCGGCCGCAGGGAAAGCGTCCCGCTGGCAGGCATCGCGCTGGTGGTTCTCGGAATCCTGATGCTCTTGCACACGCTCGACCTGCTCGATTTCGAACGCGTAGCCCGCTATTGGCCCGTGCTGTTGATCGCGGCCGGGGCCTACCTGCTGTACGGCCGTTTCACCGCCACGAGCGCGGGGGCGGAGGAGGCGCGCCATGAGAGGCAGTGATCGCTCCCTCGTCTGCGCCATTCGCGGACCGATTACGCTCATTACGGTCGGCGTGCTGTTCGCCCTGAATAACTTTACGCCGTACCGGTTCCATCAGACCTGGCCGGTGCTTCTGATCGTGTTCGGATTGCTGAGCCTGCTCCGGCGCAGTGTCGAGCCCGTCCCGCCGGCGGGACCGATGGGCTATGCGCCTCCGCCTCCGACTTTCAATGCGCCGCCCACGGGAACCAGCGCGGGCGGTTACCGTCAGACGCCGTATTCCGAATCGGCTCCTCCGGCCGGACCGGCCAAGGGCGGCTTCGGGACGACATCCCGGCCCAACGATTCGAGCGAGACTCCGGGAGGCTCGGTATGAGGCGACGATCGATCACGGGACCGCTGCTGTTGCTGGTCATCGGCGGCCTGTTCCTGTGGAGAAACCTGCACCCCGAGACGCCCATTTTCGATCTGGCGTCGCAATACTGGCCGTTCCTGCTGATTGCCTGGGGTATGCTTCGGCTGATCGAAGTGGTGGTTTCACCGGAGCGCCGCGGACCGGCGTTCTCCGGCGGCGAAGTGGTCCTCGTCGTATTGATTTGCGTGGTTGGCTCCGGTATGTGGGAGGGGCGGCAGCACGGCATCCGCTTCAATCCGGGCGGCCTCGATATGTTCGGCGAGACGTTCGATTACCCGGTCTCGGCGCAAGCCGCGGCCGCCGGGGCCACCCGTATCACCTTCGAGAATCCGCGGGGCGCCATTCGCGTAACCGGCGGCGACACGCAGGACGTGGTGGTGAGCGGCCACAAGATTATCCGCGCCTGGAGCCGGGGAGACGCCGACCGCAGCAATGAGAACACACCGGTCGAGATTGTCCCGCAGGGCGACCGGCTGCTGATCCGCTCCAACCAGGATCGCGCGCCGGACAACCAGAGAGTCTCCGACGACCTGGAAGTAACCGTGCCGCGCGGCATGGCGGTGGAAGCGAGAGGACGCAGCGGCGATTTCGAAGTCAGCGACATCAAGGGCGACGTTGAAGTGGTAACCGACCGTGCCGACGTGCGTCTGGCGCGAATCGGCGGCAATGCGCGTCTCGAAGTGGGCCGCAGCGAGGTGGTCCGCGCCATCGACATCGCTGGTAAGGTGGACCTGCAGGGCCGTGGGTCCGACGTGGAGCTCGAAAACGTGCAGGGCCAGGTGACGATCAACGGGTCGTACGTGGGAACCCTGGACTTCAAGAATCTCGCCAAGCCTCTGCAGTTTGAAGGCGCGCGCAACACCGAGCTGCATGTGCAGGCGATTCCGGGCCGCATGAGCATGGACCTGAGCGAAGTGACCGGCTCGGGCATCACCGGGCCCATGCGACTCGTGACGCGGTCCCGCGACGTCAAGCTGGACCAATTCACGCAATCGCTGGAGCTCGAGACCGAGCGCGGCGACGTGCAGTTGCAGCCCTCCATGCCGGTGGCGGCGATCGAAGCCCGCTCCGCGATGGGACGGATCGAGCTGGTCCTACCCGATAAGGCAAGCTTCGATTTACAGGCCACCGCCGAGCACGGCGAGGCAATCAATGACTTCGGTTCCGCCATCCAAAAGGAGACGGAAGGACGCACCAACACGTTGAAAGGGCGGGTCGGGGACGGTCCGACCATTCGCCTGACGGCGACCCGCGGATCCGTGTCGGTGCGGAAGGAAGGCACGCTGCCGAGCGAGATTCCGCCTCCGGCACGCGGCAAGCTGCCCAGGCCACCGCGCCCGCCGCAACCGCCCTCTGAAATCAAGATGTGATAGCATGAGCGGCCAGTGCGACCAACACTGGCCGTTCTGTTCCTTGTCAATGTCCTCAACTTCTACGATCGTCAAGCCTTAGGCGCCATCCTCGAACCGCTGCGGCGCGAATTCCATCTCACAGACCAGCAGCTCGGGGCCATTCCCACGGCCTTCATCGTCGTGTACGCGCTGGCCGGCGTCCCCTTGGGCCGGCTCGCCGATCGCTGGAGCCGGAAACGCCTCCTCGCGATCGGCGTTTCCGTATGGGCGGGCCTCACGGCGCTCGGCGGACTCTCCACGGGCTACGCCATGTTGTTTGCGACCCGCATGGGCGTGGGCGTCGGGGAGGCCGTTTGCGCCCCCGCGGCGACAAGCTGGATCGGGGACCTCGTGCCTCCCCATCGAAGGTCGCGAGCCCTGGCCGCATTCATGATGGCCGTGCCCGCGGGGATCATGCTCAGCTTCATCGCCAGCGGACCGGCGGCGCAAGCCTTCGGCTGGCGCACGGCGTTGGCGATCGCCGCCGCGCCGGCGGTGCTGCTCGTGCCGGCGCTGCTCCGGCTCCCCGAGGAGGCGCATGATCGCAAACCCAAGGCGCCTGTCCCCGCATCGTCCCTGCTGCGCATTCCCGCTCTGTGGTGGATCACGCTGTCGGGCGCGATGGTGAACTTCATGCTGTATAGCTTCTCGTACTTCGTGGCGGCATTCCTGACGCGCTATCACGGATTGTCGGTGGCGCAGTCTGGAGTGTGGTCCGGTCTTGGATCGGGCATCGCGGGAGTGGCGGGCGCGCTGGCGGTGGTCGCTTGCGGAGGGCGCCTACGATTTGCCGCGGCGGCGGCGCTGCTGGCCGCGCCCCTGGCATGGATCGCCATTCGCCTCCCCCGCGGCCAGGCGCCCGCCGCGATCGTGCTCCTGATGCTCGCGTATGGTTTGTGGCAAATGTACTATGGACCGGTTTACGCCGCGATTCAGGACATCGCGCCTCCGGAGCTGCGCGCGACAGCGATGTCGATGTACTTCCTTGCCATGTATTTATGCGGCGGGGCGTTCGGCCCTCTGCTGGTGGGAACGTTGAGCGACCGCTTCGCTCTCCTGGCGGGGGGCGACCGCGCGGCCGGCCTGCACGACGCCATGTATGTGATTCCCGCGATGAGCGTCGCGGTGGCGGCGGTCTTGTGGATCAGCGACCGGGTCGCCCGAACGTAGCGCTACAAGTATCGCTTCAGCAGGTCAACGGCCCTCGGCTCACCGTTCTCTTCGGCGATGCGGGCGTGCTTCCAGGCAGCGTCATAATCGGCCCGGATGGCGTACAGCTCCGCCAGGGAAGCGTGAGCTTCGGCAAATTTTGGGTCCAGCCGGACCGATTCAAGCAGCAATCCGAGAGCCTCGTCCGGTTTACCGTTCATCCGGTAAAATTGCGCGAGATGGCAATAGGGGCGCGCGTTCTCCGGCTCCCGCGCGATCCAGGCGAGTTGCTCGTTCATGTGGAGCCGGGTCTCGTGGTCGAGCGCAAAATCGATCACGTCTTTGCGCCAGAAGCTCATCGCACCAGCATAGCCGAGTTGACATCGGCGCCAGCAAAGCGCTATTCGTGTCCGATATGCATTCTCGCTTTGCGTGCGCGCTCCTTGCCTTGGCTCTGTCCGCGTTTCCTACGTCCGCGCAGGTCAAAAAGGGTAAGAGTTCCGCTGCTCCGGCCGCCGCGCCGCAGCCCCAGAAGATGGACGAGGAATACACCCGCCTCATCAAGGAATATTTGCAGGACCCGCGGATTACCACGGAGCTGGTGGATCACATGCCGGCATCGGACACCGTGCCTTCGCCGCTCAAGTTCCTGGGACGGATACCCGGAAAGCCCGGCGAGCTGACCTACGCCAAGGACATCCACCGCTATTACGAAGCGCTCGCCAAGGCCTCGCCGCGCGCGAAGTTCTGGAAGATCGGCCAGACCGAGGAAGGCCGGGACCAGGTGATCCTCGCCATCGCCGACGAGGCGACCATCAAAGACCTCGACAAGTACAAAGACGTCCTCGCCAAGCTCGGCGACCCCCGCAAGATCACCGACGAGCAGGCGCGCGAGTTGATCAAGACCGGCAAACCGCTCTACTGGGCGAACAGCGGAATCCATTCCCCGGAGCTCGGCGGGCCGGAGATGCTGATCGAGCTCGCCTACCGGCTGATTGTCGAGGAGACCCCATTCGTTCAGGCGATCCGCAATAACGTCATCACGTTCATCACTCCGGTGATCGAAACCGACGGGCGCGAGAAGGCCGTCGACACGTATTACTTCAACAAGAAGTTGCCGCAGGGCGCGACACGGCTGCCCTTGATGTATTGGGGCAAATACGTCCAGCACGACAATAATCGCGACGGGATGGGCCAACTCCTCAAACTCACGCAAAACTTCATGCGCGGGATTCTCGAATGGCATCCGACCATCCTGCACGACCTGCACGAAGCGCAATCGTACCTGTACGTCTCGACGGGCACCGGGCCTTACAATGCGTCGCTCGACCCTCTCCAGGTGGACGAGTGGTGGCTGCTGGCGCAAACGGAAGTCATGGAGATGGCCAAGCGCGGAGTCCCCGGCGTCTTCACGTACGGGTTCTACGACGGTTGGGCGCCGAACTACCTCTTCTGGATGGCGATCACGCATAACTCGTTCGGCCGCTTCTACGAAGTGCAGAGCTACGGACCGGACGTGCAGCCGAACCTGCAACTCGGCGCCACGCAGACGAGCCACGAATGGTTCCGCCCGAATCCGCCGCTGCCGTCTATCAAGTGGGGCCCGCGCAACAACACCAACATCCAGGAATCGGCCCTGCTTCTGGCGCTCAACAAGGTCGCCAAGGAACGCGAGTTGTACCTGGAGAATTACTGGCTGAAGAACAAGCGCTCGGTCGACAAGGGTAAGAACGGACCGGCGTTTGCCTGGCACATCCCTGCGGGGCAGCGCCGCAAGGCGGATACAGCCGATATGGTTAACGATCTCCGCCGGCAGGGCGTCGAGGTTCACAAAGCGACCGCCGCGTTCAAAGCGGGCAACGTCGACGTCGCCGCGGGCGATTACATCATTCGCGCCGACCAGCCCTATCGCACGCTCGTCGACATCTACTTCAGCGTGCAGAATTATCCGCCCGCCAATCCGCGCCCCTACGACGACACGGGCTGGACCATGCCGTATATGCGCAACATCAAGGTCGCCACTATCGACAACAAGTCGGTGCTCGACCAGGCGATGACGATGCTGACGGCGGACGCCAAGGCTCCGGGCGGAATCGAGGGCAGCGGCTCGACGCTGGTCGTTGAGCACACCGCCGACAATAACCTGGTGAGCTTCCGCTACCGGAATCGCGACGTGCGGATGCTGGCGGCGGAGGAGGATTTCGACCTGAACGGCCGCAAGATGCGGGCGGGAGCGTTCGTGATCCCGAACGCCGATCGCGCGAAGCTGGAGCCGATGCTCCGGGAGCTGGGCCTTTCGGCGTGGGCTGTGGCGTCGGCGCCGGCGGTGAAGACGCACGAGCTCAAAGTCCCGCGGATTGGCTATGTGCATTCCTGGACCCGCACGCAGGATGAAGGATGGGTGCGCGCCGCGCTCGATCATTACGGCATCCCCTACGATTACTTCGCCGATCAGAAACTGGCGGACGGCAATCTCCGCGCGAAGTACGACGTGATCATTTTCCCGCACGTCGGCGGCACATCGCAGACGATGATCGGAGGGTTGCCGAAGACCGGCGCGGCCCCTCTTCCGTATAAGAAAACGGCTGAATTCCAGAACCTCGGCGCCGTCGATTCGTCCGACGATATTCGCGGCGGCATGGGATTTCAAGGCCTCACCGAGCTGGGCAAGTTCGTGTCGGAAGGCGGAACGTTGATCTCGGAAGGCTCCACGACGTCGCTGATGGCGGAGTATGTCCTCAACAGCGGCGTGACGGTGGAGCATCCGGCGTCGCTGTTCGCGCGCGGGTCGATCCTGCGCGGCGTGTTCAACGATTTGAAGAGCCCGATCGCGTATGGATACGACGGCAAGGATCTGCCCGTCTACTTCAATCAGGACCCGGTGCTGAACGCCGCCGCCGGCGGGGGCGCGGGCGGATTCGGCGGCGGTGGGTTCGGCGGGGCCGGCGCGGCAGGCAGCCAGTCGATTACGCCCAATGCGGCGCCCATCCATGTGTCGCCGTTGGAGGGTGGAACCGCCCCGGCGGAA
>CAZSQK010000049.1:0-55053 GCA_964608645.1 uncultured Solibacteraceae bacterium | reverse complement strand
CCACGATGGGCGAGTTGCTGGCCTGGATTATCGGCTGGGACCTGGTGCTGGAATATGCGGTCGGAGCGGCGACCGTGTCGGTCAGTTGGTCGAGCTACGTGGTGAGGCTTCTGGGCAGGTTCGGCATCGTCCTGCCGTCCAACCTGACCCACTGCCCGTGGGATACGACGCCGGGATTGATTAACCTGCCGGCCGTCTTCGTCATCCTCATGATTTCGACCTTGCTGATCATCGGCATCTCGGAATCGGCGCGGGTCAATGCCATCATTGTAGTAGTCAAGGTCGCGATCGTCATCACCGTCATTGCCATCGGGTTTGCTTACGTCAATCCCGAAAACTACAAACCGTTCATGCCGGAAAACACGGGCAACTTCGGCGAGTTCGGGTTCAGCGGCGTGATGCGGGCAGCCGCGGTTATCTTCTTCGCGTATATCGGTTTCGACGCGGTGTCGACGGCCGCGCAGGAGGCCCGGAAACCGCAGCGCGACATGCCGATCGGGATCATCGGATCGCTGGCGGTCTGCACCGTCCTGTACATCCTGTTTGCCCGCGTCCTGACGGGAATGGTTCCCTACCGCAAATTCCACGGCGACGCCGCCCCGGTCGAAACGGTGATTTCGCTGTTCCCCTACGCGTGGCTGCAGATCACCATTGTGATCGGCATCATTGCGGGGTACACCTCGGTAATCCTGGTCATGCTGCTGGGGCAATCGCGTGTGTTCTACTCGATGTCGCGCGACGGGTTACTGCCGGCCATCTTCTCCGACATTCACCCGCGCTTCCAGACGCCATACCGCTGCAACCTGATCTTCATGGTTTTCGTGTCGCTGTTCTCGGGCTTCCTGCCGATTTCCCGGCTGGGGCACATGACCAGCATCGGGACGCTGCTGGCGTTTGTGATCGTGTGCATCGGGATCATCATCATGCGACGCACCAATCCGGGGGCGCCGCGGCCTTACAAAACGCCCATGGTGCCGATTGTGCCGATCCTCGGCGTGCTGGTGTGCTTCGCGATGATGGCATCGCTCGACATCGACACCTGGATCCGGCTGGTGGTCTGGCTGGCGATCGGACTGGCGATCTATTTCGGCTATAGCCGGCACCACAGCCACCTCTTCTTGAGCACGAAGAAATAAGTGCGCATCGCGGCTTTGGCGCTCGCAATTGCGTGCGCCGCCACCGGTCAACAGGCGCAGAATCCGTCGCCGATGGTCGAGCATACCCGCGTCCATCAACGGCTGAAGGAAGAACATCCGGCCGGCCGGCGCGAGAAACTGGAGTTGGGGACGCTCTTCCTTCCCGTTCCCAAGCCGAGAGTCATCCTCTTCTTTTTTCACGGCGGGACGTGGCTGCCCGAGGTGGCGGCGGCGCGCAATAAGATCGCCGTGGTGAGTGTGCAGGCGGGCGCGGGGTCCGGCACTTACGCGAGATTGTTCGAGGATCCGGAGCGTTTCCACCGCCTGCTCGCCGAGGCGGAGTCCAAGGCGGGATTTCGCTTCGAGCGGCTTCTGGTGGGCGGTTGGAGCGCCGGGTGCGGCGCGATCCGGCAGATTCTGCGGGATTCGGAGTCGTACGCGCGCGTGGATGCGGCCCTCCTGATCGACGGTATCCACACGGATTATGTCGACGGCAAGCCGGGGCCGCTCGAATCGAAGATCGGCACGGAGAACCTCAAGGTGTGGGAGCAATTCGGACGGGATGCGATGGCCGGGCGGAAACGGGCCGTCATCACGCATTCCGAGATTTTTCCGGGGACTTTTGCGAGCACGACGGAGACCGCCGATTACCTCGTCACGCAGTTAGGCCTGCACTCGAGACCGGTTTTGCGATGGGGCCCGATGGGCTTGCAGCAATTGAGCGAGGCTCGCGCGGGCAAGTTATCGATCCTGGGCTTCGCAGGAAACTCCGCGCCCGACCACGTCGATCAACTGCACGCGCTACCCGCCTGGTTGAAGGGGCTGTAAGCCGCCGCGCAGCCCGCAGGCGGGCGAACTACTCTTTATCCTTGGGCGCCCCGAAGGTGATATTCGATTCGCCGGTGTACTTGTGATAGTTCCGGAAATCGATCACATTCCGGCTGCAGATGTCCGATCCGCGCTGGCACGTTAGCGTCTCCGCGTGGACGGGAAGGAGGTACTGTTTGGCGTCGCCGAGACGGATGTACTGATAGTCCGTCGCCGATTCGACATGATCGGTCGGGAAGGACGAAGGGAAACCGAAGGCCTCCATCTCGATCCGCATGACGCGACCGGTCTGTGGATCGATCCAGACGGACCCCTTATAGGGCGGATCGTATCCCTGCGAGCCCATATGGATCGACCAGTGGGAATGGTCGCGGGTTACCGCAAAGTCGTAGAGCTTGGTATTGATGCCGTTCACGCGGGTTTCGCGCTGATACTTGAAATCGGCCGCGGTAGCCGGCGAGAAAAGATCGATCAGGACCGTCCCGAACTCTCCGGTGGACCATGCGCCGCCGGTCTCCTCCAGCGACTTGCGCGGTTTACCATTGACGGCGATGTCGCGATAATCCTCCTTGCCGTTCTCATACACCACATTCATGGTGACCACGTCGAGAGCCTGCCACCGCGCGGGACGGGACTCGCTTTGATAGCGCGTCACCATCTCCTGACACACATAGGCGGGGAGGGATTCGGTGAAATCGAGGGCGGCATCGGTGGCCTTGCGGATCAAGTCGTCCCCCGCGGAACGGGTGACCACGGGGATGGAATCCTCATCGGCGGGACGACGGGTGGGGCGAGGCGCACCCGAGGCGGTTTCCACGGGGCGGCTTGCGAGTTGCGGCTCGGCCGGAACGGGGGGCTCGGGGGCACGCTCGCGGGTGGTTTCGGCGGGTTTGCCGCGGCGCAGCACGGGGCGGCCGGGATCGTCGTCGTCGCGGCGGGCCGGGGCCGGGGTTCGCTCGGCCGAGGCTTCGGGGGTCGCGGCGGCATCGCTTTTGGCTGTGGCGGGGGCATCCTTGGCGGGCGCGTCCTTGGCCCATGTGTCGGGAACGCCTTCCGCCTTGTCCTTGTCGGGAGATCGCGCGGTGTCGCCGGAGGAGCCCGCCTTCTCCCAATAGACATTGACGGCCGTCATGTAGCCGTTGGCCTCTTCCGGCCCCTCGACGGAGATCTGGTCGCCGGGGTTGAATTTCGGCGTCTTGACCTCGTCCCCGTTCTTGAAGAATTTCGTCTTGCTGGTCCGTTTGAAGTCGAGCACGCGATTATCGCCCAGCTCCAGCGAAATCGTCTTGTCGTCCATGCGTTTGAGGATGCCCCGGAAATTCGGATACGGCTGGTTGGCATCGGTCTTCTGGGCTTTCGGCTGGCCGCGGCGTCCGGGAATCGGCAGCGGCGAGCCGCCGCCCGGATAGGGGGAGCGGCCGGGGTATGGCGAACCACCCGGATAGGGCGAGCCGCCGCCCGGATAGCCGCCGGGCGGATAGACCTGGCCGCTGGCGACGCCTAGCGACAAAAGGACGCACACAGACAGGCCGCGGACACAAGACTCGGGATACAGCATGACAGGAGGGTAGATGCTCGCGCCCGGCGACAGGTTACCGATTATTCATCTTTGGCTTACAAGTGACGCAGGTTCAATCGGTTCCGGCTTCCATGATATCCTGACCTCGATTGTGAGTTTGCGCTCCGTCCTTCTGGTCGATTCCGATCCCGCGGTGCACGAGGTCCTGGCCGACACTTTCAGGCGGGAGGATCGCCACATCGCCGATTTTTACGACGGGGCCGCCGCCTTGGCGCAACTCCGCGCAGCTCCTTGCGACCTGATGGTCGCCGGGCAGGCTGCCAATGGGCTGGATGGCCTCAAGCTGCTGCGCCGTGCGCGTGCCATCCGGCCGGAATTGAAGGTGATCGTGACGGGGGATCCGGACCCGGCGCGGGTGGTTGCGGCAATCCGGCATCGCGCCTACAGCTATTTTCATAAACCCTTGGCTCCCCATCAGTTGGGAGATATGGTGCAGCAGGCGCTCGAGGTGGAATCGTGGAAAGACGACATTCGCGTCGTCTCCGCCCGGCCGGAGTGGCTGACACTGGATGTGCGCTGTAAGCTCGATGCGGCCGACCGTACGACGCACTATCTGCGGGAACTCCAAGCCGACGTCCCGTTGCAGACACGCGAGGATATCTCGGTGGCCTTCCGCGAACTGCTCATGAACGCGATCGAGCATGGCGGGAAATACGATCCGCGGAAGCGTGTGCGGCTCTCCCTGCTGCGCACCTCGCGGTCGGTAATCGTGCATATTCACGATCCCGGGTCGGGATTCTCACTCGATTTTCTGCCGCATGCCGCGATTTCGAATCCGGATGGCGCGCCGACGAGGCACGTCGAGATCCGCGCGGAGAAAGGAGTGCGGCCGGGCGGGTTCGGGATCCTGATGAGCCGCAACCTCGTGGACGACCTGCTGTACAACGAGCGCGGAAATGCCGTCCTGTTCGTGAAGTACCTGTAGCCGCCAGTCCCGCTATGATGGAGGTCTCCAGACCATGGCCCAACCGACTGCATTACCGACTTCCATTCTTCTGCATATCTCCAAGATTCTGAACGTGCCCCTCAAAGGGATGACGGCCGTCATCGAGCTCCTCGACGAGGGGGCTACCGTGCCGTTCATCGCGCGTTATCGTAAAGAGGTTTCCGGGAACCTGGACGAGGTACAGATCCGCGACATCCAGGAAAAGCTCGAATACTTCCGTGAACTGCAGGAGCGCAAGGAAACCGTCCTCGAATCGATCGGCTCGCAGGGCAAACTCACGCCGGACCTGAAGGCGAAAATTGAGGCCACTCTCGAGAAGAATGAGCTGGAAGACCTTTACCTGCCATACAAACCGAAGCGCCGCACCAAGGCGTCGATCGCGCGCGAAAAGGGGCTCGAGCCGCTGGCGCAATTCCTGTGGGATCAACAGCCCGGCAGCATGCCGCTGGCCGAGTACGCCGCCACCTTCACGGGGGCGGGATCGGCCGCGGAAGCGCTGGAAGGCGCCCGGCACATCGTCGCGGAGTGGGTCAGCGAGAAGGCCGAATTCCGCAAGGCGGTTCGCGGAATGATGGTCGCCGGCGGGATCGTGTCGGCGCGCGCCATCGAAGGCGCCGAGGATCCCGAGGGCAAGTTCAAGATGTATGCGCAGTACAGCGAACCGGCGGCCAAAATCCCGTCGCACCGGATGCTGGCGATCCGGCGCGGCGCGAAGGAAGGCGTGCTGGCGTTCGAGATCGAACTGGAGAGGGAGAAGCCGCTGGCATGGCTGCGCGGACAGGTGGTCCGCGAGCCCGGAGAATGGGTTCCGCACCTGGAATCCGCCATCGAGGACTCCTACGACCGTCTTCTCAATCCATCGATCCAGACCGAAGTGCGGCTGGAGTTGAAGGACCGTTCCGACGAGGAGGCGATCAAGGTTTTCCGCGAGAACCTGGAGAACCTGTTGCTCTCCCCGCCCGCGGGCATGCTGGGGGTGCTGGCGATCGATCCCGGCATCCGCACCGGGTGCAAGGTCGCCGTGGTGGACGACACGGGCAAGTTTCTGGAGAATGCCATCATCTATCCGTTCGAACCGAGGAACGACCTGGCGGGCTCGGTGAAGACGATCGCCACGCTGGTGGCGCGGCACAACGTGCGGGCGATCGCGATCGGCAACGGCACCGCGTCGCGCGAGACCGACGCGTTCGTCCGCGACTTTCTGCGGCAGGCGAACCTCACGAACATTTTCAGCGTGACGGTGAGCGAGTCCGGCGCGTCGGTGTACTCCGCGTCGGACATTGCGCGGCAGGAGTTTCCGGATCTCGACCTCACGGTGCGGGGCGCGATTTCGATCGCGCGGCGGCTGCAGGATCCGCTGTCGGAACTGGTGAAAGTGGATCCGAAGTCGATCGGGGTGGGGCAGTATCAGCACGACGTCGACCAGCGGCGATTGAAGCAGAGCCTGGAGGCGACCGTGGAATCGTGCGTGAACCGGGTCGGCGTCGATTTGAACACCGCCTCGTGGGCGCTGCTGCGGTACGTGGCGGGCGTCACCGAACGGACGGCGCTGAAAATCGTGGAGCACCGCAACGAGCACGGGAGATTTCGCTCGCGCATGCAGTTGACGGCCGTGCCCGGCTTCGGGCCCAAGACGTTCGAGCAGGCGGCGGGGTTCCTGCGCATACGCGGCGGCGATCACCCGCTCGACATTACCGCGGTCCATCCGGAGTCGTACCCGGTGGTGGAGAAGATCGCGGCGTCGTTGGGAGTCACCATCAACGACCTGATCGCAAAACCGGAGCTGATCGAGAAGGTGAAGCTCGAAGGGTTCACGACAGAGTCGGTGGGCATGTACACGCTCGGCGACATCCGCGAGGAGTTGCGGAAGCCCGGGCGCGACCCGCGCGAGAAGTTCGTAGCTCCGCAATGGCGCGAGGACGTCAAAGAGCTGGCCGATCTCAAGCCCGGAATGACGTTGGAAGGGGTCGTGACGAACGTGACCCGCTTCGGCGCCTTCGTGGACGTCGGGGTGCACCAGGATGGTCTGGTGCACGTGAGCGAGTTGTCCAACCGGTTCGTGAAGGACGCGAGCGAAGTGGTGAAGGTCGGCCAAATCGTGAAGGTGCAGGTTTTGAATGCCGACGCGAAGGCCAAACGCATCGCGCTCTCCATGAAGGCTCTCGCTCCGCCGCCGGAACGCAAGCCGAAGCCTGCGCCGTCGAGGGTGGAAGAGAAGAAGCCCTCGATCGAGGATAAACTGGCGGCGCTTTCGACGAAGTTCAAGGTGCGGTGAGCGGATGAATCCTGTTCCAGTAGCCGTCGTTCAGGCGGGATCGGCTCCCTTCGATTCCGGCGGCGCTCTCGCCAAGGCGGAGCGTCTCCTTGCGGAAGCGGAGGGCGCGCGGCTGGTGGTCTTTCCCGAGGCATTTATCGGAGGCTATCCGAAAGGGCAGGATTTCGGCGCCCGGGTCGGGTCCCGGACGCCGGAAGGGCGAAAGCTGTTCCGCCGCTATTACGAAGGCGCCATCGACGTTCCGGGACCGGCGACGGAACGCCTGGGCGAAGCGGCTCGCGCCCAGGCGGCCTGGGTAGTGATCGGCGTGATCGAACGCGATGCGGGAACGCTGTACTGCACCGCGCTGTTTTTCGCGCCCGACGGCAGTCTCGCCGGGAAGCATCGCAAACTGATGCCGACTGCCATGGAGCGGCTCATCTGGGGGTTCGGCGACGGGTCGACGCTGACGGTTCTGGAGACAGGCTTTGGCAGGATCGGGGCGGTGATCTGCTGGGAGAACTACATGCCGCTGTTGCGCACCGCCATGTACCGCAAGGGGGTGCAGTTCTACTGTGCGCCCACCGTGGACGACCGGGAAAGCTGGCCGGGGACCATGCGGCACATCGCGCTGGAAGGCCGGTGTTTTGTTCTGTCGGCGTGCCAGTATTCGTGTCCGGAAGGAACGCCGGAAACGGAGTGGATCCGCGGCGGCAGCTTGATCGTCAGCCCGCTCGGCAACGTGCTGGCGGGGCCGGACTATGCGGGCGAGTGCGTGTTGCGCGCCAGCGTCGACCCGGGGGAGATTGCCGAGGGCAAGTTCGATCTGGACGTTGTGGGTCACTACGCACGGCCGGATGTGTTCCGGTTGGAGATTGATGAGGGTTGTAAAATAGAAGCAAATGAGCGACGTCGAGAATAGCGATCCACAGGCGGAAGAAAGCCAGATCCCGCTGCCGCCGGCATCCTTCACATTTATCGTTCTCTCCCTGCGGGCGCAGGTCGAGATGCAACTCGGACTGATGGGGTTTGGGGAGGAGGAACCACCCAAACCGGATCTGCATCTGGCGCGCCACACCATCGACCTGATGGCGATTTTGCGTGACAAGACCAAGGGCAACCTGAGTCTCGAAGAGCAGCGGCTGCTGGAGAATTCCCTGACGGAACTGCGCTTCCGGTTCGTGCGCGTTTCGGAGGAAGCCGGCAAGGCGACCTCGCAGAAAGCCTAAATGGAGGCGTCTCCTCTGCGGATTGTCGTGCTGGGCTCGGGCACAAGTATGGGGGTGCCGACGATTGGCTGCAATTGCGCGGTATGCACGTCGCCAGATCCCCGCGACAACCGGCTGCGCCCCTCGATCCTCGTGAGTTACGCGGGGCGTAACGTGCTGATCGACACTACGCCCGACTTCCGCCAACAGGCCTTGCGGGCGAGGATCGACCACCTCGACGCGGTTCTCTTCACGCACTCGCACGCCGATCATGTCATGGGGCTCGACGACGTGCGGCCGTTCAACTTCCGGCAAAAGGAGCAGATTCCGATCTATGCCGCTCCGGACACCATGGCCGCCATCCGGCGCTCGTTTCCCTATGTTTTCGATGGCGCCAAGCGGGAGTCGAAGGTGCCGCAACTCGATGCCCGGTTGATCGACGGGGCTCCGTTCCAGCTGTTCGGGTTGGAATTCATCCCGGTTCCGATTCTGCACGGGAGTGCGACGATCTACGGCTTCCGCTTCGGCCAGGCGGCCTATCTGACCGATCACAGCGAGATCCCTGCGGAATCGATGGGCCTGCTGCGGGGGCTGGACGTGCTGTTCCTGGATGCGCTGCGATACAAGCCGCATCCGACACACTCCACGGTCGAACGCTCCGTGCAGACCGCCGGCGAGTTGAAGGCCGGCCGCACGTTTTTGACACATATATCCCACGACCTCTGGCACGAGCGCGCCGAGAGCCTGCTGCCGCCGCACGTGCGGCTGGCCTATGACGGGTTGGAACTCGAAGTGGCATGAGGATCTATCGCAGCCTGGCCGGCATTCCGCCGGATTTCGGTCCCACCGCCCTGACAATCGGGAACTTCGACGGGGTGCATTACGGCCATCGGAGGATTCTGCGCCGGTTGAAGGAACTGGCGGATGCGCGCGGCTGGAAGGCCTCGGTTTTGACGTTCGACCCGCACCCCACTCGCGTGGTCGCGCCCGAACGGACGCCGCTGCTGATGATGACGCCGGAACGCCGCGCCGAACTGATGCGCGAGGAAGGCATCGAACAGGTGATCATCCTGCCGTTTACGCCGGAACTGGCGCAATTAGCCCCGGAAGAATTCGTGCGCGAGATCCTGGTCGACCGGTTAGGCGTGCGGGCCGTGCTGGTGGGTGACAACTTCCGCTTTGGGCGCCGGCATGCCGGAAACGTTGCCCTGTTGGCTGAACTGGGCCGGCAACTCGGGTTCGAAACGGAGGTAGTGCCGGCTGTAGTGTGCCGTGGGCGCATCGTCAGCAGCAGCGGGATACGCGAGCTGATCCGGTCGGGCGAGGTCTCGCTGGCGGGGCGGCTGTTGCGGCGCCCCTATACGCTGGAGGGCGAGGTTGCGAGCGGCCGGGGAGTCGGCTCGAAGCAGACCGTCCCGACGCTGAATCTGGCAACGGCGGCCGAACTCATCCCGGCGCGCGGCGTGTACATCACGCGGACCCGCGATCTCGACGGAGTGTCCGAGTGGAACTCGATCACGAATATCGGCTACCGGCCGACGTTCGGCGCCAGCGACGCGCTCACGATCGAGACGTTCGTGCTGGATGCGGAGGTGAAATCGGCCCCGCGTGCGATTCGCGTATCCTTTCTCCGGCGTGTGCGCGATGAGCGGAAGTTCGACACGCCCGAGGCGCTCCGCGCGCAGATCCTGCGGGACGTGCGGGTGGCGCGGAGCTACTTCCGGCGCCTGGCCGCGTGGGTAGGGCGTGTCCCATGCACTTCCTCGTAAGCGCCCTTTCCATCGTTCTGATCGATCTCCTGCTGGCCGGCGACAATGCGCTGGTGATTGCGATGGCGGTGCGTTCCCTGCCGCGGCGCGAGCGGCGCATCGGGACGATTTGCGGGGCCGCCGCCGCCGTGGCGCTGCGGGTCGGGCTGACGACGTTCGCCGCGCGCCTCCTGACCGTCGAATACCTGCAATTGGCGGGCGGCCTCCTGGTCCTCTGGATCGCAGTGAAAGTTCTGCGCGACGCCAGCGACCCGCCCGACGCCGCTCCGTCGCCGAAGCGGTTCCTGGAGGCGATCTGGTACATCGTGGTGGCCGACCTGACGATGTCTACAGACAATATTCTGGCAATCGCGGGCGCCTCCAAGGGGAGTTTTCCGCTGATCCTCTTCGGCCTTGCGGTAAGCATTCCCTTCGTGGTGCTTTCGAGCAATCTGCTGGCCGACTTGATGGACCGCTACCCCTGGACGATCTATCTCGGCGCCGCCGTCCTCGGCAGAGTCGGCGGGGAGATGATCCTCAGCGACCCATTTGTCCTCCACGCCGCGCATCCCGGCGACGTGCTGCGGTACGCCGTGGAAGCCGTCCTCGCCGTGGGGCTGTTCACGTATGGGTGGGTGCTCGCGAGCCGTTGAGAGTATACTGGCATAAAGCACTCAGTTATGCGCCTCAGTACTCTCTTCGCATTTCTTCTCTTCGCCGCCGTTCGCTCCGGGACAGCGCAGACGATCACCTGGAGCGAACATATCGCTCCGATTATCTACGGCAACTGCACGTCCTGCCATCGCCCCGGACAGGTTTCGTCGCTGGCTCTCACGAGCTACGACGACGTGCGGCGGCGTGGCTCCACGGTGGCGCAGACGGTGCAGAGCCGGTACATGCCGCCCTGGAAACCGGAGCCCGGTTGGGTCGCCTACCGCGACGAGCGGCGCCTGACGCCGGACCAGATCGCGCTGATCGCGCAGTGGGTTGCCGACGGCATGCCGCGCGGCGACAGTTCGAAAGAGCCGCAGGCGCCTCAGTTTGCCGACAATTGGCTGCTCGGCACGCCGGACCTGGTCCTCGAAATGCCAGCCGGCTTCACGGTGCCGGCCGATGGGCCCGATATCTACCGCAATTTCGTGCTGCCGACCGGTCTCACCGACGACAAATGGGTGAAGGCTATCGAGCTGAAACCTTCGGCGCGCGCCGTGGTGCACCATGTGCTCTTTGCTTCGGATAAGACGGGAGCGGCGCGGACGGAGGAGCGGACCGTCAATGATGGGCAGCCCGGCTTTCCCGGTCTCGGCTCCGTGTTCACGATTCAGGCTGCGGCCGATCCTTTGAGCGCCCTCTCCGGCGGACTCGGCGGCTGGGTTCCTGGCACCACGCCCTCTTTTCTTCCCGCCGGCATCGCGATGCCCCTGCCGAAGAACTCGGACCTGATCCTGCAGACGCACTTCCATCCCAACGGGGCGGTGCTCACCGAGAAGACCGTGGTCGGATTGTATTTCGGGCCGACGCCGGACCGGCAGGTCACGCAGTTCCAGGTGCCCGCATTTTTCGGCATCCGCGCCAATATCGACATACCCGCGGGGACCAAAGACTACAAGGTGCGAGGCGCGTTCACGATTCCCGCCGATGTCGAGGCAGTCACGGTTTCGGCTCACGCGCACTACCTGGCGAAGGAGGCGAAGCTCACTGCGACGCTGCCTTCGGGCGAAGTGAGGATACTCCTGTGGATCCGGCAGTGGGATTTCAGTTGGCAGGACCAGTACATGTACAAGGATCTGGTTCCGCTGCCGAAGGGCACGCGCATCGATGGCGAGCTGACTTACGACAATTCGGCGGACAATCTGCGCAATCCGAATCATCCGCCCAAGCGCGTGACTTGGGGTGAACAATCCACGGACGAAATGGGCAGTCTGATCCTCAGTGTGGTGCCGAAGAACGAGGCGGATTTGGATACTTTGCGGGGCGCGACCGTTGGCTATGTCCTGACGCCTGTGCCGCAAGTCGGCAACAAACCCCTCTTCGTGAGCTCTGGGATGGTGGACGGAGCCAGCGCGCAACCCGGGACGGTCACGCCGGGAAAGGTCGTGGTGCTGTATGGGTCGCGCATTGGCCCCGCCAATCTGACCACGGCGCAATTGGCCCCTGACGGCCGGCTTTCGACCACTCTCGGCAGCACGCAAGTGCTCTTCGACGGTCAGCCTGCGCCGCTGATCTATGCGTCGGATGGCCAGGTGGCGGCGATCGTGCCGTACTCGGTCGACGGGAAACTCGGAACGCAAGTGCAAGTCCGGAATGGGTCGAACACGTCGGACAGGGTGGCGTTGCCGGTGGTCCCGGTGGCGCCCTCGATTTTCTCGGCGGATTACACGGGCAGTGGGCAGGGCGCGGTCCTCAATCAGGATGGCGTGACGGTGAATTCGTCGGCAGCGCCGGCTGCCAAGGGGTCGATCGTCGCGATCTATGCGACCGGGGAAGGCCAGACGAATCCGGGCGGGGTGGACGGCCAGCTTGCGAATGGGGCGGCGCTGCCGAAGCCCAGGCTGCCGGTGCAGGTGTGGGTCAACGGGAAGGCAGCCGAGGTGAAGTACTCCGGAGCGGCGCCGGGCCAGGTCGCGGGATTGTTCCAGGTGAATGCCAAGATCCCGGAAGACACACCCGCCGGGGAGGTTTCGCTGCAGGTGCAGGTCGGCGACGCCGTCAGCCAGCCTGGAATTACGGTCGTGGTGAAGTAAGGCTACTCGCGGCCCGCGTAAAGCTCATCGATGTGCGCTTTGAAGTTCTCCATGGCGCGGGTGCGCCGGACCTTCATCGTCGCGGTGAGCTCGCCTTGTTCGATGGAGAAGTCGCGCGCCAGGATGCGGTATTTTCGAACCTGCTCGAAGGGCGCCAGTTGCTTATTCACGCGGGCCACGGCCTTCTGGATCTCGGAGAGCACGGCGGGCGCTTGGGCCAGCTCGTCCGCCGGTCTTCCCTTGAACTCGTCCATTCCCTTGAGAGTCTCCGCCGCCACGGGGTTCAAGGTGAACAACGCCGTGAGGTATGGCAGCCGGTCGCCAACCAACAGGACCTGGCTGATCAGCGGTTCCATCTTGAACAGATTCTCAACTCGCGAAGGATAGACTTTCTTGCCGGTGGATGAGACGATCAACTCCTTCTTCCGGCCCGTAATGAACAGGTAGCCGTCGCTGTCCCGATATCCGATATCGCCCGTGTGCAACCAACCGTCGCGGAGCACCTCGGCGGTGGTCGCCGGGTCGTTACGGTAGGAGGTGAACAGACAGGGGCTCTTCACCAGCAGCTCGCCGTCTTCGGAGATGCGGACCTCGACGCCGGGAAGCGCCTTGCCGATACTGCCCGGCTTCGGCCGGTCGAGCGGGTTCAGTGCGACGACGCCCCCTTCGGTGAGGCCGTACCCTTCGATCAGGGGCATTCCGACCGCCTCGTAGAATTCGGCAAGATCCTTGCTCAAGGGCGCGGCGCCGGACGCCGCTACCTGCAACCGGCCCCCGAAACGCGCGCGAATCTTGCGGAAGAGCAGACGGTCGGCCAGAGCCAGAGGGGCTCGAATGCGCAACGGAACCGCCTTTCCTTCCCGCCGGTATCGGGCCGCGGCCAGCGACAGAGCGAGCGCTCCGTAAAACGCCTTGCGAGCCGCCGCGGGACGCTTGCGCAGCTCCGTGCAAATGGTTGAGTAAATTCGCTCCCACATGCGCGGCGGCGCCAGCAGGATGGTGGGCCGCACCTTGCGGATATCCTGCGGCAGTTTGAGGAGACTCTCCGCGAACGTTACGGGCATGCCGCAGCGCAGCGGCAGCAATTCCATCACGACGCGCTGCGCAATGTGGGCGGAGGGCAGAAACGCGACCGTGCAATCCTCCGGACCGAGCGGCAGCACGTATGGCCCCATATCGAGATTCGCGACGATGGCGCCATGCGTGACCAGCGCCATTTTCGGCTCGCCGGTCGCGCCCGATGTCAGATAGAGGATCGCCGGATCGGACGGCTGGAGCTCGGACTTCAGCCTGGCGGTGAGACCGGGATCCCGCGCGAGGAGCTCGCGGCCGAGCTGGCGTAGCCCATCGAGAGTCAGCGCCCCTTCCGCCTCGCCCGTGAGGAGGATCCAGCGCTCGACGTTGGCCCCCCGCAAGGCGCGCAGCGTCTTGGGGTCTTCCACGAAAACGGCGCGCGCGGCCGAGGCCCCTAATGTGTTGATGAGGTCGCGCGGCGGGTAGCTCGGGTACATCGCCGCGGCGATCGAACCGTTGGCCATAATGCCCAGGTCGGCCACATAAAATTCGAGGCGCGTCTCGGAGTTGAGCGCGACCACGTCGCCCTTGCCGATGCCGGCCGCGCGGAGACCGGCGGCAATTTCATCCACCGCCTGTAGGTACTCGATCCAGGAATAGGTCAGATAATCGCCGCCCGCGGGCTGCCGCAGCGCGGGCGCGCCGCCGTATTGGCGCGCCGATTCCTCGAGGACCTGGTAAAGCGTGCGTTCGGACACTTCTGCAATTTAGCACGCGGGCCATGATTCTCCCGCGCCATCTCACACGCTGACGACAGGGCACGGCGATTGGCGGATGATCGAGTACGCATTGGCGCGCAGGCGGCCGAAAACTCCCGCGGCCGACCCGCGGCCGATCGCCAGCAGATCGGCGCCGGAAGCTGCCGCGCAAATCGCCGCCGCCGGGTCCCCGGCTTCGACACGCAGTTCGGCTTCCGCATGGACGAACGACCGCAGACGCTCGAGCTCCTCCCGCGCGCCTTCGGCTGTGCCGAGCGTGACGTGCAGCAGCGTGAGGCGGGCGTCGAACTCCACGGCGAGCGACGCCGCCCAGCAGAGGGTCTTCGAACTCTGTGGACCGAGATCCACGGCGCACAAGATGCGGCGCAGTGGAAGGGACGCCTGCGGCGCATCCTGCAGGTGGACCCCCGTCCAGACGGGACAATCGGCGTCGTGCAGCACCTTGGCGGTGACCGACCCCAGGATGAAGCGGCGAAACGGTCCATAGCCGTGCGTAGGCATGAGAATGACGCCGCCGCGTTCGTGGGCCAGTTCGACGATCGAGCGCGCCGGGTCGCCCTCCACGACGACCCTCTCGCAGCCTGGCCCGTTGAGCTCGTCCGGCAGGAAGTTTGCCAGCTCCTGAACCGCCTGCTGCGCGCGATTTTGGTAGAGATCGGCGAGCAGGGAGCCGCTGAAGTCGCTGCCGCCGAATTCGACTTGCAGCGGCGTCAGGACGTGCAGCAGGATTACCGGCGAGCCGAATTGGGCGGCTAATGCCTTGGCATAGCGTGCGGCGGGGGCGGAACGCTCGGAGAAGTCAACCGGGAGGAGAATGCTCGAAACGGATCGCATGACGTCTCTCCTGTATTCAGGATAGAACGATCCGAAACCTTGCGGGGACGGCGCTTACTTATCGCGGTCGAGTTTCAGGAGAGCGTCGGCCATGTGATTCACGGCGTGCTCTTCCTCGCGGCGATTCGCGTCATTGCGCTGCAGCGGTGAAAGGACCGGCGAGAGCTCCAGATGGATCAGCTCATGGACCACGGTGAATTCCAGATCCTGCAACATCTCATGGAAGGGGAGTTTGTAGTCGGCGGGATCGAGGACACGCAGGGTCGCGGTTTTCTTTTCGGTGTCCCAATGGATGTTGCCGAGCGTCTTGGGCTTCAGTTCCGTGGCGCGAGAAACTACCAGCGCGATGTTCCAGTCCTGTAGATTGAGACGTTTCTGCCAGACGGCGAGACGCTCCACAGCATATCGTTCGGCCAGCAGGGTGCGTTCGCGGGGCGTTTCCGGGGGCGCCGGGATGCTCGCCGTTTGCGCCAGCGCAAACGTGTTGCAGGCGAGGGTGACCGGGAGGACTAAGGCTAGGAACCTGAAGTGCCCTGGGGAAAACCTCAACAACATGTGCTCCATAATACCAGATTTTTGCAGAAATGGTGTGGAAGATCACCTCTCTGGTACTAGCCCAAAAGGTCGGGGTCTTTGCGGGCAGCCTTCTCTAAGTACAGCAGAGCCTGCCGGGCCAGCTCCGGAACGCTGGGATCCGGGTGGCGCAGTAAGGCGACCAAGGCACGGAGCCAAGACAATTCCTCAGGTTGGACACCGATCATGACGGTTTTCGTCATCAGAAGCCTCGATACCCTCTTCGGCCCCGCGGCGGGGAATCATAGGCGTCCCAGCGCCGGTTATTGAATCGGCCGGCGCCGCCGATAAGAGAGGTGCGAGGAGCCCCGTCTTCTCGCGGGAGGTAGTTATGGAGATCACGCCAATCGATCGGACCGCGCCGCCCCAGCCTGCGCCCACGCCGACCATTCCAGTCGATAAGGCTGCCGAAAACCGGGAGGTCGTACGCGCGGTGAAGGCGCTGAATGGAACGGAGATGTTCGGGCAGGAGAATCAGTTGCAGTTCCGGCGCGATCCGGAAACGCAACGGATGGTGGTCCGGGTGGTGAACCGCAAGACAGACGAGGTGATTTCGCAGATCCCCGCCGAGTACGTTCTGCGGCTGGCCGAAGATTTGAAGCCGAAACCCCAGCAGCCCGACTAAAATCCTCGCCACGTTGCCGATGAGAGTACTTGGAGAGAGACAAAATGTCCCATGGCTTGCACGACGCGTACTTGGAAGGCCGGATCCTTTCGGCAGACCCTTTGGAGCTAGTGCGGTTCTTATATCAGGGATGCAGCGACGCCGTGCGAGAAGCCCGGCGGCGCCTGGCCGAAGGCGACATCGCAGGGCGGTCACGGGCGATTTCGAACGCCTGCGACATCCTGGCCGAACTCTTGGCGTCCCTCGATCACAACCGCGGCGCGGAGATCGCCCACCGTCTGGAACTGCTCTACGATTACATGCAGCGGCAGCTTCTCGATGCTCACATCCGGCAGGCGGACGAACCGCTTGCCGAGGTTCTCGGACTGCTCGCCACCCTCGGCGAGGCTTGGGCTGGAGTGGAAGCCCAGTCCAAGCCGCAGGCCGCGGAATCGAATGCCTGGGCGCAGGCTGTCCCGGAAAGCGAGCCGGCCGCTCACGCATGGAGCTTCTAAGCCGCGCGGCCGCAAGACTTACGCGGCAAGCGGCGCCGCGACAACTTCGTCGTATTTGTGTCTCCAGGTGATGCCGCCTACGGATTGGAAGACGTTCAGCGCCTGCTCGTAGAGGTCGCGGGGGATCTCGATGCCGCCTTCCCAACAGCCGAGTTCCTGGTAACGCCGGATTGTCGACGCCAACAGTTCGCGCGAAACGCCCGGGAAGAATTCCGCCTCCGTTGCCGCCACCTCTTCCGCCGGGGCGCTCCGCACCCATTCCCGAGCCCGCCGATAAACCCCCACGAACATCTGGTGTCCTGCGGTCTTGAGGTAGGCGCGCGAACAACAAAGACTGCTGAAGGCGACCGGTGGCATGGAAGCGCCCACCGATGCCACGATTTCGCCGCCCGAGACCGGGCCCTGCTGATGGGTGTAATCTCCTTCGCCCTTGCGAAGAACCTTGATCTTTCCCCAATCCACGCCGTTGTGCTTCACCGCGAATTTCAGCATCGCGAGCGGCTGATCGCCCTGGTCCGCCACCAGGGAGCGGCCCTCGAGCTTCTTCCATTCGAACGCAGCATCGGGTTCGCGGCCGACCAGGAAGAAACCGTCGCGTTGATTGATCTGGGCGAAATGGACGGGCATCGGCTCGACACCGCGCTCCCGCGCCTTCCAGTTCGACGACACAGCGGACTGCACCACGTCGGCGGCGCCGTCGCGAATCAACGCATAGGTCTGCTGGCCGGGCCCGAGAACCGCGTATGGCGCATCGTGCCCTTCGTCCCGGAGAAAGCGGACGGCGGTCAGAAGCGGACTGTAGAAGGCGGAGTGGCGCGAGGCCAGAATGCGGATACGCATGCTTCACAATGGTACTGTGGCGGGAGTGCGGCGGGTATGGTCATTTCTGATTCTCTGCGTGGCGGCGGCGCACGGGCAGCGATTCGTCATTCTGGGCGACCGCACCGGCGGCCATCAGGCGGGCGTTTTCGAACAGGTCCTGCGCGAGGCCGCCGCGGAGAAGCCGGCGTTCGTCCTGACCGTCGGCGACCTCATCGAAGGGCTGGTGGACCGTAACGCCCCTGGTGAATGGGAGGAAGTGTCACGCATCCTGCTGCCCTACAAGGCCATTCCCCTGCGCCTCACTCCGGGGAATCACGATATCTGGTCCGAGGCGTCCGCAAAGCTGTTCGAAAAACACGCTGGCCGGCAGCCGCATTACAGCTTCGACCAGGGCGCGGCGCATTTCACGGTGCTCGATAACAGTCGCACTGACGACCTGTCCGACGCCGAATTGGCCTTCCTCGAAGCGGATCTGAAGGCGCATGCCGGCCGGCCGGTCAAATTTATCGTATTTCACCGCCCTTCGTGGCTTTTGAACGTCGCGCTGCGGAATCCCGATTTCGCGCTGCACCGCCTGGCCCGGCAGTACGGCGTCCGCTACGTGATCGCGGGCCATCTCCACCAACTCCTGCACATCGAGCTCGATGGCGTCGAATACGTCTCGATGCCGAGCGCGGGCGGGCATCTCCGTGCTTCGGGTGAATATCGCGATGGATGGTTCTTCGGGTTCACCGTCGTCGACGTCGACGCGCCCGCCGCGCATTTCGCGATTCACGAGCTGAAAGCGCCGAAGGGAAGCGGCCGGGTCACCGCGTTGAACGATTGGGGCATGCTCGGACTGGCCGCGAAATAGCAGGACCCTTGGAGGAAGCGCGTCATCCCATTTGTGATAATGTCCATCGACAGGAGTTGTCCATGCGCATGATGCGATTCGGAGCGGTGTTGTTGGCGATGGCCGGCCTGATGGCGGGCGCCAGGTTCGGCGTGGAGCATGTCGGTCGAATTGTGCGAGTGTCCGACCCGCAGATCGCGCCGAAGGGTGGCGCCATCGCCGTGGTCGTTTCGCGCACGAATTTCGAGGAAGACCGCTACGATCCGGAGCTCGTCCTGATCGACGTGGCCACTCGCGCCCAACGAGTGCTCAGCCGCGATCGCCGGGCCTTGAGTCAGCCCCGCTGGTCGCCGGAAGGGACCAGGCTGGCCTTCCTGGCCGCCGTGGACGGCCGGCCGCAGATCTTCGTGCTGCCGGTGGACGGGGGCGAAGCGTGGCAGCTGACAAAGTCGGCGACAGGCGTCCAGCAATTCGCCTGGCGTCCCGGCGCCAATGCGATCGCCTATGTGGCGGCCGACGAGGCACCGAAGGTGACTGGCGAAGAGCGCCACAACCGCGCTTTCGAGATTCAGAATAACCATTTCCTCCTGCAAGAGGCGCCAAGGCCCGCTCATGTGTGGCTGATTGCGGCCGACGGAAAGACCGCCGCGCGACGGCTCACCTCGGGCGTGTGGACGTTGCCTGTCAGTCTCCCGCCGAGCGCGCCCAGTTCACCCCTCTCCTGGTCGCCGGACGGCCAACAGCTGGCTGTGGTGAAAGTCGCAACGCCATACACCGGCGATTCGGACCGAAGCTCCATTCAGTTGCTCCAAGTGGATAGCGGCGAACTGCGGCCTTTGACCGGCCGCGCCCGCAACGAGACGCAACCCCTGTTCTCGCCTGATGGCCGCCACATCGCCCATTGGTACCCCCGCGATGGCGAAAGCCGGAACGTCAATGAGATTTACGTGGGTCCCGCGGCGGGCGGAGCGAGCGGCAGCGCCACCCACGCCCTCGACCGCAACGTGCAGCGCGCCATCTGGATGCCGGATGGAAACTCGATGCTGGTGAGCGCCAACGACGGCGCAACAACCGGCCTCTGGATTCAGCCAATCGACGGCAAGGCCCGCCGCGTCGACATGGGGAGTATCGTTGCCACGGCGGCGTTCTGGTTGGACGCTTCTGTCGGTCCCAAGGGCGAGATCGCCCTCACCGGAAGCGAGCCGCAGCGGCCGGCGGAAGTGTACTACCTGCCGGCCTCCAACTCCAAGCCGCAGCGCATGACCGATTTCAATGCCGAAACGGGAAAGCTCGAGTTAGGGAAATCCGAGACGATCCACTGGGAGTGTGATTCTTTCCCGATGGATGGGGTCGTCACTTACCCGCCGGACTTCGCGGCGGGGCGGAAATATCCGCTGGTGCTGTATATCCATGGCGGACCGCGGTCCGCGTCGAAGCAGGCTTTCTCCAGCCGCGCGCAACTCCTGGCGGCGCAGGGATGGATCGTCTTCGAGCCGAACTACCGCGGCAGCGACAACCTCGGAAACGCCTTCCAGGCGGCCATCTGGAACGACGCTGGAAAAGGGCCGGGCCGCGATGTGATGGCGGGGGTCTCGGCGCTCGAGAAACGCGGCTTCGTCGATACGGCTCGCATGGCGGTTTCGGGTTGGTCGTACGGAGGGTATATGACGACGTGGCTGCTCGGCAACTATCCGGACCGGTGGAAAGCGGCGGTCGCCGGCGCGGCAGTCACCGACTGGCTCGACCAGTACAATTACGGCGATGCCAACGTGCGCCGCGGCTCGGCATTCGGCGGCTCCCCCTATACGGATGAAAAACGGCTGCAATCGTATCGGGAACAGTCGCCGATTCAGTACGCTTCCAAAATCAAAGCGCCCACGTTAATTCTCTCCGACACCGGCGACTATCGCGTGCCGATTACCCAATCGTTCCAGCTTTACCACGTGCTGTCGGATAACGGCGTGACCACGCAGTTCATCGCTTATCCGGTGACCGGCCACAGCCCGTCCGATCCGGTGCACTCACGCGACATCGATCGCCGGTGGATCGCCTGGTTGACAAAGTATCTGGGAGAGTAAACGCTGACGCGTTGGACGCGAGGGACGGGTGACGAATCGGGGTGTGAGGCGGATTAGCTCGCCTGTTGCCAGACGAAGCCCCGGGGTTCGCGCACGATGACCACCGGTGCGCCATTCTCGCGCTGCAGGGCGACCCGCAGGCTGCGCGTCATTCTCGACATCCGGTTCCGCCGCTGGCGGCGCCGGTTGAGCTGAACCAGCAGGCAGGCATCGGCGAGAGCCAGTAGCGCGAAGAGCATCATGTCGGCAGCACCCATGCGTTTGATACTACCGGGAGTTGCCATCCGATACTAGTAATGCTCGTAACCCCTGCGTAATGTTACTTTCGGGGCGGAATCTCAGGGAAAAACGGCGACGCGAGTACTAGCACCCGCGTCGCCGTACTAGAATCCTCGGGGATCTACCCCCGGCCGCGCTCGTATTGTTTCATGTAGGCGAGAACGCGGGTCACGTAGCCGCGGGTTTCTTTGTACGGAGGAATACCTTTATATTTGTCGACCACACCCGGCCCGGCGTTATAAGCCGCAATTGCCCTCTTCATTCCATTGCGGTACTTGCTGTATCGCGTGAGCAGAACGCCCAGGTATCGTGTTCCCGCCTCGATATTCTGCTCGGGAACCAACGGGTCCGCGCCATACTGCACTGCGGTCTCCGGCATCAACTGCATCAATCCGACCGCGCCCTTCGGCGAGATCGCATTCGCGTTGAACGCCGATTCGGCCGCCACGATCCCCTTGACCAGGGCCGCCCGCACATTGTGCTTAGAGGCGGAAACCCGAATCATTCCAGTCGGATCGACAATCTTCTTCGGCAGCTTATTTACCAGCAGCACCGGTGTTTGCGCCGGGAAACGGACAATGGGAGGCTCGAGAAACAGGCGCATGTCCTGTGAAACGGCCGAGCAGAAAAAGAACGCAAGTATTGCGGCAAGCTTCATGTGTATTTGTTTCCGATACTTTGGGCTACAGCTTTAAGTCGTTACCGGAAGCGACGCAAACAAGTGCAGCGGCAACCTGAGGACGGCGAGGAAGGGAACAAGACCTCGTGCGGGTTGCACTGGACGCTGCTGTGTGAATAACCCCATTTTAGCAGCAATTGGGAAAAAGAGTGCGGCAGAGGACCAAATGTTGGTGCGTATTCGAACAGAGAGTACTGGCGGCCGTTTCCGCCGGCAGGCGTCTGCCCATTCCCGCTCAACCTGATAGACTTGCAATTTCATGAAGGTAACGCATTTGGAGTGCAGCCTCTGCGGAAAGAGGCACGAGGCCGGCGTGATCGCCAACCTCTGTGATTGCGGCGGACCCTTGCTGGTCCGCTATGACCTGGACGTGATCCGTCACCGCTGGAGGCGCCGGGAGGTGTCGAACGGCCCCGCCAGCATGTGGCGGTATGCCCCCGTTCTCCCCCCGGCGCCGGAATCGATTGTTAGCCTCGGCGAAGGCTGGACGCCACTCTTGCGCGCCAACCGGTTGGGCGCCAGAATCGGCGCCGGGAACCTCTGGGTCAAAGATGAGGGGCTGAACCCCACCGCCTCCTTCAAGGCGCGTGGCCTCTCCTGTGCCATCTCCATGTGCAAGGAGTTAGGCATTCGCAAGGTGGCGATTCCCTCCGCCGGCAACGCCGCCAGCGCGCTGGCCGCATACGCCGCCGCGGCCGGCCTCGAGTCGCATATCTTCATGCCGCGCGACGTCCCCCAGGCCAACTACCTGGAATGCAAAGCCTACGGTGCGCACGTGACTCTGATCGACGGCTTGATTAGCGATTGCGGCCGCATGGTCGCCGAGCGCGGGCCCGCCGAAGGCTGGTTCGACGTCAGCACCCTCAAGGAGCCATACCGCATCGAAGGCAAGAAAACGATGGGGTATGAAGTCGCCGAGCAAATGGGTTGGGAACTGCCCGACGCTATCTTCTATCCCACCGGCGGCGGCGTCGGCATGATCGGCATGTGGAAAGCCTTCGCGGAGATGGAAAAGCTCGGCTGGATAGGCAGCCGCCGGCCGAAAATGATCGCCGTGCAGGCCGAGGGCTGTCAGCCGGTGGTCCGCGCCTTCGAGCAGAGTCAGCAGCGCAGCACGTTTTTCGAGAACGCGCACACCGTCGCGGCCGGCCTTCGCGTCCCCAAGCCACTCGGCGATTTCCTCGTGCTCGACGCTGTCCGCAATAGCGGCGGCACGGCCATCGCCGTCAGCGATGACGAGATGCTCGACGCCGGAATTCAGCTCGCGTCCGATGAAGGAGTCTATGCGGCTCCCGAAGGGGCCGCGTGCGTGGCCGCCGCCAGCAAGCTTCTCGCCTCCGGCTTTCTCAAGCCGTCCGATCGCATGGTGCTGTATAACACCGGCTCGGGTCTGAAATATCCCGAGGCCTATTCGACCCGTTTCCCGCGGAGCGCCGCGGGGGAGCAGGACAAACTCGGCGGCCTCATCACACCGCGATGAAGGACATCGCTCTCCGGGCTCTGGACGCGGCGACTCGAAATGGCGTCACGTACGCTGACGTCCGCGCAATCGAAATGCGCGATCGCGAGCTTGCCACCAAAAACGGAAAAGCCGCCCACGTCGGGAGCGGCGAATCCATGGGCGTGGGAATCCGTGTCCTCGCCTTCGGCTGCTGGGGCTTCGCCGCGACAGACGACCTTTCCCCGGAAGGCATCGATTCCTGCGCCGCCCTCGCCGTCGAAATCGCCCGGGCCGGCACGGCCGCTCGCAAGCAGGATGTGGCGCTCGCCCCCGAGAACCGTTACGAAGCCACTTGGGTTTCTCCCATCTTGGTCGACCCGTTCTCCGTTCCCGTGGACCGTCAGCTCGGCGCCCTGCTCGCGGTCGACGCCGAGCTCCGCCGTGACCCCGCCATCAGCCTCGCCGAAGGTTCGATGCACTTCGAGCGCCGCCGCCAGGTCTTCGCGTCCAGCATCGGCAGCCTCATCGACCAGACACGTTACCTTTCCGGCGCCGGCTTCTCGGCGCTCTGCTACAAAGACAACGATATCCAGAAGCGCTCCTACCCGAACTCCTTCGGCGGCCAGTACCAACTGAAAGGGTATGAGCTGATCGACGAACTGCGGCTGCTGGAAAACGCGCCCCAAATTGCCGAGCAGGCCATCGCCCTCCACTCCGCCGACAAGTGCCCCGAAGGTGAATTCGACCTCATCCTGGACAGCTCCCAGCTCGGCCTCCAAATCCACGAATCCATCGGCCACCCCATTGAGCTCGACCGCGTTCTCGGCAGCGAGGCCAACTATGCCGGGATGAGCTTCCTTACCCTCGACCAGCTTGGCAAGCTGCGGTACGGCTCCGGCATCGTCAATGTTGTCTGCGATGCTCGTGTCGAACATGGCCCCGGCCTCGGCACATTTGCCTTCGACGATGAAGGCGTGCCCGCGCAATCCACCGACATCATCCGCGAGGGTCAATTCACCGGATACATGACGTCTCGTGAAACCGCCGCCGCGGTAGGCGATGCCCGCTCCAACGGTTGCATGCGGGCCGACGGTTGGGCGCGCCTCCCGCTGATCCGTATGACCAACGTCAGCCTGCTCCCCGGCGAGCAGTCGCTCGAGGAGGTCTTCGACACCGACGGCATCTACATGGAGACCAACCGCAGCTGGTCAATCGATGACAAGCGCTACAACTTTCAGTTCGGCTGCGAAATCGCGTGGGAAATCCGCGGCGGAAAGCGGATCCGCATGCTCAAAAACCCCAGCTACAGCGGCATCTCCACCGAGTTCTGGAACGCCTGCGCCGCCATCGCCGGCCGCGAGCACTGGACCCTCTGGGGTGTCCCGAACTGCGGCAAGGGCCAACCCGAACAAGTGATGGGCACCGGCCACGGCGCCAGCCCTGCCCGTTTCCGCAAAATCAAAATTGGAAGCGCTTATGCGGAATGACTTCGCCCGCATGTTCGAGATCGCTCTCGACGCCGCCCGCGCCCATGGCGTCGCCGCCCTGGAAGTGATCCTGACGGGAGAAGACGCCTCCCTCACGCGCTTCGCCAACAATGCCATTCACCAGAACGTCGCCGAGCGAAACACGCACATCTCGATCCGGCCGGTAATCGATGGCCGCACCGCGCGCGCTTCCACCAACCGCCGCGACGATGCGTCGATCCGCGCCGCGGTCGAAGAAGCCATCGCCCTCACCCGGCTGACTGAAGCCGATCCCGACTTGCCGCCTCTGGAGGAACCCTCTCCGTGGCAGGCTGTCGACCGTCACTTCGACGCCACCGCGCGCGCCACTCCGGCGGAGCGCGCCCAGGCGGTCGCGGCGGCTATCCATGAGGTGGAATCGGCGGGTCAGACTGCCGCCGGCATCTACTCGACCGGCGAGAGCTTCTTTGGTGTGATGAACTCTCGCGGCGTCTCCGCGTGGCATGGCGAGACGATGGCGCGCTTCTCCATCACCGCGATGGACTCCGACAGTTCGGGGTGGGCAAAGGACAGCGCGTGCGACCATCGGGTCCTCGACCCGGTCGAGTTGGCGCGCTCGGCCGCCCGCAAGTGCGCGCATTCCCGCCATCCCCGCGAAGTCTCCCCGGGCCGCTACACGGTTGTGCTGGAGCCTGCCGCCGTGCTCGACCTCGCCGGCCAGATGTTCGCCGATTTCAGCGCCACCGCCATCCGCGATGGCCGCAGCTTCCTCAACGACCGCATCGGCCAAAAGCTCTTCGGCGCGAACATCACGGTCCGCGACGACGTCCGGCACCCGCTCCAATCCGGCGCTCCATTCGACGGTGAAGGCGTCCCGCGCAGCCCCCTGCTCCTGGTCGAAAATGGCGTCGTGCGCGATATCGCGTACTGCCGTCAGGCCGCCGCCACCGCCGGTGTTGCGCCGACCGGACACGGCTTCCCCGTCCCGAACGAGATCGGCGAGCACCCCGTGAACATCGTGATCTCCGGTGGCGACACGTCCCTGGATGCGATGATCGCCTCGACCTCGAAGGGCATTCTGGTGACGCGCTTCTGGTATATCCGGGAGGTCGATCCTTACGAGAAGATCTTCACCGGCATGACACGCGACGGGACGTTCCTCATCGAGGATGGGCGTATCGCCGGAGGGGTCCGCAACTTCCGTTTCAACGAGGGCCTGTTGGACATGCTCTCGAATGTGGAAGCCCTCTCGGTTCCGGTGCGCGCGTCCGGAGAGGAGTCCTCGGACATGGTTGTTCCCGCCATGAAGGCGCATGACTTCAACTTCACGGAAGTCACGCGCTTTTGACGGTAGGCGCCCTCCTCGCGATCCGGTAAAGTGAAGATGTGAAGGATCTGGACGCCGAGGAGATCGTCGGAGCGGAATGGGCCGAATGGTATGCTTTAAGCCCCGCGGAGCGGTTCCTCGAATCCATGAAGCTGTGGGAGACCTTTCTCGCGCTCGGAGGATCGCTTGAACCGGAGCCCGATACTCAAAGCCCTTTCTTCGATCCGCAAGAGTGGCGCGAGAACGCTGCTGATGGGCGGCCAGGCGTGCGTGTTCTACGGCGCGGCGGAGTTTAGCCGCGACCTCGACTTGCTGATCGTCGCCGACGCCGGTAATATCCTCGCTCTCCAGTCGGCTCTTGCCGATTTGGGCGCCGAGCGGATTGCGGTGCCCGGCTTGGAAACGCAATTCCTTCTTCGCGGCCACGCAGTTCATTTTCGCTGCCAGCGCGAAGACATCGCCGGTCTGCGGATCGATGTCATGGCGTCGCTGCGCGGCGTTGCCGCATTCGAGGAGCTATGGCAACGGCGCACGACAATTGAAGCCGCCGGACAACCGATCGAGTTGCTTGGCATCGAAGATCTGGTGCGCGCCAAGAAGACGCAACGGGAGAAAGACTGGCCGATGATTCGCCGTCTTGTCGAACAAAGTTATTTCAGCCGTGCGGACGCCCCAACGCCTTCCCAGGTCGAGTTCTGGCTGCGCGAGTTACGCACGCCGGAGTTGCTGGTGCGCGTCGCGGCGGCGTACCCCGAAATCGCACAAGCAGTGCCTCGCGGTCTGTTGCAGGACGCCCTACGCGGGCATGCGGACGACGTGGAAAGGGCGCTCGAGGCGGAGGAGCGCGAGGAGCGCCGCAAAGATCGCGAGTATTGGGAGCCGTTAAAACGGGAGTTGGAAGCCCTGCGTCTCGCGCGCCCGCGCGGACCCCATACGTAAAAAGGCCGCCAGCTCCTCAGCGGAACCGGCGGCCTGATCTGTGCGGTCTCGAAACCGTTACCCCTTTTTCGTCTCGCCGCGGCCCTGCTTCTCGATCTCGTTGAAGTAGACCTTCCGCCCTTCGTCCATTGCCTGGTTCGAGAGAATCACGGCGACGGAATCCGCCAGCCCGACCTCCACGTCCGCCTTCGGCCGCTGGCCGTCGCGGCAGTTGCGGAAGAAGCTCTCCAGTTCGACATCCACCGGGTTCTTCTGCTCTTCCTGCACCATGACGCCCTTCGACATCAGCCAACGCCGCGCGAATTTGGACTCGCGGTCGAAGAAACTCTCCTTGCCCGTGAACTCGAGATCGCTGGTCATGATCGGAATCGGTCCGTTCGCGCCCGCGCCCGCCACCATGGTCGCGCCCGCCACGACCTTCTCGGCCTTCTTCTCCGCGGCGTTCGTCACGGTCACGGTCTTGGGAGGCTCGCGATACCACCACGCGATTGCCGGCGATCCCTTTGGCTCGTAGTGATTCGGCCCGTCGCCAACCGTGATCTCGATCGTGCCCTCAGTCCCCATGATGATTTCGCCCATTTCCGCCCGCGCTCCATTGAAGAACGGCAGGAACTGGTTGGTGCTGATTGAGGAGTAGGTGAGCTTCTGTCCCTTCGGGTACTTGTAGATCAGTTGAATGTTGTCGTAGACGTCGCGGCCGTCCTTCAGGGTGTCGAGACTCCCCAGCCCCATCACGAACTCCGGCGACGATCCGAACATCCAGTCCGCGATATCCACCTGGTGGGAGGTCAGCTCCGCCGTCAACCCGCCCGACATGGACCGGAAGACACGCCAGTTGGCGATATTGCTCTCGCCGCCGGGTTTCATGGTCCAGAGCCGGCTCGGCTTGTTGACCATGTTGCGATGCCACTGCGCGTGAATATGGTGGACGTCGCCGAGAATTCCCTTGTCCACCATCTGCTTCACGGTCTGATAGAAGTAGCTGTACCGGCGCTGCAACCCTGTCTGGATGATCTGTTTGGGGTGCTCCGCGGCCAGAGCCCGCAGACCGTGCACCTCCTCGGGCTTGAACACCAGGCACTTCTCGCAGAATACGTGCTTGCCCGCCTGTAGCGCGTCCTTGGTGATCGGATAGTGGACGAAGAGCGGCACCGTCACGAAGACCGCGTCGACGTCCTTCTGTGCCAGCAGCTCCCGATAGTCCTTGAAGGTCTTCGGGTTCGTCCCGATCTCTTTGGCGCCCCCATCGACCGCTTCCTTGTTGATGTCGCACAGCGCCACGCAACGGCCGTTGTCGATGTCCTTGAGGTGCTTCAGCAGGTACGTTCCCCGGCTGCCGGTGCCAATCATGCCGAACTGCACCTGATCGTTCGCGGCCCTCACTTTCTGAATGGCGGGCGCGCCCTGAACGACCGCCGCGACCGCGGTCACCGCGCCCGCGGTCTTCAACACATCGCGGCGCGTAAGATCTTTATCCTGTGCCATACGGGGGCTTCCTCTTTTGATGAGAGTGTTTCCTCCGAATTGTAACATGCAGCCCCCGGGCGCCCCATTTGCCGCGCATTTACAATAGAAGGAGTGCTGTCCTCGTTCGATCCCCTCGTAGCCGAATGGTTTGCCACCCGTCTGGGCGCTCCCACCGAGCCGCAGATTCAGGGATGGCCCCTCATTCAGGAGGGCCGCGACGTCCTGATTTCAGCCCCCACCGGCTCGGGCAAGACCCTCGCCGCGTTCCTTGTGTGTATCGATTCGCTGATCCGGCGTGCCCGCCTCGGCCCGCTGGCCGCGCAAACCGAGATCGTCTATGTCTCCCCCCTGAAGGCGCTCAGCAACGACATTCACAAGAACCTCGAGATCCCGCTCGCCGAGATCCGCGCCCTCGCCGAAATACGCGGCATCCCTCTGTCGCCCATCCGCGCCGCCCTGCGCACCGGCGACACGCCCCAGTCGGAGCGCCAGCAGATGACTCGCGAGCGCCCTCACATCCTGGTCACCACGCCCGAGTCCCTCTTCATCCTGCTCACCGCCGCCAGACCCCGCGAGATGCTCGCGCAGGTCCGCACCTTGATCGTCGATGAAATCCACGCCGTGGCCGACGACAAGCGCGGCTCGCATCTCGCGCTCACCCTGGCGCGCCTCGACCGTCTCGTCGAACAAAGCGGCTTGCCCAAACCCCAGCGCATCGGTCTATCCGCCACCGTCAAACCGATTGAGGATGTCGCCGCCTTTCTGAGCGACCGTGCTGCCATGGTCCACATCGGCCACCGCCGCGCGATGGAGCTCGCCGTCGAAGTGCCGCGCGACGAGCTCGGGCCGGTCGCTTCCAACGAGATGTGGGGCGAGATCTACGACCGCGTGGCGGAACTCATCCGCGAGCACCGCACCACGCTGGTCTTTGTCAATACCCGCCGGCTGTCCGAGCGCGTGGCGCACAACCTTGCCGAGCGGCTGGGCGAAAACGCCGTCCTTCCGCATCATGGCAGCCTGTCCCGCCAACTCCGCGTCGAAGCCGAACGCCGCCTCAAGGACGGCGAGCTTCGCGCTGTCGTCGCCACGGCGTCGCTCGAGCTCGGCATCGACATCGGCACGGTGGACCTCGTATGCCAGATCGGCTCGCCGCGCTCCATCGCCGTGGGCCTCCAGCGCATCGGCCGCGCCGGGCACTGGGTTGGCGCCCTGCCCAAGGGCCGCCTCTTCGCCACCACCCGCGATGAATTGATCGAGTGCGCCGCGCTCGTCCGTGCAATTCACAGCGGAGAGCTGGACCGTCTCGAGATTCCGCGCAATGCTCTCGATATCCTCGCCCAGCAAATGGTCGCCGCGTGCGCTTGCGAAGATCTCGGAGAGGACGAGCTCTTCGAGCTGATGACCGCAGCCTGGCCGTACCGTACCCTCTCGCGTCATGACTTCGATTCCGTTCTCGAGGTCCTCGCCGAGGGCATTGCAACCGCTCGCGGCCGCAGCGGCGCATATCTGCATCGCGACGCGGTCAACCGCCGTGTTCGCGGCCGCCGCGGCGCCCGTCTCACCGCCATCACTTCCGGGGGCGCCATCCCGGATACAGCGCAATACCTGGTCGTTGCCGAGCCCGAAGGCACGACCGTGGGCACATTGGACGAAGATTTTGCCGTGGAGAGCATGGCCGGCGATGTCTTCCTCCTGGGCACGACGTCCTGGCGAATCCGTCGCGTCGAAGCCGGCCGTGTCCGCGTTGAGGACGCACACGGCGCCGCGCCCTCCATCCCGTTTTGGCGCGGGGAAGCTCCCGGCCGCACCTTTGAGTTGTCCGCCGCGGTCTCCGGCCTGCGAGAAGCCCTGGCGGGACCCGCCGGCGAGAATCCGGACGGCGCTCTCGCCGCCGAATGCGGCCTCGATCCCGCAGGTCTCGTTCAAGCTCTCGCCTACGTCCGCGCCGGCCATGCATCCCTCGGCGCCATGCCCACCACCGGCCGCGTGGTTGCGGAGCGCTTCTTCGACGAAGCCGGCGGGATGCAGCTCATCATCCATGCTCCCTTCGGAGCGCGCATCAACCGGGCTTGGGGTCTCGCCCTGCGCAAGCGCTTCTGCCGCTCCTTCAACTTCGAGCTCCAGGCGGCAGCCACTGACAATGGCATCGTCATCTCCCTGGGTGAGCAGCACTCGTTCCCCCTCGAGGTCGTCTTCGAATTCCTGCGTGTCGCCACCGTCGAAGAAGTGCTGACGCAAGCGCTGCTGCCCGCGCCGATGTTTACGGCGCGCTGGCGCTGGAACGCCTCCCGTGCGCTGGCCATCCCCCGCTACAGTGGCGGCCGCAGGGTCCCGCCGCCCATTCAGCGCATGCGGGCCGACGACCTGATGGCCGCCGTCTTTCCCGATCAGGCCGCCTGTCCCGAAAATCTCACTAGCGAAGTCCGCATTCCCGACCATCCGCTGGTGAAAGAGACAGTTGCCAATTGCCTGTACGAGGCCATGGATCTCGATGGCCTCAAGCGCTTGCTCGGCGATATCGCAGAGGGCAGGATCGAGACCGTCGGCATCGACACTCCGGAGCCGTCGCCGTTCTCCCACGAGATCCTCAACGCCAACCCGTACGCATACCTGGACGATGCTCCGCTCGAGGAGCGCCGGGCGCGCGCTGTCCAGATGCGCCGCTCGCTGCCGGCCGATTACGGAGAAGGAGCGTCCGCCCTCGACCCGCAGGCGATCGCGGTGGTCGCCTCCGAAGCCTGGCCCCCCATGCGGGACGCCGACGAATTGCACGAAGCGCTGCTCTCCTTTGGTGTCCTGCCGGCCGCCGAGGCATCCGGCTTCTTCCAGGAGCTGGTCGCCGCCAACCGCGCCACCACGTTGACTGAGGCCGGCCGCGACTTCTGGGTCGCCGCGGAACGCCTCGACCTGGTGCGTTGCGTCTACCCGCGCGCGGCCATCCGTCCCGAGATTCCAGCGGCGCCCCTCCGCGCCATCCCCGATTCGCCCGAGCGGTGCGCGGCGGAGATCCTCCGCGGCTGGTTCGAGTGCTCCGGACCGAAAACCGCCGGCGACTTCGTGCGCGACATCGCACTCCCGCGCGATGTCGTCGATCAGGCACTGGCGCAACTCGAAGCCGAGGGCCAGATCTTGCGCGGATCGTTCACCCCCGGCGCAGCCGATCTGGAATGGTGCCACCGCCGTCTGCTGGCCCGCATTCACCGCCTCACCATCGGCCGCCTCCGGCGTGAGATCGAGCCCCTCACGACTGCCGAGTTCTACGCCTTCCTGAACCGCTGGCAGCACCTCGCGCCCGGCACGCAATTGCATGGCGTCGATGGCACATTGCAAATCATCCGGCAGCTTCAGGGTTCGGAGTTCGCCGCCGCGGCTTGGGAAACCGTGATTCTCCCGCGCCGCATCGCGCGTTATGAGCCAGGCTATCTGGACCAGCTATGCCTGTCGGGCGAAGTCAGTTGGGGCCGCCTGTCGCCGCACCCGGCTTTCGAGCGCGACCGCGAAGAGGAGCCCTCGCGGAGCCGGCGGGTTCGGCCGACCCGCGTTGCCCCCCTCGCCATCTTCCTCCGCGAGGATGCCGGCTGGCTGCTGGCCACACCGCAGCCGTCGCCCAAGGACTCGCTCTCCCACCCGGCGCGGGAGGTGCTCGAAGTTCTGGAAACCCGCGGCGCTTCTTTTTTCGCCGATCTCGCGAGGGCCACCGGGCGGCTTGCCAGCGAAGTGGAAGACGCGTTGTGGGAACTGGTCGCGGCCGGCATCGTCACGGCCGACGGTTTCGAGAATTTGCGCGCTCTGCTCGATCCCAAGCGGCGCCGCGGGGAGGGCAAGGGCCGCTCCGCCCGCCCGCGTCATGCGCCCGGACGGTGGGCGCTCCTGCGCCACACCGGGACCGCGCCGGAAGGGCACGCCGAGACGTTTGCTCGCCAATTACTCGCGCGATGGGGCGTCGTGTTTCGGGATGCCGCTGTGCGCGAGCCTCTCGCGCCGCCATGGCGCGAATTGCTGGTGGCGCTGCGCCGCCTGGAATCGCGAGGTGAGGTCCGAGGTGGACGTTTCCTACAGGCATTCGTGGGCGAGCAGTTCGCCCTGCCGGAGGCTTTGGACCTTCTGCGCGCCATCCGCCGCTCGGGCGAGAGCGCGTTGGAATCGGAAGTCTTTACTGCACCCGCGCCGGTGGAAGGTTCAGCTTCTTCTCCAGCTCTGTAAGGCGTTCCTCCAGCATGGCCATGCGGTGCTTCATGTTGGCGTCCGACCGCTCCACGTCGGTGAGACGGCTTTGCAGCGCCTCGGCCAGACGGAAAACGTTGGACAGGATGTTCTCCGCCACCGCGGCGAGGTCCGTCTCGACTTTCTTCTGGTAGAGGTCCAGCCGCGCAGTCAACCCTTCGAGCGCCTCCGCGACGTCCGCCAGCGTGACCGCTTTCGGTTTGTCCATGAGGGCATTCTATCGCAGCGCTATGTGTGAAACCGCTCCATCGTCCGGGGGTTGTAGCCCCAGTGAAACTCCAACTCGTACCCCATCGATTTCGCCAGCCCGTCGAGGTCCGGAAATAATGTCGCGTACGTGATATTCATGCGGTAGAGTTCCCGCATCCCCACTTCACGCACTGCGTGCGTCATCACGAATTTCGCCATGATGTTCTCCTGATCCGGCGCGCTCACGATCTCCTCGATGGGCACGTCGAGCACACCCGGCACGGCGAACGTTCCGGATTGCGCGATCAGGCGGCGGTTCATCGTATGCGGTTCCCCCATCCAGATGAAGCGGTGATTTCCCTTGAGGAAGTAGCGTTGGAAATTCCCGCCGAGCCGGGGATCCATGCGCGAGGGTTTGGGCGCGCGGCTGCTGTCGATGCGCGCCGGATTCATGGCCCATACCACCCCGTCGCATAACGTGCGCTCCAGGGCAAAAAATGCCGCCACGTAAGGCGACCAGGTAAAATCGATCAACCGCGTCGGCGCCCCGTGGTGCTGCATCAGCGCGAGCCAGTGGAAATCGTCGTCCAATGCCGGCGGTTTATCGAGAAACTGGTGGGCCTTGCGCTTAAAAATCCGCAAGATCCGCGCCTCCTGCTCCGCCCAGGCGTCCCGCGCGACGCCAAAGTTCTGCAGATACCGGGAAAGGGAACTGTACAGCGGCCACCGCTCGTCGCGCTCGCCGCGAAACGCCCAATTCGAATACGGCGGCTTGGTGATGTGCTGGAGGAACGCCTCCCAGGACTCCACCCGAAACACGCGGTACGGCCGCCGGCCCCGTTTGCGTTGCGCCATCCACTCCTATCGTAGACGATGCCGTTTGCGGGATTCACCGTCGCAGGCATCTGACCACCCGGCAACCCCATGCGTTCGTGTAGTCTAGATAGATATGCCCGTTCCCGCGTCCCAGATGTGGACTGTCGCCAGCTATGTCCTCAAACAGAAGTTGCAGGGGCGTAAACGCTATCCATTGGTGCTCATGCTGGAGCCGCTGTACCGGTGCAATCTGGCCTGCGCGGGCTGCGGCAAAATCCAGTATCCGGGCCATGTTCTCAAGCAGCATCTGACCCCCGAAGAATGCTTCCGCGCCGTCGAGGAGTGTGGCGTGCCGACGGTCGCCATTCCAGGCGGTGAGCCGCTCATGCACCCGCAGATCGACGAGATTGTGAAGGGCCTAGTCGCGCGCCGGAAGTATGTTTACATGTGCACCAACGCGCTGCTGCTGCGCGAGAAGCTGCATCTCTTCACCCCCAGCAAGTACCTCACGTTTTCCGTCCACATGGACGGCCAGAAGGAGCACCACGACTTTTCGGTCTGTAAGGAAGGGGGCTACGAGATCGCCTACGAAGCCATCCGCGAGGCGGTTCGCCGCGGCTTCCGCGTGACGACCAATACGACCGTCTTCGATGGCGTCGATTCCAAATCCGTGCGCGCCTTCTTCACGGAGATGATGGAAGCCGGCGTCGAGGGCATGATGCTCTCGCCCGGGTATTCCTACGACAAGGCGCCCGACCAGCAGCACTTCACCGGACGCGAGCGCAGCGCCTCGATGTTTCGCCGGATTCTCTCCAATCGCGACCCGCGCTGGCGCTTCAACATGTCCCCGCTGTTCCTCGAGTTCCTCATGGGCAGGCGCCATCTCGAATGCACGCCGTGGGGCATGCCCGCATATAGCATCTTCGGCTGGCAGAAGCCCTGCTATCTGATGCAGGAAGGCTACGCCGACACGTATCAAGAACTGCTCGATTCCACCGACTGGCGCAAGTATGGCTACGAGTCCGGCAATCCCAAGTGTGCCAATTGCATGATGCACTCCGGCTACGAGGCGTCCGCGGTCCATTACACGTTCTCGTTCCGCGGCGTCTTCGCCACCGTGCGCGCGATGCTCAGCTCCGCGTATCGCGACGCCGAGGCGCTGCGGCAGCTCGAGACCGAGGCGCCGGCCGCGCCGCTGGTGCAGATTTCCGGCGCGCTCCCGGCCGCCGCGCCGAAAGCCACACTGCAAGGGACTGAGATCGCCGGAAGCCAGAAACTCGCGCACGCCGTCGAGGAAGCGTTCGATTACCGTGGCGACGTCACGGTCGAGCTCAAAACCGGCGAACGCCTCGAGGGTTACATCTTCGACCGTGACGCGGGCGGTGCCCGGCTTCGCATGATGATGAAGCACGGCGGCAAGCGCGCGTTGAGCTACTTCGAAATCGAGCGCCTCTCCTTCACCGGCCGCGACATGGCCGACGGGCGCAGTTTCGAAGCCTGGGTCCGGAAGTATGCCGAGCGTAAGGCCGCCGGCGAAACGAACATCGAGCTGGTTCCCGAAGCCATCGAGTAGTGCCTACTTTTGTAAAAAGCGTCATCATCGACGCGCCCGTAGAGACGGTCTTTGCGTTTCACGAGCGCCCCGACGCTCTCTCGCTGCTGTCGCCCGCATTTCCGCGTGCCCGTGTGGTCCGCCAGTCGGGCGGGATCGAGCCCGGTTCCATCGTCGAGCTGCGCATCGGACCAGTCGCTTGGGTGGCGCGGCACACCGCTTACGAGAAAAACCGCCTCTTCGTCGATGAGCAGACTGAGGGGCCGTTTCGGAGTTGGATCCACCGCCACGAGTTTGAAGACCTCGGAGTGAGCGCGCGGCTCACCGACCGCATCGAGTACCAGGTCGTGGGCGGGCGCGTCGTCGAAATCCTGTTCGGGTGGGCGGTGAATCTCGGCTTGCGATGGATGTTCCAGGCGCGCCACAGAACCACGCGGCGATATTGCGAGGGAAAAAAGGAAAGGGCAGGATGACCTGCCCTTAAGTGGGACTGCCCGGGAGGGCAATCATTCAGCTTTGCAGCCCTGTCCGCCCCGGCGCCATATCGGGACGGCCACGACTAGGGTATGAAGACATCGTATGTCTCCGCGCGTCCCGAAGCCATACAGCCAAGATCGTATTCTCTTATACACAGGTCCGCGAGCTAAGATAAACAGAGAGTGACTGGGGGCCTCAGTAAGCGCGCGGTTTTACGGGCCGGGTACGGCGCGGTGATCGCGGTGCTGGTGTTCGCGGCCGTTGAAGCCTACCGGATCCAAAGCAGCGTCTCCAAGCATAGCCTGGAGATTTACCGCCATTACGTCGATCAGGACGCCACGATCGCCACGCTGCGGCGAAACCTCTGGCTGGCTGGCACGTATGTCCGCGACTTCTTTATCCAGACCACGCCTGAGCAGGCTGCGATCCTCGAGGGCCAGCTCAGGGAGCTGAACAAAGAGGACGACGCGGCGCTCGATCACCTCGAGAAAATCTATTCGAACCGGCAGATCGTCGCGAATATCCGCCAGGGCCTGAGAGAGTTCCGGGCGGTAACTAAGCCGTTGCCGCGAACCATGCTTCACGAGCCCGACGAACGCCAGTTTGAATTCCTGCAGCGCGAGATCGTGCCGCGCCGCGGCGACCTGTACACTACGCTCCTGTCCCTGCAGGCCGCCGATCAGCAACGGCTGGAGGAGAGCGAACGCGAGTTTAGCGTGGCGCGGCGGGACGCCGCCACTCGCCTGCTTCTGATTCTCGGGCTGAGCGTGTTGCTCGCGGTGGTGGTGGCGCGGGGCAGTATCCGCCACGCCGAGAACCTGGAACGCCAGGCCGATCGCCATCACGCCGAGGTGGAGCAGGCGAAAAGCGAACTGCAGCAGCTCTCGGCGCGGCTTCTGGAGATCGAAGAGGAAGGCCGGCGCCACCTCTCGCGCGAACTTCACGACGAAATCGGCCAAGCTCTGGCTCTGCTCCAGATCGAGATCTCCCATGCGCATGGGTTGCTGCCTGCCCAGCCGGAGGCGGCGCGGGAACGTCTGCGGCGCGCGCGCGAATTGGCGGAACGGACCGTCCAATCGGTGCGCGACATTTCCTTGCTCCTCCGCCCGCCGCTGCTCGACGACCTCGGACTTACGCCGGCGCTCCAGTTCCAACTGGAAGAGTTTCTGCGGCGCAGCGGCATCACGTGCGAGTTTGTAGAAGAAGGGGTTTCCGAGCAGTTGCCCGACCCGGTGAAGACCTGCGTCTATCGCGTCGTGCAGGAGGCGCTGCACAACTGCGAGAAGCACTCCGGCGCGTCGGGCGTGCGCGTCGTGGTGCGGCAGATCGCGGACACCCTGGTGGCCGAGATCGAAGACGACGGCAAGGGATTTCAGATGAATGAATTGGGAATGCCCTCGGCGACCCGCGGCCTCGGGCTGCTGGGAATTCGCGAGCGGGTGACGATCGCCGGCGGTTCCCTGGTGGTCGACTCCGCGCCCGGACACGGCACGCGGATCGGTGTGCGCATTCCGTTGGCTCCCACCAGAAAAGAGGCGATCGCGTAATGGCAATCCGGATCCTGTTGGCGGACGATCATACCCTGATGCGGCAGGGGCTGCGTCATATTCTCGAAGGTAATCCCGAGTTCGATATTGTGGCCGAGGCGAGCTCCGGCATTGAGGCAGTGGAAGCGGCGCGGTTGCACAAGCCCGACCTCGCGATTGTCGACGTGGCGATGAAAGAGTTGAACGGCATCGAAGCGACGTCGCAGATCCTGAAGAACTCGCCGCAAACCGCGGTGCTGATCCTGAGCATGTACAGCGACGAGCGCTACGTCCTGCGCGCGGTCAAGGCCGGGGCGCGAGGCTATATCCTGAAGAACTCGGCCGGCGATGAGCTGATCCAGGCGATCTTCATGATCCAGAAAGGCATGGCCTTTTTCAGTCCGGCCGTGGCGCAGATCTTTCAGAACGGCTATGCGCGGCTGAAAGACGTCAGCGGCATCAATGACCGCTTCGAACTTCTGACGGACCGCGAGCGGCAGGTCTATCAACTGTTGGCGGAAGGCAACAGTAACAAGGAAATCGCCAAGCGGCTGAACCTGAGCCTGCACACGGTGGAAACCCACCGCTGGCGGATCATGGAAAAGCTCGATCTCCATAGCACCGCGGAACTCGTGCTGAGCGCCGTGCGCCGCGGCATGGTGACGTAGGCCGTCAGAGCGAATTCAGGTAGGCGATGACGTCGGCCATTTGCGGCGCGGTGAAACGCGGCCAGGCGATCTTCTTCTGCGTCATCAGATCCAACATGCGGGGGCCGTGGCCCCACAGGGCGGCGACCATGCTGATGTCCGAGTAAGCGTCCTTGCCCTTGCCGAGCTTGGGGGCGCCGCTCGCCGGGTCGTTGTGACAGGTGGCGCAGCTCTTCTCGGTGAAGACCTTCTTTCCGCGGGCGGCATTCCCGTCTCCGCGGAAATACTGGCGAGCCCAGATGTAGCCGATGACCTGCCGCATTTCCTCCTGCGAAAACTGCGGCGGAGGCTGCTTCATGCTGGGCTGGTGATCCCACATGGCGGCCGCGATCCCGGTGAGCGTCTGATTCCGCAGCCGCGATTCCAGCGCGAGTTTTCCCACGTGACATTCGACGCAGCCCTTGGATTGAAAGAGCTGGGCGCCGCTATCCGACGGCGGAAAGGAGAAATTGCCGGCGAGTTTCCGCGTCTCGGGCAGATTCTGGAGGTAGACCAGCATGTCGGTCAATTCCTGCGCGGACAGGGCCGGCCGGGCCAGTTTCCGCTGCGCGAACGCCTCCTTCATCTGCGCGCCATGGTTCCACATCTGCTGCGCCAGCACCACCGGGTCGGCGAGCGATTCCCACCGGGCGACGGGCGGCGCGCCGGCGGATTTCGGATCGGCGATGCCGTGGCAATCGCCGCAGTGTTTCGCCGCGAAGAGTTGTTTCCCCCGGCCGGCGTCGCCCGGACGTTCGAAGTAGCGCGCCGAGACAAAGTATGCGAAGAGGTCGGACGCCTGCTCGGGAGTGAGCTGCGGCAGCGGGACGTTCTCCCTCTTCATCGCGCCCCACATCTCCGGGGCGTGGTTCCACATGAGGCTCGCCATCACGGTGGGAGTGAAATTGCGGTCGATGCGCTTGGCCAGATCGGGCGCGAAGCTTCCGCCGCGGCCGTTGACGCTATGACAGCGGACGCATTGCTGCGTCTGGAACAACTGCTCGCCGCGGTGGGCGTCGCCGGGCACGATCTGGCCGGCGCGGGCGCTCCCGGCCGCGAGCGCGGCGGCGGCGGCTACTCGAAGCATGAACATTGCTGGTCTCATCGGGTCACCCTGAGGCCCGTCATAAAGATATGGGTCCGAAACGCTTCAAAGAAGTAGAACTGTTCTCCGAAGCCATAATACTGCCACTCCGTATTCCAGACGATGTGCTTGTGCAGCGGCAGCGAGAGGCGGGCAAGCGGTTGGTAGTAACGCGTGGGACGGCTGCCGCGCCCGATGAATAACGACCCGCCGGCAGTGAGCTTGCCGTCCTTCAGGCCGGGCAGCATGAGGTCGATCGCGGCCGTGGCGGTGTGCGCCACGTCGCGATAAGACGATGTAGCCGGGGCGAGAAAGGGCAGATCGAGATAACGGATGTCAGACCGCACGGAGGAGCGGTTGTACTCCGCCATCACCGAAATCCGTTTGCCGCTGTTCGGAGTCCAGAATGCCGCGAGCGAATTATCGCGGCTGCGGAAATCGAATTGAATGTCGGGCGCCGGGTTCTGATTGTCGAGCACTCGAAAGTTGGCCTGGAGCAGCAGCGAGGCGGCGGCCTGGAACTTGGCCCGCACGCGCGCCTTGTTGTACTCGTTCAGCCCGGTCCGGAAGTACACGCGGTCGCTCGACGCGGACTCGTAATCCGCATTCACCGACAGCTTCTGGGACGGCCGGTAGGTCAGGCCGGCGAGGGCGACATTGCGGTGCAGTTCGCCGGCGACGGAGGGGCCGGCCTGGCTGAGGTTGCCGGCCAGCACGGTGGCATCGCCGCGGATATACCGGTAGCCGGCGCGCACGGTCAGCTTCGAGGTGGCGTCGAAAATCAGATCCGTCTGCGCCTGCTTATAACTCACCACCTGGCGCGGCAGGAGAGAGGTCGCGGGCAACGTGAGCAGGTTCTGGAAAATCTGCGGGTTAAAGAACCCAAACGCGGAATCGTGAAAGCGGTCGGTGCTCAACGATTGCATGATGCGCAGACGGTTCCAGTGCAACTCGACACCGGCGTTGCCGGAGACGTGAGGCTGGATCGCGTTGCCGGCGGCGCCTGCGAACTGGCCCGGAAAGAACACCTGCGAGGCGAAATCGTACAGGACGCCGGTTGCGATCTCGGAGTAGTTAATGGTGGTCTTCGGTTGGCTGAAGAGAAATTGGCCGTAGAAGTTCGCCCAATTGGACGGCCGCGCCGTCATGAGCACACGGCTGTAGAGACTCGTTCCGCGGATGCCGTAGGCTTGATTCAGACTCGTAAGAGAAGTGCGCTGGCCGTTGATGGGCGTTGTGCGATCGCCGAAGTTGAGGCCGGTGTAGTTCGTGGAATCGTCCTGTTTGAACGTCGTGCCGCCCTGTTCGAGCGTGAGGTGAAAGCGGTTGAACTCGAAGCGCAGGCCGCCGCGATAGCTGTCCGTCTTGTCCCGGGTGGCGTAGGGGATGGGGAAGTCATTGGCCGCTCCGAGCACCCAGGTTTCGATGCCGCGGCCGTGGCCGGAATTGCGGTCGTATGCGAGATAGGGAATGATGCGGCTGCCCGGAAACAGGTCGAGTTCGAAGCTCGCCTCGCGCCGCCGGGTGTCAAAGGTTCGTTCGTTGAAGCCGGCGGGCGCGATGGGATTGGCATACGACGGGATGGCGTTGAAGTATGCGATGTTCCGGTAATCGAAGCGAAAATCGTACACCTTCATCTTGCGCGCATCGACGTGAGCGGTGTTGTACGGGTCGCCGCCGAATCCCATGCCGCGCAGCGTCAAAGTCTCGTAAAGCCGTTTCTTGGGGTCCTGAAGAGTGAGGTCGAAGCCTAACAGCTTGGGGCCTTCGCCCAGATTGACGACGCTGCGGTATTGCTGAAAGCTGCCGGCCACGTCGGTGACCCAGCGGTAGCCGAGATCGACGCTGCCATTGATCCACGACTCGGTGGAAGGCGCCGGGGAAGCGGCTTTATCGTCGGATTTCGCGGGCGCGGCCTTCTCTTCAGGCTTGGCGGGCTCCGCCGGCTGCTGCGCGAACGCCGGGGCCATACACAGGAAAACCAATAGGAGTCTCATTTGAACAAGTCCCGGCTTACATACGAACCATGCACTTTCTGGTGGCAGAGTGTGCAGTTCTGAAAACGCGGGGTCCGCAGATCGTGCAGGGCCGGCGGGACCGTCGCCAGCGAGCCATTCGCCGGGGCTGTCGGGCCCGGCAGGTTGGCATGGCACTCCAGACATACGAAACGGACCTGGGCGCGGGTCAGCATGCGCGGATTGGCCGAGCCATGCGGCTCATGACAGGTGGCGCAGCCTTCCAGCTTGACCGGGGCGTGTTCGAAGACGAAGGGGCCGCGTTTATCCCCGTGGCACTTGATACAGCCGGGTTCGTTGGCATTGGCCGTCTGGATCATGGCGCGCGGCTGGAAGCTGCCGTGCGGATTATGGCAATCGACGCACGACATGGCGCCTTCCGGCACGCGATGTTTGTAGGGCCGCTGGAAGCTGGCCCACACGTCGGTGTGGCACTTCGCGCACTGCGCGTTGACGTCCGCCGGCTTGCGCGCTACGAGGCCGTGGGGACCGTTCTTATGGACGGAGTGACAGGCTGTGCAACTCACCTGGTTCCTGGCATGACTGCTATTAATGCGTCCTACATGGGTGGGCTGATTGAGATGGCAGGTGAGGCAGACCTTGTCGGCCGCGGCTGGCTTGAGCTTGGCCGGCTGGCGAATATCGGCGGCGGTCATGGATTCGGCATGTTTGCTGCCGGGCCCATGGCACGATTCGCATGCTTTTGTCTCGAAGCCGCGCTTCTTATCGGTCTCGACCACCTGGTGGGGGTTTTTCTGGAAGGCGTTGAAGATATCCTCGTGGCAACCCTGGCAGGTGGTAGAACCGACGAATTCGGCCGGCTTGTTATCGGGGGGAGTTTCAGCCGGGGCGCCCGGTTTTTCCTGGGCGCCCCATGCTGCGGTGGTAATGGTCAGGACCGCCGCCACCACCGCCAGTAGCGGTATTGGCGGCGACTGGCGGCGGCTGGTTTCAGTCCGGGACAAGGGGATCATCTCCTCTTTTTTATTTGCCGGCGTGCACTTTGTTCACGTCGAAGTCCTTACCGGCGGCATGGCAGACGTCGCAGCTTTCACCGAACTTGCCGTCGGTTTGGGCCTGGGCGTGCGCCAGAGCGGACGTGGTCTGGTGGCAAGCGGTGCAAGCGGCCGTGGTCGCCGGCATCGGATTCATCAACCCCTGCGGGTTGACGACTGCGTTCTTGCCGATGGGAAACACCGTTTCGGAGTTGTTGACGTGGCACATATCACACTTGGCCGTGTCGCCCACTCCGCCCGTCGGCGACATCACCGGGAAACGGACCTCGGTGAAGTCGTTATGGCTGCCCCCGAATCCGACGATGGTGTACTCGGTGTTGAACTCCGTGGACATCTTCTCGCCCGTGTGAATCTTGTGGATCATGAGGGAGAAGTTGACCGACTGCGGAGGCGCGGCCTTATCCGCCGGGACCACAGCCGTGGGGCGGCGCGCGAAGTCGGTGTCGCTCGGGTTGTGGCAGAGGACGCACTGCTCGATCTGGTTGCGATTCTCGCCATGCATGGACAGGGTCGAGTGGCAGCCGTTGCACTTGGCGATGTCCACAACCTTGCGGCGCGGCTCCATTGTGGAGCCGTCCACCGAGAAGTACTTCACGACGTTCTTGGCGCCGTACTCAGTGGCGAGCTCCTTGGTAGTGCCGGGCAGAATCGTGTAGCCGCGACGCCCTTCAATGCCGATGGCGAACGTTCCGGTGGCATTGGCGGGGATCACGTGGGAGAAGGTGTATGTGCAGGTCCCGTCACTGGAGCACTTGGCTGTTGGAACGGGGTTATCGGCCAAGTAGCCCTTGGTGGTGACATCCTTGCCGAAGTCGGTGTTGCCATAGTCCGAGGTCGGACCGGCCAGGACAAGACCGATGCGGTTCTGGCCGCCGGTCAAATCCGCCATGCTCAGGCCTTTCCCGGAGAAGTCCTTCACGGAGAAGGTCACAACCGGCGCCTTTCCGGCGACGGCATTATCGATCTTCAGGATGTCGAGGACCAGGCCAGGACGCGAGGGCGCTTCGGTGTCGACAATGTGGGCATTGCGGATGGAGGCGTCGAATTCGAGCTCGCCCTGCGGAATATGGCACTGGGTGCACTGTTTGTCGTCCACCTGGGGCAGATTGACGTGATTCTGGCCGGTGGCGAAATTCACGTTGTCGTGGCAGGAGCCGCAGGCGGCCCGGCTGGGGTTCTTGAGCCAGGCGTCGGCTTGGGCGGCGCCGCTCTTCGGCTCGTGGCAGAATTCGCAGCGGCGCGGGTCCGACGGCAGAACGACGGTCGACCAGTCGGAAACGCCCTGGTTGAAGCCGATCACCTGATACGGCTTGCCGGCCTGAACGCTGGGAAGTTGCTTGCCCATGTGAATTTTGTGGATGAAGACCTTGGCGTCCACGGTGTTGCCGGTGTCGGGGTCGGTGGTCTGCGGCTGGTGGCACATGACGCAGAGCTCGATGCCCTTGCGGGAGCCGCCATGGAACGCGAGATCGTCATGGCACTTGTTGCAGGTGGCGTTGCGGATGACATCGCGGGTCGCCGCCACTTTGGCGCCGCTGGGGACGAAGTCGAGGGTCTCGGTGTCGTAATTGGTGCCGAGATCAAACTCGGTCAGGTTTCGGTTGCCATAGACGCCGATGCGATGGGTGGCGTTGGCGTCGAACGGGCCACCGTCCTTTGCCACCGCCTTCGTCTTAAAGGTGTAGAGATACTCGCCAATGGCGATGGTCTGGGTTGTGCCACCGGAATCCGTGCCGGCCTGAGTCGCCGATTGCTTGGTGATCGGGCTGGTCTGGACGCGGGTGGTGTACGAATAGAACTGGGTCTCGCCTTTGGGGATATAAGCCAAAACGAAACTCACCGAGATAGCGCCCGGTGTTTGAACGCCCGTGAGATCCAAAGGAAGCCCTTTCGGATCGGCGAGCTTGTAGCCGACACTGATGGTTCCGTCACTGGCGATTTTAGCCGACGTGATGGAAATGTTCAGTCCCGGCCGGACGAAAGCGACGACGTTGGGGTCGGCGTAGAACGCTTTATCGCGTTTCGTGAACACGGTTTTCTTGGGCGCGCTCATGAGCGCCAGGGAGCCGGCGATCACCGAAAAAGCGATAATGTAACGCCCCACCGCGAAGACCGACGAAGGAATCCGCATACTCAATTTCTCCAAATAGAACCTGAATTACTGCTTAGCCGGGAGCGCTCCGGCAAATCACCCTTGCGCGCCGGCGGACTGTGTTGAACGTACCGAGCACTTGCATCAAAGCACTCCCGCCTCCAAACCGTGTGTGGAAAAATCCAGACGCGAAAATCGTTTATTTTGAAGGCGTTGTATTTTACGGCAGGGCCGCCGGCGGTTTGCCGAGAGTTCTCCTGGGGCAAAAAACCGGACTCGGATGGGTGAAATCACGCATCGGCGAGTGTCCGGAATCGGGATTGGGTTCGTTTGGCATACCGCGGTGCAGTGTCGGGATTCGGGGTTTGCCGGAGGCGCCGATCCGGCTATTCCAAGGGTAACAGGTCAGAAAAAGGAATCAGAAGCCGGAGTCCGGTTAAATGATTGATGGGAAGGAAGAAAGAATTTTCAAAAAGGTTGTGATGGTCGTTACTGGAGGGGAGGAAATAACTATGGTCGCAGCAACGGGTGAAGAAGGCCATGGATAGCCACGCCGACTGCCTTTTCTGGCCCACAGCCGTGTGTTAGCCTAATGATACCTGCGAACCTTGCAGGCCCTATTGAAGCCACGCCCTGCCATTGTCGGAGGGAGCGCATTGCGCGCATTTCCGCGATCGATTTGATTGCGGCCCCATTGATGAGGATGCGCAATTGACTTGGGAGTTGCGCGGTCGGCCAGCCCAGAATCGCTTTGCACACCCTCCCATTGACATAATCGATTTACACGCACTACCCTTGACAGAAGGAGCACGCACGATTTCTGAGATTCGCTATTGACCTTAGTTGAGATTGGCTCTATAGTGAATCAGGTCCGCCAAAAAAGATCGGCCCCCACCAGAATTCGCACTTCCAGTGAGGGCCGAAGCGCCCGGTAGGCACTTTGTAGACACTTCAGCTTACCACGGGTCGCAAAAGGAGAACATGATCTTCCGACGATCGCCCGTGCTTGCCCGCAAACTCCCGCCGTGCTGTTCGGCCCGTTATCGGTTCCGCAAGCCGCCGATGCGGACTTATCGTCCTACACCACGCCAAAATTCAGGTCTGATTTTCTGAAGTTGGCGTATCATCAGTTTCGCCCGTCTTTGTCTACCCGGGGGCGGATCGCACTTACTTGAAAGAGGAGAAATCCATGACTGTTGACGAGTTGATCCAGGTATTGAATCGGGGATGCCGCGGGGAAACGACGGCGATCCGCTCGGTGACGCGGCTTCAGCCGGCGGGCGGAGCGGGGGATAAGATTTTTCCTCCGACCTACGAAGGCGGCGCCTATGCCTTCGAAAAACGCGTTATCGGCGGCCAAACCGTAGACACCGTATTGCTGGACAGCGTACAAAGCCAGGCCAACCGGTTCGAGGAGGTTCTTCTGGAGGCGTATCGCAACGGCCGCTTTGCGATGCCGGTGTTCGAGATGAACATTCCGGGTCATGACGCCATTAATTCCCTGACCGTGCCGCACCGCGTACACGACGCGATTCTGCGGGATTCCATCTGGGACGGCAAACCCTTCCGGGAATCGGAGAACGGAAAGCGGCTCGTGGCGGCGCGGACCTGGAACGCAACGGCGTTCTTCGAGTATGCGCCCACGGCGCTGCTGTTCGGCGCCTGGGATTCGCAGGGCGGCGGCGGGGTGAACACCGCCAAGATCGCGCGGTCTCTGGTTTCGGAGATTATGGCGATCGACACGGTCGCGGGGGTGCGCACGTCTTCCCGCATCGATCCGTTGGGAATCAAGCTGGTGAAGGGCGTGATTGCCAAGACGGATGACGGGGATATTTGGAAGTTCGTCGATCCCCCGGCCGACGGAAAAAAGGCCAAGAAGGCCGACGACAAGACCGTCCGGCCTTCCGAGATCAACCATGGAAACGTGACGCCGACCATTTCGAATGCCGGCGTGACGTTCCGCGAGGCGGTCCAAACCACGGTGCTCTCCCTGACGCAGATCCGGCGGCTGCGTTTTCCGAACGCTGCCGGGGCGACCTCGGCCGACCGGGACGCCGCCGGACGCTCGGTCATCGCGGCGCTCGGGCTGTACGCGGTAACGCTGCACCAGGAGGACGGGTATCAACTCCGTTCCCGATGCCAACTCGTGCCCACGGATGCTCCGCAGTTCGAGCTGATCGGCAGGACCGAGAAGGAACGGGAAACATTCGGACTCGATTCGGTTACGGCGGAGCAGACGTTGAAGGCGACGTTGGCAGCGGCGGAGAAATTGGGTTTGAAGTGGCATCCCGGGCGTATCGACTTACAGCCGAAGCCCGATCTTCTCAAGCTGGTGGCGTATAGCGACAAGGCGATGACCGCCACGGAAGGAGAGTAGCCGTGTTCGCGTTCGAAGTGGAATATCTGCTGGGACGGTCGTTTGCCGGGGATTTCCGCGACCGGACGGAGTCCGAATGGCCGCCGCATCCCGGCCGGTTGTATTCGGCGCTGGCGGCGGCGTACTTCGAAAACGGGGAAGACGCCGGCGAGCGCGCGGCGCTGGAATGGCTGGAAGCGGCAGGACCTCCGCACATCCGGGCGGCGGAGGCGGGAGAAGCCGCCCGCACACAAGCATTCGTGCCCACGAATTACCCGGGGGATGGACCGCCTGTCGAACGCGGCAGGCAGCCACGATATTTTCCCGCGCAAGCTCCCGCCGAAGCCACCGTCTATTTTGTCTGGCCCGAAGGGGGCGCGGACAACGGCTTGGCCGCTTCGCTCGACAGTCTGGCGGCGCGAACAGCATATCTCGGAAAGGCCTGCTCGCTGGTGCGTATGCGCGTGATTGGCGAACCGCCCGAGCCGAACTACGCGCCCGATCACACCGGCGAGACCGTGCTGCGGGTTCCGAGCAAAGGCCGGTTGGCGGAGTTGAAGCGGCTCTTTGCCGCCGATCAGCAGGTTTCGACCGGCGCGCAGCAGCGATATCGAAGACTCGACGGCCAACAGCCGGAAGAGGCCGCTTCCGAGTTCGGTCAGATGATCGTCTTCCGGCGAGCGGCCGGACCGGGTTTGCCGATCGAAGCCACTCTCCGGCTTACCGAGGCGGTGCGGTCCGCGCTGATGGGCGCCGCCGGCAAGGGCGGACCGATCCCTGAAGTGATCCACGGCCATAACGGCAACACGCATTGCGCCGTGGTGGCGCTGCCATTTGCCGGACGGCAGCACGCGGATGGGCATCTGCTCGGCTTTGGGGTGGTGCTGCCGCGGAATGCCGGAACCGACGACCGGCGGGCGGTCCTGTCCGTCTGTGCGGAACTGGTGGCCAACGGCCTGGCGATTCCAGGGCTCGGAGGCTGGACCCTGGAGGAGTCCGACGAGGGAGCGATTCAGTTGAACCTCCGGCCGTGGGTGTGGACGCAGCGTTCCCGCACATGGCGGAGCGTGACGCCGATCCTGCTGGACCGATTTCCAAAGAAGAACGGGCCGGCCGTGGAACAGATCGTGGCGGGAAGCTGCCGCCGCATCGGATTACCGGACCCAGTGCGCGTGGAGCATGGGCCGTACTCCAAAATCGAGGGCGTGCCCCCGGTTCCGGCGTTTCTCCTACAGCGGCCGGGAGAAGAACGCCCGCGGTGGGGAGTGCACGCGACGATTGAATTCGGGGTTCCAGTCCGCGGACCCGTGCTGCTGGGCGCAGGGCGCTATTTCGGACTGGGACTGATGAGACCGGACAAGGAGGAGCGAGATGAGCGGCGCTGAATTTGAACAGTTCTACCTGTCGGTTCACGGGCGGCGCCCATTTCCGTGGCAGCGGCGGCTGGCGGAGCGGGTCGTGTCGGAAGGATGGCCCGGCACGATTTCCGTCCCGACGGGTTGCGGGAAAACGTCTGTCATCGACGTGGCGGTGTTCGCGCTGGCTATGCAGGCGGGCCAGGCGGATCGAACCGCCCCGATGCGGATCTTCTTCGTAGTAGACCGCCGGCTGGTGGTGGACGACGTCTTCGAGCACGCGAAAGAGGTAGTCGACGCGCTTGCAGAGGGCCGGCCAGCCTGGATCGCCGACCGGTTGCGTTCGTTCGGCAATCAGAGGCCGCTCGAGGCGGCGGTGATGCGCGGAGGAATGTATCGCAGCGACACGTGGGCCGATGCGCCGAATCAGCCGCTGGTCTGCGTTTCGACGGTGGACCAGGTGGGGTCGCGGCTGCTGTTTCGCGGATACGGGATCAGCGAATCGCGGCGGCCCGTTCACGCCGGGCTCGTGGGAAACGATTCGCTCATCGTGGTGGACGAAGCGCACTTGTCGCGCCCCTTCCTGGACACCATGGAGGCGGTCCGGCGCTATCAAAGCGAGGGGTGGCGCGAGGCGCCGGCGCGAGCGCTGCAGTTTGTGCAAATGTCGGCGACGTTGGGCGCCGGCTTTACGCTCGGGGAAGAGGACATGCAGTCCAGCCAGTTGCGGCCCCGTCTGGAGGCGAAGAAGATCGCCGAACTCTATGATACGGGCGCCTTACCGCGCTCTGCTGCGGAAGAGGCGCGCCGGCTGGCGGGGCCGGGGAAGGTTGTGGGGGTGGTTCTGAATACGGTGCGCGCGGCTCGCTCCGTCTTCGAGGAGCTGCGGAGCCACGGGGAAGCGATTCTGCTCACTGGCAGGTCGCGGCCGTTCGAGCGCGATGAGGTATTGAGGGAATACAAGCCACGCATCGAAGCCAAGCGGCAGAGCGAAGGCCCGGGACTCTTCGTGGTGGCGACGCAGACGGTCGAGGTGGGCGCGGACATCGACTTCGATGGGCTGGTGACACAATCGGCTCCGATCTCCTCGCTGCGGCAGCGTTTCGGACGGTTGGACCGTCTGGGGAGGAGGGGCAGTTCGCAGGCGGCAATCCTGAGGGCGCGCGGCAAGGAACCGGACCTGGTTTACGGCGCAACCGAGCTGGAGAGCTGGGAATGGCTGAAGCAGCAGCCGCAGCCTGTCGATTTTGGCGTTCTGCGGATGGCCAATCCGCCCGAGCACCTGAATGGCAAGCCGGCGTCCGCGCCACTGATGTTTCCCGCACACGTGGAAACATGGGCCCAAACTAATCCGACTCCCGCGGCAGACCCCGATGTCGCTCCCTTTCTGCACGGCCCGGATTCGAAACAGGCTGCCGATGTGCAGATCGTCTGGCGCGCGGACTTGAGCGAGGACGATAACGAGTGGGCGGCGATTCTGTCGGAAGCTTCGCCGCTGGCGACGGAAGCATTGGCGTTGCCGTATTGGACGGTGAAGGACTGGCTCAGCCGTCGTCCCGGCGCAGATGTGGCGGACATCGAAGGCGCAGGCAAGGCGGAAGTGGAAGGCCGCGAAGCCGAACCGCGGGTATTTCTGATCTGGGAGGGTCCAGACAAACCCAGGCGGAAAGAGCTGCGGCCGGGAGACACGATCGTGGTGCGCTCTCGGGAAGGCGGGTGCGACCGGTTCGGTTGGAATCCGGATTCGCAGTCGGCTGTCCGGGACATCGGGGACGAGTGCGCGAATCAACGGGCGGAGGCGGGAGGCGGGAAACACCGCCGGCGCATCCATCCGATGGTGCTGTTCCCGGGCGCCGGCCAGAGTGAAATGAGCACTCAATTGGCCGAACTGTTGGACGATGCCGCGGTGGACGAGGACCGGCTGCCGGCCGTACGAACCTTCGTAATGCAGCATGTCGATGGAGCGGATCGGTGGAATTGGGGGAGCGCGCGGGCGTATGGAGCGGGCACGGCCGTCCTGCTGGAGTGGCGCGCGCTGGAGAAACGCCGAACGTCCGAATCGGACGATTCGGATGAGGGTGAGGGCGACCGTTCGTCCCTGACGCGCGGCCGGACTCTGACGGAACATACGGCGGGGGTCGTGGAGAAAGCGGCGCTGTTTTCAAGAGGCTGCGGCTTAAACGGCGCGGCCGGCGCGGCGGTGCGCCGGGCCGCCGAGTTGCATGACTTGGGGAAGCAGGACGGCCGCTTTCAATTGATGCTGGGCAATACGAAACTGGAGCCCCTGGCGAAGAGCGGCCGCCGCAGCGGAAGGAGGGGCGAGTATCCGAAGGGCGCGCGGCACGAATTCGCGTCCGTACGAATCGCGGAGGCCGGCGCCAACTGGCCGGAGGACTGCGACCGCGAGTTGGCTCTGCACCTGATCGGGACTCATCACGGATATGGCAGACCGTTTCCGCCCGTATGGTCCGGTGACGGCTATGAGATTCGGGCGGCGGTGGACGGGAGGCAGGTCGTGGTGCGTGACGTGGAACGCGTCGCGCGAATCGATTCGGGTTGGCCGGAGCGATACGCGGCGCTCACACGCAAGTATGGCTGTTGGGGGCTCGCGTACATGGAGGCGATTCTGCGGCGGGCGGACTGCGTTTGTTCGCGGGAAGAAGAGGAGAAGGGGCTATGACGGAGCTGGAATTGGGAGGACTACGGGCGGATTTGCCGCTGGGGGCGATGGCGGCGTTCGGCTGCCTGCGCATCTGCCAGCGGCTGCCGGGCTTCAGCGGCGTCAGACTCGCCTGGACGAACCGCGGGGGCGTCGATCACGCAGTTCTACACGGGCGGGAAGGGATGAATCGGGAGGCGCTGATCGCGGGGCTGGTCTCGGACGTGAGACGCGCGGCGGCGCGGCCCGAATTGAGGTGGAAGGACCAGATCAAGACTTCGACGCCCGCGGAATTTCACGAAACGGCCAGGGAAGTTGTTGAGCGTGCGACGGCGCGGGAACGCGAAGCGGCGGACTGGTTCGCGGCATTCGGAAGCGAACTGGAGGCCGGGCGGGACGAACGGATCGAATCGACGCCATTCGATATGAGCGTTGCCCGGCAGCGATTCCTCGCGGACGCTCTGAAACTGGCAGGCGGACTGGCGGAGGATCGCGCGCGCGGGAGAACTGCGGCGGACGCCTACGCGGAGGCGTTGTTCGGCCCGTGGGAATATGCGGACGATCAGCATTCGCTGGGCTGGGACCCCTCAACGATGAAGCTGGGCGCATTCACGCCTAAGGCGCCGACGGGGATGGCGAACGCCGGGGTGAGGGCCGCCGTATGGCTGGCCTTTGAAAGCCTGCCGCTGTTTCCGTGCTTTTTCGCGGACCGTCTGGAAGTGCGGTCGTTCCAGCGGAACGGCCGGGAGCTTGTTTTCTGCTGGCCGGTATGGCGCGCTCCGATTGGCTTGGAGACTCTTTCCTTCCTGTTGGCCTGGGAGGGGTTGACGAAGACGACGTTGTCCGAAGCGGAACTGGCGGCGCGCGGGATCGTGGGGGTCTACCGCAGCGAGCGATTCAAACCGAACAAGTATCTGGCGAGCTTTCGAGTGCCCGAACTGGCCTTCTCGGCGGAGGCCTGAGTGCGCACTTCGTACCTTGTCTGTTACGACATCTGCGACGACAAGCGCCTGCGCAAAGTATTCCAGACGATGCGCGGGTACGGCGACCATTTGCAATTCTCCATTTTTGAATGCCAGCTTACGGCGAGCGACCTGGCGCGCTGCCGCGCAGAGCTGGCGTCGATCATTCACCACAAGGAAGACCAGGTGCTGTTCGTAAACTTGGGCCCGGCCGACGGGCGCGGCGAGCGCGTCATCACGGCGCTCGGGAAGCCGTATACGGCGCTGGACGCGCCCTGCATCATCATCTGAGGAGCATATGAGCGCGCTACCGATCGTCTTTGAAGAGCCGCGAAAACTGCCGGATTACCTTCCGGCGCGCATGGTGAACGAATTCGCATACTGCCCGCGACTCTTCTATTACGAATGGGTCGAGGGGCTGTTCGCGGAGAGCACGGACACCCTGGAGGGTGCAATTGAGCACCGCCGCGTCGACGCGAAAGCGAGCGCGCTGCCCGAGGCCGCGGATCTGCCGCAGTCCATCCACGCGCGATCGGTCACGCTTACCAGCGAGCGCCTACGGGTGATCGCCAAGATGGATCTGGTGGAGGCGGAGGACGGGATAGTGACACCGGTCGACTATAAGCACGGCCGGCCGCGGGAGGGCGCGGACGGGCTGGAGTTGTGGCCTTCGGACCGGGCTCAACTGGCCGTGCAAGGAATCGTGCTGCGGGAGAACGGCTACCGGTGCGACGAGGCAATCGGATATTACCGGAAGACGGGTCAGCGGGTGCGCGTGAAGCTCGATGACGCGCTGATTGCGGAGACGGAGGAACTCATCGGGCGGGCCTGGAACGCGGCGCAGGATGCGCAGATCCCGCCGCCACTGATCGATTCTCCGAAGTGCCCGGGTTGCTCGCTGGTGGGAATCTGTCTGCCGGACGAGACCTTGGCGAGCGCCGCGGAGGCGGCTGAGATCGAACCGCGGCAACTCAGCCTGTTCGACCTGCCGCGAAAGATGGCGAAACGCGAAGTCCGTCCGATGATTACGCCGCGAAGCGAGCTTCGTCCGCTGTATCTGAACAGCCAGGGCGTGCGCGTCGGAAAGTCGGGCGCGGTTCTCCAGGTTCGCGATAAGGAGTCGCTGCTTCAGGAAGTGCGCATGGGTGAGATCTGCCAGGTGAACCTGATGGGCAACGTGCAGATCACGACGCAGGCGGTGCAGGCGTTGTGCGAAGCGGAAACGCCGATCTGCTATTTCTCCATGGGCGGCTGGTTTTATGGGATCACAATCGGGTTGAACCGGAAGAACGTTTTTCTGCGCCGCAGCCAGTTCCGGCTGTCGGAGCAAGAGCACTTTTCGCGCGCGATCGCGCGGCGGCTGGTGGAGGGAAAGATCCGCAACCAGAGGACGATGCTGCAGCGCAACCATATCGAGCCGCGGCGCGAGACGCTGGACGGCTTGAAGGAGATGGCCCGGAGGGCGGAAGCCGCGGGGACGCTCGACGAGCTGCTGGGGATCGAAGGAAATGCCGCGCGTCTCTATTTCGGCGATTTTGCGGGGATGATCAAACCCGATGAAGACGACCGGCCGTTCGAACTCGGATTCGATCTCAACGGCCGGAACCGCCGGCCTCCGCGCGATCCGGTGAACGCGCTGCTTTCGCTGGGCTACAGTTTGTTGGCGAAGGATTTGACGGTTGCCTGTTACGCGGTGGGATTCGATCCCTACGTCGGGTTTTATCACCAGCCGAGATTCGGACGGCCCGCGCTGGCGTTGGACCTGATGGAACCGTTCCGGCCGCTGATTGTCGATTCGGCCGTGCTGACGGCGATCAATGGGGGAATGGTGACCGCGCGGGACTTCGTGCGGGTGGGTGGGTCAGTAGCGCTGACGGCGCCCGGGCGGAAGGCATTTTTCCGGGCATACGAGCTGCGCATGGACACGCTGGTGACGCATCCACTATTCAACTATCGGGTGACCTACCGGCGCCTGCTGGAGATTCAGTCGCGGCTGTTGGCGCGGGTGTTGGAGGGCGAGGCCGGGGAATACCCGGTGTTTGTGACGAGGTGAAGGGTTGCGAGCGGCGGGGGGCTGGGCGAAATGCGAGGGAGCGCTCGCAAAAGGAAAGGGTCCAGGTGTGTATGATTTAGGAGGAAGATGCGAAGGCGGGCGAGAGGTTGAGAAGCCTTTGGCGGGGAGCGCTCGCGGAGAGCGGTCCAGGTCTTTGAAAATTGAATAAGATAGAAGGAGTGCTATTTCCGCGATCACGTGATCGCGGCCCCATTGAAGCCATCAACTCTTACGCGGTTGTGCCGGCGACGGACCGGATTTCCGCGATCACGTGATCGCGGCCCCATTGAAGCATCTTTAATGATGTATCTTTTGATAATCTTGTCACATTTCCGCGATCACGTGATCGCGGCCCCATTGAAGCGCAGTCTCGCAGAAGTGCTTCCCGCTGAAATCGATGAATTTCCGCGATCACGTGATCGCGGCCCCATTGAAGCCGTATCCCGACGCTGAAAAGTGTCTTACGAACGCTCTATTTCCGCGATCACGTGATCGCGGCCCCATTGAAGCGGTCAACACCTCGCACGGGTCAGCGCCTGCTGCAACATTTCCGCGATCACGTGATCGCGGCCCCATTGAAGCCCGGAATCAGCGCTGCCCCCATCGCTCTCACACAAATTTCCGCGATCACGTGATCGCGGCCCCATTGAAGCTGTCCAGGTCACGTTATGAAGGACGGCGTTCAGGTGAATTTCCGCGATCACGTGATCGCGGCCCCATTGAAGCAAATATTCATTAATGCGGTTTCTGGTAGCCATTTCATTTCCGCGATCACGTGATCGCGGCCCCATTGAAGCTTGCTGATTCGCCGCCATTTCCGCTTCAGTAAGCTTGATTTCCGCGATCACGTGATCGCGGCCCCATTGAAGCTGGCAAAGGATCGTCCGCGACGGCCAGATGTCGCCCATTTCCGCGATCACGTGATCGCGGCCCCATTGAAGCTCCGCAGTCCGAAAGCTAACGGTTGTGCTGCGCTCATTTCCGCGATCACGTGATCGCGGCCCCATTGAAGCCAGGTGCGAGACTCGGACAGACCGTCGCCCATACGACATTTCCGCGATCACGTGATCGCGGCCCCATTGAAGCATTTGCCCATTACGCGAATTTCGTGATGAACCTCTGATTTCCGCGATCACGTGATCGCGGCCCCATTGAAGCTGGACGAATCCCAAGCTTTTAGCAATACGAATACAAAATTTCCGCGATCACGTGATCGCGGCCCCATTGAAGCTTTTCTCGCACCGTTTACGCCGACTTGTCACCAGAATTTCCGCGATCACGTGATCGCGGCCCCATTGAAGCGATATCGATTACCAGATCGCTCCCGGTAGGAGGAATATTTCCGCGATCACGTGATCGCGGCCCCATTGAAGCTCATTCCGGAGGATCTCGAATGACGACACCGATTCCATTTCCGCGATCACGTGATCGCGGCCCCATTGAAGCTCATCGTCTTCTTACCTCTTTTCTGCCGCTTTTCGGCATTTCCGCGATCACGTGATCGCGGCCCCATTGAAGCGTAAATCATCCTGTTACTGGGATGCCCGGTGCGAGCCGATTTCCGCGATCACGTGATCGCGGCCCCATTGAAGCGGTTTAAATTTCCAGAACTGCGCGAACGCGCTTGCATTTCCGCGATCACGTGATCGCGGCCCCATTGAAGCAACGAAGTTTATGCCGTTTATAGCACGGTCGCCACGATTTCCGCGATCACGTGATCGCGGCCCCATTGAAGCGGCACTGGCTCTGTTGTTGCCGCGGCTTCCGGTGGGATTTCCGCGATCACGTGATCGCGGCCCCATTGAAGCGACAATTCGCCATCCTTGGTGCGCAAGCCGAAATAGATTTCCGCGATCACGTGATCGCGGCCCCATTGAAGCAACGTCTCGCCGCCGCGGC
>CAZSQK010000048.1:0-57451 GCA_964608645.1 uncultured Solibacteraceae bacterium | reverse complement strand
GCCACTGGATCGAAAGAGCTTAACCGTTCATTTTTGCGCCGGAAAGTAGCCTAGGAAGCGGCCCCTTGGCCACGACGGACTCCCCCGCGTCGACGCAGACCTCGGCGAATGTCTCGCGATTCCGCTCTCGTTGCGCCTGAATGGATTCGGAGATCGTCACTCTTTTCAATGTAACTTGAGGGGGCAGGGGGGCAATGCGAGGACGCCCCTTCAGCGATATGGGGACTACAGGGCCAGTGACGTGTGCTAGGGCAGTACTGAGAGCATTACGCCTGCTAAAATGAATCGATGGGCAAGGCTCTGAAAGCGGACGACCTTCTTCCCTTGGTGGCGTCCCTCACGCCGCGGGAGCGCGCCCGCCTGCTTCGATTGATAGCCATGCCGCAAGGCGCCGACGCGGCGGTCTACCGTTCCGTTCCTCCTTCGCCCGAAGAGTTCTTTGCGGATGAGGCGCCGCTTGCTTGGGAGGGAGAGGGCTGGGAGAACCTCGGTTGAAGCGGGGTGAAATCCGTTGGTACACATTTCGCGCTCCCGATAAGCGCCGGCCTGTTCTGATCCTCACCCGACACGAGGTTATGGCTCACCTCAATGAGGTAATCGTGGTTCCCGCGACGCGAACCATTCGGGGCTTGACAACCGAGGTGGTCATGACAGAGGCGGATGGCATGCCCGTCGCGTGCGCGCTGAACTTCGACCATGTATCGCTGGCACAACAGAATCGAATTGGACCGGTGTTGTGCCGTCTGGTGGAGACTCGATGGCCCGAAGTGCGTCGCGCGCTCCTCATCGCGTGCGGCTTCCGCCAAAATGGCGCCGATTGAGGCGCCGGAGCGGTCCCTCGCGTTTCATCCAACAATTACGGGTTCCAGCTTGGGGCAGAGCGGGGAGCGATTCCTCTCGCTGTGCTCGAACGGCGTCCCACGGTTTGTCGTCGTCGTAATCGCCAATAAGGTTTCAGCGAAGAGAGCATCGATGTCTGGCTGAGCCATCGATGCAATTCTAGCGGATCGAAAGAGCAACGGACCGGGCGGCTATCCGGCTTGCATTTGCGCCCGCCGAACGTCACGATGTAAAGGAGCTTCGCCCTTTACTATTGAGGCGGCGTACGCAAGCAGCCCGTTTTCGGTCGCGAAGGACGCCGCTATAGAGCCTGTGCGGATAGCCTCCGCGACTCTTCAACTCCCATCGATATCACGAATCTGAACGGGGCTGAAGACCCTTAAAATCAGATCGACCGGCAGTATTCATTGCGCTCGAAAGGCGCGAGCTCTAGTCCAGCCGCAGGGCGTCCGTCGGACTCAGGTTCGACGCGCGCCAAGCAGGTATGAAGGCCGCCACCAGGGCTCCGGCGGCGAGGACCAGGACGGGGATGGCGATGGCCGCGGGATCGGTGGCGGTGATGCCGAACAACTGGGACTGGACGAGCTTGCCGAGAGCGGCGACGCACGGGAGCGCGATGGCCGTGCCGGCGGTGATCATGATGACGGCGTCGCGCAGCACGAGGCGCATGGCGGAGCCACCGGTGGCTCCAAGGGCGAGACGGATCCCGATTTCGCGCGTGCGGCTGGTGACCACGAAGGACATTACTCCATAGAGACCGATCAACGAGAGCAGCAGCGCCAGCGCGCCGAAGCTGCCGGAGAGGGCGGCCAGCATGCGCTCGGTGGTGAGCGAGCGGTTGACCTGCTCGTCCAGAGTGCGGAACCAGAGGATCGGCAGCCGCGGGTCGTCCTGCCGGACCAGACGGCGGATGGAGGGGATGGCCTGCTCAGGCGCGCCGCGAACCTTGATATAGAAGGTAGCGGCGGTGTCGTCGTGTTCGAATAGCGGGAAGAAGACCTGCTCGGAGTTATCACGGACACCGCGATAACTCATGTCGGCGACGACGCCGACGATGCGGCTATTGGGCTGGACGTTCGAGGCGCCGCCACGGGCGATGAGGACGCCGAGGGGATCGCGGCCGGCCAGGTAGCGCTTGACGAAGGCCTGGTTGACGATGGCGGAACGGGGACCGATCTCGCCGACGAGACGAGTGTCGCTTTGGTCGAAATCGCGGCCGGCGAGTAGCCGAACGCCGAGGGTGGCGAAGAAGCCGGGGCTGACGGCATTGAAGTTGATGACGCCATCGGTAACGATGCGGCGATCGGTCTGCATCGTCACTTTGTTGCTCCAGGCGCCGCCGCTGAGGAAGGCAAATTTGGCGGCGGCTGAGGAACGGGCGACGGGCAACGCGCGGATCTGCTCGTCGAGGCGGCGGACCAGGCGCGAGGCATCGGCTCTGGAATAGCCGTTCTGTAGCGGAGCGATGGCGAAGGAGAGGAGGCTGGACGTATCGAAACCGGGTCCTTTGGCCAGCAGGCCGGTGAGCGTGCGCAGGAAGAGAGTGGCGCCGATGAGGAGGATGAGGGAGAAGGCCACCTGGAGGGTGACGATCATCTTGCGGAGGCGGACGAGGCCTGTGCCGCCGCGCTCGCGGAGCGAGTTCACCAGGCCCTCGCCGCCAGCGCGGAGGGCGGGAGCAAGGCCACTCAACAGGCCTGCGGCTATGCTGGCGAAGAAGGCGAAGGTGAGCAGGCGAAAGCTGAGGGTGTCGCGCACGGCGGTGCCGCCGAGGTCTTGGGGCAGGAACGCGATCAACGCGCGCATGGCGAGCGGAGCCACGGCCACGCCGAGAACGCCGCCCGCTAGAGCAAGGAGTAGGCTATCGGCGAGGAGTTGACGGCTGATAGGCCTCGGGAAGCGCCAAGAGCGAGGCGCGTGCCAATCTCGCGGGCCCGTGCAGAACGGCGGGCGAGAAAAAGGCCCGCAACGTTCAGGCAGGCGAGACCGAGCAGAACCCCGGTTGTGGAGAACAGGAGCCACAACGGCTCGGAAAGCCTGCGGCGCAGCGGCGAGTGGCCCTGGGGCGCGGAGGTGACTGAGAGAATGGACCCCAGGTAATCGCGGCGGCGGTCCGCCGAAAGATTCGGGAAGCCGGTGCGAAGAGTGCTGTCCTGGAGCCACGCCTTGAACCACGGCTGCAAACCGGCCTGGGCCTGGGCGGGTGTCACGTCCGGACGGAGGCGCGCAAGGATCTGCAGCCAACGCGTTGGGCTCGTGCGGAGATCGTTGTCGGCTATCAGGTTCGCGTCGGCGTTCATGGACGTGGACATCCAGAATGCGGGCATGGCGCCGACGTCGACGCCGCGGAAGCCGGCGGTCGCGACGCCTACCACGGTCATGGGGTGATTGCCGATCAGAACCTTGCGGCCGACGATATCGGCAGCGCCGCCGAGCTGCGCCTGCCAGAAGTCATACGAGAGCACCACTACCGGACTGGCGCCGGGCGCGGCATCGTCTTCGGGTTCGATGACGCGGCCGACTGCGGGGGCGACGCCGAGCACGGAGAAGTAGCTGCCGGAAACGATTTCGGCCGCCACGGGGGTGGGATCGCCGGCGGCTGTGAAGTAGACCTGGATTTCGGCGCGGCAGAGGACGCCGTCAAAGATGCGGGTCTGCTGCTGGAGGTCGCGGCAGATGGGGTAAGGCATCAGGTTTTCGGAGCCTATCGCGCCGGTGATGAGATCGTCGCTCTTCCAATCCACGAGAACCAGGCGCTCGGGCTCGCGAACGGGCAGCGCGTGCAGAATCACCTGATCGACCAGCGAGTAGATGGCGGTGGTAGCGCCGATGCCGAGGGCCAGCGAGAGCAGCGTCGCGGCGGTGAAGGCGGGGCTGCGCAGGAACGATCGGGCGGAGAAGCGGAGATCGTAGAGGAAATCGCGGAACCAGCGGGTGAGCCAGACATCCCGGACTTCCTCGCGCACCTGGGCGAGACCGAGCTGGGTGGCGGCGCGGCGACGGGCCTCGGGTTCGGGAATGCCGGCGGCGATGAGGTCCGCGACGCGGCGATCGAAGTGATATTGGAGCTCGCGATCCAGGCCACGCTCGAGGGACCCACGGCGGAACCAGTTGAAGATCCGGATCATCGGCTGCCCTCTTCGAAGATCAGGTTGATGGCGCCGGAGAGGCGCGCCCAGCTATCCTTCTCGACGGCAAGCTGGCGACGGCCGACCGCAGTGAGGGAATAGAATTTGGCCTCCCGGCCGGTTTCCGATTGCTTCCACGCGGCGCGCAGCCAGCCTTTCTGCTCCAGCCGGTGAAGGGCCGGATAAAGCGAGCCCTCATTGACGTGGACCACCGAGCGCGAGATCTGCTCCAATCGCTGCGCGATCCCGTACCCATGCGCAGGTTCGAGCGAGAGGATCTGGAATCAGCATGTCAAGCGTGCCTTGCGGAATGGGGAAACGCGGAGAGGGCATCAATACCTCAACCTTCTATGGCAGAGCTTACACCGTAGATACATCGAACGTCAAGGTATAGACGCTCTGTCATCGCTAGGGTTGGGGCTCGGTATTGATTTGAACGCCGCGCTTCGTTCAAAATATGCTTATGCTTACCGGAGGCATCCCGTCCGCGGAAATGGGCTCAGCCCACCGGCCATCTCTTTCCTCAACGATTCAACCTCGCTTCCTGCCCGACACGATGCGGACAACGGGCACATTAAAGGAGGTAAGGTTATGGCCACAGTATCCCGGAGGTTGCCTGAGCGACCTCATCTTGATGTCCCGAAGCGCGAGGCGCGCGAACTTCTCGACCAATGGCGGAATGGCGAACGGGAGGCGTTGGAACGAATACGCCGCCGGCATCCAAGATTCGCGAAGGGCGACGACTCAGTCCTAACTGCGGGTCCCTTTCGTCTCAGCGACGCTCAACTCGTCGTCGCGCGCGAGTATGGTTTTGCTCACTGGGCCGAACTGAAGCAGCGGATAGCCGCCAACTCATTGGCGAAGGCATTGGAAACGGCAATCCGCGCGAATGATCGGGACGCCGCTGTACGGTTGATTCAAACGCGCCCCGAACTGCTGCACCTCCCGATCTGGAGCGGGGACTGGGGACCGCCGATGAGCCACGCCGCCAACCTCGGCCGGCTGGAAATCGTCCAGGCCATGGCGGCGCTGGGCGCACGAGATTTCCAGCACGCCTTCGATCGCGCTTTGCTTCAGGGGCGGATCGAGTGCGCGCGCTGGCTGCATGGACACGGCGCTCGAGTGGCGCCGGGTCTGATCATGGGAGCATGCGAAACGCTGAATCCCGCCGGCGTCCGTCTTCTGGTCGAGTTGAATGCGCCGCTTACGGATGGGCGCGGCGATCGTCTCGCTCCACTGACGCTGGTGCTGGAGACCTACGGCAGGAATCCCCGGGGGAAGCACGAGATTCTCGAACTCTTCGCGCAATGCGGCTATGACCTGCCAGACACGCCGATGATGGCGTTTCATCGCGGAGACATTTCGCAGTTGGAGAAACACCTTCGGCGCGACCCGAAGTTGCTCGAGCGCAGGTTTACGCTGGGCGAGGTTTATCCAGCGGAGTGCGGCTGCGCGAAGGATGGCCGGTCCGGTATGCACTGGACCCCGATTGACGGGTCCACACTACTGCACCTCGCGCTCGATTTCCGAGAGCGCGAGATTTTCGATTGGCTACTCGCGCGCGGCGCGGATCCCAATGCGCGCGCCGCAATCGATGGCGACGGCTTCGGCGGACACACCCCGCTGTTCCATGCGATCGTTTGTGGCCCATGGCCCGATACGGGAATGACGGGCACGCTGTTGGATCGCGGCGCGAGGAGAGATGCCCGGGCAAGTCTGCGAAAATTCCTCGACTGGATTGCGAATCCGCATTGGCATGAAGCTCGCGATGTGACCGCTGCCGAGTGGGGCCGCGGGTTTCCGGAACCAGGTTGGGTCAACACGGAAGCCCTGCGGCTTCTCGATTAGTCAGTCTTCATCGGCGCGCCAACATTCCAGGGGATCGTTTCGAATGATTCAGGTACGTTGCGAATATTTCGTTTACATGTTATGGTTGGCAATAGAGGGCGAGAGCCATGATTCGCGAACCCGTAGCATTGCCCGAATCCGAAGGCGCGCAGATCCGCGAGCTGAACCGATTACTCCAGCTTGGAACACCAGCTCTGGTCGGTGCGGATGGCGAACGGATGGGGCTACCGGACGCGGTCTACCGGCTACTCAAAGAAATCGTTCGCAACATGCAGTTGGGAAGAGCGATCGTCCTCGTTCCTGAGAATCAGCAATTGACCACGCAGCGCGCGGCCGACCTGCTCGGCGTGTCTCGCCCTCATCTCATCAAACTCCTGGAGGCCGGCGTGCTGCCGTATCACAAGGCCGGAAGCCATCGGCGGGTCTTTCTCAAGGATTTGCTGGCCTACCAAAAGCGCCGCGATGAGGAGCGCAAGGCGGCTCTCGACCGAATCGCGAAGGAGGCTTTCGAATCCGGTTTGTATGATCGCACCGGCATTCCTTTAGATGCCGAAGACGAATGAGAGCAGACTACCGGGTCGTTCTTGATGCCTGCGTGCTCATCCCGATGCCATTGGCCGACACGCTCATGCGCATGGCGGAAGCACCCCGGCTTTACCTGCCGAAGTGGTCGCAAACGATCATGCACGAGGTCACCCGAAATCTGATCTCAAAGTGGAATATGCCTCCTGAGAAGGCGCACCGCAGGGAAGAAGAACTGCGCCGCCATTTCCTAGAAGCCTGGGTGGATGGATTCGAGTCGCTCATCGACGGAATGAAAAACGATCCCGCTGACCGACATGTCCTGGCAACTGCGGTCCGATCACACTCGGAACTGATCGTCACCTACAACCGGCGCCATTTTCCGGCTGCTGCAGTTCAGGCTTGGGAAATCGACGTTCAGGGCCCATCCGCCTTCCTCCGCGGACTCTATGATCTGGATGCTGGCGTGTTCGTTGGGAAATTACATGACCAGGCAGGGGCAATCGGCGTCTCGTTTCAGCGGCTCTTAGTCAGCCTCTCTAAAAGCGTTCCGGCGTTCGTAGATTACTTCTGCGAGGAACAGGGCATCGATCTACCGCGGCAACCCTAACTAACTCGCGGGCCATAGCCTACCATACGGCATAGCCGTATAATGGTCTTGTGCGACGCGTCGTCCGAAGCAGCCACTATGAACGGGACGCAGCCCGGTTGTTGCGGCCCTGGTGCAATACGAATTGGAGGAGGCGATCGCGGCTGAGCCCGAACGCCATCCGCTGATCCCTGGCACGGGCGGTTTTCGCAAGGCTCGGTGGCGTCGCGCCGGCGTCGGCAAGAGCGGCGGCGTGCGAGTGATTTACTATTTCATGGTTCACCCAGATCTAGTCTTCCTCGCGAACATCTACGCAAGGAACGAGAAGGAGAACTTGACCCATGCGGAAAAAAACCAGCTCAAGAAAATCGCCTCGGAAATCCAGCGGGAGTTTGGCGGCTAAGCCCCGGGGGGCCGGAACACCGCTTGGTGAGCGCTTGCTTGAATCGATGAAAGAATTGCAGGCGCACCTGCGAGGCGAGATCAAACTGAGCGAGACCGTTTACCACGTCCCGCCCGAGACGAATGTGCGGGCGCTACGGGAAAAGCTCGGGTTGTCGCAAGCGGACTTCGCCGCCCTATTCGGCTTCAACGTGCGCTCACTGCAGGACTGGGAGCAGGGACGCCGGCGTCCGGAGATTCCCATCCGTGCTTACCTGGCGGTAATCCAGCGTGACCCACAAGCCGTGATCCGCGCGCTGCGCGCAGCGTGAGCGCATTCCCGTGCGGCTTGGGCCAATATGCCCTGCACGTCATTCCAGCGTCAAAACAACGCCGGCTGGTCGTCGCGGCGCTGCAGTTTGGGCTTGACGTTGAAGTAGTCGTAGGCGAGCTCGGTCGCGACGCGGCCTCGCGGGGTGCGGTTCAAAAAACCCAACTGAATCAGGTACGGTTCGTAGACTTCTTCGATGGTGTCGGCTTCCTCGGAAATGGAGGCCGCGATCGTATTCACTCCGACCGGGCCGCCGCGGTACTTTTCGAGGATCGTCATCATGATCTTCTGGTCGATTTCGTCGAGGCCGTAACGGTCGACATCCAGGAGATTGAGGGCGGTCTGTGCGACGGGCTGCGTGATGCGGCCGTCGGCGCGGACCTGGGCATAGTCGCGGACGCGGCGCAGGAGGCGGTTGGCGATACGGGGCGTCCCGCGGCAGCGGCGCGCGATCTCCTCCGCGGCGGTGTTCTCGATGGTTACGTCCAGCAATCTGGCGGAGCGGTTTACGATGCTCTGCAACTCCGCGACCGTGTACGGATCGAGGCGCAACACGAGGCCAAAGCGACCGCGCAAGGGGGCGCTGACCAGACCCTGCCGCGTCGTGGCGCCGATGGCCGTGAATTTCGGCATGGGCAGCGACACGGTGCGGGCGCCCGGGCCGGCGCCTACGAGAATATCGACCCGAAAATCTTCCAGCGCGGAGTACAACATCTCTTCGACGTCGGGGAGAAGGCGGTGAATCTCGTCGATGAAGAAGACCTGGTGGAGACGGACGTTGCTGAGAATTCCGGTGAGGTCGAGCTTCTTTTGCAGAACCGGACCGGACGTGGTGGTGAAGGTGACTTCGAGCTCCTCGGCGATGATCGAGGCGAGAGTGGTTTTGCCGAGGCCGGGAGGGCCGTAGAGGAGGACGTGATCCATCGCTTCGCCGCGCATTTTGGCGGCCCGGATGGCGATGTCGAGGTTCTCCTTGAGCTTGCTCTGTCCGGTGAAGTCGGCCAGGCGGCGGGGGCGTAAACCAGCTTCAAACTGCGCATCGTCGGCCTGACGGTCGCCGGAAACCAATTCCCGGTCGGGCATGTGCTACCAGCTTACCGTACCAGTTCGAGAGCCCGCCGGAAGAGCGGTTCGAATTCGGCGGCGGCGCCGGCGGTGGCGGCGCCCGCCTTGGCTTTGCGCACCGCGGCCTCGGCCTGCGGACGGGCGCAGCCGAGATTCAACAGCGCCGACAGCACATCCTGATCGATGGGAGAGAGCGCGCCGGCGCCGGCGGGCTCGGATGGCTCCTCTCCGGACACGGCAGGCAACTTGTCGCGGAGCTCGAGGACCATCCGTTCGGCGGTTTTCTTGCCGATGCCCGGGATGCGGACGAGGCGGTCAACCTCGCCGCGGCGGATCGCGTTGATGAGGTCGGGCGCGGCGAGTCCCGAGAGGATCTTGACGGCGAGCGTCGGACCGATACCGCTGACGCCGATGAGCTTCTCGAAAATCGCCTTTTCATCCTGCGTGAGAAAGCCGAATAAGGCCAGGGCATCCTCGCGGACGTGGGTATGAATGCGGAGCTTGACTTCAGACCCGGATTCCGGCAGGTGGGTGTAGGTGGACACGGGAATGGTCACGTCGTACCCGACACCGCCGGTGTCGACAATGGCCTGATTGGGATGCTTCTCGAGGAGAACACCGCGGAGCAGAGCGATCATACGCCCGTAGTGTAGCGCGGGAAAGAATGGGGCCGTCCGCACCATTTGAACTGAGGCGGGCGGCCCGCGGAGTTACTTGTCTTTCACCTTCGTTTTTACGTCGACGCTGCCATCGTCGTGGCGGTCGATTTTGGTCTTCGCGTGCTGTTTGACGTGGCCGTTTTTGACCTTGGATTTGATCTTAACGTCGCCGTCGCTTTCGACCTTGGTCTTGGTCTGTTCTTTGTACTTGTCATCGGCGCGCGACACTCCGGCCGCGGCGCCCAAAGCCAGCGCTAAACCCATGAAAGCGGGAAGTATTCTACGCATGACTCCTCCTGCCACTTACTACTGCATCAACGGCGCCATTGGACGGGGGCGCACCCGCCAGCGGAAGGCGGAAAACGAACCGTGCGCCCTTGCCGGGCGCGGATTCCACCCACATATCGCCGCCGTGCTCGAGGACCGTCTGCCGGGAAAGCGCGAGACCGAGCCCGAGGCCGTTGCGCTTGCCCGCGCTCACGAAGGGCTGGAAGAGCTTGGCGCGGATCTCGGGCGCGATGCCGGGCCCGTTGTCCTGCACCTGCACCAGCGCGGCGCCATCGTCGATGCGCGCGGAGATGCGGACCTCACCGCCATCGGGCATGGCTTCGAGCGCATTGCCGATCAGGTTGACGAAGGCGCGCTCCATGCGGCTGCGCTCGAGCGGCAGCTCGATCTCCGAAGGGATGTCCTGCATGACAGCGACGCGCTGCGCCTCGGCAAGGGGCGCGAGCGAGTCGCAGGCGGCAGAGGCGACTTCCCGCAAGCGGCAGATCTCGGGCGCGCGGTTCTTGCCGCGCGAAACGTTGAGCAAGTCCTGTAAGAGCTCCTGAATGCGGCGGGAGGCGCGGTAGATATTCCCAGCGAGGCGTTTGACATGGGCGGGCGGCAGGTCCGCGTCAACCAGCATCTCGGCGCCGCCATAAATGGCGGCGAGCGGGTTGCGCAGGTCGTGCACGATGGAGCCGGAGAGGCGGCCGATGGTCGAGATCCGCTCCTGGCGGATCAGGTCTTCACGCGCCTGCCGGATCGACGCGCACATGGTGTTGAAGGTGCGCGCAAGGCGGCCCATTTCGTCCTCACTGCGCACGGGCACTTCGATCTCATAGTTCTGGCGGGCGACCTCGGCGGCGGCCCGGTCGAGCTGCTTGACCGGTTCGATGATGCGCCGGGCCATCAGGTAGGTGAAGCCCAGCCCGATCGAGATCGCCACCAGCCACAAGAGCACGATGTTTCTGGTCAGGGCCGCGATGCTGGCCTGCGCGGCGGCGAACGATCGCAGGATGGAGATCTCGCCCACGGGAGCGCCGTCGATGCCCGGCAAGGGCTCAGCGAAACGGGCATATTCGACGAAGCCGTCGCTCACGCGATGGCCGATGCCCGGCCGGCGCAGGTTGTCGATCACGGCCGCGGTGGCTCGCGGATTGAGGGTCGATGTGATGACACCTTGGGGAGTCACGAAGAGATACTCGCTGGCGGTCTCCTCTTTTAACTCACGGGCGACGAGCGCATCCACCTGGATGCCGGCGACGAGCACGTTCAGCAGGGCGGGCCCGCGCGTCGAATCGATATACACCGGCGTAATCGAGACGTGGTAGAGCTCTCCATTGCGCGAGTAAAAGCCGGAGGACTGCTCAGGAAAGCGCGGGGCGGCCTGGCGCACGACGTCGAGCTGCTTCTCGAATGCCATGGGGCCCCTGCCGCTGAGCGATGCGATGACCTTGCCGTCCGGGTCGGTGACGAGAAACATCGCGTTGGAGGGCGAGATCTTAGACCACATCTCCTTGGCCGTATCCCGGATTGTGGCGCGGTCTCCGGTGCTGAAGGCGAGGCGCACCTCCGGCAACGTCGCCATGATGCGGCTGACGGACGAGAGCAACTCGGCGCGCGATTTCAGGAGCGAGGTGTAGGCTTGAAAGCTGTTGTGCACCTCCTCCTCGAGGCTGTCGGAAACGGTCTGGCGGATGTGCCGGAGCCCGAGCTGACCGGTGATGGCAAACAGAACGACGAGCGCGACAGAAGTCGAGAGGAGGATCTTGGTCAGCAGGGCAAGGCTGGAAAAGCGAAGGCGCGCCAGAAGTCCCATCTACTTGTGGCCTCCCGGATAGCCGCTATCGCTGGGCAGCGGGGGATAGGGCTGCCCGTATTTATTGAGATGCTGCGCCGGGATGTAACCGGTCTCCGAGATCGAAACCAGCGGCAGGGAAAGTCCCACTTCGGGAACGGTGATCGTATGCTCGAGAAACTGCAGCACTTCCGGGAGCGATCGTTCGTGGAAAATGTGGAGCTCGTAATCGCCCTGGGGGACGTTGGGGATGGTGAATCGGCCGTTGGCGGGCGTCGCGGCGTAATACGGCGTCGGGAGCACGGCGATGATCGCGCTCATGGTCGGGTGGATATTACAGAAGACGCGAACAATGCCGGGCAGCTTGAAAGTCTGCGATTTCTTGGTGCCGGGAGCATAGAGAGCGGTGTCGAATGGCTGGCCGCTGAAGTTGGAGAAGGCGTTGTGATAAATCGGATCGAGATTGGGGAAGTCCACCGTGCTGCCGACGGAGATCGCGAGCACGTGCGGCGTGAAGTGGCGCTCCTTCTGTTTCATCTGTTCGTGCCGCGGAGGAGCGGCGGGCGCGGGCCGGCCGACGGGCTGGAGCCAGATGACGACGCCGGAATAATCCTTGTTCCTGCGCACGGCGGGGTCGTGGGAGTTGGTGATCTCCACAGCGCCGGTGACGTTTCCCGCGATGACAGGCGAAGAAAGCGCCACCGCCAGGCTAAAAACTGTAAGCGAGCGCCAGGTCATAGTGGTTATTGATTCGGATCCCCTGCCCAATATACAGGGTCCGCAATTGCGTCGCTTCCAGGCCGAGAAGGACATTCGGCGCCAGCCGGTAAAAGAGATTGCCGCCGTACAGAATGTTCTTGCCGATGCGGCCTTTGTTCAGATCGGCGTTCGCGTCGTCCTGCTGGCCCGTCATGAGATGGAGGTCGAGGCGAGGGACGGTATGAATGGTGAGTTGGCCCCACCCGCCGATGCTCACGACGGGCTCCTGATGGCGGCCGTATCCGTAAAAGCCCTGTCCGTAGCCGTTGCCCAGCGGCGCCACGTTCTTGCCTGTGTAGAAGGCGCCCGTGAACTCGACGCGGCGCCACGGATTGAAGAACCAATCCGTCGAGAAAAGATTCGACGGCAGGGAGAGCCCGCCGACGTGAGTGGCGCTGGCGTGAAAGCCGGGCGCGAACTCGAGGCGGCGGTCGTCATCGAGCTTGTGGAAGAGCTCGAAGCGGCCTTCGAAAGCGGGACGGGCGGGCTCGAGCGTCCCAGGCAGGGATGCGCCGGGATATGGCACGACCTCGCGCGTCTGCACCACTCCAAACTGCGCGCGCAGGCCGGAGGAACGGCCGAAGGCGAAATCCTGCTCGCCGCGGACCTGCGGCAGCCACAGCCACAGGTTGCCGGTTCCAGTCAGCGGCGAAATGCCGACCTGCGCCAGCGAAGCAGGCTCACGCGGATTGAAGATCGGCTTCTCCAGGCCGGCCATGAGGCTGCGGGTCTTCCAATCGATCTCGATCGAAGCGGTGCGCAGGCGCATCGCCTGGTTGTTGGCGCCGGCGAAAAAGTCCATGTACACGGAGCCGTGCACGGCGCCTCCGCCGATTGCGGTGGGGCCGCGGAATTCGAGACCGAGGACCGTCTGCCGCAGCGTGGCGCCGGCATGGTTGGGACCGGTGGCGGCTGCGGTGACCGGATAGTCCGAGCCGCCGCTTTGATGCGAGTTCAGGAACGTGTTGAAGAGCGCCATACCGGCAAGCCGGACCGGGAATTTCTGCGCCGACTCTACCTTGGTCTGCGCGAGCTCATCGACGCGCCGTTCCTGAATCTCGACGCGTTGTTCGAGAGGGACGTCGACCGCCTTGACAGGGGCAGGCGAGGGCGAACCCTCGACGCGGGCGCGGAGCTCGGTCACTTGTTGAACGAGGTCGCGATTTTCGCGCTCGAGCCGGTCGAGGCGTTCCAGAATGCGGGTGAGGTCCGGCGTCTGCGCGCCGGCAAGAAAAGGCCATGCCAGGAAGGCGAGGCAACACAGGTTACTGAGTGGTCGCATTGAGTATCTGCTCCAGTTTACGGCGCACTTGCGCTGGCGAGTAGGGCTTGGTAAAAAACGCGCTGACGCCAAGCTGGGCGATACGTTCGGGGGTGTTGGGATCGGTGTCGGCGCTCACGACGATAATCGGAGTCGCGTAGAGCTTCCGGTTCTGGCGGATACGGTGGATCAGCTCGAACCCGTCCATGCGGGGCATGTTCAGGTCGGTCACGACGGCGCGAATGCCGCCGCCATCGCCATCGAGAATGCGCAACGCTTCGAAAGCGGACGATGCCATCCGCACGGAAACGCCGGGGATACCCAGAAACGCGATTTCGAGAGTCGCCGCGCTGTTTTCGGAGTCCTCTACAATCAGGATTGCGCCGTCGCCCTCAACAGCCATGTGGTTATTGTCCTACGCCCGTGGGAGATATGGAGGGTGATAACTGTAAAATTGCATACGGGTTTATGACAACACGCGGGCGATGACCAGTGTCATGTCGTCGTGCTGCGGAGCGCCGTTAGCGAAGTCGTCGGCTTGGCGCATGATGCGCTGAATGGCCTCGGCCGGGGGCCCGGCCGGGCAGGCGCGCGCGGCAGCGATCAGGGCATCTTCGCCCCATTCGTCCTGCGCGGGGTTTTCGGCCTCGCTGATGCCATCGGTGTAGAGGACGAGGAGGTCGCCGGGCTCGAGCTGCACCTCATCCTGCTGGTAACGCGAGAATTTGAACAGGCCGACGGGCGGGCCGCCGTTTTCGAGGCGGAGGACTTCAGATCCGCGGAGCACGATGGGGGCGTTGTGGCCGCCGTTGCTGTAAACGAGCCTGCGGGTGGCGGGGTCGAACTGGGCGAAGAAGAAGGTTGCGTAGCGGTTCTCGGGAGAAGCCTCGCAGACGAGCCGGTTCACGTTTGTCATGAGCTCGGCGACGTTGCCGCCCCCGCCTTGCGACTGTCCGCGCACGGAGGCCTGGAGGCTGGCCATGAGGAGAGCGGCGGGAATGCCCTTGCCGGACACGTCGCCGATGGCCAGGCCGAGACGGCCGCTGGAGAGCGCGAGGAAATCGTAATAATCGCCGCCGACGCCGAGCGCGGGGCGGCAGTGACCGGCATACTCCAACGCTGGCACCTCGGGCAGATTCTGTGGGAAGAGCCGCTGCTGCACTTCGCGGGCGATTTCGATCTCGCGGCTGAGCAGCTCGCGCTGCGCGACTTCGTGGGCGATGGCTTCGGACAGGCTGGCGTTTTCCAGGGCGAGGCCAGTCTGGGCGGCGACTGTCTGCAGCAGGCTGGTGTCGCTGGGGGAGTAGGGCTCCTCCGATTTCTTGGGTCCGAGACCGATGAAGCCGAGCAGTTCCTTGCGGCTCGCGAGCGGGAGAATCAATTGCGTATTCAGGGGCAACGGCCCGTCCTCGGAGACCGCGACAGCGTGGCGCGACTGGCGCAGACGGGCGATGGCGGGGGCGTCGGCGGGCACGGCCATGTCGACCGCCGCGCCACCGCCGAGCGCGAGCGCGGGCTTAAACACGTTGCCGTCGCGCAACATCATGACGACGCGTTCGACGTGCAGGGATTCCGACAGTTTGCGCGCGACGGTCTCGAGGAGAGCGTCGCGTTCGAGGATGCCGCGGACCTGTTCGCCGAGGTCGCTGAGGATCTGCTCGGCGTTGTAAGACTCGCGAAAGAATTTGCGGTCCACCCAGCGGCGGAGACGCTCGCCGAATTCGCTGATGCGCAGGGCGAGGACGACGCCGATCGCCACATAGGCGATCTTTCGCGGCCGGGCAACGTCGGTCGAGCCGGCCATCGTTGCGGCCATCGTCACGACGCCGACGATCAGCAGCGCCTGGAGGACGCGGACCCCCTTCCGCGCCAGCGCGTATTGCAGGCCCTGGCGGATGACCATGCGGACATCCAGAGCGCGCTGCACGACGACGACATAGGCCAGGGTCATCGGGAACACCATGATCGCGAGCATGGCGGCGGTCAGGACGAGGCCGTCGGCTTCACTCGGCGAACGGTGGCGCACGATCAGGTCGTAGAGAAACAGGAGAAAGAGCGGCGTCAAGGCCACCGAGGCGCCCCCATAGAGCAGGCGGAGGCGGCGGCGGTCGTCTAAGTTCTCCGACTCGCCGTACTTCTGCGAGATGCTGGCGAAGAAGACGCTGATGCAGGGGCAGAGCGCGAAGAAAGCCGTCTTGTCGTTGATCCAGCCGCCGGGGATGACGGCGGCCAGGGGGTAGTTCAGAGCTTGGGTGACCGCCTCCGCGACGATCCAGACGATCAGGGCGGATGGCAGCGCGAGAAGCAGCCACTTGAGCCACGGGGCTTTGCGGTCGACGCTCCAGCGGGCCGGGAAGGAGACCCCGAACAGCATCATGCATATCGACCAGAGGGGGGCGGAGATCTGGCGCAGAATCAACGCGGGAAGGCCGAGCAAAGCGCCCCAGCCGAGCGGGTCGAGATCGCCGGCGCGCGACAGGTGGGCGAGGCCGAGCAGAATGCCGAGAATCATCCAGGCGCGCGGATCGCGGGGCCGCGCGGCGACGACCCAGAATCCGAGGACGAGGGAGAAGGCCGGCATGATCAGCCAGGCGAACAAGGCATACGACCAGGCCGGACGGGCGGGGTCTGCCAGAATCCCGGCACGAACTTCGGCGGTCTGCCCGCCGCGGAGGACCGAAATTACCACGGAATCGCCCGGACGGCGCGAGCGCACGGGCTCGGCGAGATCGAGCCAGCCTTTGACGGCGCGCCCGTCGATGGAAACGATGCGGTCGCCCCGCTGCAGGCCTGCGCGGCGCGCGGATTCGTCGACGGATTGCACGGTGGGCCACGGCTCGCGGATGGCGAACGGTCGGACCGGGTAATTGCCGGCCATGTCGCGCAAGACGTCGATCGTGTAGGTGATCTGGCTGGCCGCGGCTACGAGGAAGACGATGGCCAGGGCCAGATAAGGGAGCCGGTTGTTTCGGGTTCGAGCCGCGCGCATATGTCCGAAATACGGTAACACGGGCGTTCCCGCCGCGCTCAACGGGGGATCCGCAGCACCCGGTTCCAGCGCAGAGTGCGAACGGATGGAGTGACGCTCGCCGCCGGGGACCTCATTTCGTACGAAGCATAAACGACGAGCGGGCTGCCATAGATATCGGCGGCGGAGACGAAGCCGAAGTATCGGCTGTCCAGAGAATCGTCGCGGTTGTCGCCGAGGACGAAGTACCTTCCGTCCGGCACTTCCAGCTCGCCGTTGTGGGCGTGAAACTGGAGCATCTCCAACGCGGCGGGGTCCAGCGGCACGGTGGCGGCCGAGGGGAAATTGTCGCGATAGGGATCGAGGAAGGAACTGCCGTGGATGGCATAGGGCTCCACGACGGGATCGCCATTGCGGAACAACTGCTTGTCGCGAATGCGGAGACGATCGCCCGGGCCGGCAACGATCCGCTTGATGAAGAGCTGGCGGGGGTCCGAGGGATAGTGGACGACCACGATATCGCCGATACCCGGGCTACGGCCCAGCCGCCACGAGGCGGTTTCCACCAGGACTTGGTCGCCCGTGACAAGGGTCTTTTCCATGGAGCCGGCGGCGACGGCGAAGGGCACGAACGCGATCCAGAAAATGGCGAATAGCGCCGCTGCGGGCGCCCAGGGCCACGGGGTCCGGTAATGGCCACGCCAGAGCTCGATCGCGGCGCCGGCAATGCAGATGGCGAAGAGCAATTCGACGGCGGCGGCGATCGCGAATCCCGTCCGGCCGCCCGGGGAGAGGCGCGCGGCCCCCATTGCCAGTGGCGCTACGATGAACACCACGGCCGCGATCGCCGCCCAGGCGTGCCGCCGGTGGATGCCGATGGCCGCGGCGCAATACACCAGGGCCAGCAAAACGCCCGCCAGAGGATTAATCGCAACGGCCAGCAGGGCGAGACCGCCATGAACGACCGTGGCCCAGAAACCGAGGCGCACGGCGAGGCCGGGCGATGGCGCAGATTGACTCATGCCTGGAATCCTACGCGCACCCATCGCCGGGCGCAAGGGGTGGATACAATGGGAGAATGCGTCTTACACTGCGCCGGCTGGGCGCTCTCGGGCTTTTCGGAGTCGCGCTCGTGGTGGCGCAGGATTGGAAGACCGCGACCACGCTGCCGATGGTGGACCTGACAGGCATGGCGGCGGCGAAGACCGCCACGGCGTTGCGCCTGCTGCGGGAGTACGACTGCACCTGCGGGTGCGGCATGAAGGTGGCGGAGTGCCGTGTGCTGGACCCGGGATGTGCGTACAGCAAAGGCCTGGCGGCGGCGCTGGTGGGGGCGCTGAAGAGCGGGAAGAGCAACGCAGACGCGCTGGCGGCGGCCCGCGCCTCGAAATTCGGCACGGCGCCCGCTCCTCCGAAACTGCTCGACGATCCGGTGGTCATCTCCACGGCCGGATCGCCCTTCCTGGGGCCGCAAGACGCTCCGGTCACGTTGGTGGAGTGGTCGGACTTCCAGTGTCCGTATTGTTATAAAGGGGCCGCGCAACTGGCGGCGGTGCTGAAGGCGTTTCCGGCGCAGGTGAAGCTGGTGTTTCGCGAGTACCCGCTGGAATCGCACTCCCAGGCGGCCCTGGCGGCCGCGGCGGCGATTGCCGCGCATAAGCAGGGAAAGTTCTGGCCTTTGCACGATGCGATGTTCGCCCATCGGCAGGATCTTTCGAAGGAATCGATCGCGGCGCTGGCGGCCAAGGCCGGGATCGAGATGAAGCGCTTCCAGGCGGACTGGCCGGCGAAGGAGACGCTGAACGCGGTGATGCGCGATATGCAGGATGGCGACCGCGCCGGCGTCGATGGCACGCCGACCGTCTTCATCAACGGCCAGCATTACCACGGGTCGCTCGAACTGGAGCCGATGCGCGCGGTGATCGAGGGCGAGCTCAAAAAAGCGGGAAAGAAATAGGAGCGGCAATGAGACTGTCGATCGGGCCGGTGGTTGCGGTCGGGTGCATTTCTCTGGCGGCGCTGCTCAGTTCGCAGCCGACGCCGCGGGAGCAGGTCGGGCCGCTGCCCACCGGCGGCTTCCTGCTGAACAGCGGCTGGCGGCTGGATCCCGCCGGCAAGCAGGTTGCGCTTTCCACCTTTCCGATGGCGTCCGTGTTGACTCCCGACGGCAAACATCTTCTGGTGCTCAACGGCGGCTATCGGCCGCCGAGCATCAGCGTCATGGACGCCACGACCGGCGCGGTGACAGGCACGGTCCCGGTGACCGACGCATGGCTCGGACTCGCGATCACGTCCAGGGGCGACCGGGTGTACGCGGGAGGCGGATCGGCCGCGGCCGTGTTCGAATTCAGCCTGGAGGGCGGCGTGTTGAAGGCGACGCGCGCCTTTCCGGTGCTCGGGGAGAAGAAGCCCACAGCGCAGGACTTCATCGGCGACGTCGCGCTCTCGCCGGACGGGCGCCTGATTTATGCGTCGGATCTGTATCGCGATTCGGTGGTGGTGATCAATCCGCAATCGGGGATGGTGATCAACCGCTACAAGACGGGGCGGCGTCCGTACCGCATTCTTTTCCATCCCGACGGCAAATCGTTTTTCGTCTCGCATTGGGCCGATGGCAATATCGGCCACTATGACGCCGAAACCGGCAGCCAACTGGCGACGCTGCGCATCGGCGCCCATCCGACCGATATCGCGTGGCGCGCGGGGGGGCCCGCGGAAGCAGCGGCGGGCGAACCGGCATATGCGGCGCGGATGTTCGTGGCGGCCGCCAACACGAACAACGTCTACGTGGTCGGGGTCAGCGCCAGCAAGGAGCTGAGCGTCATCGAGAGCATCAACACGGCGATGACGCCGCGACAGCCGCTGGGCATGACGCCGTCGGGACTGGCGATCACGCCGGACGGCAAGCGGCTCTACGTCGCCTGCTCGGACGGCAACGTCGCGGCGGTCGTCGATATCTCGACGGAGCGGAGCCGCGTCGAGGGCTTTATCCCAACGGGCTGGTATCCGACGGCGGTGCGGGTGCTGCCATCGGGGACGGTCGTCATCCTGAACGGCAAGGGGCTGCGGTCGCATCCGAACCCGAAGGACGGGCCGAATCCGTCGAAGCGCCCCGTGGGAGAGCATAACGAGCCGGGCGTGCGGCCAGGCTACGTGGGCTACATGCAGACAGGCACAGCGTCCTGGATCGAGCCGTTCACGCCGGAGCAACTCGACGCCTGGAGCCGGCGCGCCATGGCGAACTCGGCATATCGGGACGAGAAGCTCGACGTCACGACGCCCCTGCCGCCCATACAGCACGTGATCTACATCGTGCGCGAGAATCGCACCTACGACCAGGTGTTCGGCGATTTGAAGCAGGGGAACGGCGATCCGTCGCTGACGCTGTTCGGCGAAGAAGTGACGCCGAACCTGCACAAGCTGGCGCGCGAGTTCGTGCTGCTCGACAATTTTTACGTGAACGCCGACGTGAGCGCGGACGGGCATAACTGGTCGACCGCGGCGATCGCGCCGGATTACGTCGTGCGGTTGTGGCCGAATCAATATGCGGGCCGCCGCAAGCTATACGATTTCGAGGAGCAGGATCCGGCGTCGCTGCCGCCCGCGGGCTACTTGTGGACGAACGCCGTGTCGGCGGGGCTGACCGTGCGCAACTTCGGGTACATGGCTGGCAACAAGACGCCGGTCCCCGCAGCCGGGCAGGAGCAGATCGCCTCGGTGCGCGACCCGGTGCTGGCCAAGGTGACGAACCGTTTCTACCGGGCGTTCGATCTGAACTACCCGGATATCGAGCGGGCCAAGGTCTTCATCGCGGAGCTGGCGGAGTACGAGAAGACCGGCGCCATGCCGCGGTTGATGACCTTGCGTCTGGGGAACGATCACACGTCGGGCACCACGGTGGGGCGCATCGCCCCGCTCTCCGCCGCGGCGGACAACGATTACGCGCTCGGCATGATCGCGGAAGCGGTGTCGAAATCGCGATTCTGGACCAGCACGGTGATCTGCGTGCTCGAAGACGACGCGCAGAACGGGCCCGACCACGTGGATTCGCATCGCTCGCCCGCATTTCTGATCTCGTCGTATGTCAAGCGGCGGACGGTGGACAGCACGATGTACAACACGGCGTCGATGTTGCGCACCATCGAGTTCCTGCTCGGACTGCGGCCGATGACACAGTTCGACGCCGCCGCGCGCCCCATGACGGCGGCGTTCCAGGCGGCGCCGGACCCGGCGGTGTACACGGCCGAGAAACCGCGCATCCCGCTGGACGCCAAGAATGCGGCAACGGCGCCGGCCGCCGCCGCGTCGAACCGCATGAATTTCGACGAGGCCGACCAAGTGGATGACGACGAGCTGAACGACATCCTCTGGCGGGCGATCCGCAAAGACCAGCCGCCGCCCCCGGTCCGGAGTTACTTCGGGAAGTAAGCCCCCGGCCGGCCAAAATCGAATGCCTCAAATTCACCTGTGCTTCCTATGGCACATGCATCAGCCGTTTTATAAAGACCTGATCTCGGGCGAGTACAAACTGCCCTGGACGCGGATGCACGCGCTGAAGGATTACTACGGAATGGTCCACCTGCTGGAGGAATTTCCCAATATCCGGCAGACCTTCAACCTGGTGCCGTCGATGATGGCGCAGGTGGCGGAATACGCGTCGGGAACGGCGGTGGATCCGTTCCTGCAGATGGCGCTCAAGCCCGCCGAGACCCTGACGGATGGCGACAAGGAATTCCTGCTGGCCCACTCCTTCTACTCCGATCCGCAGCGCATGATCTACCGTTATCCGCGTTACGGCGAGTTATTCGACGCGCGGCGGGCGCAGAAGAATTCGGGGTCGCGCAGTCTCTTCGGGGCGCAAGAGTTTCGCGATCTGCAGATGTGGTCGCAGCTCGCCTGGTTCGACGAGGAGTTTCAGGCGCACGACGCGGAGGTCGCCGAGTGGGTGGCGCGGGGCCGCAATTTCACGGTGGCGGACCAGCGGCGCATGGGGGAAAAGCAGCGCGAGATTGTGGGGAAGGTGCTGCCGGAATATCAGAAAATGGCGGCCTCGGGACAGATCGAAATCTCGACCACGCCGTTCTACCACCCGATCCTGCCCCTGCTGTGCGATTCGAACATCGCCGGGGTGTCGCATCCCGGCGTGCCGCTGCCGCCGCGGTTCCGCTATCCGCAGGATGCGCGCCGCCAGCTCTCGATGGCGCGCGATTACATCGCGCAGAACTTCGGGGTGGCGCCGGTGGGGCTCTGGCCGTCGGAGGGGTCGGTTTCGGACGAGGCGTTCACGATCGCGGCGGAGCTCGGCTTCGAGTGGGCGGCGACGGACAACGGCGTCCTCAACCGGACGCTCGGCCGGGGCGTGGGCGTGGAGGGGCTGTACCGGCCCTATCGATGGCGGCAGCAGGGGCGGTCGCTCGGACTGCTGTTTCGCGATCACTTCATGAGCGACCTGATCGGATTCGTGTACTCGAAGATGGACGCAGGGGCGGCGGCGGACGACTTCCTGCGCCGGATCCGCGAGAACTGCGGCGGAATTCTCCACTCCGGTCGCGACGCGCTGGTTCCGATCATCCTGGATGGCGAGAACGCCTGGGAATATTACGACCGCAATGGACGGCAGTTCCTGCGCGAGGTTTACCGGCGCATTTCGGACGATGGCGGAATGCGCGCCGTCACCGTGGCCGAAGCCTTGCGGCTGCTGCCCGCCGAGCCGCTCGAACGGATCTTCCCCGGCTCATGGATCAACGCCAACTTCGATGTGTGGATCGGCGCGGAGGAAGACAACAAGGCGTGGGCGCAACTGTTGCGCGCACGGGAGACGTTCGAAGCCGCCACTGCGGCGTCGGACGAGCAGCGGCGGATGGCCATGGAGGAGTTGTTGATCGCGGAAGGCAGCGACTGGTGCTGGTGGTACGGTCCGGAGCACGATTCGGCCAACCGCGTCGAATTCGACCAGTTGTACCGCAGCCACCTGGCGAACGTCTACCGCTTCCTCAATCTCACGCCGCCCGAGGAGTTGTCGCGTCCCATCCTGCGGGTGTCGGTGCAGGAGGAGTGGGTCGAACCCTCGGGAGCGATCCGCCCGGTCATCGATGGCGATGTGACCTCGTATTTCGAGTGGATCGGCGCCGGCAGCTACCGGTCGGACGAGCGGTCCGGGTCGATGCACGGGAAGAAGTTCCTGATCAAAGAAGTGTTCTTCGGCAGCGACGGAGAGAACCTGTACCTACGCCTCGATTTCCACCCGGGGCACGAGCCGGAACTCGATGGCATGGAGGCGCGGATCACGCTGCAGAGCGCGGATGGAGGAGGCTCCGCGGCGTTGACGATCCGCCTGCTGGGAGGGGCGGCGAACGCGGACGAACCGATCGAATGCGCCTGTGGGCGGATTCTGGAAGCGCGGATCCCGCTGCGGCTGGCGGGAATTGCGCGAAACGGGGGGCTGCGGTTTCAGTTCTCGCTGTGGCAGGGAGGCTTGCCGATCGACGCCGTCCCGCAGCAGGGCTGGCTGGGAATAGCTACCACCGACCCGGCGGAGGTGGGCCGGTGAAGCCCGGGCGCGATCTGCTAAACTAGACGGAGTTATGGCAATTCCGAATGTGAAGCGGTTCCGGCCCTACTGCCCGACCTGCAATGACAGTTTCACGCTGATGTCCGTCCTGCCGAAGGACGCCGATGTTGAAAAGTACCTCGCGGAGGCCGTGGCGCGCCACGATCACAAGGCGTTCCAGGATGCCAAGGTGCTGCAGTTCAAAGTCCGCGTCGGTCAGCAGAAGCAGAAGAAAGCAAAGTAGTTCTCCTCTCCTCCCCAGGCGATGGGCAGGCCTCGGGTCTGCCCTGTCCTACTTCGTTTGCAACGTCCGCACCGCTCGCAGGGCTTCCTTGGCGACCTCGGGATCGGGATCGTTGTTCAGCTTTTGCAATTGCGCCACGCTCGACTGATCGCCGCTGCGGGCCAGCACTCCACAGATTCCAATCTTTTCATCCTTCGTGCCGCTGGCGAGCGGACCGTAGAGCGCCTGCCGCACCTTGGCGTCGCGGGCCAGTTCCACCAAAAAGGGGAACGCCTCGCCGCGGTAGTTCGATGAATTCAGGTTATTGACCACGTATTGCAGGGGGCTGAACTCGCTGACCTCCGTTTTGCCCAACATCACCTGTGCGAAGGCCAGCGACAGGCGCGGCGAAGTCTTGGTTTCGTCCTGCCACGCCTTTTCCAACATGGGAAGATCGGCGGCCTGGCGCAACCGGCCGTAGCCTTCGGCCGCGGCGGCGCGGAGCTTCTCGTCCTTATCGTGTAGATAGAGCTGATAGAGCGCGCGGTTCGATTCCACCGGCAGCATCGCCATCGCCGTCAGCGCGGCGCGCCTTACTTTGATATCGCGCGCGCGGCTGAGCGCATCGGCGAGGGCAGGCGCGGCTTCCTGGTTGCGCAACAGTCCGGTGGTTTCGATGGCCGCGATCTGCACCTTCGGATCGAGATCGCGCAGGAGGAAGCTGACGCGTGGGCCCGCCGATTCGTCGCGGATTTTCTGCAGCGCGATCAGCGATTCGTAAATCACATCCGTATTCTTGGAATGAACGGCCTCGACCAGGTCGGGGACGGCCGCGCGGCCCCGCAGAATCCCCAAACCGCGCGCCGCGTTCGCGCGCACGTCCATGCTCCCTCCGCCCCGCGCCAACGCGCCGAGCGCCGAGATCACCTCGGGGCGGACGACGACGTAGGCATCGATCACCTGATCGTTCATATCGGTGAATTTGGACTTTATACTCGTGCCGACCCGCTTGATCGACGCCGCGAAGCCGGACTGCACGTACCCCGGCAGATAGAAGTTCACGAGCCCCTCGATGGCGCGGATCTGCACCTCGGGGTCGTTGTCCAAGGTGGCTTGAATCAGGGGATCGAGACTGCGCTGTGTGCCGATCTCGGTGATCTGCTTGACCGCTTCGACGCGGACGTCCTGCTTCGGGTTCTTGAGGAACTCCTGCAGACGGGGGATGGCGCTGGAGCCGGCTTTGCCCGCTTCGCGAACGTCCTTGGGACGGACGTCCTGCGCGGCGGCGCAACAAACGAGGACGAGGGCCGTTAGGGAAGTGCGCATACCCTCTATGCTAACGGATTGGCCGCCGCTAGCGGATGAATTCGACTTCGACCCGTTTGCTGATCAGGCCGGCTTCGTAGCCCATATCGAGCAGTTTCTGGGCGGCCTTGGGGACCACGTCGCCGGCGTCCAGCGTGTAGTGGTTGACGTACATGCCGACGAATTTCTCCGCCAGGCGGTGTTCCATGTCGCGGGCGAATTGCATCGCATAGGCCAACGCCTCGTCGTGATTGTCGAGCGCGTACTGGATGCTCTCCCGCATCATGCGGCAGCACTCGCTTTGAATATCGGCGTCCAGCGAACGCAGCAGCACATTGCCGCCGAGCGGCAATGGCAGTCCATACGACGTCTTGAACCAGCGTCCCAGATCGACGATGCGGTGGAAGCCTTCGCGGTCGAACGTCAACTGCGCTTCGTGGATGATCAGACCGGCGTCCACGGTCCGTTCCTTGACGGCCTCGGTGATGCGGTCGAACGGCGTCACCACAGCCTCGAAATCAGGCTGAAACAGCTTGCAGGCCAAGTAGGCCGTCGTCAGCGTGCCGGGGATCGCGATGCGCTTCCCTTTCAGTTCTTCCGGCTCCATCGGGCGCGTCGAGATGATCATCGGGCCGTAGCCGTCGCCGATGCTGGACCCGCTGGCCATCAAGACGTACTTGTCGGCCACGTATGGATAGGCGTGATAGGAGATGGCGCTGAGATCGTACTGGCCTTCCATGGCCTTGCGGTTCAGGGTCTCGATGTCATCGAGGACGTGCCGGAACGTAACCCTGGCCGAGCGCACCTTCTTGGTGGCCAGGCCGTAAAACATGAACGCGTCGTCAGAGTCCGGGCTGTGCGCGCTGACGATTTCCCGGGAAGCAACCGATGTCATAGATGTGGGATGGACAAATCCAGTGTACAACATGGAAAGTCCCGGCCCGTACGGAGAGAGGAAAAACAGGAGGGAGGGAAAAACGAAAAAGGGCGGTCACCCGGTCGGTTCGTGAAGTAGCAACTCTCCGTTGGCGGTCATCTGAGGTGCGCATGAAGCGCGGTGCCTGAAGCCACGAGGCACGGATGTCCGAGCGTTCGGGAATTGCCGTACTGCCTGTTCACTTGCCGTGGATGAGGCCGCCCTCATTCTGGCCCGGTTCTATATGTCACCTCCCGCCAATCCAGGGTGGATCGGCTAATCAAGACGACGTTTGGGAATCGAAAAACCGGCCCGATTCCACCTTCAGTCTGCTCCTCCTTGATATCCTTGTCAATAGTTCTCGCGGCCCCCCTGGGCGGTATTGAACCTTAGGGAATTGTGTTTCGGAGCCTGTTCTCGAAAAAAAAGACGCCCCTGGCCGGCGCCCCACCCGTGCGCCGCATGAAAACCTATTCAGCGCAAAGCGGTTACGTCTATCAGTATTATTACGAAGGCCATCGCGAGTACCATGCGGGCGGAGACAGCGGTGTCGAATTTGTCTTCACCGTGTCGCCCGACCGCAAGAATTGGCACGACACTTCGGTGATGGTCAGCCATCCCGCAATCCGCGCCTGGGAGCACGATCACGGGCGCGAACTCTCCCTCACCGAGCGGTATGCAGTCGCCAAGATGGCGCTCTTCCAGGCCTTCGACGAACGGCCGGATCCCGCCCAACTGCGCGGAGAAGTGCGGGTTCGCAATGCCGACGTCGCAGGCATCGTCGAGACCCTCGGATTGTAAGAGATTGCAGGAGTAAGGAAATCGGATGATTCGAAACATTTGCGCCAGGGCTGGAGCCGCCCTCCTCATGGCGGCAGGACTGGCGGCGGAGACGCCGGCGCCACAACAGATCGCGCAGCGCCTCACGGCGAACGACCTCAAGGCGGACGTGTCTTTCCTGGCCTCGGATGCGCTGCAGGGGCGCGGAACCCCCTCGCCGGGCCTCGACATCGCTGCCGAGTTCGTCGCCTCCCAATTCCGCCGCGCGGGTCTGGAGCCCGCCGGCGACGACGGCTACTTTCAGACCGCCCCGTTTGCCAACATCACCCCCAATTCCGACGGCATGCAGTTGTCGCTGACGATCGGAGGCAAAAACATCGCGGCCGATAAATCGTCGATGGGCTTACAGCAGCCCGCCGGGCTGGAGCTCGACGGCGCCGCCGCCTGGCTGGCATCGATGTCCGATACGGCCGCTCTCGACGCGCTCACCGCGGAACAGGTCAAGGGAAAGGCGCTCATCCTCGACGCACAGACCGCCGCCGGTGGACGCGGCGGCCTATTTACGCTGCAACGGCGCCTGCCAGCCCTCGCCGCCAAGCTGAATCCGGCGGTGGTCATCCTGCTGCGAGCAGACGGACAGGGACTCACCAACGGCCCGCGGCTGCGCGAAACTTCGACCCCCGCCGTGCCGATCCTCGCCGTGTGGGACAAGACCGTGCGGGACGCCCTGGCGGACGTAAAGCCGGGACCCGTGGCGGCGGCCCTCTCGGCGCACGTTGCGGCCCCCAAGGTCGAACCGGTGAAGCTGCGCAACGTGGTCGGCGTGCTGCGCGGATCGGACCCATCGCTCCGCGACACCTACGTGCTGATCACGGCGCACTACGATCACATCGGCGTCCGCGGAACCGGTCCGGGGGATCACATCTACAACGGCGCCAATGACGATGCCAGCGGCACGGCTTCCGTGATCGAGATTGCGGCCACCCTGGCGGCCCTCCCGGCGCGCCCGAAGCGCAGTCTCGTCTTCATGGCGCTCTTCGGCGAAGAGCTCGGTCTCCTCGGGTCCCGCTATTATGCGCAGCACCCGATCTTCCCGCTGGCGAAAACCGTCGGCGATCTCAATCTGGAGCAGATGGGCCGCACCGACGACAACACCGGGCCGCGCGTCGGCCTGGTGAACGCCACTGGCTTCGATTACACCGACATGACGGCGGCGCTGGCGAAGGCGGGCGAGGAGTTCGGCATCAAGGTTGTCAAGGACGAACAGAGCAGCGATTCCTTCTTCGCGCGCAGCGACAACCAGGCATTCGCCGACGCAGGGGTGCCGTCGCACACGCTGTCGGTCGGCTATGTCTACCCGGACTACCACCAGCCGGGCGACGAATGGCCCAAGATCGATTACGAGAATATGGCGAAGGTGGACCGCACGGTGGCGCTGGGTATTTTCCGGATCGCGGACAGCCCGCAGACGCCACAGTGGAACGCCGCGAACCCGAAGACGGCGCCGTACCGGAAGTAAGCGCCCCTACCCGGCGGAGAGCCCGTTAGAAGCTCCAGAGCACGCTCGTGAACCCCGTGTGCGCCCGGAAATTCTGATTGTACCCGTAGAGATGGAAGTCCTCGGCATAGTCGTAGAACTGCCATCCCGCGTTCCATCGCAGCTTGGGAGTAATCCGGATGGAAACCCGTCCCATGGGCGATTCGTACATCAGCGGGAACGTCTGCACGGCCGTCAACACGGCCTGGATCGGATTGGTCACCGACGCCGGAACCGCCACCGCCCGGCCATCCCCCGTATCCTTCGTGATCGAGTATCCGAAATAGAGGTCGGCGCGCCGGCGGACCGCCAGCCTCACGCCGAGATTCGCGGCGTGGATGTTGCTGGTGTAGTACGACGGAAAAGCCGATTGCAACTGCGGCCGCACGCCGGTGCTGGCGAAGAATGCGATGCCGCCGCGCGTGTCCAGGTGCAATTTGGTATAGCTCGCATCGAAGGAGAGGGTGTCCTTCGGCGCCCAGGAGGCGTTCGCGCTGTACTGCCGGCTGTGCGAATTGAACGTTGAAAACGTGAACGGCGCGTTCAGATTGTAAGCCTGGCGGTAGTTGGTCGAAAGCTGCGTGCGGCGTGTGCGGTAATCGGCGCGGCCATTCAGGTTGTGATAGCCCTTCTCGCTGACCGGCGTCAGGGGATAATTGGCGCGGCCGATCTCGCCATCGAGGCTGACGCTGAACGGCTTCCAGGGCCGGAATCGCAGGCCGAGAACACCCGAGTTCAGGTGGTTGCTCACCTCGAACGAGTCGCTTGCCGCGGAGTTCGCAAATGCCGGAATGCTGAAGGCCGTCGTGTAACGGATTTCGCGATCGGAATAATGATACGCCGCATACACGCCGATCTGTTTCGTGGCCCGGTAGTTGACATCCGTCGAGTTGGTCACCGTGCGGACTCCGATGAACCGGAAGTTGATCGTCTGGCCGAAATCGAACCCGTTCTGCACTTCCGAATAACTCGAAGTCCCGTCGATGCGGTTGCTCATGATCGACGTATTGTTGACCACCGTGAGCTTCTCCGACGGGAAGAACTGGATCGCGAAATCGCCCGCCACGTTCGGCCGCTTCGCATTGCCGCCGACCACAATCTGCCGGTTCCCGTTCCCGCCGAATTGGGTCGTCCCGAACGCGGCCTCGCTCTCCAGGAAATTACGGCTGCCGCTGACGTATGTGGCGCGCGCATTGACCGCCCACAGCTTGCGCCGGGTGTTCAGATTCCCCAACCACCCGGGATTCGCGCCATGGACCGGCTCCGACCGCTGAAACTGCCGCAGCGCCGTCTGGTCGTTGACCGCCGCAATCCCCGCCACCGCGATTAACCGGTACGGCGTATCCTCCTTGAAGAAATCCCAGCGCCGCGTGACGGTAAGCCGGAAGCCCGCTAACTCCACATCCGTTCCGAGACGATACTCGTTCCATTGGCGGCGGACGTCGGCGAAGATCGGGAAGCCGGGGCCATTCGCGTCGAATTCCTGGACGGTGGAGAGGGCCGGCCCGTCTTCCACATTGCGGCTATACCCCACGCGGAAGCGGAAGTGCGACTGCGGGAGTAGCGTCAGGTCGTGGTCCTGCAGGCGGCGGCTCGTGTCACGGACGTGCAGCCCGCCTGTGGCGAGCAGGCCGGAGCCGGGAAAACCGGCATACGTGATCACCGTCGCTCCATTCACGCCCTGATCGCCCGCAATCGTCAGGCCGGGATTGAAGTACTGGCTTTGCCGCCACGACAGATCGTAGCGATACAGAGCATTTTTCTGGATTCGCAGCATCGCCGCCTGGTAGGGATCGTTGCCGAGCCCGGACGTGGTGAGCAGGATCTCGTCGAACAGATGCCCGTGTCCCTCTTTGGAGTTGACCGTCAGGTGGCTGCCCAAAAGCCGCACTCCGTTGTGGAAATTCTCGACGCTGCGATACATGCCCGCGTCGCCGCCGATGCGCGTCCAACGATATCCCAGTTCGTAGGACTGCGTCACGTTATATGTGCCTACCGTGTCGCCACGGGGCGAGCCGACCTGCGCGTCGGTGGGAGCCACCACCTGCTGTGCGGCGGCCGCGCCCGCCAGCGTCAGAGCCAGATAGAGTCGCGTCAGCATCGGCATCACCGTAGGAAATACTCGTCTGTGTTCGATCCATGCAGGCGCACGTGGCACGTTGTGCAACGCTGATATTTCGGATCGAGGAGGTTGTGGCGCGAAGATTGCAGCGGAACGCCCCTGCCGCTCAGTCCGGACGCGCTGCCGTTGTGGCATTCCAGGCAGAGCGTAAAGACCACGGGCCGTCGCAGCAGCTTCGCGTTCATCGAGCCGTGCGGGATGTGGCACGTCTCGCATCCCTCGAGCCGCACCGACGCGTGCTCGAATACGAACGGCCCGCGCTTGTCGACATGGCACTTGAGACACGCTTCTTCGTTGGTCCCCGCCTGCTCGACCATGCGCGGGCGCTGGCCCATGCGCCAGGTCGGCGCAAACGCGCCGTGCGGGTTGTGACAGTCCGAGCACTCCATGAAGCCTTCGTTCACGCGATGCTTGGAGGGCATTTCAAACTGCGCGCGAATGGTGGAATGGCACGTGTAACACATCTCGTGCTGCTGTTTGGCGAGGAGGTATTTCGGCGTCGCCGCGTGGTGGATCGAATGGCAGCTCGTGCACGCCACGTCGTGAAGCGTGTGCTCGGAGCGGCGGATGTTGGCGCGATTGACGTCGCGCGCGTGGCATCCCAGGCAGTCCTCCAGGACGGCTTTGGGCGTCATGAGCGAGAAGGCGTGGGGAATCGTGGTCTTCCCTCCGCGCGCCTCGATATGCGCCTTGCCCGGTCCGTGGCAACCTTCGCAGCCGGTGCGTTCCGGCGGTTCCTTGCCCGACGCCAGACTCTTGAAGTGCGCATTCTTATAAAAATTAAGAAACACGTCGGCGTGACACGTGCGGCATGCGTTGCTTCCCACATATCCGCCGGCCCCGGTTGGCGCGGGTGCGGCGGTCTGCGCCGGTCCTGCGGGCGGAGTCTGCGCCGGCGCTGCGGGCAGGGTCTGCGCCCCCGCGGCGAGGATCATCAGGAGCGGCAAAACAACAGGGGATAACCCCGCACGTGCCATACTCAGAATGATACTGGAGTCAGAAGGGCTACGGAATTGAAATGGCGCGAGAATTTACGTTAGTTCCACAGGATGTCAAAAAGATTCACACGAATTACCGGCGCATCGGCACGCCGTTGCCAGTCCCGGAATCCATCGCGACTTTGGAGAAACTCTATGCGTTCGAGCCGCGCGCCATGCGCGGCCAGCCGCCGGTTCTGTGGGACCGCGCGGAGGGTTTTCAGGTGTTCGACGCCTGGGGGAATCAGTGGATCGATTGGTCATCGGGCGTCCTGATCGCGAATGCCGGCCATGGCCGCCCGGAGATTGCCGAGGCGATCGCCCGGCAGGCGCAGGCGCACCTGCTGACCAGCTTCTCCTTCGCCAACCAGCCGCGCGCACAACTTGTTGAAAAACTCGTCGCTATCTTGCCCGAACCGCTCAAGAAAGTCTTCCTCTACAGCGTCGGCTCCGAGGCGGTCGAGTGCGCCCTGAAGATGTGCCGCAGCTACGGCGTCAAGAGCGGCGGACGATCCAAGCACGTCATCGTCTCGTACCATAATGCGTTTCACGGGCGCACGCTGGGCTCGCAGCAGGCGGGCGGCATCCCCGAGTTGAAGCAGTGGATCGTGAATCTCGATCCGGGCTTTGTGCAGGTTCCGTTTCCCGACGGCTTCCGCACGCCGGACACGTCGTTCGACAGCTTCGAACGGTCGTTGCGTGAAAATCGCATCGAGCCGCAGAACGTGGCGGGAGTGATTCTCGAGACCTACCAGGGCGGCAGCGCGGCGTTCGCCCCCGTGGAGTACATGCAGTCTCTCCGGCAATGGTGCACCGGCCACAAGGCCCTGCTGGTGTGCGACGAGATCCAGGCGGGCTTCGGCCGCACTGGCACGTTGTGGGGCTTCGAGCAGTACGGCATCGTGCCCGATCTGGCGGTGTTCGGCAAGGGAATTTCGGGGTCCCTGCCGCTGGCGGCGGTCGCGGGACGTCCGGACGTGCTCGATCAATACCCGCCGCTCAGCATGACGTCGAGCCACGCCGGCAACCCGGTGTGCTGCGCGGCCGCGCTGGCATCGGTCGACCTGATCGTCAACGAGCAACTCGCCAGCCGCGCGTGCCGCACGGGCGCCGTGATGCACCACAAGCTGCAGGAGTTGGCGTCGCGTTATCCGCAGATCGGATGCGTCGCCGGCAAAGGCCTCGTCGCAGGCTTGGCCTGCGTGCGTCCCGGGACCACCGAGCCCGACGCGGACCTCACCTTCGACGTGGTCCGCCGCGCCATGCACAAGGGTGTGCTGATGTTCGCCCCGGTGGGCTTCGGAGGCGGCACGGTGAAGATCTCCCCGCCTCTCGTGATCCCGGAGGACGCCATGATCGAGAGCGTGGAAGCGCTCGACGAGGCCTTCGCCGAAGCCATCGGCCACGCAGCCACGGCGTAACCGCTATGCAGCCCGAGGCGCTCGTCATCGGTGGTGGAATGATCGTCCACGATCAGATCCTCCCGTCTCTCTACCAATTGCAGCGCCTGGGGCGCATCGGAGCGATCTCCGTCTGCGCTTCCACGCATGACACGGTGCGGCGCCTGGCGGAATCGGAAACGATCCGCCGCGCCTTTCCCGGACAGACCTTCCGGCTCTTGCCGGGAGCGCCGGGCGAGCGGCAACCGCTTCTCTATCGCGACATTCTCGCCCAACTCCCGCCCCGCCAGATCGTTGTCATGGCGCTGCCCGACCACATGCACCATGCCGTCATCATGGAGGCGCTGCGCCGGGATCAGCACGTCTGCGCGGTGAAGCCGATGGTGCTCAATCGACGGCATGGCGTCGAGATTGAAGAGGAAGCGCGGCGGCGGAATCTGCTGGTCGGCGTGGAGTACCACAAGCGCTTCGACGATCGCAGCCTGATGGCGCGGCGCGCCTACCGCGAAGGCCGCTTCGGCGAGTTTCGCCTGGGCACGGCCTGCCTGTTGGAAAAATGGTTCTATCGTCATTCCAACTTCCAGAACTGGATGAGCGCCGAACATTCCGACGCCTTCACCTACATCGGCTGCCATTACGTCGATCTCGTGGCCTTCATCACCGGTCTGACGCCATCCGCCGTCAGCGTCTACGGGGTTCTCGACCGCTTTCCCAACGGCAAGGAGGGCTATCTGTGGACGGACGCGCGCGTCATCTGGAACAATGGCGCCTGTCTCAACGTGCAGAATGCGCTCGGGTTTCCGGACCTCGCTCCCGGCGGCAATACGCAGGGGTTGACGCTGTACTGCCAGGGCGCCGGCGAGGGCGCATGGCTGGCGCATTCGGACCAATATCGCGGCCTGCAATATTGCTACACCGCTCCGGCGGCGTATGCCGAGCCGAGCCCCGATTACTTCCAATACGTGGACGTCGGGGGGCCCGGGCTCGCGCCGGTGGGGTACGGCTACCGGTCGATCGCGGGAATCGTGGAGGCGGCCATCGCGGTCGAGCGTGGCGAAAAGACGCTGGCGGAGATCGACGCCGCGGGTCTCATCGCCACCCCTGCCAACAGCGCCTACAACGATCGCGTCATCGAGGCGGCGCGGGAGTCGATCCGCAACGGCGGCCGGGAGGTCCGTTGCAGCGAAGGCTAGAGACCCTCTAATGCGAATCCGGCGCGGCGCCGATAGATCTTCGGAATCGCCATGCCGTCTTGCACAACCAAATACTTCGAAACGATCGCCTATGACGCAGCCTCCGTCGTGGATTTTCCCGCGGGACTGCCGGGCTTCGAGAACGAACGCCGCTTTCTTTTCCTGCAGCAGCCGGCGCATGAGCCGCTGGTTTTCCTGCAGAGTCTGAACAATCCCGATCTCTGTTTCGTGGCCTTGCCGGCGGCGGCGATCGACCCCGCCTATGAACTCGACATCGAGGAAGCGGATCTCGACCTGCTCGGCGTTGCGCCCGGCGCCGGAACCGATCGGGAGCTTCTCAAGCTGGGCCTGATCACGGTTGCGGAGACCGGCGTCACCGCCAATCTCCGCGCGCCCATTGTCATCAATACCGCCAACCTCCACGCCGTGCAGGCCATCGCGCCCACGCCATGCTATTCGCACCGCCACCCCGTGGGGGAGGTTTGGGAACCGGTATGCTCGTGATCCGGCGCCGCGCCGGCCAATCGATCCGGCTCGGAGAAAACATCGAAATCCACATCGCCGAGATCAGTCCGACCCGGGTGACGATCGGGATCGACGCGCCGCGGGATGTGTCGGTGGCCCGCTCCGAGCATTGCCTCACGCGGGAACAAAACCTTGCCGCCGCGGACTCGGTCACGGCCGGCGCTTTGGCGCAACTGTGTGGAGGAATTCGTCTTGGCCGCTGAACTTGCGGCCTTGCGACAGGCCTTCGATCTGCACCAGGCTGGCCGCCATACGGATGCGGAGCGGCTCTACGGCGATGTCCTGCGGCGGGATCCCGGCAATCCCGACGCGTTGCACCTGTTGGGCATGCTGTGCCTCGACTGCGGACAGCCGCAGCCAGCGGCGGGCCTGATTGCCAAGGCGATCCAGCAACGTCCGCTCGAGCCTGTCTACTACAACACCCTCGGGAACGCGTTTCGCGCCTTGCGAAAGCGCGAACAGGCAATGGTCTGCTTTCGGAAAGCGATCTCGCTGCGCCACGATTTCGGAGAAGCTCTTACGAATCTCGGTTCCGCGCTCGAGGAGGCCGGACGCGCCGCGGAGGCCGTCACGTGGCACCGGCAGGCGTCCGTCCTGCAGCCGGACCGCGCCGAGATTTACGGCAACCTGGGCAACGCTCTCCGTTCGGCAAACCGGCCCGAGGAGGCGATGGCGGCCTATGCCACCGCGCTTCGGCTGTCTCCGGGCTACGCTCACGCATGGATGAACCTCGGGAACATCTATTTCGATCGCGAAGAATATCGCCAGGCCGAGGAACACTACCGGAAGGCCTTGGCGCTCGATCCGCGGCTGGCCGCCGCCCAGACCAATCTGGGCTCCGCCCTCGGCCGGTTGGGACGGTTTGACGAAGCCGAGCACTGGTGCCGCAAGGCTCTCGAGGCGGCGCCCTGCGATGTGTTGGCCCAGGTCAATCTGGCGTCAGTCCTGGTCATGAGAGGGCGCGCCGTGCCCGCCGCGGAACTGTGTCATCTGGCTCTCGCGGCCATTCCCGGCATGCCGGAGGCGCACACCAATCTGGGCCTCGCGCTGGGAAGGATGCAGCGGTTCGAAGAAGCCGAACGGCACTGCCGGCGGGCGCTCGCGGCGCGGCCCGATCGTCCGGCTCTCTATGCCAATCTCGCGCACATCCTGATCGCCGGGGGACGGTTCGCCGAAAGCGAGGAATACCTGCGGCAGGCGCTCGAGCTTCGCCCCGATCACCTCGCAGTCCTCGGGTGCTACGGCGATCTGTGCGCCGCCCGGGTCGACTTCCCGGCGGCTCTCCACTGGTACAACAAGGCCGAGCAAGTGGCGCCGGAAGTTGGGCTCACGCGGCCGGCGCGGGCGTTGGCATGGCTGGCAATGGGGGATTTCGAGCGAGGGTGGGAGGAATACGAGACTCGCTGGATGATGGCCGATTGCCGTCCGCCCGACATCGCCGCGCCTTTATGGGACGGTGAGCCGTTTCCCGGCCGCACCCTGCTTCTGCATACCGAACAGGGGTTGGGAGACACCCTCCAGTTCGTCCGCTTCGCGCCGTCCATCAAACGGCTTGGCGGCCGCGTCATCCTCGCCTGCCAGCCCCAACTGATGCCGATCCTCGCCGGAATCGACGGCGTGGACCAGATTGTCCCCTTCGAAGGAGAGCTGCCGGAATTCGACTTGCGGCTGCCGCTGCTGAGCGCGCCGCGGGTGCTGCGCATCCGCGAGCACACCATCCCGCGCGATGTTCCCTACCTCGAGGTTTCCCCAGCCGCGATGGCGGCCGCGCGGGCTCGCCTGCTCGAACGGTGCGGACCGGCGGACGGACGCTTTCGAGTGGGCATCGTGTGGGCCGGCAACCCGGCGCATCCCGACGATGCCAACCGCTCCATGCGGCTGGAGCAACTCGATCCCGTATGGAGAGTCCCCGGAGCCCAATTCGTGAGCCTGCAGCAGGGCAAGCCGATTCCCTCCGATTGTCCGCTAATCCCGCTGTCGGAAAGCGCCGATTCCATCGATATTACGGCCGCGATCGTGCTGCAACTGGACCTGGTGATCACCGTCGATACGATGATCGCGCACCTGGCCGGCGCCCTCGGCTGTCCGGTGTGGAGTCTGCATAAACTCGGCGCGGACTGGCGCTGGATGACCGTCCGGGAGGATAGCCCCTGGTATCCCACCATGCGGCTGTTCCGCCAATCCCGCTTCGGCGACTGGGAGGGAGTCGCTTCGCGAGTCGCCAGCCGGCTATCCGCGCGGATCGCCGGGCCGAAGGTACTAAGGCAAGTTTCTTTTCAAGTTTCATCCAGCCTTCCCGATAAAGAATTCAGCGGCACGCAAGGAAGGCCGCCCCGGCAAGAGGCCGGGAACTGAACAACAGAAAAGGATGAACCTTCCATGTCACTCTCCATTCAAACCAACGTAAATTCCATCACCGCCCAGGAAAATCTCCGCGTCAACACGGAGTTCCAGGCCAGAACCATCGAGCGGTTGACCTCGGGCTACCGCATCAACTCCGCGGGCGACGACGCCGCGGGATTGGCCGTCGCGAACAAGTTTCGCACCGACACCGCCGAGCTGACGCAAGGCGTGCGTAACGCCAACGACGGCATCAGCACGCTGCAGATCATCGATGGCGGCGCCAACAACATCTCCAAAATTCTCGACCGCATGAAAACGCTGGCGACACAGGCCGCCACCACGGGATTCACCGGCAACCGCACCACACTGGATAACGAATTCCAGGCCCTCAAGGGAGAAATTGACCGGCAAGCCTCCAACGTCAACCTGAACACCAACGGCACCTCGAACTCCCTGATGAGCATCTACATCGGCGGCGGCGGCTCCAACCAGAGCAACTCCAAAGTGACCGTGGATCTGTCCGGTTCGGGCAATGCCATCGATTCCCAGGGTCTGGGCGTCAATAACGCCTCCCTGTTGGCTGGCGGAGTGGCATTCGGCGCTGCGCCCATCGACCTCAGCGGCTCCGCCGCCACCTTCCTGACGGCCAATCCCGGCCAGGTGGCGAAGCAGGAATTCACCTTCAACCTCGGCAACGTCGGATCTGCCGTGACGGCGACCGTCAGCGGCGGCGCCAACGGCGCGGGCATCACCGGCGCCAATGCTGTTTCCCAGCTCAACGCGGCTCTCAATCCCTCGGGCATCTCCGCCTCGATCGGCACTGGCGGCGCCCTCACCTTCAGCAGCACCCAGGCGTTCACCGCACTCAATGGCGCCGGTTTGGCCGGCGCGGGCGCGGCGAACCAGGTGGGACAGTTCTCCCAGAGCATCGAAAACACCGGCATGTACATCGTCACCGGCGATCAGAACTGGGCGAACATCACGATCGCGGCCAACAACGAGACGTTGACCTTTACGCAGAACGGGCTCTCCAAGCAGATCTTGCTGGATGCGACCGGCGGCGCCGTGACCCAAGCCGCCGCCGTGACCACCATCAATGCCGGGCTCAAAGCTGCCGGCATCAACGTCACCGCGCTACTGGACAAGACCGGATCCAAAGTCACATTCCAGTCCGCCTCGAGCTTCTCGGTCACCGCGGCCGGCCTCGCCAACCAGGGCATTTTTACGACGGCCAACGTGGGCGCAAACAACTCTTCGACACCCGTCGCCGGCTCGTCGGCCACGGCGAATGCCCTGACTGCGCTCACCTCTCTGGGAAACGCCGTCACCAATCTCGGCTCGGTGCAGGGCAAGATCGGCGCCGGGCAGAACAAACTGCAATACGCCGTCAACCTGGCGCAATCGCAGATCACCGGCTTCTCGGCCGCCGAATCCCGCATCCGTGACACGGATGTGGCTTCGGAGGCCGCCAACCTCACCAAGGCCCAGGTCCTGGTGCAGGCTTCCATGGCCGCCATGGCGCAGGCCAATTCCGCCCCGCAGGCGGTTCTCTCGCTCCTGCGCGGATAAACGATGCATGGCGCCGGGCCGGGCCGCGGGGCCCGGTCCGGCGTCGTAGTCAGGAAGGTTGAATGATCTCGAGGAATTCCCTATGAGCAGTTCTACCAGTCCGATCTTCACCGGCAGCAGCTCCTATTCGAAGGACTTCGCGCAAGTCATCACGCGCGCACAGCAAATCGCGTCTCTGCCGATCACTCTGCTCACGAATCAGAAAACGACCCTCACCGGCGAGCAGACCGCCCTCGCCGGCCTCAGCACCGCGTTCTCCTCCTTGCAGGCGTCGACGATCGCTCTCGGCTCGGCCGTGAACGGCTCGAATCGCGTGGCGTCCTACTCCGACTCCACCGTTGCCGCGGCCACCGTGGGCCCTGCCGCTTTGCCCGGCGTCTATAATCTCGAGGTTGTCGATCCCGGGTCGCTGGCCACCGCGACGAGCAACGGAGCCGGCGTCACCGATCCGGCCAAAGGGGGTATCAGCGGCGTCTTCGCGTTTACCCTCCACGCCAATGGCGTTATCTACACGGACATCATGCCGTCCGACAGCACTCTGAACGCTCTCGCCGATGCCATCAACTCATCGACCAAGGGAGACGTTCGAGCCACCATCGTCAACTTCGGCACGACGGCCGCCCCCAGTTACCAGCTATCGCTGCAAAACACCAAGTACGGAGCTCTCGATATCACTCTGGACGATGGCCAGGGAGGCCCCAACCTCCTCGGCGCGGCCAATGGCGGAGTCGCCGTGCAGTACCGCGTCAATGGCCAGCCGGTCGCGCCGGCAACTCTCTCCTCCGACTCCCGCAATCTCACCCTGTCGCCCGACCTCACCGCGACTGTCTTGGCCAGAGGGACTACGTCGATTACGGTGACCCAGAGCACGTCGGGCATGGTCTCGGCGATCAACAGTTTCGTCAAAGCGTACAACAGCGCCCGCACCACCCTCGATGCCCAGCGCGGCACGGGTGGCGGCGCGTTAGCCGGCCAGAGCATCGTCAGCACCCTCTCCGATTCGTTGCGCAATCTCGCCAGCTATGGCAGTTCGGGGGCCATCTCCTCGATCTCCGCGATCGGACTGACTTTCGACCAGAACGGCGTGCTCTCCTTCGACTCCACCGTGCTCGCCGCGGCCGCGGCGAAGGACTTCAAAAGCGTCACCGATTTCTGGGGAAACACCACGGATAGCGGCTTTCTCAAGGCCGCCAACGACACTCTCAGCGCCATTACCGACTCGGCCAAAGGCGTGATCCCGACCACGCTGTTGTCGGTCGCCGGCGAAATCACCGACACCGGGAACCGGATCAGCGAAAACCAGGCCCGCGTCGACCAACTGACCGAGAGCCTCAACCACCAGATGGCGGCAGCCGACGCCCTGATCGCCTCCCTACAACAACAGGCGACCTACTTCACGAATATGTTCGCCGCCATGTCGGCGAACCAGAATTCCATGCGATGACACCGCCCTTCCACACCTCCTACGAAGACAGCCTCCGCTTCGCCGTCGAAGCCGACGATCTGCGCTCCGTCGATGGCGCTCTCCGCCAATATCTGGCCTGGTTCCGGTCGGAACGCCGAAGTCTCGCCGAGGTCGCGCAGGCCCGGGACCTTTTCCAATGGGCCGCGCAGATTGCCACAACCAGACGCGGCTACCTGGCCAGGGATTTGGCGCGTTTGACAACCGTCTCCACCGGCTATCGCGGTCCCCGCGCCATCAGCACATGGCACATCGACGGCTGACCTCGGAAGTACCCCTAGAACTCTGCGCCCATCCGAACTGCGTCCGGTGCGTTAGAATCGATCTCGATGCACGCGCGGCGGTTGGCTTGTTTCTTGTTAGGGTTGTGGCTGGCAGGCGGTCTGTTTATGGCTTGGATCGCCACGCAGAACTTCCGTGAGGTCGACCGGCTGCTGTCGCACGACAATCCCGCCGCCACCCTGCGCTTCAAACCGCTCGGCGCCGACGCCCGTATGACCATGCGCTTCCAGGCGGCCGAGATGAACCGCTGGCTTTTCAAGACCTGGGAAGAAGCTCAGATCGCCTACGGTGTGTTCTTTTTCCTCGTCATGCTCTTCGGCAGCCGCGAGAGCAAGTTCGTCCTCATCGGAGTGCTCCTGCTGTTGCTCGTGACGCTGCTGCAGCATTTCCTGCTCATGCCCGAATTAGTGGCTCTCGGGCGGCTGATCGACTTCGTGCCGCCGAATACCCCATCTCACGATCGCGACCAGTTCTGGGTCGTGCACGTCGCCTATAGCGCCGTGGAGGGCGTGAAATGGGTCTTCATTCTCATGCTCACCGCCCAGATGGTCTTTTCGCGCCAGCGCAGCGGAAGGTCACGAGACTCCCGGCAGCAGGTCGATCGCGTCGATAAAGCCTATTACCGAGGTGTCAATCGGTGATTGCGGCCGGCCCACCGAAGTCATCGCGCTGAACCCCTCGGTGGCGATCAGCACTTTGTCCCCGACCCCGGCGTCCACCGCGTCGAGCGCGATCACCGCGTCCCCCCGGTCGCTCCCGTCCAGGTTCAAGGGCTGCACCAGCAACAGTTTCCGCCCTTCATGGCTGGGATGCTTCTGAGTCGCGACGATCTCCCCCACCACACGCCCGATCAGCATTACTTTTTGGCCTTGCGCTTCCCCTCGGCCGCCGCCGCCCGCGGTCCCAGGTGCACCGAGTCCACAATCCCGACGATGGTCGTATCCACCGGCGGCTCGGCGGGCAGAAACGGGAAGCTCGCCTCTTTCCCCTTCACCCAATAGACCAGCTCTCCGGCGCCCGCCCCTGTGCAGTCCGTGCAGATGATCCGCCGCCCCGTCGGTTTCAGCTCCGGCGTCAGAGGTTGCACGAAAAGCATGCGCAGCCCTTCCATCCCCGGGTGCTTGACGGTCGACCAGACGCAGCCGATCACGCGCCCTAAGACCATCCGGCTAGTCCATCGACACTTCGTCGACGATGCCGATAATCGCCGTGTCGACGGGAGTGTCCTTGCAACCCTCCGCCATGCGGGCGGAGCTGCCGGAAACCGCGATCACCCGCTCGCGGAACCCGGCGCTGACCGTGTCCACCGCCACCACATAGCCGGCCTCGTCCTTGCCTTCGGGCGAGATTGGCTTGAGGATCAGCAGCTTCTTGCCTTCCAGGCGAGGGTCCTTCCGTGTTGCCACCACGGTGCCCACCACGCGGGCCAATATCATGACGGCGCTACTTGCTGGCGCCCTGCGCGGTCGATTTCCCGATCGGCAGGATGTCTTCCAGGCTCTGGTGCGGACGCGGGATCACGTGCACCGCGATCAGTTCGCCCACGCGGCGCGCCGCCGCGGCGCCGGCGTCGGTCGCCGCCCGAACCGCCGCCACGTCCCCGCGCACCATCGCGGTCACGTAGCCCGATCCGATCTTCTCCCAACCGACCAGATTCACCTTCGCCGCCTTCACCATCGCGTCGGCGGCTTCGATCATCGCCACCAGGCCGCGCGTCTCGATCATTCCTAACGCTTCACCCATCGATAGTCTCCAGAAAGTCTTCCTATAATATGCCGCGCGCCTTCAGGGCCTCGTCCACCAGCCCGATCAGCTCCGCTCGCGTCACGTAAAACCGGTCCTCGCCGCCTCCGCCGAGATCCTCCAGCGCCGCCGGACATCCCGGCTCGCCCGCGCTCTTCGCCTTCACGCCGTAGCGCGTCCGCGAATCCAGCAGCTTGTCCACCTCGTCCCGCGGCAGCACTTTGGGGCCGCCGAGCAGCTCCGCCACCAGTTGGATGCGCGCGAAGTGCTCCATTGTCTCCATCTTGAAGTACGCCTTGAACACGTCTTCCCCGTAACAGACCGCGCCGTGATTCGCCATCAACAGCGCGTCGTACTTGGGAATCAGCGGCAGCATGCCCTCCGTCAGCGCCGGCGTTCCCGGCAGCCCATAACTGGCCAGCGGGACACACCCGAGTCCGATCACCACCTCCGGCAGCAGCGCCAGGTTCAACGACTTGCCCGCCGTCGCGAACCCCGTCGCCACGGGCGGATGCGCATGCACCACGGACTTGATGTCCGGCCGCAGCCCATACACCGTTGTATGCATGGCGATCTCGCTCGTTCGCTCTGCCCGGCCCTGAATCTTGTTCCCCTTCATATCGACAATGATCAGATCGTCGGGGTGCATCATCCCCTTGCACACGCCCGTCGGCGTGGCCAGGATCCGCTCCGCATCCAGCCGGATCGTAATATTGCCGTCGTTGGCCGCCACCCAGCCCTTTTGGAACACGAGGCGGCCGACCTGACAGATGTCTTCGCGATATTCGCGCTCAGTCTTTACCATCGGGATCTTCGATTGTAGCAGACCCCGTGGAGCGAGTCTCCGGCTTGCCATGCCGCCACCGAAGTCGCGACGGAGCGTCAGGAACGCCAGCGAGAATGCCGGCGTGGCAAGCACGAATGCCAGCTCCACGTAGAGAGTAAGGCGCCCACCGGAGACGAGTCGCGACCCAATCCGAAAGGCCATCCGCCGCAGCGGCTCTTGCCCCGGCCGTCCTCCGCGTTAGAGAATAGGCAGCAATGAAACTCCGACATCTGGCCTTCCTGTGCGCCGCCGCCGCGCTGAGCGCCCAAACCCGCCCCGGCGCCGACCTCGGCTTCACCGACACCCCCATCCTCCCCGGCCAGAAGTGGCACGTTCACGACCCGGCCCGCCCCTATCCGCCCGTCGCCACCCCCGGCGCCACCCCCGGCGCGCCGCCCTCCGACGCCATCGTCCTCTTCGACGGCAAAGACCTCTCGAAATGGGCCCAGACCGGCCGCGGCCCCGACGCCGGCAAGACCATTGCCGCCAAATGGCCCGTCAAGGACGGCTACTTCGAGGTCGGCCCCGGCACGGGTCCGCTCCTAACCCGCGACTCCTTCGGCGACATCCAGTTGCACATCGAATGGGCCGCGCCGCCGGAAGTCAAGGGCTCCAGCCAGGGCCGCGGCAACAGCGGAGTCCTCGTCATGGGTCTCTACGAAATCCAGGTCCTCGACACGTACAACAACCCCACCTATGCCGACGGCCACGCCGGCGCGATCTATGGCCAGTGGCCGCCCCTCGCCAACGCCGCCCGGCCGCCCGGAGAGTGGCAGAGCTACGACATCCTCTTCGAGGCGCCGGCGTTCGAAGACGGCAAACTCGTCAAGCCCGCCTTCCAGACCGTCTTCTGGAATGGCGTCTTCGTTCATAACCGGAAAGAAGTGATGGGCCCGATGGTCTACCGCCAGGTGGCCCACTACACCCCGCACGCCGCCGAACTGCCGATCGCTCTGCAGGATCACAACAATCCCGTGCGCTATCGCAATATCTGGGTGCGCCGCCTGAAGCCGTACGACGCCGGCAAGTAGAACGCTATCATTGAAGGCACGATGGAATCGCGCCGCATGTGCCCGCACTGCCGGGCCTTTATCACGACCAGCGACCGGGTCTGCCCGTACTGCAAGGAATCCGTGGCCCCCAAGCGCGTCGAGCGCGATCCCGGCCAACCGATCCTCGGCGGCCTGATCCCGCACGCCGGCTACCTCACCATCCTCATCCTGCTGATTAACACCGGCCTCTATCTGGCCACCGGAATCTACAGCATGAATGGCGGCCGCGGATCGATCCTCAGTCCCGACGTGCAGTCGCTCTTCGAATTCGGCGCGAAGTACGGCCCTGCCATCGCCGCCGGCCAGTGGTGGCGTCTCGTGACCGCCGGTTTCCTCCACGGCGGCCTCCTCCACATCCTCATGAACTCGTGGGTGCTGTTCGACCTCGGCGCACAGGTGGAGGATCTCTACGGCGGCGCGCGCATGCTGGTCATTTACTTTGTCGCCACGATCGCCGGCTTCTATGTAAGCGCCCTGTGGCGGCCCGAAATCCCTTCGATGGGCGCCTCCGCCGCCCTCTTCGGCCTCGTCGGCGCCATGCTCGCGCTCGGCTTGCGCTATCGCGGCGGAATGGGCGACATGATCCGCAGCGTGTATGGCCGCTATCTCATCTACCTGCTGCTGTTCAGCTTCCTGCCCGGAATCGATATGGCCGCCCACATCGGCGGCTTGGCCGGCGGCTTCGGACTCGCCTACGTCGCGGGCCGCCCCCAGCACGAAGGCTCCCCCGTCGAGCAGGTCTGGCGCGTCGCCGCCGGTCTATCCATCGCCGCCACCTTATATTGTTTTGTGAAATGGTACTTGTGGTTCAGTACGGCGGGGCAATAAGATAGGAAACATGAGATTTCGCACCATCGCGCTTGCCATCGCGCTGAGTTGTGGTATCGGCGCCATCGCCGAAGCCAAAAAGCCCCCGGTCCGCAAGCCCGCCAAAATGCAAAAAGTGAAGCGCCCCAAGGCCCGCAAGGCCGCCAAGCACCCCAAGCCCAATCACGTGAAGCACATGTAGCAGCGGGGACTCCCCCCTCACACCTCCAGCACGATCCCCTGCGCCGGCAGCCCCGTGGCCCGCTGCAGCGCCAGCGCGTATAACTGCAGCTGCCCGATTCGCCTCTTGTCCCGCCGGTCTGTCTTGTAATCCACCACCGTCCAACGAGTCCCGTCCGACCACGCGAAATCGATCCGGCCGTCCACCAGCGTCCCATCCTCCAACCGCACCAGCAACGGTGTCTCCCGCAACCGCCGCGCCCCCTCGGGAACTTCCCGCGCCACGAATGCCAGCGCCGCCCGGACCGCCTCCGCCGCCGCCGCGCACTCCTGCTCTGTCGCCCCATGCCGCCGGCCCCACACCCGAGCCAGTCCGTCGACCTCGTCGACGCTTCCCGCGCGCTCCAGAATATCGTGCACCACCCGCCCGAACTTCCTTCCCGCCGGCCGCCCCGCCGCTGCCTGCAGTGTGATCGTCTCCACCTCGATCCCTTCCGCCTCCGCCGCGCCGCCTGCCGATCCCGCTGTTGCCACCCGAAACCGCGGCGCGCTCCCCGCCTCGATCCGCGCCCTCCTCCCCTCCCTCCATTCCCGATGCTTCCGCAATCCCTCCACCGCCTGCTCGGGCGTGCCCCGCAGCACTTCGTCGAATTCGATTCCCTCCGCCTGCGCCACCTGCAGCGCCAGCACCGCCGGGTCGAACCAGACCACCTCGTGCACACCCGTTTTGGGGTGATGCAGACCGGGCTTGACCGATACTTCTTCATCCTGCTCCGGCGGCCGGTTTAGAACCGTCGCCTGCCCGAACGGAGGACATCCCGGCGCCGCTCCGGACATCCGATACCGCTCCTTCGCCGGATACAACGCGTCGTACAACGGGCTCAGCCATCCCGGGCGTGGCTCCTCGCCGACCGCCGCCACCACCAGCAGATCGCGCGCCCGCGTCGCCGCCACATACGCCACCCGCAGCGCTTCCTCCTCGTCCGCCTTGGCCTCCGCTTCCGCCGCGTCCAGCAATTCCCACGGCGCGCACCACAACAGCCGCTGCGCGCACAATCGCCGCTCGGGGTCGCAATACCGGTCGCCGCCGTCGCGCCCTGTGAGTTTCGCCGTCAGATCCGCCAGGATCACCACCGGAAATTCCAGCCCCTTCGCCTTGTGCACCGTCATCAGGTGGACGCCGCCGCCTTCCTGCTCGAGCACCGGCGCTTCCCCGGTGTCGCCGCCGTCGTACTCGCTCTCCAGGTGCTCGACGAAGGCGCGGAACGACGTCGCCGCGCCGCTGATTTCGAAACTCCGCGCCAGGTCCGTCAACCGGTACACGTTCGCCAGCACCCGCTCCCCGCCCTTGCGAAATGCGAATCCGGCGTGCGCCCGCGTCGCCTCCAGCAGCGCGTGGATCGTGTCCGCGATCGGCCGGTGATTGCGCCGACGGTGCAGTTCCCGCAGCATCGCGAACGCGTCCCGGATCGGCAGGAACTCGGGGTCGAGATCCTCTCCGAGATCCGTCCGCATCGGATGGAATCGCCCGTGCGCATTCCGGAATCTCAGCAGCGTGTCGTCGAGGACCGCGCACAGGCTGCCGCGCAGCACGGCAAACACGCTCAGCTCGTCGTCAGGCCACTCCACCGCCCGCAGCGTCGCCCGCAGCGTCCCGACCTCTTCCCGCCGGTGGAACGACTTCGATCCCACCAGCAGGTGCGCGATCCCCCGCGCCTCCAGCGCCCGTACGTACTCCTGCGTCAGGTCGGTCCCAAAGTTCGTGAACCGCCGGAACAGAATGCACACATGCTCGGGCTGCACCGCGACCCACTCTCCGGTCGACCGGTCCCGCACCTTCCAGCCGCTCTGCCGGCATAGCCACTCGATGAACGCCGCCACCGCGCCCGGCGAGCATTCCTCGATCTTCACGTTCGAGATGTTGCGCGTCCCATACGGCCGCGGCATCGGCAGAGCGATCACGCCCGGCTGTCCCGCCGGCGCCGCGACACCCCCATCGAGCGGCAGGTAGTCCGGAATCGACGTAGCGAACGCCGCATTCACGAACGATTGGATCGTGGCGATCGATCGCGTGCTGCTCGTCAGCGCCCGCCGCTCCGCCCCGGCCGCGTGCAGGTCCGCGCAAACTCTCCGGAACAGTCCCGCGTCCGCTCTCCGGAAGCGGTAAATCGACTGCTTCGGATCCCCCACCACGAACAGCTTGCCGCCCGAGGGCGCCGCCCTTCTCCAGTCGCTCTCGCCCGCGTCCGCCGCGGCCAGCAGCAGCAGGATCTCCGCCTGCAGCGGATCGGTGTCCTGAAATTCGTCGACGAAGATCCGCTCGTACATACCCTGCAATTCGCCGCGCGCCGCGTCGTGGCGCAACAGGTCGCGCGCATGCAGCAGGAGGTCCATGAAGTCGAGCTGCCCCGCGCTCTTCTTCTTCTCCTGGTAAAGCCCGGCCACCTCCCACAACTCGTCCCGCAGATGCGCCGCCAGGTCCGCATCCGCCTCCCGCCCGAACTCCTCGATGGCCGCCTTCAATGCCTCCCACGATGCGAACACCGCCTCGCGGGACACGCCGTCGCCGTATTTGCCGGAGCCCTGCTTCAGCCACCGCACGTCGCGCGGCAGCCGCAACAGCTCGCTTTCCACCAGGTTGAGATCGAGCCTCCCCGCCTCCCGCGCCTTCCCCACGCGATCCAGAAACTCCGCCAGCGGCCGCAGACCGTCGTACAGAATGTCGCGCGTCCGCCCGCACCGGTCGCGCAACCCGAGAGTTCCCTCCGCCTGTGTCAACAAGCCGCCGAGCCGCGCATCCCGATCGAACCCGCGCTTGTCCCACGGAGCGTCGAAGTCCCTCCACTCCGCCAGCGACCACGCCGCCACCCGCAACGAGTCTAGCGGCTCGCCGTCCTCCCGCCACGAAAGTCGCGCCAGGGCCCGCGTCAATGCAGGCGATGGCGACGAAAGCCGCCGTTCGATCCACCGCCGGAACACCCCGCCGAAGACCCGTAACGCGTCCGGCTGCGCCAGTTCTTGAAACACCGGATCGACCCCCGCCTCCACCGGCCGCCGCCGCAGCAGTTGCGCGCAGAACGCATGGATCGTCCCGATGAAAGCCCGATCGAGCGACCGCGCCGCCTCCGCCAGCCGTCCGCGCGCCTCCCCGTCGGACTCCTGCGCGCGCCGCTGCTCCAACTCGTGCCGCACGCGCAATTTCATATTGCCCGCCGCCGCATGAGTGAACGTCACCGCGACAATCCGCTCCACTTGCGTCCCGGCGGCAATCACCTCGACAATGCGATTCACCAGCGCGGTCGTCTTCCCCGTCCCCGCCGAAGCCTCCACCACCCAACTGCACTCCAGCCCCCGGTTCACCGCATCCCCCGCAGATCCTTCAACCCTTTCAACTCCGCCTGCGACTTCTCCCTGACCCGCTCCTCCTCATAAGGACCGCACACCGGCAAATAGTCGCACCCTTTGCATCCGTCCTTCCGCGGCGCCGCCGGCAGAAACCCGTCGCGCACCGCGCCGTCGATCGTTTCCAGCGCCTGCGCCGCCCGCCGCCGCGACCAGTCGTTGAGCGCCACATCGATCGTCGCGTAGTTCTGCGCGATGGTCGCGTAGAACAACCGTCCGAAGCTCACCGCCTCACCCAGGATCTTCTCCGCGGCCAGAGCGTACAGCGCCGGCTGCAACACCTCCCCGCCCCCCACCATCTCCGGCTTCGGCTCCGGAATCCGGCCCGTCTTGTGATCCACCACCCGCGCCACTCCGCTGCGATGCCGCTCCACCAGGTCGATCGAGCCCTGCAACCGGAATCCCCCGCCGGTCTCCACCGGCTCCTTCCGGCTGCGCGGATCCCGTCCCACCGGATCCTTGAGCCCGAAGCTCAGCTCGAAATACTCCGGCGTCCAGTCCTGCTCCAGCGAAGCGTGATTCTGCAGCCACCCCCGTAGATCGCCGCGCAAGGACTCCACTTCCGAACGCCAGATCTGCGGAATCGCCGGCGCCAGCTGCGCTTCCTCCCGCCGGGAAACGTTCCCCAGCGCTTCGTCCAGCCGCTCCAGCGCGTCGCTCAGATTCTCCGGGGTGACCGGCAGCGCCCCCCGAGCCTCCAGGTCGCGCAACAGCTCGAACTGCGTTTCGTGATAGATCTGGCCGCGCGTCGCCGGGGTCAGCCGTTGAATCGCCGCCGGCCGGTCCGCCGGACGCAGCCCGAAAATTCCGTGCAACGCGAACCGGTACGGGCACCGCGCATACTGCTGCAGGGCCGAAGGCGACCACGCCTTCTCCGTCAACCGGTATGCCGTCAACGCGTCGCTCCCGATCTCCTCGACCACCAATCCGTCGGCGGCCTTCCACGGCTTATGCCACCGCACCCAGCGCGCCCGCAGCGCGTCGACCGCGCGCCCCGGCAGCCGCTTCAAGTACTGGCCCGACCCCGCCGACCGCGGCGCCAGTGTCGCCAGATCGAACTCGGCGTCGTCAATCGCATCCGCCGCCCGCCGCGGCGCCGGCCACCCGATCTTCGTCTCCGTGGCCGCCCGCGCCCGATCCTCGAACTGCCGCACGTCGATCTCGGGCCCGCCGGCCGCCCGATGCGCCGCAAATGCGTAGAACGACGGCACCCGCTCCCGCCCCGTCAGCAGGTCGAGCCGCGAAAACGAAAGCGTCAACCGCTCGGACGCGCACGCCGCCGCGATCCGCAACAGCTCCGTATCGTCCGCCCGCGGCTCGATCCCCAGAGCCGCCCGCTGCGCTTCCAGCAGCAGCGGATCCTCCGCCGGTGGCCGCGGAAACAGTCCCTCGTTGACGCCCGGAACGAACACGCGCCGGAATGCCAGCCCGCGCGCCTCCTCGATCCCGCCGACCCACACCTTCCCGTAACACGAGTCCTTGGGCGGCGTGCGCAGGAGATTCAGCCGCGGTCCCAGCACCCGCAGAGCCTCGCTCAGCGTCGCCGGGCCGATATCCGCCATCGGTTCCAACTCCGCCAGCAGCTCCGCCACCCCCTCCGGCTCCCGGAGCGTGAACTCCGCCAGGCCGGTCAGCGCGTCGATCCATTCGCCCCATGCCGCGCTCCGCGGCAAGCCCGCCAGTTTGCCGATAATCGGCAGCGCCAGCTCCGCCAGGTTCTCCAGCGCGGCGATCTTGCGCTCCACCGCCGGATCCTGCTCCTCCCGATATCGCCGGCGCAACTCTTCCCGCAGCCCGTGCAGCCGCGTCTCCCATCGTTCCGTCCCGCCGATCACCGCGGCGTCCACGATCAGCCGCTCCCACACCGCCGGCGTATGCGGCTCCTCCTCTTCGCGCATCTGTCCCAGCGAGAGATACTCCGCAAACCGCGAGGCGCTCAGCCCCTCCTCGGCGCAGTGGAGCAGCGCCAGGAAACTGCGGCCCGCCGTGTCGGGCCGCGCCGCCCCTTCCGTGCAATGAGCCGGAATTTCCGCCCGCCGCAGCGCCTCCAGCACCAGAGGTTGATGCCGCTCCGGAGAGCGCAACAGGATCGCCGTCTCATCGAAAGGGACGTCCCCCGCCGCGATGCGGCGCGCGATCTCGACACACTCGAGCGCTTCGCCCGAGGTCGAGAAAATCTCGACGCTCCCGTCCTCCTGGCGCGGCGTTACCGGATCGTTGAAGAAAAGATATCGCTGCAGCGAATCGAGCGACGATTCCGGCTCGCCCGCCTCCGCCGCCAGCCGGAGATGGAGCGTCGCGCGCGCCGAGCTCAGGATCGATTCCAACAGCTCCCGCTCCAGCCGCGTGCGCGGCGAAACGTCGATCGCGGCCACCGCCGTGTCCCGCAGCACTGCCCCCGCCAGCGCCAGCCGCACCCGGGTCGCATAGTCGGCGAATCGGCGCGCGTCGAGCTCCCGTTCATATGCGGTCAGCAGCGAAGCCAGGTCCCGGCCGGATGGCCCGCACTCCCGCAGCCGGGCGGCGTCGACCCCATTGAGCCGCAGCGCCTCGAAGGTGTCCGTCAATGCCCGCGGAAACCCCGGAAAACCCGCCACCGGACCCAGATAGGTTAGCGGCGTTTCCGCCGTGACCCGCGCCGCCAGCGCCTCCCGCACGAATCGGCCGACCGGCACAAGCTCCCGCCGGTTCATCTCTCCGGCGGCCAGTTCCAGCACGAGTTCGCGCAAGGAATGCCGCCGCACGCCGAGCAGAGCCGTCGTGCAGGCGCCCCGCGCCGCCTCTTCCGCCGCGCCGCGCACCGCCGCCAGCACCAGCACCGGCCCCAACGCCGCCTGTTCCGCGATGAACCCGGCCGCCCGTGCCCGCAACTCGGAGTACCTGTGCATTCGAGCTAAGCCTACCAACTTTCCCGCGGGTCCTAGCCGCGGCGCTCCCTAATGCGCCCCGGCGAACATCGGATATGACCCTCCTTACACGGTCATTTCACGGTGTAGCCCGTAGTATCGCCGCTCCGTTTGCCGCATTCTTGAGGGGTCTCGCCAAGGGCTGGACAGGCGCAGGTATCCCTGTTAAGGTGTACTCGACCTGAAAGCATGATGATCTAGAAGAGGCCGCCCATGACCCGCGGGTCCCATCGATGGTTGCCGGGAATAGCCGGGGGCGGCGTTCCAGTCCTCTGCGGCTATCCCCTGTCATAAGGAGAACACAGTGCCCTACTACCGGCGCGCAGCCCTGCTGGCCCTTGCTTGCGTGTTAGCCTTTCCCCTCTTTGCCCAAATCGACACCGGAATCATCTCCGGCAAGGTCACAGATCCGTCCGGAGCCGTCGTGCCCGGAGCCCTGTTGACCGTCACCCAAATCGAGTCGAATACGCAGAGCAAGGGTCAAACCAATGAGGACGGCCTGTTCCGCGTGCCGTCGCTCCGGCCGGGTCCTTACACCTTGACCGTCACCGCGGCCGGATTCAAGACCTTTACCCGCGAGGGCATTACCCTCCGCATCGGCGAGAATCTGAGCGTGGACGTGAAACTCGACGTCGGCGCCGTAACCGAATCGATCCAGGTCCTCAACTCCCTGCCCTTGCTCGAGACGCAGACCTCCTCCACCGGTCAGGTGATGGACGGCGCGTACTTCTACCAGTTGCCCAACTATCAGCATTGGGAGAAAGGCGTCCTGTTCTACACACCGCAGGTCCAGCACAGCAATCAGCAGTGGCCCGGCTCGCTGAGCGGCTGGTCCATCAATGGGGGCAATGCCTACCAGATCGGTTATTTCGAGGATGGCCAGTTAGCCACCAGAATGGACGGCGGCACGACCTTGAATTCCATCTCCGTCGGGGTGGAGGAGGTCAAGGTGCTCAGCACCGTGCTCCCGGCCGAATACGGCCACGCCACGACCGGAGCCATCACCGTCGTGAAGAGCGGGGGCACAAACGCCCTCCATGGCACGGGAGGGTACCTCTTCAAGAACGATCCCCTCGTCCACCGCCGTTTCTTCCAGTTGCAGACGGTGCAGCAACAGGGGATTACCGCCCTGTTCCGGCAGCCGGATTTCGCGGTCGGCGGCCCGGTTTACCTCCCTCATATCTACAACGGTAAGAACAAGACCTTCTTTTCCATGGCCGGCTCTTACCACATCGACACCAATTCCAATGCCGATTCGTATTCGGTTCCGACTCCCGAGATGTTGGCCGGCAACTTCAATTTCCCCGGGGTGGCCGCCAACGTCATCTATGACCCGGCCAGCACTGTGGGAACGTTCGCCGCCGGCAACCTGGCCCGCACTCCGTTCCCCAATAACATCATTCCCCAAAACCGCTTTAGCGACATGTGGAAAGCGATTGCCGCCAACAATCCCTTTGCCAAGCCTACCGGCCCCGGATCGTTCACCGCGACCGGCGTCTCGGGGAACATCCTTTCCAACGGGCACGGCAGTTATTACAACCTCGCGACCCAGGCCCGCCTCGATCACCAGCTCACGCAGAAGCTGCGGATGTTCGCCAGCTATGTGGTGAACAATAATCACCAGCCCTCGATCAATAACACCGTGGTGTACGCACCTTACGACGCGGATCAGCGGTACACGATCACTCTCCAGAACGTCGGCACGGTCGGGTTCACGTACACCATTTCGCCCACGTTCATCAGCGAGACCCGCGTCGGCGAATACCGCCAGACGAATAACCCCTTCATGGCGTCTCCGGACTACCAGTTCGCGATCGCGAAGACCGTTCCCAACCTCGCCGCCAATGTGTACCTCAACCCGGTCGGCGTCGGCTTCGGGACTCAGGGCAAATATGGGAATGGCAATCTCGGCACGGCGACCCTGAGCACGCAGGTCAACAACAACCACCAGTTCCGCCAGGACTTCACGAAGGTGTGGCGCCAGCACGCCTTCAAGTTCGGGTACGAATGGCTCTGGGAAAACGGCGTCTCGCACGATATCGGCAATCCGCGGCTGACGCTCAATTTCGGCGGCACCAACGGCTTGCAGGGCAACGGCCAATCCATCCCCAATACGGGCGGAATCACCTTAGCGGATGTCATGCTTGGCTATGTCTATAGTTACAGTTACGTCCAGCAGGGCGCCGCGTCCCTCCCGGAAGATTCGATCCATAGCTTTTATCTGCAGGACGACTGGCGGCTCCATCCCAAGCTCACCCTCAATCTCGGCCTGCGGTACAGCACCGAAAGCCCGGCCCATAACAAGTTTCCGGGCCAGTTGAGTGTCGGAAGCCTGACCGCGCCGGACACCTTCTTCCCCACCTCGATCCCCGGCGTAGTCACCTGTCCGCCCACCGGCTGTGTCGGCGCCTGGATCCAGCCCAAAGGCGGCCTGTATAACCGCGACAACAACAACTTCCAGCCGCGCATCGGCCTCGCTTGGAATGCGACGCCGAACACCGTCATTCGCGGGGGCTTCGCGCTGATGACGCTCGACATGAATCTCTGGTACACCAACCAGAGCGAAATCGGCGGAAGCAGTTTCGCCAACACCGGAACCATCAGCCAGCCCAACAACGTCTATACGCCGCTCTTCAATATCAACCAGGGGGTCCCCGCACCGGTGTATCCCGCCAAACTGGCGAACGGTGCCATACCCTCGGCCGGCACGAACCCGCAGGGCAGGGCCAACGGCACGCTGACCATTATCCCGGCCAACTTTCACAACCCGTACACCCTGAACTGGAACTTCACCGTCCAGCGGGCGCTCAAGAAAGACTATCTCGTGGAGTTGACTTACTCCGGCAGCCACAACGTGGGCTTCCAGGGCAATTACAACTGGCAGTCGCGGCCCTACGGCACGGGTCTGGACGCCAACGGCAACGTGATCGACCTGACGCAGCCCGCCAATTGGGTCTACCGCAGCGCCTGGGTCCAGAATTCGACGCTCACCCAGGCATACAAACCCTATCCCAGCTGGAACAACGTCAATTACACCTGCAACTGCGTCAGCATGATCTACCATTCGGGCACCGTCAAACTGGAGAAGCGCTACTCCAGCGGCTTGAGTTTCCTGACGTTCTTCACGTATCAGAAGGGCCTGCAGAATGCGCCGGGGAATCTCTACCAGTCGGATAACGTGGGCCGCGGCGTCACCGGCGTCACCCAGAAGTTCCGTTTCACCAGCTCCATGACTTACGAGCTGCCGTTCGGCAAAGGCAAACGCTTCATGAACCAGGGCCGCTTAAAGAACTGGCTGCTCGGCGGCTACAGCCTCGCCTGGAACTACTCCCAGTGGGTGCCGACCCCGCTCAGCACCGGTTACTCCGGCGCCTCCTATGTGAACCCCCTGACCGGCGTGCTCGGCAGCCGGCAGGACTACCCCGGCTACGAGCCATTGCCGGGAGGGAGTCTCTTCCGCCTCATGGATCCGCAACTACGCGACAACTGGCAGGACATTGGAGGCAACCGCTTCGTGCAGGCGGCCCAGAACCAGCTCATCACCAACTGCGGCACGGCCATTCCGAATTGGGGCAATGCGTGTGTGGCCGTCGCGCCCTCGTTCACCAACGGCAACATGCCGAACAATATGTGGACGCCGCAGCGAATCATCGCAGCCAACCTGTCGGCATACAAAGACTTCCCCGTCAGGGAGCGGTTCAAAGCGCAAATCCGCCTCGATTTCTTCAACCCCTTCAAGTGGTACAACTGGAACACCGTGACCACCACTATGGCCCAAACCTCCCCGCGCCTCTTCGGCACGGTGACCAATGTGGTCGACTTCGCCGATTCCGTGGAAGGCGGCCCGCCGGAAATGCAGCTCTCGTTCCGCATCCGGTTTTAGGAACTCCCTCGCGGGTCGAAAGAACGGATTGACAAGTGTCAGCGGTTTTATGAGGAGGGCATCGCAACGGACCTTCCGGCTGACGCCGTTCCGAAGCCGCGGGTTCTGTTTCGCCGGCGCCTTCGCCGCCCCGGCGGCTCCTGGCGAGTCGACGAGACCAATGTGCGGCTCGGGGGAGCCTGTGGAATCGAGTGTCCTGCTCGCGTCGAGAGCACTCGCTGTATCTGAAATTCCGTAGTGGTGCGGTTCACCGCTACTTCGATTTTCCACGGAGCCAGTATGCGGAATTGCTCGCGGCTGATTCCAAAGGCCGGTACTTCAGCCGTCACATCCGCGATTGCTTTCCGTACGAGCAGGTTGGGTGAAAAGGAAGCCACGTATCCAGACTGGGTGCCCATGTCGGACGTATCTCGAACCGCAATCCCGCGGGGACGAGCGAGCATCGACCGGACTGGCGTATCATGATTCGATATGCCACTTCGGCGAAATGGCTTCCGCCGGCGAATAGTGCTCGGGACCGCAGTTATGGTCTTATCCGTTGCCGCTCGGGGACAGGTTGCGAATTCATGGACGCCAACCGGGATGATGGTCGCGGCCAGAGCGGGGCATACCGCTACGCTTCTGAATGATGGGCGGGTGCTCCATGTTGGCGGCGATTGTACACAGACATCAGTGCCTGTCTGTCAAGGGACAGCTGAGATTTATGATCCCGCTACCCAAAGCTTTTCGCAGACAGGTTCGATGGTGGTTGGCCGCTTTAACCACGCGGCAACGTTGCTGCCCGATGGCCGGATGTTGATTACCGGAGGACAGAGTGACAGAGGTTATCCGAAGACGGTGGAAATCTACGATCCCCGCACAGGATTGTTCTCCGGGAACGGTGAATTGCAACTCGAACACCCGATGAGTCGTGCGGCTTTGCTGGAGGATGGCAACGTTGTTGTGAGCGGCCAATATGGTCTCATTGAGATCTATGACCCGGGCAATGGATCCTCCAAACTGTTCGACGTTGGCATTTCCGCGGGCGCGAAGCCGGTGACCTTGCCTCATAAGCGAATCCTGTTTGCCGGCGGAGTCTCTGATTCGGCGAGGATCTATGATATCCGGGCGAATACGGTCACGCGGATTGAACCACCCTGCTGCTGGAGGAGCTTTCCTTCTATCTATGACACGGTAACGGCGCTGGTGGACGGCAGCGTCCTTGTTACCGGCGGTGCGCCAGATGGAGATTTTTCCAGTGCAACCAACTCAGCCATGTTGTTCAAACCCAAGGGCGACTCTTTCATGCCACCCAGCGGAATGTCCATGCAGGACTTTCGCAATGCTCATACCGGTACCGCGCTCCCTGATGGAAGTGTGTTGCTGTTCGGCGGCAACGACGGCGGGGACATGACAGCGTCTCACGAGATATTCGACCCCGTAGGACAGAGCTTCCATCTCTATCAGAGTCGACCGGAAAGGGCCTCACACACGGCAACACTGCTGCCCGATGGACTGGTCCTGATTGCCGGGGGAAGCGTTCAAACCGACTACTTGGGCTTGGCCCGCACAAACCTGTCTACGGCGGATTTGTACTTGCCCGGCTCAAAGATTCCCGGAACCAGAATCTTTACCGTGCCCGGAGCCGGAGACATTCAGGGGATGATCCTGCACGCGGGAAGTTCGAGACTCGCCTCCGCGGCCGATCCGGCGGAAGTGGGGGAAGCATTGGAGCTTTACCTCGAAGGGCTGGCGGAAAAGGGAGCCATCTCGCCCAGAGTATCGATTGGGGGCTTGGCGGTCGAGGTCCTCTACTTCGGAGCCGTTTCGCAATATCCAGGCCTGTTCCAGGTCAACGTGCTTGTGCCGCCTGGCGTCAACCCGGGCACTGCCGTGCCGGTTCGCATCAACTATCTGGATCGTCCGAGTAACGAAGTCACCATTGCTGTGCGGTAATCCGCTTGGCTGGTCTCGTTCCCGATGAATGAATGACGCATTGGGATTGGCGCCGAAGTTAGCCTCTTTCCAGTCGCCTCCGACGCTGAGCGAGCGGCAAGCTTCGCGTTATGGGTGCGTGAGTCGCCAGTCGGCTACTGCGAACAGCATGCCAAAAGTGAGTGGCTCCCCAGGCTGGACTCGAACCTACAACCCTTCGGTTAACAGCCACGCCGATGGGTGGGTCTTAGCTGCTTTAGCATCAACAAGAATCCTTCCCGAGACTGCCGCACTGTAGTGGAAAATGTAGTGGCCCCAAATGAAAACTGGGGCAAGCTGAATTCGAGATAGAATGGCGGGTCCAGCCGTGGTTCGATTGATTCCTCGGGTCTGGCGTGGAAGCCGCGCGGTTACCCGAGCAAGCGTCCAGATGTGAGGAGACACTCTCAATGTCAGATGGCGAAGATTCCTGGGTTGAAAGTTACTACGATACGCTGAGTTTTTTCTATTGGGAGCCACAACATATCGGGCGAAAGAAGTACGACGATCCTAAACTGAGAACTGGATGCGAAGTACAGAACCACGTCCGAACAATGGAGGTTACGCTCAACCACCAGATTAAGCAGTTCTTGAGCTTGGCACCGGCTTCCTTTCGGAAGCGGCTGTTCAAGTCGACATTGGGGCGGGAAGTCATCGGCCATTTCATAATGGCCGGATCTGACGCTTGTAAAGTCTGCCCTTCCGTTCAACCGGACTTCTTGTTTACGACTGAAGACTCAACCGTCTCATTGGAAATGAAGATCGCGGCGAAAAGCAGCGTCAGGCAGGTTCTCAAGTACACCTTGCTTGCACTCGCGGTAGAGCAGAAGCACGGCGGGCTAGACATGGAACATAGCCTGATTTTCCTTGGAGCAGAGGACTTCTCAAGGCTCTGGCGACAACGTTTTTCAGAAGGCAAGTTGCGGCAGGAACTCGAATCGGAAAGAGTTGCCTTCATGCAGAGATTGAGCGGAGCAGAAAAGACGTTCCGAAAACAGGAGTCCCGCTTTGCCAAGATTGTCTCTTCACTTTCGATTGGGTTTATCTGTCAGCAATCATCTGAAAACGTAGTTTTCTGAGCGCCATTCGACATCATCCG
>CAZSQK010000047.1:10889-58808 GCA_964608645.1 uncultured Solibacteraceae bacterium | reverse complement strand
GCAGGTCCTTCATGTTGCTGATCTTCTTCTCGTGGATCAGGATGTAGGGATCCTCGAGAACGGCTTCCATCCGCTCCGCATCGGAGACGAAGTAGGGCGAGAGGTAGCCGCGGTCGAACTGCATGCCTTCCACGGTGTCCAGCTCGGTGTGCATGGTCTTGGACTCTTCGACCGTGATCACGCCGTCCTTGCCGACCTTGGTCATCGCGTCCGCGATGATCTTGCCGATCTCCGCATCGCTGTTGGCCGAAATCGTGCCGACCTGGGCGATCTTCTCGTTGTCGGAGACCTTCTGAGAGAGCTTCTTGACCTCTTCGGTCGCGACCGCAACGGCCTTCTCGATGCCGCGCTTCAAGGCCATCGGGTTCGCGCCCGACGCCACAGCCTTCACGCCTTCGCGGAAGATCGACTGCGCCAGAATGGTCGCGGTGGTGGTGCCGTCGCCGGCGACGTCGCTGGTCTTGGATGCGACTTCACGGACAAGCTGCGCGCCCATGTTTTCCAGCGGATCCTTGAGCTCGATTTCCTTCGCGACCGTGACACCGTCTTTGGTGATGTTCGGGCCGCCGAACTTCTTCTCGAGAACCACATTGCGGCCCTTGGGGCCGAGGGTCACTTTTACGGCATCCGCGAGCTGGTTGACGCCGCGCAGAATGGCCTGACGGGAATTTTCCGAATAAACAATCTGTTTCGCCATCGTTATCGACTCCTTTTAAACTAGGATGCCTTCTTCGCAGCCTTAGGCTGGGCATCGAGAATTCCGAGGACTTCGTCCTCACGCATGATCAAATACTCATCCTGGTCCAGCTTGATGTCGCTGCCGGAGTACTTACCGAACAGGATGCGGTCGCCGACCTGCACGTCCAGCGGGATGATCTTGCCATCTTCCAGCCGCTTGCCCTTGCCGACAGCCACGACTTCGCCTTCCTGGGGCTTTTCCTTGGCCGAATCCGGGATAAACAAACCGCCGACTTTCTGCTCTTGCTGCTCAATCCTCTTGACCACGATCCGGTCATAGAGCGGACGAATCTTCATGGGACAAAAACCTCCACACTGATAAGTGTTTTGAATATTCAGGTTGAATTGGAACCAGGTTTAGATGAGCTGGCTTCCGTGAATTATTATTAGCACACTTCTGCATCGAGTGACAATATTTTTGCTCAACAGGCTGAAAATAAACAACTTTTTAGACTTGACAAAGAGCGACTAATATTATGTGTTGTGAAGGCGCTCCTCAAACACCCCGCGCTCTCTGTTCTTCTGTACGTTGTTCCAGGGAAAGCACTTACCGTTCATCGCCACATACACTCCACGGTTTAGTGTCTGCACGAACGCCAGAGCCGTCCCCAGGTTGAACATCCCGTCGGAACTGCCGAACGTATAGGGCACCATCGCTCCGGTGAGAACTATCGTCTTACCGGAGATTTCCGATGCTAATACGGCTGCCGTTTGTTCCATCGTATCGGTGCCATGGGTGATCACGATGTGCGATTCGGCGCAGCGGCGGCAGCGGTCGAGAATCTCCTGCCGGCCGGCATCCGTCATTTGCAGGCTGTCGATCATCATGAGGGTTTCCACGCGGGTCTCGAGGTGGCTGCGGCCGAGCCGCAGCATGTCGGTAACGTGCGTGTTCTGGAAGAACAACTCGCCGGTCAACTCGTTATATTCCTTGTCGAACGTGCCGCCGGTGACAAAGATCCGGATAGGGTCGGGCATGGGACGCCCTGAGTATAACGCGCGGAATCCCCTTAGTACCCTTTCACCGGCGATCGAGACCAGCGTGCAAATATGCGCGCTCCTTCCTCATCGATGGCTTTGAGGAAAGGGAGAGGGATCCATGAAACGAACGATTTTTGCGGTAGGATCTTCGGCGGCGCTGCTTGCCGGAGCGTGGTTTGCCGGCGCCATGCTACATCCGTCGGTTGGCAAGGCGATAACGGCAGTGGAAATGCCCGCGTTTGTCTTTCCGGAGGTCACCGTGCAGGGCAGCCAGGTCCCGATGCTCTGCGCCAGCCATATGGCCGACGGCTCGGTGCGCACTCTGATCGGATTGTTGGACGTGGCCGACAACTCGAGGTCTATGGGGCCTCTGATGCCCTTCACGTTTGGCCCGCATCAAGGCGCGTGCGTGAACCTGCCGGTCGCGCGTCCGGTCACGGCGGTCGGGGCGGCGATGGCGACGGCCATTCCGGTGATCGTCATTCTCGGCAGCAACGAGAGCGGCGGCGGCGGTGGAGCCGGTAAGACTTTCGTCGCCTCGGTGCAGGTGCGGGACGAAGGCGGGACACGGTTCGTGGTGACGCCCTCCTTCATGAACGCAGTGTCGGTCCCGACCACGAGTCCGCTGCCTTGATCGCATTGCGAACGCTATGTGGCTCCTGACCGCAGCCATCGCGGGCGCCGTGGTGATGGCGCTCGAGGTGGTGGGGTTCCGCCTATACGCGCCCTACTTCGGCTACTCCATCTACGTGTGGGGCAGCATGATCTCGGTGGTGATGCTGGCGTTGGCCGTGGGCTATGGGTTGGGCGGGCGGCTGGCGGACCGCAGCCCGACCAGCGCTCCGCTCTACGGCGCAATTCTCGCCGGCGGGTTCTATCAACTGGCGATCGTATTCACGGCGCGGCCCCTGCTGGCGGCCGTCTCGGGATGGGGTGATTTCGCGGGGACGGCCGTCGCGACGCTCGTGATCTTCGCGCCGCCGATGGCCGTCCTGGCGGGCGCCGGTCCGTTCGTAGTCTGTCTGCTGGCGCGCAAGGGTCGCGTGGGCTCGACCGCGGGCAAGGTCTATGCGGTGTCGACGGGCGGAAGCATGGCGGGGTCCTCGGCGGCAGTTTCTGGCTGATGCCACGATTCGGAACGCAGGCCACGCTGGAAATCCTGTGCGCGGCGACGGTTCTGCTGGGGGTCGCGGGACTGGCGGCCCAAAACCGCCGGTCGCTCACCGCGCTGGCGCCGTTGGGCGCGCTCGCCGTTGCCCCGCCCCCCTCCTGGTCCGACGGGACGATCTGGACCGCCGAATCCGCCTATAACCTGATCCGCGTGGTGCGGCAGGGCAGCCGCCTCGAGCTGCTGCTGAACTCGCGCCAATCGGTGCACACGATTCGCGACGAGTCGTCCGACTGGACCGGCTTCTATTACGACGACTTCGCGCTGGGGCCGGTGCTGGTGAAGGCGGGCCGCGTGCTGGTGTTGGGCATGGGCGGCGGGGGCTCGATCCGCGCCACGCGGCTTTCGGCGCCGGACGCGGAGTTCGACGCGGTCGAGATCGATGGGCGCGTGGCGGAGGCGGCCGGCCGTTTCTTCGGGGTCCACGCCGGTCCGCGCCTGCGGATTCACGTGGCGGATGCGCGGCCCTGGCTCCAGCGGAGCCACGAGCGGTACGACCTGGCGCACGTGGACCTCTATCATGGCGGACCCTACGTGCCGTTCTACCTGACGACGGTGGAGTTCTTCGAACAGGTGCGCGCGCACCTGAGCGAGGACGGCCTGCTCATGATGAACGTGTTCGACCCGGGCAGCCACGGCGAAGTGCTGTCAGCCATGACGGCGACTCTGAAGCAGGTTTTCCCCTCGGTCATGGCGCTGCCGGCGGGGTACGCAGGCAATCGCATCGTGTTCGCGTTCGCGCGGGCGCGCACGCTGGAGTCGGTGCGCCGCCGTTTCGCCTCGATGGAGGGGACGGACCTGTGGCAGAGACTCGCGCGTCAATCGGCGGGAGAGATCGTCGAGCCGGAGGTTCGCCGGGACGCCGTGATCTTTACCGACGACCGGGCGCCGATCGAGGCTATGACGCGGCGCATGCTGCGCGAGTGACCCGTCAGAGCTCGAGTTTGCCGCGGCACGTCATATCGTCCACGTAAAACGACTGGACGAACTGCAGCCGCCCGATGTGCGCGTCGAATTCGAGGCGTTTGTCTGTCATCGTGATCTCATTCGAGCGCGCAAAGAGGTATACGACAACCTGCCCGTCGTTCCGCTGTAGAACCTCAACCGAGGAAGGCTTGAGATCCTTCTTCCCTTCCCTTTTGATGACGGCTTTCTTCTTCAATTGCTTGACGAGATCTTCCTGGGAACTGCCGCTGGTGAACCGGTCAGGGACGCCATAGACTGCGATGGCATAGTGAGCGTCGTCCACGGAGGGCGCATCGTTCTCGCGCGCCTTCAACTCCGCATCGCGGATCGGCAAAGCGCTTTCCCAGCGGAGTTTCAAGCTCGGCGGCTCGCTGGAACCACCCGATCCGTTGGTCCCGCCTCGGGGACCGCCCGGGTAGCCGCCGCCACGGGGAACGCCCATGCCGACACGCCGGCCCCTTCCGCCGATGCCGGGAATGCCGATTCCAATTCCGCCGCCGCCGATCCCGCCGCCGCGTCCCATGCCCCCGCCCGATCTTCGCTGGCCGGTATTCGTGGACCGGTCGATAGTCGGCCTGACGGTCTTTGCCCAAGGAGAATCGGTCAGAACCTGCTGGACATCGTCGTCACTCCATTCGGAGATCTCCTTGTCCTTCCAGGGTTGGTCCGCGGCTGCCAGCAGAGCCACGGAGATCGGGAGAAGGGCGAGTTTCCAGGCGCGTAACATATATGCTCTTTAAACGCAGCACTCCGCGATTGCGTTACGAGCAGATGCGCGTATCGACTAGAATCGTGATTTGAAGCTTGCATTCATCGGGTACGGCAATGTAGGCCGGGCACTGGCTCCCCTGCTGCGCAAGAAGCGGCGCGACTTCCCTTTCACGATCACCGGCATCCATACGCTGCGCCACGGCACGGCGGTGGACGCCGATGGTCTGCCTGAAGAGCCGGCGTTCGGGCCGCGCGCCGGTTCCATCGGCGCGTTTCTCGACGCGGCGCGCGCCGACGCCGCCGTCGAATTGACGACGCTGGATCCCGTCGCCGGAGAACCGGCGATCTCGCACATCCGCGCGGCATTCGCCCGGGGCATGCACGTCGTCACGGCCAACAAGGGGCCGATCGCGCACGCATATGCGGACTTGCGCGACGCCGCGGCGCGCGCCGGCGTGGGCTTCCGCTTCGAATCCGCGGTGATGGACGGCGCCCCGGTCTTCAACCTGTGGAGGCACACGATGCCCGCGGTGCAAGTCCTCGGTTTTACGGGCGTGCTGAACTCGACTTCGAAGGTGGTCGTCGAGACCATGGAGCGCGGCGGGTCCTTCGAGAGCGGCCTGGCGATAGCCCGCGAGATGGGGATCACCGAGGCGGATGGCGCCTACGATGTCGAGGGCTGGGACTCCGCCGCGAAGACCGCCGCGCTGGCCAATGTCCTGATGGACGCGCGCACGACCCCGCAAGCGGTCTCGACCCGCGGCATCGCCAAGCTGACGCCGGAGCGCGTGCAGGAGATGGCGCTGCAGGGAAAGACGGTGCGGCTGGTCAGCCGCGCCAACCGGACCGGGTCGGGAGTGACGCTGCGCGTGCGGGCGGTGGTGCTCGACCGGACGGACATTCTCGCGTGCACGCCGGGCACGTCGAACCTGATTCTGTTCCACACGGACCTGATGGGAACCTTCGGGACGGTGTCGATCGAGCCCGGCGTAGAGCAGACAGCCTATGGAGTTTTCAGCGACCTGGTAAGTCTGAAGGGAGAGAGAACATGAAACGGGGAATCGTTCTTCTATTGCTCGCCGCCGCGGCGGCATGCGGAGCGGAGCAACAGCTTTTCAATGGCAAGGATCAGAGCGGGTGGGCCCGCATCCCGCGCCACGAAGGCGCTCCCGCCGATCAGAAGCCGGGGTTCGAAGTGCACGACGGCCTGCTGGTCTCGCTGCCCGACGCGCCCGAGGACGATCTCTGGTATACCCGGAGGAAGATCGGCAATGCGACGCTGCGGGTGGTGTACAAAGTGTCGGCGCCGGACGCCAACTCGGGCGTCTTTATCCGCATTCCGGCACAGCCGAAATCGGAGGACGACGCCATCAATAAAGGCATCGAGGTGCAGATCGACGAACACGGCGACGATTACCACTGCACCGGCGTGCTGTACTCGATGACGCAGGCCAAAGCGCGGCCGTATAAGCCGGCCGGCGAATGGAACACGCTCGAGATCACGATGCGCGGTCCGCGGACGATCGTGAAGTTGAACGGGGTGCTGGTGACGGATTACGACGGCGCGGCGCCGGTCCCGCCGAAGAAAGGCCAATACGAACCCGATCGGGGCCCGCGGCCGGACACCGGTTATATCGCGATCCAGCACCATGGCGGCCAGGCCACGGTGTGGTTTAAAGAGATTGCGCTGGTTCAGTAGACGCGTCGAGCTCAGTGAAAATCGTGCGATTCCGCAGCCGCGCCCGCGCGCAGACCTTTGATTCGCCCGGCCTTCACCGAGATGACTCCATCGAGATTCTGCAACACTCCGTCGATGATCAGAAACGGCTCGCCGAGCACTTCGAACTTATAGCGGTCGAAGACGCCGGGGGTGACGATCGCATTCATGATGCCGGTCTCGTCCTCCATGCTGAGGAAGACGAAACCGTTGGCCGTCCCCGGCCGCTGCCGCACGATCACCGACCCGGCGATGCGCACCACTCTCCCATTGCGCACGCGCGGTAAATCGCTGGCGCGCTGGACGCCGAGAGCGTCCATTTCCTCGCGGCGATAGGCCATCGGGTGCCTGCCGATCGTCAGCCCTGTGCCGCGGTAGTCGGCCCACAGGCGCTCGTCGGTATTCATGGCGGCGAGCGGCGAGGGCATGCCGATCTCTTCCAGAGGCTCGAGCAGCGGCCCCACGGGCAGGACCGCGCGCTGCGCCTGCCACAGGGCGTCGCGGCGGTGCAGATGGTCGAGCCCGTTGAGCGCGCCGATCTCCGCCAGACGCGTCACTTCGTCCTTGCGCAGCTCGGGAACGCGCAGCGCGAGATCGTCGACGCTGGTGAACGGCCGCGCGCGCACGATCGCGCGGCCGGCCTCCTCGCGCAACCCTTTCGCATAGCGCAGCCCGAGGCGCAGATGCCGCTCCGCCGTCACGGCGCAATCCCACTCCGAGCACGTCACATCCACCGGCAGCACTCGCAGCCCGTGCCGCTGGGCGTCCTTGATCAGGATGGCCGGCGAATAAAAGCCCATCGGCTGATTGTTCAACATCGCGCAGGTAAAAGCGGCGAGAAACCGGCACTTCAAGTACGCGCTGGCATACGCGAGGAGGGCGAAGCTCGCGGCGTGCGATTCGGGGAAGCCGTATAACGCGAACGACGTGATGGAGCGCACGATGTCGTCCTGCACCTTCCCCGTGATGCCGTTGGCCGCCATGCCGGCGCGCAGCTTCACTTCGATGTCGCCCATCCGCTGCTCCGAGCGTTTGAAGCCGAAGGCGCGCCGCAACTCCTCGGCTTCGCCCCCTGAGAAGCCGGCGGCGATCATCGCCATCTTGAGCAACTGCTCCTGGAACAACGGCACACCCAGCGTGCGGCGCAGCACCGGTTCGAGCGAGGGGTGCAGACAGTCCGGCTTCTCGCGCCCCTGGCGGCGATTCAGGTAAGGATGCACCATCTTGCCGACGATGGGCCCCGGCCGGATGATCGCCACCTGCACCACGATGTCGTAGAAATGATCGGGGCGCATGCGCGGCAGCGACGCCATCTGCGCGCGGCTCTCCACCTGGAACATCCCGACCGTATCGGCCTTCTGCAGCGTCTCGTAAACCAGCGGGTCCTGCGGTAGATGCGCGAGATCGACCTCCTCGCCGTACACTTCGGGGATCAGCCGAATGGTGTCTTCGATGACCGCCATCATGCCGAGACCGAGCAGATCGACCTTGATCAGGCCAAGATCGGCGCAATCGTCCTTGTCCCACTGCACTACCACGCGGCCGGGCATGGTGGCGGGCTCCAGCGGCACGACCGAATCGAGCTGTCCCTGGCACAGCACCATGCCGCCCGAGTGCTGCCCGAGGTGCCGCGGCAAGTCCTGCGCCATCCGGTACAGCTCGAAGAATTTGCGCACGCGCGGATGGCGCAGGTCGAAACCGGCCTCGCGGAACTGGCGCTCGGTGGTGTCCTGCGGGTCCTTCCACTCCCACGCGCGGACCAGGGTCGAGAGCTTTTCGAGCGGCGTCACCTCGAATCCCAGCGCTTTGCCCACCTCGCGTGCAGCCGAGCGGCCGCGGTATGTGATCACATTCGCCGTCATCGCCGCTCCGAGCTGGCCGAAGCGCTGGTAGACATACTGGATGGCGCGCTCGCGTTTGTCGCCGCTGGGCAGGTCGATATCGATATCGGGCCACTCGCCGCGCTCCTCGGAGAGGAAGCGTTCGAAGAGGAGCTCCATGCCGACGGGATCCACCGCCGTGATGCGCAGCGCGTAGCAGACGGCGCTATTGGCCGCCGAGCCGCGGCCTTGCGCCAGAATGTCGTTCTCGCGGCAGAAACGCACGATGTCCCACACGATCAGAAAGTAGCCGGCGAGTCCAAGTTTCTCGATGAGCGTCAGCTCGCGCTCGATCTGCAGCCGCGCGCGATCGTAGTAGGGACGGTAGCGGTCGCGCGCGCCGGCATCGGCCAGGTAGCGAAGGAACGACATCTGGGTGTGCCCCTCGGGAACGGGGTAGCGCGGAAATTCGTAGCCCAGATCGGCCAGGGTGAACTGGATGCGGGAGGAGATCTCGCGCGTATGCGCAATGGCCTCCGGCAGGTCGGCGAACAGGCGCGCCATCTCGGCGGGCGTTTTGACGTGGCGCTCGGAGTTGCGCTCCAAAAGCCGGCCTGCGGCGGCCAGCGTAACGTGCTGCCGGACACAGGTGAAGACGTCGAGGAGCTCGCGCTGCTGCGGCGCGGCATAGGCGGGCTCGTTGGTCGCCACCAGCGGAAGGCCGAGGCTGCGCGCGCGCTCGATCAGCGCCTGGTTTTCGGCCTCCTCCTCGCGATGGTAATGGCGCTGCAGTTCGACATAGAGATGATGCGGGCCGAAGATCTCGCAAAGCCGCTCGCCGGGATGGCGCGTGAGGCAGATGAGCCCGCGAGAAAATCCGGCAATCTCCTCCAGGGTCGCGGCGCCCTCGCCTTTTTTGCCGGCGCGCAGCTTCATGCGCGTCACCAGCCGGCACAGATTCTGATACCCCTCGCGCGTCTCGACGAGCAGCGGGTAAGTGAGCCCGTTGACGCACGTGATTTCCGACCCGATATGCGCGGCCACACCGGCCTTTTTCGCCGCCATATGAAATCGCGGCGAGCCATAGACGCCGTTGCGGTCGACGAGCGCCATGGCCGGCATGTCGTATTGCGTGCAGGCGGCGGCGAATTCCTCGGGGTTGGAAGCGCCTTCGAGGAAGGAAAAGGCGGACCGCGCATGAAGTTCAACATACATAGAACAAGCCCTAGCCCCTGGCAGCTGCGGAAAAACCGCATTCAGCCAATCACTTGGGGACCTCTTTCCGCATCCCGCTAGTCATAACTCCCTTCCAGGAACCATCCACCCGGAGAGCAATACAACCGGTACAGCGCGCCGTCGGAGAGCGCGATATCCCACTCGTCGCGCTGCCAGGCATCGACAGTCCACCACTCGCCCGACGTGCGCCAGGGGCCGGCGAGATCGACCACTTTGCCGCGAATCCGGTCCGCCACGACAAATACAGGCCGCGCCGAGTCGAGTGTCACCCGCGCCGCCAATGGCGGGCGGAAATAGCGGAACGCCAGCCGCGGACCACCCTGCACGGACGACACCGCGCCGCCGGGGCCGTGCGTGTCGGCCAGCGCGGGACGCCCGACCCGCTCCTCGCCGACAATCGACTTGATGCGCGCCAGCGTCAGCTCCAGTTTCACGGGCTCCGGCGCCGCCGGAATGAACAGGCCGGATTGCGCCGCCTGCGGCTTCACCGGGTTCACTCCCATCCAGAGGTGTTCGATGGGCGCCTGCGGCGGGCGCGCCGATAAATCGAGTTGGAGCAGCTTCAAGAACGCCTTGGTGTCGAGCGAAGGAACCGGCAGACGCAGCGTGCGTTCCTGCGAGCCGAGCCGTTCGAGCTTCATGCGGAGGCGCAATTCGTCGGTGGCGAGGCCGCGCGTCGCCAGGCGCGTGGCGAGCCCGTTCAACAAGCGCGCCAGCAGAAACGCCAGAGGCTCCAACAGATCGACGGGGTATTCGAGCTCGATTTCGTCCTCGAACCGCGGCGGCTCTTCGAGCGGCAGCAGCTTTCGGTCCGACTCGCCGCGCGACAGTTCCCGGAGGCGCAGACCCTCGGGTCCGAGACGCTCGGCAATGCCGAGCGGAGGCAGCGCGGCGAGATCCTGAAAACGGCGGATGCCCCATCGTTCGAGCGTCTCCGCAAGATCGGGGGAAGGACAGAGAAGCGAGAGGGGCAGCGGCCCCAGAAACTTCGCCTCATCGCCATGCGGCACTAGGCTGACGCCGGCGAATCCGCGCGCCGCATAGATGGCGGCGTCGGGATTGGCCGCCAGCGCGAGATGGGTGGAAAGCTGCAATTCCGACGCGCGGCGGGCAATGGCGTGCGCGACGTCCTGCGGCAGGCCGAAGAGCCGGTCCAGCCCGGACACGTCGAAGGCGGCAGTGTCGTCCGCAGTCTGCTCCACGGCCGGCGAGAACTCGAACGCCAGCGCCGTCAGATTGCCTGGGCCGTGAAGACAGGCGAACATGCCTTCCTCCTTTCGGCGGCGTTGGCGCGCACGCGAATCCCGCGAAACAACCGGCCGGGATGAGAGCCAGACCAGGCTGCGCGCTCGCGGACGCACTCGATGGTCAACGTCGCACAGGTCTTGGCGTTCGCTTGCCGCGACAGCGCGAGAAACACCGTCGGCGTGTTTTCCACGGCGCGGCGCAGGCGAAACCACGAGGTCAGCGAGATGCGGCGCGCGGTGGCGAGCGGCGTGTCGCCGAGATCCATCGCCACCAGGCCGAAACCGCCGCCCTGGATGAGCAGGTCGGCCGCCTTGAGGGCGTGCTCGGCATTTTTGGCGGAACGAACCCAAATCACGTTTTCGATCCGCACCCCGGCGGCGGACGCCGACGCCGGGTCGAACGCCTCATCCGTGTCGACGAGGGCGCACGTTTCCCCGCGCGTCGTGGCGCCTGCCAGGATCGAGTGCAGCAGCGTGGTTCGGCCGGAGGATGCCGGCCCCACAATCTCGGTCAGACAACCCCGCGGGATGCGGATTTCCGGGATTCCGGTGGCGATCGTTTCGGGCTCGGGACGCGCCTGCCAGAGGACCGCTTCGAACTGTTGTTTGAGGACCGCGACCGCCACTGTTTTCGCCTTTTCTTTGCCTGTACATTATTTTTACAGAGAAGGGGCGGGGGGTGTCAAGAGCGCTATCGCTGATTCTTCACTTCCGCGGGGAGACCGCCCTTCACCCAACGGAGGACGGTGGCTTCGCCGTAGCGATTGACGAGCATGCGGACGGCGCCGGCGGCATCGTCATAGGCGCGGCGGGCGCGCGCGGGGTCGGCGGTTCCCCGAAGTTCCGTATCCGTCGGGACATGGCCCGGGACAGGGCTCGGACCATTGCCGGGGGGCGCCCCGCCCAGAAACCCGGCGAGCCCTTCGCGGAACCATAGCGGAAGATCCGGAGACGCCTGCGACTCCATGAGCACGTGCAGCAATTCGTGACGCAGCGTCCCATCGAGAGCATTGCGGCTGCGGAGTAACGCGGCGGGCTGAAGGTGAATGCGCCGGCCTGCCGTGTGCGCCGCCACCCAGCCCGGCTCGCCGGTGGCGTTGCGGAAGGTGTCGAGGTCGGGATACACGCGAATCTCGATTCCCGGCGGCGGCGGCCACTGGGTCCGCTCCGCCAACGTCCGGAGCTGCCGCTCCGCCAGCGCCAGGACCGCGCGATCCTGCTGCGGGTCGGTGGAGCGGACGCAGACCGAATCGCCACAGAGTTGCTGCCACGAGATGCCGCGCGCCGTGAGGCCCGGGGATGCGCCGGGGTAGTAGAACGCGAGAATCTCGCGCCAGCCGCTGCCTTCGATTCCCATTTGCTCGGCCCCATGCTGGCATAGCCCGGCGCCGTGCCCGGATCCGCGTCCCTGAAACCGGAGGCTCCCGGCGGAAGGTTGGATCTCAAACCGGTCGCTGAGGACCGAGTTCCAGCCGAGATCGCGCCCGATGGCAAAACGGAAGGAGCCGGCGTTGACGCGAACCGATTCGCCCGCGCCGCTCAGAACCAGAGTGAGCGCCCGGCCGGAATCCGTTCGCTGAGCGATCGCGATCCCTTGCAGGGTCTGCGGCGTCCGCAGGCCCGCGCGTTGCAGCGCTGCGGCGATTTTCCGCGGGTCGCCATTCCATTGCCACGCCGAAGATCCCGCGCGCGCGCAGTAAGGATCGTCATGGACCGTGAGATAGGGCGCGCGCATATCGGGCCACACGGCGCCGGCGCTTTCCGACCGTCCTCCGCAATCGCGCGTATACGGGGTGAATGCCGGTTTGCCTTCAAACCAGAGCAGCTCGCCCGCGGTTTCATCGGCAGCCGCTTGCAGACGGGCCGAGATGCCATCGAATTCAACGCGCTGGCAGTGGGTCGTGGAGCAGAAATCGTAGCCTTCAGCCGCATGGCGCCCGCGCAATCGGACGGCGTAGGTGCGGGCCGCCACTGCCATCGCCTTGAGCGCTTCGCCGGAGCGGAAAATGCTGCTCTCGCCCGCCAATACCGCCGCGACGTATCGTTCCAGTGGCGCTTCGACCGTGGTCTCGCGAACTCGCACGCGCACGACCGGTTCGGCAGCGCGGGACGACGCAGCCGCGAATAGTATGAGGATCAGCGCGATCAAAGCCGGGCCGTCCGATAGGCTTCGAGAATCCGCCCCGCGATCGGCGCGGCGTCGCTTCCACCGGAGCGGCCCTGCAGCATTACCGCCACGACCACCTCGGGAGCGCGGCTCGGGAAAAAGCCGGCGAACCAGGCGATCCGCGCGCCGTCCTCCGCGCGCACGCTGCCCGTCTTGCCCGCGACCTTCGCCCCGGCGACCCTTGCCGGTTGCGCGGTGCCGAACTCCACGGCGGCTTCCAATCCATCGAGTATGGGGGGAGGGGCGCCGAGCGCCAGGAAGCGGTATCCCATCGCCAGTTCCGCCAATGTGACCAACACGCCATCCTCCCCGAGCGCCTGCAGCCGGTTCGCATCCGCGCCGGCCGCCGGAGCGATCCGCCCCGATGCTTCCGCCGTCCCGAAAAGGGAGCTGGGCGCCGAGAGGCCAGCGGCGTCCAGTTCGCGCGCCAACTCTCCAGGCTCGAACCGTTCCGCCATGTGGGCCACAAAGCAATTGCAGGAGTATGCGAGCGCCGTGTCGATTCGCATGGGCACGTCCAGCCGGGGATGAGAGCAATTGAAGGACCGCCCGCGGATGGATAGCCGGCCGGGGCACGGGAACGACTCGCGCGCGGCGAGTTTCGCCCGTTTGAGCAACACAGCCAGGACCAGCGGTTTCAGCGTCGACCCTGGCGGGGCAAGCAGACGGGCCGCCTGCTCCCGGCCATGGCTGGCAAGCAGCCGGCGCGTCCGGACGTCGAGAAGCAGCGCGGCGCCGGCGAAGGGTTCGATCGTGAGGATCGCGCGCGCCTGTGTCAAAGCGCCCGCGCCCAGTAGAACCGGGAGCGCTTCCCTGCGGAGCATGGCCGCTTCAATTGTATCCGGGGCCGATTGCGCGGCGCGCGGGATCTGATTAGAGTTGTAGGGTCATGCCATCCCGACGCAGCTTCCTCCGCGAGGTCGCGACCGCCTCGGCCGTGACCGCCGCCCGTGCTCAAACCGCGGCCACGCGCACGCCGAACATTGTCTATCTGCACTCGCACGATTCGGGCCGCTACCTGCAGCCCTACGGACACGCCGTCCCGACGCCGAATCTGCAGCGGCTCGCCTCCGAGGGAATGCTCTTCCGGCGCGCCTTCAGTTGCGCTCCCACGTGCTCGCCGAGCCGCTCGGCGCTGCTCACCGGACAATGCCCGCACCAGAACGGCATGCTCGGCCTGGCGCACCGCGGCTTTTCGCTCAACGATTATCGCAAGCACATCCTGTATACGCTGCGCGACGCCGGCTATCAGTCGATTCTCGCCGGCTTGCAGCACATCGCCGATAAACCCGAGCGTATCGGCTACGACGAACTACTGCGACCCAAGAGCAATCGCGCCGCCGACGTCGCGCCTGCCGCCGTCGCGTTTCTCGACCGCCGTCCGTCGAAGCCGTTCTTCCTCGACGTCGGTTTCTTCGAGACGCACCGCGAGTACCCGCAGCCGGCCGCCGGCGACGATCCGCGGTACACGCAGCCTCCCGTGCCCATCCCGGACACTCCCGCCACGCGGCTCGATACGGCCCGGTTCCACGCCAGCGCGCGCCTGCTCGACCACGGCGCCGGGCAGGTGCTCGACGCCCTGGAGCGCAACGGCCTCGCCGAAAACACGCTGGTGATCAGCACCACCGATCATGGCCTCGCCTTCCCGCTGATGAAGTGCAACCTCACGGATTCGGGCTGGGGCGTGTCGTTGATCATGCGTGGTCCCGGCCCCTTCCGCGGCGGCAAAGTGTGCGACGCCATGATTTCGCAGATCGATGTCTATCCCACGCTGTGCGACATGCTGCAATTGAAGCCGCCGGCGTGGCTCGAAGGCAAATCGTTCCTGCCGGTGGCGCGCGGCGAGGTGGCGGAGATCAATCAGGAGATCTTCGCGGAGGTCAGCTATCACGCGTCGTACGAGCCCAAGCGCGCCGTCCGCACGCAGCGTTGGAAGTACATCCGGCGCTTTGGCGACCGGACGGCGCCCGTGCTGCCGAACTGCGACGATAGCCCCAGTAAGTCCCTGTGGCTGGAACATGACTGGCGGACGCAGACGCTGCCGCGCGAGCAGTTATACGACCTGATCTTCGATCCGACGGAGCACCAGAATCTCGCGTCCGATCCGGCCGCGGCGAAGGCTCTGGAGGAGATGCGCGGACGGCTCGACTCCTGGATGGCGCGCACCTCGGACCCGCTGCTGAAGGGCCCTGTGCCCGCGCCGCCCGGCGCCAAGGTGAATCCCGAGGACGGGACTTCGCCCCAGGAGCCTGTGGTGGACGCCGCCTCTCAGCACAAGTGAGCGCCGGGAACGCGGAATACGCCCGTGACCTGTTTCGCCCGGTGCTCGATGGCGCAAGGGTTTGGTTCGCCCACGCAATTGTGCGACCATAGACCTTCTCCCATTGGGACCACGCAATGAACAGGGCTCTGCTTTTCTTCTTCTTTTCCGCTGTCGCCTCAGGCCAGCAATATGTGATGTCCACCTTCGCAGGAGGCCTGCCGCCGGCCAACCCGGCGCAGGCGGCGGCCGTTTCGATCGGGGACCCGCCACGGGTGGCCGTCGATTCCGCGGGTAACACGTATTTCGGGAGTCTCCACTCCATCTTCAAGCTCGACCGCGCCGGCTCCCTCCTGCGCATCGCCGGGACGGGCCACGCCGGTCTTACCGGCGACGGAGGCCCGGCCACCGCGGCGCAACTCAATTACCCCGTCGGCATTGCCGTCGACGCTGCCGGCAACGTCTTCTACACCGAGCGCGACGCCAATGCCATCCGCAAAATCGCCGCCAACGGAATCATCACAACGCTCCCTGTCGACGGTCTGAGCAGCCCCATGGGCCTGACCTTCGACGCGTCGGGCAACCTCTACGTGGCGGACACCGGCAGCAACACCGTGCGCAAGATCGCAGCCAACGGCGCGGTGTCGGCTGTCGCCGGCAATGGCGTTCCGGGCTTCAGCGGAGATGGCGGACCCGCCCTCTCGGCGTCCCTCAACGGGCCCGAAGGGATCGCCCTCGATACGGCCGGCAATCTGTACATCGCCGACACCTTCAACCACCGTGTCCGCCTGGTCGCGCCCGACGGGACCATCTCGACCTTCGCCGGCAACGGCTTCCCGGGCGGCGATGGCGACGACGGCAAACCAACCGCCGCCAGCATGTTTCTCCCGACCGATGTCGCCCTCGACTCCGCCGCCAATCTGTACATCGCGGACCTGGGCAATAGCCGCATCCGGAAGGTGTCCAAGGGAGTCATCACCTCGATTGCCGGCAACGGCGGTGGATTGCCGCCGCGCGACGGCCTGGACGCGCTCGCCGTGCGCCTGAGCGGCCCCACCGGCTTGGCCGTGGACGCCAACGGCGCGGTCTATTTCGCGGAGGGGTCGATCGGCTCGGGTTCCGGCCTCGATGGCGGCGTCTTCCGCATCTGGCGCATAGCCGGCGGTAAGATCGCCGCGGCCGCCGGGACCGGTCTGAAGAGCTTCTCCGGCGACGGCGGTCTTGCCGCCCTCGCCCAGTTCGACGCCCCGGCGGGCCTGGCGCGCGACGCGCGCGGCAATCTCTATATCGCCGATTCGCAGAATAACCGGATCCGCAAAATTGCGCCCGACGGAACCGTGACTACGGTCGCCGGGAATGCGCTGCCCGGTTTCTCGGGCGACGGCGGTCAGGCGACCTCCGCCGAACTCAATCACCCGATGGGCATCGCCATCGATGCCGATGGCAATCTCTATATCGCCGACACCGGCAACAACCGCGTGCGCATGGTGTTTCCCACCGGCATCATCGGCACCCTGGCCGGCAATGGCAATACGGCTTATTTCGGCGACGGGGGCAACTCGATCGCCGCCGCGCTCAACCATCCACGCGGGATCGCGGTGGACGGGTCGGGCGTGTATATCGCGGACACCGGCAATCACCGCATCCGGCGCGTCGTCTCCGCGGTCATCGAAACCGTCGTCGAGGGTCTCAGCGCGCCGTCGGAGGTGGCTGTCGATAGCGATGGCAGTATCCTGGTGGCGGATCCGGGCGATGGCACAGTGCGGAAGTTCGGCAAGGCCTTTTCCCAGGTCACTCCCCTGGTTGGCGCGCGCGGTATCGTCATCGACTCCTTCGGCAACGTCTACGCAGCGGGCGCGAATCGCGTGGTGAAGGTGCTGGGCGACGGCTCGTCGATTACTGTCGCCGGCACCGGCCAGTGCTGCTATTCCGGCGACGGCGGACCGGCTGCCGCGGCGCGGCTGAACGCTCCATGGGGTCTGGCCACCGATCCGAGCGGCAACCTCTACATCGCCGACACGGGTAACGACGCGATCCGCGTAGCCACCGCGTCGGCTTCCACGTTCTTCATCCGCTCCATAGCGAACGCCGCCAGCAATCAGGCGGGTTCGATCGCGCCGGGCGAAATCCTCACCATTTATGGCGCGGGCCTTGGCCCGGAGGGTTTCCTGGTCCCGTCGCAACCCGGCCCGGGCGGCCTGTTGCCGACCGATGTCAGTGGCTCCAGCGTTCTCATCAACGGAACGGCGGCGCCGCTGCTCTATGCTTCGGCGGGGCAGATTTCGGCGATCGTGCCGTACAGCCTCACCGGTCCGAGCGCGCAACTGATCGTGAAGGCCGGCAATGTTTCGACAGCGCCGTTCCCGCTGCAGATCGCCACCTCGGCGCCCGGCCTGTTCACAGCCGATTCCACCGGGACGGGGCAGGCGCGCGCGCTGAATGCCGATGGATCGGTGAATAGCCCGTCGCGGCCGGCGCTGGTCGGGACCGCGCTGACGCTCTTCGCGACCGGGGAAGGACAGACGTCGCCGGCGGGCGTCGACGGCAGAATCAATGGCGCGAATGCGCCGCAGCCGGCGCTGCCGGTCAGCGTGACGATGGGCGGGAAGCTCGCCGTGGTGCAAAGCGCGAGCGGCGTTCCCGGCTCGCCCGCGGGTGTGATGCAGGTGACCGCGATCGTCCCCGCGGGAGTCACCGGCACGGCGTCCGTAGTGGTGACCGTGGGCAATGTGCCCAGTCAGTCCGGCGTCACGGTCTCCTTGCAATAGCGGGGTGAGTAGCCGCCGGAACGGTGTGCTCCGGATTACTGCCCCCGCCGGCCGCGGCCTCCTGGCGCCGCGGGCGCGGTCGCATCGAGATTCACCTCCGGGGCCTTGGTGCGAATCTCGGTTCGCAGGGCGGTCCACTTCGCCATCAACTTGGCCATCGCGGCGCGACGATCCGCGACCGCCGCGGTCATTTGCGTCGTCGGCGTCACATCCGCGCCCTGCAAGCTCTGCATCAACCCGCCGAGCGCGCCGGCGACGCTGTTCAGCGAGTCCGGGCCCGCCGGCGCCGCCCCGCGGCCGCCGCCGCCGCGTCCGCCGAATCCGGCAGCGCCTTCCAATTCCGTCAGCCGCGCCGCAAAAGGCGCCGCGCCGGCCTGCGCGCGGATGCCGCGAATCTGCGCCAGCGTCTTCTGCGCCGCGACCACATCGTCATACAGCGCCTTGGACAGCGTGAACTGCTGCTGCAATCCGAGGAGCGGCGTCTTCACCCGCGGATCCATCTTCAGCGTCAGCGGCTGCGTGTAGCTCTTGCCGTCCACCGTCAGCTTGACCGTGTAGCGTCCCGGCGCCGCCCAGATCGAATTCGGCTGCGCGATGGTGTCGTGCGCGATGGCCGCGATCGGCAGCCCGCCGCGTCCGCCTCCCCCGGGGAGCGGCGTGTAGCGCATGTCCCACGTGTAACGGTGCATTCCGGCGGTCGCCGGGAGGCTGTGCGGCGGCCGAACCCAATACGTGGGAACCGGGAGGTTGGGATCCACCGGCTCCTCCGGGTCGCTGCTCGAATACCGGCGCACCACGGCCCCAGCCCCGTCGAGAATTTCCAGCGTCACCGGCGACGACGGCGCCGCGCCCAGGTAATAATCGACAATCGCCCCATCCGGCGGGTTCTTCGACGCCGGCTCATCCGGCGGCAGAGGCGTATCCGTGTTCATATTCCACCGCACGCGCATGGCCGTCTGCGGCTTGTAGAGGAACGCCGGAGCGGCGGCGGCGTCCGGCGTGAGCTGCCGTAGCGGCGTGATGTCGTCGAGGATCCAGAAGCCGCGCCCGTGGGTGGCGGCAATCAGGTCGTCGTCATGGACGATGATGTCGCGGACCGAGCTCGGCGCCATGTTCAGGCGCAGCGACTGCCAGTTGTCCCCGTCGTCGAAGGACACGTAGACCTCGCGCTCCGTCCCCGCGAAGAGCAGGCCCTTCTTCTTCGGATCCTCGCGCACCGCATCCACCGGAGCGCCGTCGGGAATGCCCTTCACGATCTCGGTCCACGTCTTGCCGCCATCGTGCGTGCGCAAAATGTGCGGCCGCAGATCGTCGATCCGCAGCGTGTTGATGGCAGCATAAGCGGTGAGCGCGTCGAAGTGGCCGGCGTCCAGGATCGAGACCTTCATCCACGGACCGAGCTGCGGCGGCGTGACGTCCTTCCAGTGCAGGCCGCCGTCGATCGTCGTGTGGATGAGGCCGTCATCCGTTCCCGCCCAGATACGATTGATGTCGAGCGGCGACGGCGCGACCGCGTAAATGACGCCCTTCTGCGACACGGCCGCGGTGGGCTGATCGCGATACTTGCCGATGCTGGCCGGCTGTTCCCACGTCTTGCGCGTGAGGTCGGGGCTCACCTGCTGCCAACTGTTGCCGCCGTTGGCGGTCTTCCAGAGCGTGTTGGCCGCGAAAAACATCACGTGCGGGTCGGCCTGCGAAAACACCACAGGCGCCGTGCGCAAGGTCCGCATGTCGGCCGGCCGAATCGCCTTCGGCGCGATGTTCGCGACCTGCCCTGTGCGCCGGTCGTATCGAGTGACCTTGCCGCCATACACGATATTGGCGTCCAACGGATCCGGCACCGCGTATCCGTACTCCTCGACACCCACCGGATGCCATTCGCGGAAGGTGATCTGGCCGTCGTTGCCGCGGCTTGCGACACACGCCGATCCGCTCTCCTGCTGGCCGCCGCAAATCGAATACGGGAACGCGTTATCGGCGTTGACGTGATACATCTGCGCGGTCGGCTGGTTGTACCAGGAGCTCCACGTCTCGCCGCCGTTCACGGACACGATCGCGCCCTGATCGCTGACCAGCAGGATGATCTCGGGGTGACTGGGGTTGATCCACATGCGCTGGTAATCGTCGCCGCCCGGCGCGCCGCGCAGCCCGGTCCACGTCTTGCCGCCATCGATCGATTTCCAGGTGACGGTGCTCGTGACGTAAACGACGTCGGGATTCTTCGGATCGACCACCGGCACCGACAGATCGCCGCCGCCGATGCGGCCGGCCGGCCGCTGGTCGGTGGTGGCGCGCGCCCAGTGCTCACCCGCGTCGTCGGAGCGGTAGATCCCGATGCTTCCGCTCGTCGCGATCGATGCATACAGGCGGCGCGTGTTGCTCGGCGCGATGGCGATATTCGCCTGGATGAAGCCGTCGGGAATGCCCGCAGTCAGCGGCTTCCACGTGGCGCCGCCATCGGTCGATTTGAACATCCCGCCGCCCGGCCCGCTCCACGAGCTGTTCTCCCATGGGCCCTGGCGCGCCTCCCATAGCGCGGCGTAGACCACATCGGGGTTCGACGGGTCGATCTGCACTTCGGAGGCGCCGGCGTTTTCGTCCTTGCCCAGCACCTTCTGGAACAACTGCCCGCCGTCGGTCGACCGATACAGGCCGCGCTCCGCATTCGGCCCGTACGGATGGCCGAGCACGGCGACGAACAGCTTGTTGGGATTGCGCGGGTCGACCGCGATCTGCGGGATCTGCTGGCCGTCGCGCAGGCCCAGATGGGTCCATGTCTTGCCCGCGTCGGTGGATTTGTAGACGCCATCGCCGGTGGAGAGGTCGGGGCGCTGCAGACCTTCGCCGCTGCCGGCGTAAATAATGTTGGGATTCGAGGCCGCGACAGCGACCGCTCCGATGGACCCGGTCGGCTGGTCGTCGAAGATGGGATTCCAGGTGCGGCCGTAATCGGTGGACTTCCAAATGCCGCCGTTGCAGACGCCGATGTAGAACACATTCGGCTGGTTCGCGACGCCGGCGGCGGATTTGGTGCGGCCGCCGCGCAACGGTCCCACCGAGCGCCAGCGCAATTCCCGAAAAAGCCTGGGGTCGTACGTAGCCGCGGACGCGGCAGTCGCTGCCAGCAGGAGAATCCACTTGTTCATAAGCAGAAAGTATAGCGCCGCGCGGAAGATAATGACCCTATGGACAACGTCTCGCGGCAGGTTCGCTCGCGGACCATGGCGGCCGTTAAGTCGAAGGGCAACCGCTCGACGGAGCGCGTCCTGCGCGCCCACCTGGTCCGCGCCGCGATCCGCGGATGGCGCATGCACGGCAGCGATGTCGCGGGATGCCCCGATTTTGTCTTCGACGAAGCGCGGATTGCGCTCTTCGTCGACGGATGCTTCTGGCACGGGTGTCCCTCCTGCCATCGCCCGCCCAGTTCCAACCGCGACTATTGGACGAAAAAGATCGACCGCAATCGCGCCCGCGATCGCCGCAATGCGCGACTGCTGCGCAAGGACGGATGGACGGTGCTGCGCGTCTGGGAGTGCGCCCTGCGCGCCCGCCCGCAGGCGGTGCTGCGCCGGATCCGAGGTATGATGCGGAGCGGGAATGACCTGGTATGAGTTCTTCGCCGGCGGCGGTATGGCGCGATTGGGCTTGGGGGATCGATGGCAATGCGTCTTCGCCAACGAATGGCGCCCGAAGAAAGCCGCGGCGTACGTCCGGCGGTTCGGCGCGCGCGAGCTCGTAATCGGCGACGTCGCGAAACTCACTACGGCCGACCTTCCCGGCTCGGCCGATCTGGCGTGGGCGTCGTTCCCCTGTCAGGATCTTTCGCTTGCGGGCGCAGGCGCCGGCCTCGCAGGCGCGCGCAGCGGGACGTTTCGCGCCTTCTGGAGTCTCATCGACGGTCTGGCCGCCGGGAATCGCGCGCCGGGCGCCGTCGTGCTGGAGAACGTCGCCGGCGCGATCACGTCGCATGACGGCCGCGATTTCGCCGAGATTCTCGGACGCATGGCCGCGGCCGGATATTCGTTCGGCCCCCTACTGCTCGACGCGGCGCATTGGCTGCCCCAATCGCGTCCGCGGTTGTTCATCGTCGGAGTGCGCGGCCGAATTCCGGTAGGAGCGCCTGGGTTCGGACACAGCCCTTCCTTGATCGACGCATACGAACGGCTCGATGCAAGCCTGCGGCGCCGCTGGATCTGGTGGCGGCTCCCGCAACCCGCACCGCGCGCCTGCCAACTGCGCGATATCCTCGAGCCGCGCGCCGGGAAGTGGCACTCCGCCGCGCAGACGGAGCATCTTCTCGGGCTGATGACGGAGCGGCATCGCGCCAAGGTGGAGAGGGCCGCCGACGGAGAGGTCGGGACGGTGTACCGGCGCACGCGGCAGGGCCGGCAGCGCGCGGAGGTCCGCTTCGACGGCGTCGCCGGATGCCTGCGCACGCCGGCCGGAGGGTCGAGCCGCCAGACCGTGCTGGTGGCCGGACGCCGCATCCGCACGCGGCTCCTCACGGCGCGCGAAGCGGCGCGGCTCATGGGCGTGCCGGACGATTACGAGTTGCCGGCGCGATACAACGATGCGTACCACCTGTTCGGAGACGGCGTCGCCGTGCCGGTAGTGCGGTACCTGGAAGAGCATGTCCTCCGGCCGATTGCAGTCTCCGCTACTGTCTTGAGCGCGTGAGCGAGCGATTGTGCCGGCGAAAACAGAGGGCCCGAAGACCTCAGCGCGGCTTGCCCGCAGCCGTCAAAAATACCAGCGATACCCACGCCGCCACCGCGAGCGTGTAAGCGGCGGCAGCGCGCAGGACGAAGCTCGCCACCTCCATCCCGAAGCTCCCGGCGTGCGGAACCCAGCCCAGCAGACGAAACGGGATCCACAACGCGCAGACCAGCAGGATCGGCGTTTGAATCCAATACAACCGCTTGCCGCGGACCGCGCCGAAGTCCCGCAACCCGCGCCAGCCGCGCGCCGCCGCGCCGGCGATCATCGGCAGCAGAAGCACGGGCAGGATCATCCATCGCACCACCCACAACGCCACGTCGACGGCGCGCGCCAACGACGACGGTCTGACGGGCTTGCGCAGCTTCATCGTCAGATACGACGCGCTTTGGAATCCCGCCGCGTGCGCATAGTCCGACAAACGATCGAAGAGCAGATACACCGCCAGCGCCGCGAGGGCCGCCGCCAGTAATGGCGCGATCCTTCGTAACGACATCGCGGACGCGCCGCGCAGCCCGGCTTTCGGTTCCGCGAAATAGGCAAAGGCGCTGCCATGCAGCCACACGGCGAGGCAGACAATTCCGAGCGCCACCAGCCCGCTCCATGCCACGGCGCTGAAGCGCGATTCGCCGATCCCGAGCCAGTAATACCCGAGCCACAGCAGCGCCGCATTGCCGACCAATTGCATGCCGGCCACACCCCGCAACGAGGAGCTCATTTGACCTCCAGGCGCCGGCTCTCGCTGGTCGCCATCACACCCGTCTGATACATCGGCCCGACGCGCGCCGGGCTCACCTGGAACAGGCCCGGATTGACCACCTTCAGCAGGTAGAAGTACTCGTGCTGCCCCTGCGGAAGCCAGGTCTGGAAAATCGCCATCCGGTCGTCGTGCATCTCGCGGCGCGTGAAGCCGTAAAACCACCAGGGGGGCCGGCTCTTCAGCTCGTACGCATTGTCGCGCTCGATGAACTCCGTGCCCGCGGGGATCGGATCTTCGATCATCACGTATTTCCACTCCGACCCGGTCACCGTCAGCCGCACCGCCACAATGTCGCCCGGCGCCACCGCCCCGGTGAGTGGCGTCGTGTCGTACACGATGCGGTCGCCATTGCGGGTGGGCGTCAGGCGGAAGTAGTCGCGCAACAGGTTCAGCGAAACGGCGCCCACCTTCTGCAAGCGGTCGGCTGTGGACGAATACTCGGCGCGGGCCGAGTAGTACAGCCGCCCTGTTCCCGACGCGGCCACCCGAATGCGGTTCGTGCCCGGGTCCAGCTTGGCTTCGTCGAGCACGAGGTCGGGCGCGCCGGCGCTCGTGGCCTGATCGAGCTTGCGCGTCAGCACCGGCCGGTCGTTCACGAAGACGGTGGCGTTGAGATTGGGATTCAGCTCGTTGGTGGCCTTCAGATAATCGATGACCCCGTAGATCACCATCGCCGTCTGCTTGGTGGACGACCACCAGAAGCCTTCGTTGCGATGGTGCATCAGCCACAAAATCGCCTTCGGCAGCAGCGGGCTGTCGGGACGGTGATGGGCGAGGAATTTCACCGCGTACGCCGTCGATTCCGGCGTCACGTCTTCGGAGAAATCGAGCATCTGATCGCGCGTGGCAGGCCACCATGCCTGCTCCTGATCCTGCTGCGCGGCGCGCTCCAGGGACGCCGCCACCTCTGGCGCGCGCGCGTCTTTGCCCAACTCCATCGCGAGCCCGAGAATCGCCAGCCCGTAGGGCGACAGCTCGGAGCGGCGGTCGTAGAGGGCGCCGGTCGTCTTCGCGTCGGGCTGACCGGCGAGCGCCAGCGCGTACGCCATATAGGCGCGCAGGTCGCGCGCCAGCCTCTGGTCGTTGGCCAGAGCCTTCACCAGCCACGCCGCGCCCTTTTGAATGCTCTCGGCGTTGACCTCCGTGCCGGCGGCCTGCGCCTGCACCAGCCCCGCGACCACATATGCCGTCATGAACGGGTGGCTCTCATCGGTCTCCCACCAGCCCCATCCGCCGTCCTCGTGCTGGAAGTTGTAGAGACGGTCGAGTCCGGCGCGCACCTTCACCTGCAGCGCGGAAGAGTTGAGGTCGGTCTGTAGCTTTAATTCCTTGACCGCCTGTGCCACGGTGATATTCGGCAGGAAGCTTGACATGGTCTGCTCCACACAGCCGTACGGGAACGAAGTGAGGTAATCCAACGCGCCGAACAACGAGCCGGCGATCGATGGCGACACCCGGATCGATAGCGACCGCGATCCGATGACGGCGTCCGCCGGAAACGCCAGTTCGAACGCCGCCGATCCGCCGCTGCCGACCGACCCCGCGCGCGCTTGCGCCATCTTGACGCCCGGCACATTCACCGGCAAATCCAGTTGCAGCGCGTCCGATTCCTCGTCGGTCAGCGCCTTGCCCACCAGCGTCGCGGAGCGCACTTGCCGCGCGCGCACGCGCCAATCGAGCTTGACCTCTCCGCGGCTCGGAATCTGCACATCGCGCGTCGCCCCTTCCAGAACCTCGAGACCCGTGACCTCGAGCGACACCCGCGCGGTCTTCGCGTCGGCCAGGTAATTGTGAACCAGCGCCGAAATCACCACCTCGTCGCCCCGCACGAAGAAGCGCGGAACCGCCAGCCGCAGGATCAGGTTCTTGCGAACAATCGTCTTGATCACGGCGCTTCCCAGTTTGGTCTCCGGCGTGACGCCCCGCGCGGTGGCGCGCCAGGTGGTCAGCGAGTCGGGAAACTCCACTTTCGCCTGCGCGCGGCCGGCGCCGTCGGTGACCAAGTCGGCGGCCCAGAATGCGGTGTCGGGAAACGCCTTGCGGATCTTCGGCTGCACCAGGCGATCCGGTTTCAACTGGGCCAGGCTGGACTGGCTGCGCATTTCGGCCAGGCGCATGCGCCGTTTGCCGGCCTCGCCGCTGAAGAAATAATTCAACGACGACTCGGTCGGCACGCGGTTCCATTCGCGATCGAAGAAAAAGCGCAGGATATCCTGAGCGGTGTCGCGGCGAATCCCGTAAATCGCCTCATCGACCACTCCCAGGCTGATCTCCGCGCGCGGCGCCGGCTTGCCGTCCACCGTCGTCGCCTCGACGCGGTACGTGGCGGTTTGTCCCGGTAGGTACTGCGGCTTATCCGTCGAAACGGCGACATTCAACTGGTGGTTGACCGGCGGGACCTTGATGTACTTCGTTTCGGCGTAGAGCGTGCCCTTGCGGACAAACGACGCGCTGACGTTCATGCCGGGCTCGTCGTTGACCGTCACCGGAACCTCGAAGGACACGGTCGAGTCCTCGGACCGCAGCAGCTTGTACTGCCGCAGGTCGCGCCCTTCGACGCTCACCAGCACCGGCGTGCCGCGCCGTCCGGTGATGATGAGCAGCTTCGCGATGTCTCCCGCCCGATACGTTTTCTGGTCGGGTACGATCTGGACGCCGCGCGATTCGTTGTAATCGAAGGTGTCCCCGCCACTCGAGGAGACCCAGAGATAGGCAAGGCTCTCGACGTCGCGGCCCTCGGCCGTTCGGGCGATGACCTTCACGCGGTACGATCCACCCTGCGGAGGAATATCGAGAGCCGCCGTGGCGGTCCCCTCGGCGCCGGTCCGGACATCGGCCGTCGCCTTGATGGTTCCGGCCCGTTCCCGATAATCCCACTTCAGCAATTCGACGCGAACGGGCGTGGTAACAGGCCGGTTCTCGTAATTGCGCGCCTGCACGGTCACCGCCGCTTTGCTCCCCGGCGGGTAGAAATACCGCTGCGGCGCCACGTTCAACGCGAAACTGCCGTAGGTGGCGATCACCCAGCCCTTGCCGGTGATTTCCCGCCCGGCCGCGTCCGTCACCCGCGCCTCGATCCGATACTGGTAGTCGTATTTGTGATCGGACACGACGGTCGGAACCGTGACCGTGAGTTTGCCCTCTCCGTCCAACTGGCCCTCGCCCTCATTCACCTGGTCTCCGGCGTCATTATCCGCGTCGTCGCCCTGCTGGCCCTCGTTGGCGTCGTCGTCGCGGTCGTACCAGAGTGGAAACCAGTAGCGCTCGCGATAGATGGCGTACTTCACCTTGGCGTTGCCCACCGGCTCGCCGAAGTAATACCGCGCCTCGATAGCGGCCTGCACGCTCTCCCCTTGCAGAATCCGCGATTTGGATGGCGCGACGCGCACCTCGTATTCCGGCTTCTTGTACTCCTGCACTTCGAAATTGCCGCTCATCGACCATTCGCCCGACTTCACTTCGATGAAGTAGTTGCCGAGCCCCGCCGCGGCGCTCAGCGTCAGCTCGTCGCGAATCGTGCCGTTGGCGGTGGCGGTGAGGGTCTTCTGATAGACCGGCTTCTGCTCGGAATCGTTGACCGTCACGTTGACCGCCCTGCCCGACGGGACGGCGTACCCGTTCGCGGTGGCGAGCCGCAGGATGCCCTTGAAATGGACCGTGTGACCGGGCCGGTAGATCGGGCGATCGGTGTAGATGTAACCCATCCACTGCTCCGCGTTTGCGCCCAACGAATTGCCGGACACAGTGTTGACGGCGAAATCGCCGCCGCGATGCGCCACCACGCGGATGTCCTCGGGGCTTCCGGCCGGGAGCGGAATATCCGCGATGCCGTCGGCGTCCGTCTCGGCGTGCGCCAGCCGCCGGTCCCTCGCCAGAAGCGCCACCGGAGAGGCGGCGATCGGCTGCCCGCTGTTGCGATCCACCAGCAGGTTGAACACGCGCCCGCGCCCGGTCTTGGTAATCAGGACGGCATCGGAAACCATCAGGATGGTGTACGCCCGGAGCGCCCCGGAGACCGCTTCCACCAGGTAAACGCCCTTCTCCGAAACGCCGACATCGACCTTCGACTGCTCCCACCGTGAATGGCTCTGCACCGGCTGGAGGAACGACAGCACGAGCTGCTGCGAGTTGAGCACCGGGGTTTCGGCATAGCGCGTGCCCTTCTCCAACGGAGTGGACGGCCGCGGCTCCGCGCCTGCCAGGTGGGCGCTCGGCGATTCCGAAAACTGCGCCCGCAAGGACCGCCGGACGTTGGCGCGCAGCCCGCGCTTCCACAGGTGCACGCGTTCGAGAAGCGTGCGCTGACGCGGCGGCTGCGGCGCGCGGCCGCCAAATTGGTGCGGATCCTCGAGCTGTTGGAAGAACTGTACGGGGTCGGCGACGCGGTACACGCGGATCTCGACGGCGTCGACATTCCATGCGCTCAGCGAAATACTCGGCTTGCCGTTGACGCCGAAAGTGCGCACGCTGGAGAGCGCGAAGTACGGCTCGCTTTCGCTTTGACTCAGCCCCGCGGCGGCGGCGCTCAGCAGCAGCGCCATCCGGCCAATCTGTCTCGTCATGGCTCCAGGTCCTTTCTCATCGCGTTCCGGCGGAACACAGAATGTTCCACCGATACACACCCAGGAAGCTCGCATTGCTCGCCAGCGGCCGCCATTCGGATTTCGGGAAGCGCATCAAATCGTTCACCGTCAGACGGCGCATCTCGCCCGGATCGTCGCCGTCCGGGCCGGTGTGATAGACGACGTAGCCCTTTCCATCGCTCCGAATTCGACTCTGGCCGATGTAGATCATGCTGTGAAACGTCTCTTCCCCGCCCTGCCGCCGGAAGAACAGGAGATCGCCCGGCTGCGCCGCGGAGAGCTCACGGCTTACAAAATGGCAATTCGACCGCCACAATGTTTTGGCGTCGGCGAATTGCGCGAAGGCGCCGTCGGCCAGGTCGGATGCCCGGAACGCGCCCGGGCGCACTCGGAACAGCGCTGCGCCGAGCGGCGTGTGCGGATACTGGTATTTCGCCACCGGATCGAAGGGCGGCACGACCGGCACGCGGGCCTCGGCGGCCCAGCCGCTCGGGTGGCCCCGCAGCGATTCGCGATAGGCATAGCGGATGAGAGCCGCGCAATCGTGGATCTCCGCCGGACGCGCCGCCGGCGCCTGGAAATACTGCGCTTCGGCGAGCCACGTAAACCAGCGGCGGAAGGCCTGCCGGTCCTGCTCGCGATCGAGCCGCAGACAATCCGGCGTCCCGTCCTCGAGGCTGTCGGCCGTGTCGAGCACGGCGTCGGCCTCCGCCGCGGCAGCCCGCGAACCGGGGAATGCCACGTCGAATCGGACCCGTCCGGGCAGGACTCCGGCGCGAATGCGGGCCACCCATCGTCCATCCGTGCGCCTCAGGCTCTCGACCGTGGCGCCGCGCGCGGTCACCCGAGGCGTCCCCGGGGCCGCACTCTCGATCTTCAAGATGGCGGTGTCGTAACCGTCAGCCAGGAGGCGGGACGGTTCGAGGGAAAGGACGGGAGGTGAAAATCCCGCTGGACGAACCGAAGTGCGGCCCCATTGAAGACCGACGACGATGACCGCTCCGGCCGACAACACCGGCAGGGCGCCCCGCGCATATTTGCCCAAGCGACTCGATTATAAGCAAAACAGTTGCCATTAGCTTATGGGAGAATACCTGCCATGAGTAAGGGCGCCGCGGTTCAGCCCCAGGAAAGTCTCGAGGGTATCCTCGCGATGACCGAAGCGGCGTTCCGGCAGTGCGGCTCCATCGAAGCGGTATCCCGGATCCTCAGCGCGGCAAGGTCAATGGTGTTCGATGTGTTCCGGCGGCGCTTCGATTCGGCCGTCATGGCCAAGGCGCTGACCCTCAAACTCCTGAACCTCACGCTGGCGAAATATCACTTCCAGGCGCGCAGCCTCCGCCTCGCGTCGCGGCCGTTCGGGATCATCGTGGATCCATCCAACGGCTGCAACCTGGCCTGTCCCGGCTGCGTGCATTCCACGCACGCCAGGGAGCTTCAGCTCTTTAATTGGAACAAGGGTCTCATGCCGGAAGGCCGCATATCGTCGTTCTTGAAGCGGTTCGGTCCCTATGCGATCCATGTGAATTTCTGCAATTACGGCGAGCCGCTGTTGAATGTGGAGACGCCCCGTTACATCCGCCAGGCGAAGGGACTTCTGGCGCAGACCATGCTCTCCACCAACCTGTCGATCGGACAGTTCGACGCGGAAGCCTATGCCGCCTCGGGGCTCGATTACATGCTCGTCTCGGTGGACGGCGCCACGCAGCCGGTGTACCAGATCTTCCGCCGCAACGGTAAGCTCGAGCTGGTTTTCGAGAATCTCGCGAAACTCGTCGCGGCCAAGCGGAAACTCGGCGCTCGGACGCCGGTGATCGCCTGGCGGTTCATCACCTTCCGCCACAACGTTCACGAGATTCCGCTCGCCCGCAAAAAAGCGCGCGAGCTCGGCGTGGATCAGTTCCTGACGCTGTCGCCTTATGACGTCAGTTGGGACGACCCGGAGATCGTTGCCGCCGAGGTCGAGCCCGTCAACGAACTGCTCAATCCGCAGTCGGAAGCTTCCATCCTGAACAATTGGGCCGCGGCGCCGGACGGCCTCGACGCGGACACGATCGAGCGCGCCTTCGAGGCGGATTGGGACCCGGTTTCGGACACCGGCGCGGGCAGGGGCGAGTCCTGCCAGTGGCTGTATCGCAGCATCACGCTGGACGCCGGCGGCCGCATCTTCCCGTGCTGCGCGGCGCCCCGTCCCGATATCGATCTCGTCTTCTCGCAGTTCGAAGCAGACGGCTCCGCGGACGTCTACAATTCGGAAAAGTACCGGCTGGCCCGGCTCGGATTCGTCAACCCGGCGGCCTATGAATCGGAGCGCGGCGAGTTGAACCCGCACTGCATCCGCTGCGATTGGAACAAGGAGACGGTGAACACGGACGCGGCGCAAATCCGGCATTACTTCAAGGCGGCTGGCGGCAGTTGGATCGAGCCGAAGAGCCTGGACATGCTTTCGCGGTGGTAGATCACTTGACGATCATGCCTTGCCCCGTCGGCAGGGAGACAATCTCGGTCCCCAATCTTCCCGCGAGTTCATCCATCGCGTCTCCCAGCGCCTCATAGTCCTTGCGGGAGTAATCGTCCAGCAGAACGACCCCGCCGCGGCTCATCCGGTCCCAAAAGAATCGCAGCGCCTCGATTTCGGGATAGGCGCAGTTCATGTCCAGGTGCAGGAAGGCAATGGGGTTCGCGCTCACGGCCGGCAACACGTCGGGCACAACGCCCTGCACGATCTCGATTCCAGGCCACTCACGATAGTTCCGCCGGATGCTCTCCAGGTCGGTCACGTAGGCGCCCGACGTGACCGATTGCAGGATCTTGGCAAAGGAGCCGGTCTCCACTTCTCTGGCGGATAACTGCTCCAGCGGCGGACCGTCGAATGTGTCCACCAGGTAGAACTTCTTGCCAAGCCGCGGCCAGTCAAGGTAGGTCAGAATCGCCGAGCTCAGAAATCCGGCATTGACGCCGCACTCCACGAAGTCGCCGGGCGCCCGCGCGGCCACCGACGCGGCCCACAGCCCGATATGGATCCGCCACGCGATCCCCGGATCCACACCGAAATTCGTCTGCAGACCCCGCTGCCAGGCCGCCTGAAATCGCGCATCCTGCTCGAAGCGCGCGCGGTGCTCCGAGAATAGGCCGTCGCAGTCGTAAGCCTTTGAAATCGGCGCCGGACGGTTTACGGCTTCGGCGGCGCGCTGCATTTTGCGGACATTGAGCAGTTGGTATCCCGCCGCCCGCAACGTGCGAATCAGCGCCGCTTTCACGGCCGGCATTAGTCCGCCAGTCGACCCTTGGTTTGCATCCACGCTCGCCAGACCCTCGCTCATTCTCGCGCCCCAGGCTCCCCTCTGTAAACCCGTCAAAATAGGTGAAACATTCGGATGCTCGAATCGCGTATCCATTTTTATGGGATCCACCCTCCGCGATTTCCGTCACGCCATCCGCTCCTTGGCCGGTGACAAGGGATTCACCGTCACGGTGGTCTTGACCATTGCGGTGTGCATCGCCGCGAACACCGCCACGTTCGCGGTGGTGAACTCCGTGCTGTTGCGGCCGCTGCCGGTGCCTGAGTCGCGCTCGATCCTGCTGATGGCGAATCGGTATCCGAAAGCCGGCGCCGATTTCGGCTACAACAGCGCTTCCGGCGACTACTACGACCGTCTTCGCGACCTTCACGTCTTCTCGGAGCAGGCCCTCTTCCGCAGCAATGGTCGAACCATCCAGATCCAGGGCACGCCGGAGCGCGTCACCGGGATGACGGCGACGCCTTCTCTGTTCCGCTTGCTACAGGTGTCGCCGGCATACGGCCGCGCCTTCTCCGATGCCGAAGGCGAACCGGCCGCCGCCCAGAAAGCGATCCTCAGCGACGGCTTGAGCCGGCAATTGTTCGGGGGCCCGGAGGCGTCGCTGGGCCGCGAAATTCGCATGGGCGGACAGCCGTTCACAGTGGTGGGCGTGATGCCGGCCGGCTTCAACTTCATCGACCCCGAGGTCCGCGTATGGACGCCGGCGGCGTTTACCCTGGAAGAGCGCGAGACGCGGCACTCCAATAACTGGCAGAGCATCGGACGCCTCAAGCCGGGCGCGACCATCCAGCAGGCGCAATCCCAGGTGGACGCGCTCAATCGCGCCAATCTCGACCGGTTCCCCAGCTACCGGGAACTCCTCGTCAATGCCGGTTTCCACACCATAGTCATGCCGCTTGAGAACATGCTGGTGCAACAGGTGCGCGGATCGCTCTACCTGCTCTGGGGCGGCGCCGCCTTCGTGCTGCTGATCGGCGCCGTGAACGTCGCCAATCTCGTGCTGGCGCGAACCGCGCTCCGGCGAAAGGAACTCGCCACCCGGCTGGCGTTGGGGGCCGGCGCCCGGCGGCTGATCCGCCAACTGGTGACAGAGAGCGTTCTGGTGGTGTTCGCTGGAGGCGTAGCGGGAGCGGCGATGGGCATGGGACTGCTCCGCGCGCTGGCGCATAGCGGCATCGAGACCCTGCCGCGCGCGGGCGAGGTCCGCGTCGACGGTATGGTGGCCCTCGCGATGCTCCTCACCGCCGCGGTAGTCGGGATCGTCATCGGGCTCATCCCTTCCGTGCAGGTCGTGCGCGCCCCCGTCAACGAAGTCCTCCGCGAAGAGAGCCGCTCGGGCACCGGCGGCCGCCGCGCGCGCCGCGCGCGCCAGGTCCTGGTGGTGGCGCAGGTGACTTTGGCATTCGTTCTCCTGGTAGGCGCGGGCTTGATCCTCGCGAGCTTTCGCCAGTTGCTCCACGTCTATCCCGGCTTCGATGTCCATAACGTCGTGACGGCCGCTACCAGCGTCCCGGACACCCTATATCCCAAAGATCTGGATGTGCGCGAGTTGACGGATCGCACGCTCGAAGCAATCCGCTCGATTCCCGGCGTAACGGCCGCCGGCGCCACCACCGCCATTCCCTGGGGCGGCAGCCATAGCGATAGCGTCATCCTGGCGGAAGGCTACACCATGAAACCCGGCGAGTCGCTGATTTCGCCCGAACAGGTGACCGTGACGCCGGGCTACTTCGAGGCGATGCGCATCCCCATGGTGGCGGGACGGCCGTTCGACGCGCGCGATGGCGAGTCGTCCCCCGGCGCCATCATCGTGGACGAGCGGCTCGCCCGCCACTTCTGGCCCGGCCGTAATCCGCTCGGCCGCCGCATGTATCTCCCCAACGATATTCACAACCTCCTGAAGACGGACGAGCACACCCGCTGGATGACCGTCGTCGGCGTAATCGGACCGGTGCACACGTCGAACGTGGAAGGCGATGGGAATCCGGTAGGGGCATATTACATGCCCTACGCGCAGACCGTGCGCCGGGGATACTCGCTGGCGATCAAGACATCCGGTGACACCGCCGCCATCCTGCGCGCCGTTCGCGCCCGCTTTGCCGCCATCGCGCCAAGCCTGGCATTGTTCGACGCGCATACGATGGAGGAGCGCGGCGACCTCGCGCTGGCCTCCCGCCGCGCCGCGCTGACCCTGTCGATTTTCTTCGGCTGCCTGGCGCTCTTCCTCTCGGCGGTCGGCATTTACGGCGTGTTGGCCTACCTGGTAACGCAGCGCCAGCGCGAGATCGGCATTCGCACGGCGCTCGGCTGCACCTCGGGCGGCGTCGTGCGGTTGGTAGTCCGCGAGGCCTTATGGCTGCTCGTCGCCGGGTTGGCTCTCGGCGTGGCCGGATCGGTGGCGCTGCGTTCGGTGGTGGCCGGACAGCTATATGGCGTGAAACCGCTCGATCCGGTCGTGATGTCGGCCGTCACCGCAACGCTGCTGCTGGTTGGACTGGCGGCATGCGTGCTGCCCGCCCGCCGCGCGACGCTCGTCGACCCCGTCACGGTGCTGTGGGAGCAGTAAGGACATCGCCACTCAACCCGCCGTCCATCGGAAAAGACGTATACTAAGTCCCCGGAGGTTCCATGCGCCAATTGTGCTCGTTTCTTGTGGCTGCAGTCGTGATCTGCGCGCCGATCGGTCTGGCTCAACAGGACGGCCCTTACAAAGTGCTCAAGACCGCCAAGGTCGGCGGAGAAGGCGGCTGGGACTATATCTACGCCGACACCGCGGGACGGCGGCTTTATATTCCACGCGGCGCAACGCGAGCGATCCCCGCCACCGACACGGCGCCGGAAGTGCCGGCGGTCGGCGCACGGCTGACGATCTTCGATCTCGATACTCTCAAGCCCGTTGGTGAGATTGCCGGAGTGGGAGGGAACGGCACGGCGGTCGATCCCAAGTCGGGCCACGGCTTCACCAGCGACCATCCCAAGGTCTCGATGTTCGACACCAAAACCCTGACGTTGATCAAGAGCATCGATGTCGGCGCCGCCCGGCCTGACGGCATCTATTTCGATGACTTCAACCAACGGGTCTACGTGTTCAGCCACCCCACAAAGGACGCAACGGTGATCGATTCCAAAGACGGCACGGTGCTCGGAACGATCGATCTCGGCGGCGTGCCGGAACAGGGAGTGGGCGACGGCAAGGGCATGCTCTACGTGGTCATGCAGGACGCCGTAGGCAGCGTCACCGCGGTGGACGTCAAGACCATGAAGGCGACCGCGCACTACTCCTTCGTCGACAAAGGCGGGTGCAACGGCCTGGCGCTGGACGTGAAGAATCAGATCCTCTTCGCGGCGTGCGGCCGATCGGGCAATCCCCCGGTTCAACCCGCGCAACCCACGATGGTGATCTTGAGCGCTAAGGACGGCAAGATTCTCGCCAATCTTCCGCTCGCCGGCGGCTCCGACGGCGCGGCGTTCAACCCGGCGACGATGGAAGCCTTCAGCACCCACGGCAATGGCACCATGACCATCGTGAAGGAGAAGAGCCCCACATCGTTCGAGGTGGAGCAGAACCTGCAAACCATGAATGGCGCACGGACCGTGACGTTCGACAGCAAGACAGGCCACCTGTTTACGATGTCTCAGGAGCGTGGGGCGGCGGCCCCGCCACCGCCCGCCGGAGGACGCGGGCCGCAGTTCACGGTCGTGCCCGGCTCCTTCACGATTCTGATGATCGGCAAATAGCCGCCCGGTCAGGCCTTCGGAAAGAGCGGCGACGTCATCATTCCCTGCGGGCGGAGTCCGAGCTTCCCGTTCTTCAGGAACGGCTCGCCCCGCTCGCCGAAGTGTTGGATCAGCCGCTGCCGCCACGACCGCAAATCGGCCTCGCGATGCGGATCCCCGGCGAGATCCTCCAATTCGCAGGGATCCCGCTGCAGGTCGAACAACTGCTCCTCGCCGTCCCGCGCATGAAAGATGTACTTCGTGCGCCCGTCCGTGAGGGCATTCCAGTGATTCTCCGGGCTGTAGCAGATATTGTGCTCGAGGTCGATATACTCCCGCCAGCCCGCCCCCCCGTTGCGCACCAGACTCAGCAGGCTGCGCCCGTCGATCTCGCGATTCACCGGCGCCGACGCCGCTTCCATGAACGTCGGCAGCACGTCGCGCAATTCCACCGGCTGCGCCACCGTCTGCCCGCGCGCCGCCGACAAAAGGCCCGACGGCCAGCGCATCATCATCGGGATGTGCGCCGAGGGCTCGTACGCGTACGATTTGCGCCACAAGTTCTGGTCGCCGCTCATATCCCCGTGGTCCGACGTGAAGACGATGAGCGTTTCGTCCAGCCAGCCGCGTTTCTCCAGCGATTCCAGAATGCGCCCGATCTGCTCATCGACGAAACTAATCGACCCGTAGTAGCCCTGCCGCGACCGCCGGATCTCGGCGCCCCCGAGTTTGCCCCGCCAGATGTCGTCGCGGGCGCTGTTCCGCTGCTCGTAACGCGCCGCCCACTTGCCCGCGCGCGCCGACGGAAGCTCGGCGTCGGCGTACATCCGCATGAAGCGCTCCGGCGGATCGTAGGGGCTGTGCGGGCGGATGAACGACACCTTCAGGAAGAACGGCTGCGCGCCGCCGTAGTCGTTGAGGAAGTTCACCGCCGTATCGCCCGTCCATTTGGTGGCGTGCAGGCGCTCCGGGAGGGCGAACGATTTCGCCGGATAGTCGTTCCACCCGAGCCCCGTCGCATGCGGATCGAGGGTCGGCGCCTGCGAGTAGAACCACGCTTCGTAGTCTGACCGGTCGTCGTCCGCGCGGCGCGCGGCGGCCTCAGGGTCGTGCACGTTGCCGCAGGCGCAGTGCTCATCGAGGATCATTCGCTGATACCCGTGGCCGTTCCGCATGGGATGGAAGTGCTGCTTGCCGACGGTCGCCGTGTAATACCCCGCGTCCCGCAGCGCCCGCGGCTTTTCGAGCGGATACCGCGCCGCCATGTTCGTCATCCCGAGCATCCCGTGATGCCAGGGCGAAAGCCCCGTCAGCAGCGCGCTCCGCGCCGGCGTGCACGTCGGAGTCGAAGAATACGCGCTGCGGAAGACGACGCCCTCGCGCCCGATGCGATCCATGTTCGGCGTGCGGATGACGCGATTCCCATACGCGCCGGCGCAGTCGAAACGCTGCTGGTCGGTCATCAGAAACAGAATGTGCGGGCGGTCGTTGCGCGCCGCGCGGGCGCGGGGCGCCAGGCCAGCCGCGGCGCCGAGTTGCACGAAACTCCTGCGGGTGATCGGCATAAGGCTACATTACAGCAACAGCCGCGTCAGAAATCCACCCGCAGCGAAATCTGCATCCGCCGCGACGGCCGCGACGCCGTCGCCTGCAGAAACAGCGGATCCACCTGCGTCCAGTCCGTCTGGCTGGCGAATTTCGCCTGCTGGCTGACATTCGAAAATTGCGTGTGGTTGAACGTGTTGTAGGTCTCCCACCGAAGTTGCAGATTCTTGCGCTCGTGGAGACGCACGTTGCGGTAGAGCGAGATGTCCCAGTTGTTGAGACCCGGCAGCCGCAGGATGCCCTGCCCCGCAGTCCCGAACGCCAATCCCGCCGGAACCTTCCCGTCGTACTTGTCCGGAGGCCGGAAACGGCCGTTCAACGGATCGGCATGCGGGTCGAGCACGTCGATCAGCGCGTTCTGCGACCCCGTCCCCGTCTCATTGACCTTGCCGCCGCTAAACAGCGTCCAGTCGGGCGTGAACGGCGCGCCCGATTGGAATCGCGAGATTCCCGACATCTGCCAACCCTTCAACAGCAGCGCTGCCGGACGCCACCGCAACGCCCCGCCCGGCTGCGGCAGCATCCACGAGTACGTGATCGACAGAACGTGCGTCCGGTCGAAGCTCAGCGGCCCGTAGTCGTAATGCCGCGGCTCGGTGAATGGATTGACGGTGTCCGTGTCCGAGTTCGCCGACCCCAGAACCTTGCTGAACGTGTACGACGCCCTTAGTTGCAGCGCGCGCCCCATGCGATGCGACACCGCCACCTGCGCCGAGTGATAGTTGCTCGTCGAAGCGAACTCGTACAGGTTGATGTTGCCGTATCCCTGATACGGCCGCAGGAAATTCGCCGAAAGCGCGCTGCTGGTGGTCGTCGGATCGCGGTTCTCCGGATGCAGATTCAGAAATTGCGCGCCCAGCGGGATCGGATTGATGTTCCGCTCCCACAAGAGGTGCCGCCCCAGCGCGCCGACATACGACACATCCACCATCAACCCGCGAAACACCTCCTGCTGCGCGCCGAGACTGAAATTGTAAGTGGTCGGCAGCTTGCCTCTGCCCGTGAGCGGCGCCACCGCCGTCGGCGCCAGCACTCCCTTCCCCGCCGTGTCGGCGAGACCTGCGATCGTCCCGTAGTACACCGTCGGACTGAACACTGTCGGCGGATTGCTCAATAGGTTCATCGCCGGATTCCCCTGGATGCGGTCGTAATACACGCCGAAGCCGCCGTGGATGCGCGTCCGCGCGCGCGAGAACGGGTCCCACGCGAAACCGAATCGCGGCGCCGCCGCCACCGATGGCGACGAGTAGCACCCCGCCGGCGCCGTCTTCCCGCACGACGCCATCCCGTCCACCGGATTGCCGATCCCCGGCGCGAACGTGCCGATGTAGCCCTGCGGAAACGTCGCCCCGTTGATCGGATTCATCGCCACTTTCGCGCCCGTCGAGTCGATGGCCGGCCGCAGCAGCACCGGCGCCTGTGCGGCGCTGTACGTCCACGGCTCGAACGTGTTCAGTTGGCCGCGCGCGTCGTATTGCGGCATATTGTGGTAGAACCGCACTCCGATATCGAGCGACAGGTTGCGCCGCGCCTTCCAACTGTCGCTGCCGTACCATTCCAGGTTCGTGAAGCGATACTGCCCTTGCAGCCACGCATTGGCTTCCGTGTAGCTGTCGTAGTAGCCGAGCAGCGCGGTCGCGTACGGGTACGCCGTGTTGTACGGGTTCAGGCTGTCGTTGTCGAAGTGAATCACGCCGCGGATCGGGTCGTTATTGCTCTGATCCTTGCGCGTGCGTTCGATGTACACGCCGGCCTTCAACGTGTGCGTCCCTGCGTTCTTCGCCAGGTTCTCCACGAAACTGAAAATCGCGTTCGTGTTGTAGTACGGCATCCCCTGGTACGCGGAGGGATTGGCGTAATTGCTCACTCCCGAAAACGTCATTCCCGGAATCCACCCCGTCGGATTCACCTTGGGATTCCACTGCGGGACGTCGATCCCCGTCGCCTGCCGGCTCAGCCGCGCGGGATCTTCGGGGTAGAAGAGCAGCCGGTTCTGGCTCACCCCGAATACGAACTCGTTCACCAGCGACGGCGATAGCGTCGCCGTCGTGTGCGCCGTCCCCCCGCGTCCGCTGCGCTTGAAAATCACCGGATCGAGCGGGAAATTCGTCGGATTCACCCACGAAGTGGCCCCCTTGTTGTAAGGCTGCGTCTCCGCGTCCGCATTCGTGGCGAGCCGCACGTACGTCGTGAAATTCTGCCGCGGCGAATAGTCCGTCCGCACAATCTCCGTGTGCCGCGGATAAGGCCCGCTCGCCTGCGCCGCGTAATTCCACTGGTAGATTCGCGACGGATCCGGGTCCACGTAATTCGGCGCCGGAAACAGATTCAGAACCGCCTTCCCGACCGGCGTAATCCGCGACGCCGGGACCACATTCCCCGGAAATTGCGCGCCCCCGTTCAACGGGTCTTTCACCGCGATGAGCTTGCCGTTCACGTCGAGGCTCTTCGAAAAATCGCCGCCGCGCTCCAGCGCCGTCGGCACGCGCACCGTGGTGGTCGCGAAGCTCTGCAGTTGCCGCTGCAGTTCCTGCGAGAAAAAGAAGAAGAGCTTGTCGCGATTCTTGTTGAACTTCGGCAGCAGAATCGGCCCCCCGATGTTGTAACCCACGATGTTGTACCGGTAGCGCGCCAGCGGCAGCCCCTGCTTGTTGTTGAAAAAGTCGTTGGCGTTGAAATTCTCGTGGCGGTGATACCAACCCGCTCCGCCGTGAAACCGCTGCTCGCCGCCGCGCGTGATGATGGTGATCGCCCCCCCGCTGTTCCGCCCGTACTCCGCGCCGTAATTCGACATCAATACCTTCACCTCGGCCACCGAGTCCATCGAAGGCTGCGTGTGCGTGGCGTTGTTGTTGCCCGTGTCCATGTTGGTCACGCCGTCGATCGTGATGTTCTTCGAGTTCTGCCTCCCGCCCGAAATGAAGAGGTTCTGCACGCTGTTGGGATTCGGCGCCTCGCGGCTGTCCGACGTGTCCACGACGCCCGGCAGCAGGCCGATCACGTCCATGAAGTCGCGCCCCCGCAGCGCCATGTCCTTCATCTCGGACGCCGTCACCACCCCCGCCCGCTCGCTCGACGCCATCATCACGGCAGTGCCCTCGGCGCTCACCGTAACGCTCTCATTGGCCGCCCCCACATCCATTCGAATCTCTCCCGCGGATCGCTCGTCGCCGGAATTCAATTCGATCCCCACCTGCCGGTATTCCTTGAACCCGGGCGCGCTGACCGTCAGGTTGTAAGTCCCCGGCGTCAGATCGGGAGTCGAGAAGAAACCCTCCGCGTTCGTCTTGGTCGTCCGGACGAACCCGGTGTTGGTGTTGGCGAGTCTCACTTCGGCGCCGGCGCAGGACGCGCCGCTCGCATCCCGCACCGCGCCCGACAACGACGCGGAGACGTTCTGCCCAAACGCAGCCGCGCAGCACAAAGCCATCGACAGCAGACAGCGTTTCATTGCCGTAACCTCCCCTCAGGGGTCCCGGGCGCTACATGACGAATTTTAGTCCGAATTGGAGCCGCCGTGGGTCGCCGGCGCTGTTGATTGCCGCCGGGCCCAGCGAGTTGATGTTTGGCGCCGGCTGTCCAAACGCCGGCGTGTTGGTGAAGTTGAAGGACTCCGCCCGGAACTGCAACCTCCGCGTCTCGCCAAGCGGGAAGCTCTTGCCGATCGACAGATCGATGTTGCGCAGCCCCGGCCCAAACAGAATATTGCGCCCCGAGTTTCCATACGTGAACTGCGGCTGCGCCCGGAACGCGCCGACATCGAACCAGTGGTCGATGCTGCGCTGGTCCGCCGGCAACGTTCCGTCCGCCAGCCGGTTCGGCCGGTCGGCCCCGCCCGCATTGGTGATGCCGCCGCTTGTCGTCACCGTGAACGGAATCCCCGACCGCAGGCTCAGAATCCCCGAGATCTGCCACCCGCCGAAAATCGCATGGAGCGCGCCGCCACGATTCAGCATCGCCTTCCCACGCCCGAACGGCAGCTCGTACGTCGAGCTGAAGGCGTAGCTGCGCCGGATATCCGAGTTCGAGTTGGCCCGGTTCAACTGCCGGTTGTATGGAACCACCGGTCCTTGATCGCTGGTATTATTCAACGGCTCGAGCAGGTTGTCGATGGCGTGCGCCCACGTCAACGCCGAAAGGAACGTGAACCCGCGCGCGAACCGTTTCTCCATCTTCCAGATCAGCGCGTTGTAGCTCAGATTGCCCATCGGCACGAGTTGCGTCACCCCCGTGTAGTAAGGGAAGATGCGGCGCGACGCCACCGTGGAGGCGGCCGGCCCGAATGGCAGGTCGTAGTCCATCGCGATCAGCATGTGGTGCGTGCCGTTGCCCTGATAGCCCACCGTCGCCAGAACGTCGAACGGAAGCTCGTGCTGCACATCGAAGAACCATTGCTCGGAATACTGATCCGCCATCTTCGATAGCTGTGCGTTGATCCCGACGCTCGCCGGTCCCGGCACCGACGTGGCCGGCAGTTGCACCGGCGAAAACCCGTCCTTCAGCACCAGCCGCGGGTTGATCCGATCGAGCGTGGCGAAGCCGATCTCGACGAAATCGGGCGATTGGTTCTTCATCCGCGAAACCTGGTCCGTCAGATAGTCGCCCTGCGCGTAAATGATCCCCGCCCCCGCGCGCAGCACCGTCTTCGCGCCGAGGCGATACGCCAGCCCGGCCCGCGGCCCGAAATTACGCGTGTTCTGTTCGCAGCCGCAATCGCCCGGGCCGTTGGGACGCGTCTGCTTCAATTGCGCGTTGGTAAACGCGCCGCTGTAGTCGAGCGCGAAGTTCGACACACCGCCGTCCGGAAAGGTCGGGACGAAGAACAGGTCGTAGCGCAGCCCGAGATTCAGCGTCAGGCGCGGCGAGACCTTCCAGTCGTCCTGCAGAAACGCTCCCAGCGTCCGCGCCATGGCGTTCTCCCCGTTTTCGTTGCCCAGTGTGCCGCCGGCCGCCCATCCGAGCATGAACTCGGCCAGCCCGTCGCCCGTGTTGCCCCGATTCTGCGGGTCGGCCGTGAATTCCCGGTTGAACGCGAACTGCCCCCGCGCGAATCGCGCGGCATTGCGGTAGATGTTCTCGTGCTTGAACTCGACGCCCGCCTTCAGGCTGTGCGGCCCCGCCGAGCGGAAGAGCACATCGTTGAATTGCAGCAGGTCGAGGTTATTGGTGTTCGGCCAGAAACTGCGCGAGCCCAGCTCCGCATATCCCGCCGGCGTGAACCGGCTCAAGCCGTGATCGTTGGAAAGCGCAAGGTTGGTCTTGGGGATTCCTTTGATGCCGAACTGGTCGAACAGCGGCTTATCGTACGGAATATCGAACGCCGAGCTGATGCGCGAGAAACCGAATCGCAGCTCGTTATTGGTCTTCGGCCCCAGATTCTGCGTGTAGCTGGAGACCACGCTGTGGCTGGTGATCCATGTGGTGGTGGCCAGCCCGCCATCGGCCGGCAGCGGCAGCGGCCCGTTCTGAAACTGATCCTTGTCGCGGCGGCTGTACCGGATGGAAAGCCGCGCCCGGTCGGTGATGTTGTGGTCGCCCTTGAAATCGTAAGTGTTCGTGCTGTTCCGGTCGGTCGATGAGAAGAAATAGTTGCTGACGATCTTGCTGTTCGTCGGCGCGGGATACAGCGCCAACAGAGCCGGAAATAGAGGGTCCCACCGGTTCTTCGGAATGATGCCGCCGGGAAATGGCTGGCGTGTCATCGCGCTGCCGGTCCCTGCCGTCGTCAGCGGATCGAAGATCGGGCGGATCTTGGAGAAGTCGCCGTTATTCTCGTCCAGCGTCGGCACCGTCGATGTCGAACTGGTGCCGGTCCGGATGCGGCTGCCCTCGAAGCTCCCGAACAGGAACGTGCGATTCTTGCGGATCGGTCCCCCCAGCGTGCCGCCGAACTGGTTCTGCCGGTACTCGGGTTTGCTCGCCCCGTTGCGGTTGGCAAAGAAGTTCGTGCCGTCGAGTTTGTCGTTCCGCAGGAACTCGAAAGCCGTTCCGTGCAACTGGTTGGTGCCCGATTTCAGGTTGACCAGCACCGTGCCGCCCATTCTTCCGCCATACTCCGCCGACAGGTTGTTGGTAACGACTTTGAACTCCCCCACCGCGTCGATGGAAGGTTTTACACCCTGCGCCTCGAAACCCAGCGGTCCGCCCGAAGCAACCGAATTATTATCCAGACCGTCTACCATGATGTTGACCTGGTAACCGTGCTGGCCGCCGGCGACGAACCCGCCTTCGGGCGAAGTCCGCCCGCCGACCGAAGGCGCGGTGCCCGCCGTCAGGCTCGCCAGGTTCAGGTAGTTGCGGCCATTGAGTGGGAGTTCCACGATGTTCTTATTGGAGATCACCTGCCCGACCGTCGAAGTTTCGGAGTCGAGCAGCGCGGCCGCCGCGGTGACCTGCACCGATTCCGTAACCGCGCCGGGCTTCAGCTTGAAGTCGATGCGCGCCACCTGGTCCACGTCCAGCTTGATTTCCGGCCGTTCCGATGCGCCGAAGCCCGGATGCCCTGCCGATAGCTTGTATCGGCCAACCGGCAGCAGGTTGAAAGAGAAGGCGCCCGAGTCATTGGTCAGCGCCTCGCGGCGCAGCCCCGTGTCCAGATTTGAGATTTCCAGGCGCGCCCCCACGATGACGGCGTCGCTGGTGTCGGTCACAATCCCATCGACGGTCGCGGTCTGGGCGAGGCCGGCTGACAACGGAGTCAGCACGGCCAGGAGGCGGAGCAGTTTGCCGACGGACATGGCTGGTATTGTAGAACGCCCGGAGAGGCCGAAGGGAATTGCGCGCAGACGAACAGAAGCCCTTAAATTGCTATGTGTAGGCTCGGAAGTGAGGGTAGCCGCATGATGCTGAACATTGTGTCCAGTCTCGCGTTACTCGTCGTGCTCTGGGCGCTCGTAGTGATTCTCGTGCCCAACAAGAATTACTGATCACAGCCGTGCCACCGTCCAATACAGGGCGATGCACGCGATCAGCGCGGATGCCGGGACCACCACCCGGCTGCGATACCAGTCTCGATTCGCACAATGCCATCCCACCAGCAGGAATGCCCCGCCAATCACCGTCAATTGTCCCGCCTCGACGCCCGCATTGAACGACAATAACGCCGTCAGAAACTCCGATCTCGGCAGTCCCACATCCTTCAGCGCTCCCGCGAAGCCCATGCCGTGCAGCAGCCCGAACCCGAACACCAGGGCCACTCGCCACGCCTTCAGCTTGGACAAAAAAATGTTCTCGATCGCGACGTACGCAATCGAGACTGCGATTGCCGGTTCCACGACTCTCGACGACACCGAAACCACGCCGTAAAGGCTCAGCCCCAAAGTGATCGAATGCGCCACGGTGAACGCGCTGACCTGCCACAGCACCGAGCGCGCGCGGCCGCTCAGCAGATAGATTCCCAGGACGAACAGCATGTGATCGAATCCATGGGGAACGATGTGCGTAAAACCGAGGATCAGATAACGCCGCAGCGTCGCCAATCGTGTGGAAGGCGCCTCGACCTGCCCGACCGGGAACGCCCTGCTGCGTTGGCCGCCCTCCAGCCATTCCGTCGTTGCCTTGTCGACAGTCAACGCATACGAAGCGAACGTCCATCCATAGCTCCACCCAAATTGCCGCGCGTTCGCGGGAATGGACCCCGTCAATCGAATGGTCGCCACGTTTCCCGACGCCGCATACGCGACCTCAGGCGTCGATTCCGCCTCGTCGAAATAAATCTTCACCCGCCGCCGGAACCGCTCATCTCGTGACCCGCCCCCCACCTGCGCGAGTTTTTCATCCAGCGCCGCCGCGTCCGTAACAATCTCGATCTGATACTGCCGCCCCCGCGAAAGCTCCACCGCAACCCGGGTAGTCCCGATCTCATGCCCCCAAAGCCCCGTAGCCCCAACCAATGCGAACAACACCATGGAGCAAGCTTTCAGCTTGCCCTGCCGGCATCCTTGCTGGCATTCCCCCGCCTTCGCCGTGCCCACTCGACCCGCACGCATTGCCCTACTCCCCGAACGTCAACGACGCCCAATAGCTCTGCCACTCCGCCTTCGACCCCGCCGGCGCCGGAATCATATGCACCGCCTTAATCATCCACATCCCGCCCTGCCGCACCTGAAATCGCACTCGGCCGTTGCCGTCCGTCCGAGCCGTCTGCTTCTCTCCAGGATTCAGCCGATTCATCGCCGTCACCAGCGCGCCCGCCAAAGGTCGATTCTCATACGTCAGCCGAACCGGAAGCTCCTCGCCGGCGCCGACCGCATACGGGTTCCGTTCCGCCACCAGTTCCAGCGCGAAACCGAGTGCCCGGTCGGACTGCGCGCGGCTCGGACGCCCGGAAAGCACTAGGCTCTTCGCGCAACGCAAAAAGAGCTCGTGGGCCGCAGCCCCCGTTTCCTTCCGCCGCGCGCGCATGTCGGCAACCGCATCCAGCCCTTCCTCTTTCAAATACTGGTTGAACTTTTCCGCGGGCAGCTCGACCGCGCTCGCGTTGCTCAGGTATCCGATCACCAGCAGACCCGGCTCCGCCACCCGCAGCAAACCCGCCGGATCCGCGCCGGTCCGCCCCACTAGCGGCCTGCGCCCCGCCGCATCCTCGAACACAAATTGATTCACCAGCGCCGGATCGCGCGGCACGGGGTCGCCGAGCAAGTCCTGTCCCACCCGCAGCCGCACCCCCACAATCTGTCCCGCTTGCGGAGAAAACGTGCTCGGTTCGAGCCAGAAATCGTGAGCCGGCATGGCGCCGCTGCAAAGCAGAGCCAGCGCGCCGAGTCGTCGATGGATTGTCGTCATTGGATCGCCTCAAAAGACCGCTTGCTAACGCGGCTCTGTAGATTCAGTGAGCTACAGAGCCGCGACAGGATTCACAGTTACGGGATCGGGATGGTCGGCACGGTCGGAGTGTTCGTGCCACCGTGCCCCTGGAGCAGACCCTGATGGGCCGGCGCGAGGAACGGGAACCGCGGCACAAAGTCCTTATCGTTGACTTCGACGCCCTTGGCAAGCCCGGCGGCCGGGTCGCCCGCCACGATCAGGCTGATCAACACGCTGTTGACGTTCACCTGGTGACGATTCGGTGTGGAGCCGCCACCCAGCCGGCGGCCGTTCGGGAAGCTCGAATCGATCGCCGCATCGAGCGTGATCACGTCGCCCGTGGATCCGTCCGCGATCGGAATCGGCCGGCCCAGGTTGATCGCCTTAATGATGTCGACGCGCGGTCCTTTGAGCGTCGCCACGGCGCTCGCCGGAACGCCCAGAGCCTTATAGATGCCCAGCGCATCGGCGTCGCGAACCAGCACCGGGTACAAAATGTCGGCGCCGAAGTTCGTTACGTCTTTCATCGGACTGCTGTGCAGATACTGCGTCTGGCGCTGCGTTCCCACCAGCCCCGCATTGAACAGCGGCAGCGCGTTTCTGCCGACCTGCACGTAATTCCCCCCGCCTCGTAGACCCGTGATGATATTGTTGGCATCCACCGTCTGCGTTTCCTGGCGGCTGATGCTCGCCCAGATGCGCAGCAGACTGTCGGTGGAATTGGAGTCGAGAGTGTTGTTATGCGGGATGCCGTTCGGGAAGACTTCGCTGATCGGCAATTCCAGCGCGATCGAAAACACGTTGAAGCCCGTAAACACGTCTTTGCCCGGCGCGCGGCGCGCCCCCGGGATGCCGCCGAGGTCGTCCGTGTTCAGGTTGACGAGGTCGAAAATGCCCTTCTCGTCCAATTGATACGGATCGTCGAACTGGCCCGCGATGATGCGCGCCCCATTCGAAAGCGTCTGAATATAGGAGTCGACAAACGCCTGGTCGTAGAGACCCAATTCACGGCTGGTCGCATTCCCGGAGTCGTAACCCTGGAAGGGGCCGAGCTTGTAGATGAGCCGGTCGGTTTGCGGCCCGTGGTTGTTCGGCAGCACGGGAAGGTCCCGGCCCAGAATCGTGGACAGGTCGCCGACTTCCTCGTCATCGGTTGTGTTGGGGAGGATGCGCCGGACCGTCATCGTCTCCGTGCCGCCCGTGAGTTGCCACAGCAGTTCGTTGCCGCCGCCCAGCGGATCGGTGGGGCTGGGCGCCGCTTCCGGATTCAGAACATTCTTGAATTCAATACGGTACGTCACCACGTCCTTGAGGCTCGTTCCCTTCGCGATGTGGAACTCATAGCGATAGCCGTTGCACGCGCGCAGCCCCTGGTTGCCCTGGCCCGGCTCGTGGAGCGGATTGAAGTTCATGATCAGGTACAGCTTGTTGTGCGAGGTGTTCTGCACCCACGCATAAGTGTCGGTGTTGTCGGCGCAAGGCTCGTTGAGAATCGCCAGAGCCTCACGATGGCTGGAGCCGTGAGCCACTCTCCCCGCCGCGGCAATTACGGTGACCGCGGCCAATACTCTCCAAAATCGTCTCATTGTGCATTTCTCCATTCGGTGTTTTCGCTCACAGCGATGTCCTCGAGGCCACGCCGTCTCTCTGTTGTCTGGTGTACGAGGCGGCGGGCGGATCGGATTTACTTCCGTCGCGAATTTCGGAGTCGCGGCCGGCCTCCCCGGCGCCTACAATACAGAGGTGCACGAATTTGCCAGCGGCCCCAAGCGCAACTACTACGGCAAGGCCGACGTCATTGTCTACCGCCTGCGCCAGCCCGCCGACCTCTTCTCCGCCAGCGTCACCATGCTCCTTTATGGCGACGCCTTTTGGCCCACATACACCGCCGGCGACAATTCCGGGCTGGTTGCCACCGACTCCATGAAGAACTTCATCCAGTGGGAGACCGCGAATTATGCAGGTTCGGAGTTGCCCGCATATTGCCGCTTCCTCGCCGAAAAGTTCCTCGCAACTTATCCACAGACGCAGGGCATCCGGATCGAAGCGGTAGAAATCCCCTATGAAGGCGGCCCGGAGTTCGTCCCCCGCGCCACCGAGCGGGCGATAGCGCGGATCGAAATGACCCCGGCGGGCATAGTGGAGGCGCGCGCCGGCGTCTATGGTTTCAAACTCCTTCGCCTCGGCGGCAGCGCCTTCGCCGGCTTCGTCCGCGACGCCTACACCACGCTCCCCGAAACCACTGACCGTCCCCTCCACATGTGGCTCGACCTCGATTGGGACGGCGACGGCGTCCCCGCCGCGCAGGTGCGCGGCATGGTGCATGAGGTCTTCCGCTCCTTTGTCTCGGGCAGCATCCAACAGGTGATTTACGAGATCGGCACGAAAATGCTCGCCGAGATCCCCGCAGTCACGGAAGTCCGCCTGGAGGCCAACAACCGCACCTGGGACCGCGTAGCCGAAGGCATCTTCACCGATCCGCGCCCCCCCTATGGCGTCCTCGGACTGACCCTGCGAAGGTGACCATGGCGAAGCTCTCCACCCACGGCCGCCGGGAAGCCGGACAGCGGCGCGACCGGACCCTCTCAACCCACGTCGACACCCCACACGAACAGCGGCATATCTCCCATCGGCCCGCAGCACCCCCGCGCC
>CAZSQK010000047.1:9125-10789 GCA_964608645.1 uncultured Solibacteraceae bacterium | reverse complement strand
GGCGGCGTGCCCGGACTGACCCTGCGGACCCACGTTCTCGACACCACGCACGAACAGCCGCGTATCTCCCATCAGGCCGCCAATTCCGAAGACACCTTAGCCGCCCCGCGCCCCCCATACGGCGTCCTCCGACTGACCCTGCGAAGGTGACCATGGCGAAGCTCTCCACCCACGTCCTCGACACCGCCCACGGCCGCCCCGCGCGAGGCATGCGCGTACGCCTCTATGACGAACAGCGCCGCCTCCTCCATGAGGCCGCCACGAACCCGGACGGCCGCGTCGCCGATCCCATCGACCTTCCACCCGGCGTATACGACCTGGTATTTGCCGTCGGCGAATACTTCGGCGCCCAGGGCACACCCTTCCTCGGCGAGGTAGTCGTGCGCTTCGGCATCGAAGACCCGGCCGCCAAATACCACGTGCCCCTCCTGGTCTCGCCCTACGGCTATACCACTTACCGGGGATCGTAGATGGACGCCCGCGAGGTCATCCGCCGCTGCCGGCGCCTGGCGGAGTGCACCGGTGAGCCCGGCTTCATTACCCGCCCGTACGGTTCGCCCGCCATGCCCGAAGCCCAGCGCCTGGTCCGCGAATGGATGGAGGAAGCGGGTCTCTCCGTCCGTACCGACAACGCCGGCAACATTCGCGGCGCGCGCGGACCGGCCCCGCGCCTGATGATCGGATCGCACATCGACACGGTCCCCCACGCCGGTCCCTTCGACGGAGTCCTCGGCGTCATCCTGGGAATCGCCCTGGCCCGCGAAGGTGTCGAGGTGGTCGCCTTCATCGAGGAGGAAATTTCCTTCCTCGGCAGCCGCAGCATCCAGTTGGACGACTCGGTCGCCGCCTATCTTGAGTTCCACATCGAGCAGGGCCCCGTGCTCGATACCCTTGGCCTGCCTCTCGGAGTCGTCGACGCGATCGTCGGCCAATCGAGATTCGACGTCCATTTCACCGGCCGCGCCGCGCACGCCGGGACGACACCGATGGACCTCCGCCAGGACGCCCTCGCCGCCGCCGCCGGATGGATCGGCCACGTCGAACGCGTAGCGCGGGAAATGGAAGGGCTCGTCGCGACGGTAGGCCGGATCGAAGCCGCACCCGGAGCCGTCAACGTGATCGCCGGAGAAGCCCACGCCACGCTCGATGTCCGCCATGCGATCGACGAGACCCGCGCCGAAGCTGTCCGACGGATTCTCGAATACACCCGCAGCGGCATCGCGATCGCGTGGGAACAGCGCATGGACCAGCCAGCCGTAGCGCTTTACTACGACCCCGTAGCGCGAGCAGTCGAAGCGGCCGGCTTTCCCGTGCACCGCATGCCCAGCGGAGCAGGACACGACGCCATGATCCTCGCGCGCCACCGTCCCGCATCGATGCTATTCCTCCGCAGCCCCGGCGGCATCAGTCACCATCCCGAAGAAAGCGTCCGCGAAGAAGATGTAGCAGCCGCCCTGAAAGTCGGCGCGCGATTCCTCGACGCGTGGAGGCCGCCATGCCCTTAAGCGAATCCTCCGCCCCCGAGCGCAACCCCTCGCCAACTCCGCCTCCGCGCCAGCGTCTGGGCGGTGAATTTCGAATGCCCGCTTCCCACGCAACACCCGCGTCAAGCAAGCTCTCCGCAAGTCCGCTTCCTCGGCCTCATGCGTCCCAGCGTCTCGGCG